>CBIHMU010000088.1:0-22377 GCA_966211105.1 uncultured Burkholderiales bacterium
CAATGAATCGACGCCAGCCTCGCTCCGAGCCTGAGGGAACGCTGGCCCCCCGGCCGACTTGGGGAGCCTGCGAGTCGTAGGAGGCCGGGGGGCCAGCGTTCCCTCAGGCGAGCGATGTCGGATACTGCCGCCTGATCAAAGAACAGATGGATTGGACGCCTCGATGAAGTTCCCTGCCCTTGCCCGCCTGGCCCTGGTTCCTGCCCTCCTGCTGACCGCCGGTCTTGCCCAGGCCCAGGTCGTCGTCGCCAACGCCTGGGTGCGTGCCACGGTGCCGCAGCAGAAGTCCACGGGCGCCTTCCTGCAGATCAAGTCGCCGACGGACGTGAAGCTGATCTCGGTCAGCACGCCCTCGGCCGGCGTGGCCGAGGTGCACGAGATGGCCATGGACGGCGACGTGATGCGCATGCGCCCGGTGGCCTCGCTGGCGGTGCCCGCCGGCAAGCTGGTGGAGCTCAAGCCCGGCGGTTATCACGTCATGCTGATGGATCTGAAGGGCCCGTTGAAGACGGGGGACGCGGTCGTGCTGACGCTGGTGTTCGAGGGCGCCGACAAGTCCCGCTCGACCGTGAGCGTCCAGGCGCCGGCCCGGACCGGCCCGGTCGCGGACGCCAACGATCCGCATGCGGGTCACGGCGACCACAAGCACTGAATCGCGCGCCGGCGCGCCGGCGTGCTTCAGCGCCGGAGTGCCTCCGCCAGATGATCGACCAGCGCCTTCAGCCGTTGCGGCAGGAAGCGCTGGCTCGGCATCAGCGCATGCAGGGGCATCGGCCGCCCGACCCAGTCCGGCAGCACCTCGACCAGCGCGCCGCTGGCGAGGCTGTCGCGGATGTCGAGGCAGCTCTTGTAGGTCAGCCCCCGCCCTTCGAGGGCCCACTGGTGGGCGATGCCGCCGTCGTCCGCCGTGCGGCGGCCCTGCACCGTCACGTCCACCGGCGCCGCCTGCATCGCGTCGCGACGCCAGAAACGCCATTCGCGCTCCAGCCGGTCGCCGATCTTGAAGCGGATGCACTCGTGCTGCGTCAGCTCGCCGGGATGCGACGGCCGGCCGTGCCGCTTCAGGTAGTCCGGGGACGCCACCAGCAACCGGCGGCCGTCGTGCAGCTTGCGCGCCACCAGCCGCGAGTCGGCCAGTTCGCCGTAACGCAGCGCCAGATCGACCTCGTCGCGCACGACGTCCTGCAGGGCGTCGCCGACGTTGAGCTGCAGCTCGATCCCGGGATGCCGGTCGAGGAACCCATCCAGCAGCGGCAGCACGATGCGCCGCGTCAGGTCGCTCGACGCGCTGACCCGGATGCGCCCGCGCAGCGCGGTGGCGCCGCGTCCCTTGGCGGCCAGATCGTCGCCGCCCTCGGTGACCAGCGCAAGGCCCTCGTCCAGCAACTCGAGCGCGCGCTGCGCATAGTCCCGCAGCCGCTCGCCGGCGGCCGTCAGCCGCAGCGCCCGGGTGCTGCGCTCCGCCAGCCGCACCCCCAGACGCGCCTCCAGCTTCTTCAGCATGGCGCTGGCCGCGGCCGGGGTGATGCCCATCTCCCGCGACGCCGCCGTCAGGCTGCCGCCGCGCGCGCATTCGATCAGCAGGCGCAGTTCGGCAGTGTTCTCGATGTCCATGACGGCCCTCCCGGTCGATCTTCAATCCGACGTTGAAACTGATAGCGATTCAACTGTCTTCATTGATTCTGCCGGAAGGCTCACCATTCGTTCCCACAACATCCGGCCACCGCCGCCCACCCTTCCCATCCGACATCCAGGAGTCACCGCCATGAAAGCCGTCGGCTACTTCAAGTCCCTGCCCATCACCGAGCTCGAATCGCTCATCGACCTCGAACTGCCCACCCCCGCGCCCGGTCCGAAGGACCTGCTGGTCGAGGTCGCCGCGATCGCCGTCAACCCGGTCGACACCAAGGTCCGCCTGCGCCGCGCCAGCGCCGACGGCACCACCCCGGTGATCCTCGGCTGGGACGCGGTCGGCACGGTCCGCGCGATCGGCACAGCGGTGACCGGCTTCGCCGTCGGCGACCGCGTCTGGTACGCCGGCGACATCACCCGTCCGGGCAGCAACGCGCAGTTCCAGTGCGTCGACCATCGCATCGCCGCGCAGGCGCCCGCGTCGCTCAGCGACGCCGAGGCCGCCGCCCTGCCCCTGACCGCCATCACCGCCTGGGAACTGCTGTTCGACCGGCTGCAGGTCCAGCAGCAGCCCGAGCGTCCGGTCAGCCTGCTGGTCACCGGCGCCGCCGGCGGCGTGGGCTCGATCCTGGTCCAGCTGGCGCGCCGGCACGCGCATCTGACCGTCATCGGCACCAGTTCCGAGCCGGACGGCGAAGGCGGCAAATGGCTGCATGCGCTCGGCGCCCACCACGTCATCAACCACCGCGAACCGATCGCCCCGCAGATCGCCGCGCTGCAGAAGGCCGGTGTGCCGCCGCTGCGCTACGTCACCAGCCTCACCCACACCCCGCAGCACTTCCAGGGCTTCGTCGAGGCGCTGGAGCCGCAGGGCAAGCTGGCGATGATCGACGACTTCGGCCCGAACGACCTGGACGTGATGGCGCTCAAGGGCAAGTCCCTGTCGCTGCACTGGGAGCTGATGTTCACCCGCAGCATGCATGCGACGCACGACATCGACGCGCAGGGCCGCCTCCTGACCGAGGTCGCCGCGCTGGTCGACGCCGGGAAGATCCGCACGACGCTGTCCGACGTGGTCGGGACGATCTCCGCCGACACCCTCAAGCGCGCCCACGCCTTGCAGGAGAGTCAGCGCCAACGCGGCAAGCTCGTGCTGCAGGGCTGGCCCGACTGAGATTCGTGCGCTGTACGGCTCGCGTTGCACGCATGCCGCACTGTCCGTCACAACTGTGACGTCTTACCGCCCCGGCCCGCCGGGGCGTTTTCATTCGTGGGGACTCCCGGGAAAACCTCCAGTGCGCGCGCACGGCGAGCAGGCGATACCTCCAGCCTCGGACGCCAACAAGCAGTTCGGGCGACAAAGTCAACGCACGGCCGACCGCGGCCACGAAGAAGAAGAGGATCGTCATGAACATCCGCCAGGTCCTGGCCATCGTCCTGCCAGCCGCCCTGCTCTGCGCCGCCGCGCCGGCCGCCGCCACCACCATCGGCGTCATCCTGCCCGGCAGCTATCCGAGCACCACACAGGCCGAGGAGCTCCAGCTCGGCATGACGCTGGCGCTCAAGACCTGGCCCGGCGACGCCGCGCCCAAGCTGATCGTCAAGGACAGCGGCTGCGACGCCCGCAAGGCGCTCGCCATCTCCCAGGAATTCATCGCGGCCAAGGTCGACGTCGTGCTGGGCAACTGGTGCGAGATCAACGCCGGCGCGGACGCGCTGCGGGTCGCCGGCATCCCCTTCATCTCCAGCAACGCGGAGCGGATGAAAGCCCAGGACCTGCAGCTGCAGCTGGGCCGCATCGAGCTCAATGCCGGCGAGAAGATCGCCGCCGACCTGCGCCGCCAGACCGGCCTGCGCATCAGCGCGCGGACCTCGTGCTGGATGGACTTCGACGCGACGCTGTCGGACCGCGTGGACGCGGTGCTCTGCCCCGTGCTGACCATCGACCGCGGCCGCTGGGACCAGGTGGCCAACACCTACGGCGCGGCGTTCCGCAAGCCGTTCACGGCCTCGGCCGCGCGTGGTTACGCCGCGATGGAAGTGGCGCTGAACTACCTGCGCCGCGCCAAGGCCATGAAGCCCGCGGCGGCGCTGAAGGACACGCAGTCGATGGCGACGCTGCTGGGCCCGGTGCCCGCGCTGGACGCGCCCGCGCCGCCGACGGCGTTGCAGCTGGTCTTCCGGCACGACCTGCCCAAGCTCAACCCGCAGCAGGCGCAGACGCTGGACAAGCTGGTCAAGACCAAGGGCTGCGCCTGCCCCGGCGGCTCGCTGCGCAACGGCTGCCCGCGCGATTCGGGCCCGTGGGGCGAGCTGCCCTTCGTCGTGCGCGGCGGCGGCACACCGGCGGCCTGCGCCAAGCCGATCGGGGTGCTGGAACTCTGAGGCCCGCGGGCCTTCCCCCGGCGCGTCAGCGCCAGAGCAGCCGGGCGGCGATGCGCAGCGCGATCCCGATCAACGACGGCGGCCCGTCGCCCTGCGATCCGGGCCATCCGGGCCATCCGGACGAAGCCCAGCCGATCCCACCGTCCCGGCGCTCCTCGCGGCGCTGGTTCTCCGCGTCGTAGCGCTTCTCGTACTTGCCCTTCCAGAAGAGCCCGTGCCTGCCGCCGGCCGGATCGCGGTGCTCGAAGGGATAGGCGGCGAGCCGCTCGCGGCGCTCGCGGCGTTCGCGCTCGATCTGCGCGTCGGCTTCCTCGCCATCGTGCTCGAGCGCGTCGAGCAAGGGGCCGAGGTCGTCCAGCGACGGCGCGACGACCGTGTGGTGGCACTGCCCGCAGCGCGTCTCGCGGGTCGGGTCCATCGGCGCGCCACATCCCCGGCAGGCCCAGCCGACCGGCTTGCCGCCGTTGGGCATCAGCAGCGGTTCCGACGGCGAGCGCTTGCGCAGCGCGTTCGCCAGCCGCGGCATGTCGACCATCAGCAGCGGACTCTTGCACCAGGCGCAGTCCTCCCCCTTGCCGTCGGCGGGACCGCCGCAGCTCAGGCAGAAGCACTGGCGCTTCTCGGCCTGCAGCGCGTAGCGCTCGCCCGGCAGCAGCGGACGGACCAGGCCGCGCTCGGCCAGCATGCCGGCCTGGCTGTGCAGATGGCCGCCGCAGCTGCCGCATTCGAGCACCGGGAAGCGTCCGTAGCGCGTGAAGTTGCGGACTTCCTTCAGGGTCTTCGCGCACAGCGGGCAGGCCCGGTCCGGCTGATGCGGCACCTCGCCGCGGCGCAGGCGGTGCAGGTCGCGCAGCAGCTGGATCCAGGCGGCCGTCGAGAGATGCACCGATTCGCGCGCGTCGAACCACACCAGACCGCAGGGACCGCAATGGTCGACGTCGACGGTCGCCGGCGCATGGTGGCCCGGCAGGCTGAGGTGGCGCATGGGCGCGCGGCACTGCGGGCAGCCGATGGCCGCGCCCGGGCGCAACGGCAGGTCGCGATCCATAGCCGGCGGCGGCAAGGCCGCGGGCGATTCGGGCACGGTGTCGGCGAACTCGTCGCCGGGACGGCGCGCCCTCGAGGAGATCGACGGGGTCGGCAAGGACATGCCCGACATTCTGGTCCCTGCGCCGATCGCCCCGATGGGGGGTTGCGGGACGGGTCGACGTGCGCTTGCGACACCGCGCACGACCGACAAGCCACCGATGCGCCGCCTATAGTCCGGTTCTCGGCGAGCGGCGGGCGTCAGGCCCCCGCTCCGTGACGACAAGGAACGCCCATGGTCAAGAAGCAACAGAAGACGGCCGGCCCGAAGACGGCACGAAGCCGCCCCAAGCAGGCCGCGTCCGCCGTGGCGGCGGCATCGACGTCGACGGACAAGCCGTTCGCGGAGCAGGTGAGGACCTCGGCGCAACAGATCTGGTCGGCGGGACTGGCGGCGTTCGCGAAGGCCCAGGAACAAGGCGGGACGGTCGTCGCCAAACCCGAGGCGACGCTCGACAGCGCCGCGCACCGCATGAGCGATCTGGCGGGCGAAGTCGGCGCGCGGGCCGGCCAGCATTGGGACAAGCTCGAATCGATCTTCGAGGACCGCGTGGCGCGCGCGCTCGCGCGACTCGGCATGCCGGCCGCGGACGACGTCGAGCAGTTGAAGGCGCGTGTCGAGGCGCTCAGCGCCGAAGTCGCGATGCTGCGTGCCGCACGGCCCGGCGCTGCCCCGAAGCCCGCCACCGGGCCGGTGGCGAAGAAGAAACCTGCGTCGAAGGCGACCGCGACCAGGAAGGCGGGCGGCAAGCGCACGCCCTGACCCCACGCCGCCGCGCCGCGGTGTGCAGTGCGTCACGAAACGTGGCGCGAGCCCCATCGCCCAGGGGGATGCCAGCGCGGAGGAGGTCTCGAACAATTCGACACAAGCGCGGATCTTCCCGCGCACCCGTTGTCGAACTTCCGAGTCCTGCCCATGAAGCGCCTGATCGCCGCCACCCTCTTCGCCGCCCCGCTGTTCGCCCTGGCGGCCCCGGTGAACCTGATCACCAACGGCAGCTTCGAATCGAATGCGGTCGGCAACGGCAGCTATGCCATCGTCGGCAGCACCGCCGGCTGGACCGTCGGACCGAACGGCCTGGAGATCCGCAACAACGTCGCGGGCAGCGCGTTCAGCGGCGGCAACTACGTCGAGCTCGACACCACCGCCAACAGCTGGATCAGCCAGACGCTGAACACCGTGGCCGGCGCGACCTACACGCTGTCGTTCTCCTATGCCAACCGGCCGGACTTCCGCAGCGCCGCCAGCAACGGCATCGACTGGAGCATCGGCGGCCTGAGCGGCCTGGTCGGCAACAACACGATCACCACCTGGCAGACCCTGACCACCACCTTCACCGGCACCGGCAGCCCGATGACGCTGCGCTTCGCCGCCGCGGGCATCAGCGATTCCTACGGCACCTCGCTGGACAACGTCAGCGTCACCGCCGTGCCGGAACCGCAGAGCCTCGCGCTGATGCTGGCCGGCCTGGGCGCGATGGGCTTCGTCCTGCGCCGCCGCAAGACGGCTGGCAAGGCCTGACCCCGAAGACAACAGCATTCGAGTCCTCGACGACTCGTTGGGAGCGCCGCGGGTAGAGACTGCGGACGCGCAAAGAGAAGGGCACCCCACGCGGGGTGCCCTTTCTCATTGGCGCGCCGGCCAGGCGTCAGCCCAGGGGATCAGCCCAGTGGATCAGCCCAGGTAGCGCGACTCGAGGTGCCGGCGGAAGTGCGCCGGGTTGAGCGCCTCGCCGCTGGCGCGCTGCACCAGCTCCGGCGTTTCCCAGCGGCTGCCTTGCGACCAGATGCGCGACTTGAGCCAGTCGAAGACCGGCGTCAGTTCGCCGCGCGTGATCTCCGCGTCCAGCGCCGGCCGTTCGCGACGCATCGTCGCGAACCACTGCGCCGCGTACATCGCGCCCAGCGTGTAGCAGGGGAAGTAGCCGAACAGCCCGCATCCCCAGTGCACGTCCTGCATGCAGCCGTCCTTGTAGTTGCCGCGCGTGTCCAGGCCCAGCAGCTCCTGCATCTTGGCGTCCCACAGCGCGGGGATGTCCTCGACCTCGATCTCGCCCTCGATCAGCGGTCGCTCGATCTCGTAGCGCAGGATCACGTGCGCCGGGTAGGTCACCTCGTCCGCGTCCACGCGGATGTAGCCCGGGGCGACGCGCGTCATCAGCTTGTGCAGGTTGTCGGCGGCGAAGCCCGGCTGCGTGCCGAGGTGGCGTTCCACCAGCGGCTGCAGCAGTGCGGCGAAGCCGGGATGCGAGGCCAGCTGCATCTCGAAGGACAGGCTCTGGCTTTCATGCAGGCCCATCGACCGCGCGCCGGCCACCGGCAGGCCCAGCCACTCGCGCGGCAGGTTCTGCTCGTAGCGGCCGTGGCCGGTCTCGTGGATGGTGCCGGTGAGGCTCTGCAGGAAGCTGTCGTCGCGGTAGCGCGTCGTCATCCGCACGTCCTCCGGCACGCCGCCGCAGAACGGGTGCGCGCTCTCGTCGAGCCGGCCCGCCTCGAAGTCGAAGCCCAGCAGCTTCATCGCGTCCAGGCCCAGCGCGCGTTGCGACGCGGCGGCGAACGGGCCCTGCGGATGGATTACGCGGTCCTCGGTCTGGCGCGCCATCACCTGCCGGATCAGGCCGGGCAGCCACTGGCGCAGGTCGCCGAAGACGCGGTCGATGTCGGCCGAGCGCATGCCGGGCTCGTACTGGTCGAGCAGCGCGTCGTAGCGGCTCAGGCCCGAGTCGTCGGCCAGGTATTGCGCCTCTTCCCGCGCGTAGCGGACGACGGGACGCAGGTTCTCGACATACCCCGCCCAGTCGTTGGCGGGACGCTGCTGACGCCACTGGTGCTCGCAGTGCGAGTTGGCCAGCGAGCGCGCTTCCACGAGCCGCTGCGGCACTGCATTGGCCGAGCGCCACACGCGGCGCATCTCGCGCAGCGAGGCGCGCTGGAAGTCGTCGAGCGGCTCCTGCGCCGCGTCGTCGAGCAACTGGCGCAGCGCGGGGTCGGTGCCGAGCTGATGCAGCAGCCCGCCCATCTCGGCGAGCGCCTCGGCACGTGCCTGCGCGCCGCGTGCCGGCATGAACGCGGACTGGTCCCACGAGGCGATGGACTGCAGATGGGACAGGCGATGGATGCGCTGATGGCGCTGGCACAAAGCGTCGTACGCCGGGGTGCTGGGAATGCTCATGGCGGGGTTCTCCTCTCGAATCTTCGAATTGTGCCGAGAAACCCCTCACAACCCGTGGCCGACGCGGCTCCGATTTGGGATGCACCGCTAGGCGCAGACCGGAGCCATAGCCCGGCTATGGCGAGGATCTGCAACGCCGCGGTGCGCCCAAAGCGGAGCTGCGTCGGCCGCGGGTTATTCGAAGATGGCGATGCCGAGGGCGGTCATGAGCAGATAGCGCATGAACTTGCCGATCGCCATGTAGGCCACGCAGGGCCAGAACGGCAGACGCAGCCAACCGGCCAGGGCGCATAGCGGATCGCCGACGATGGGCAGCCAGCTCATCAGGCAGGTCTTCGCGCCGAAGCGACGCAGCCAGCCGAGCACGCGCTGGTCGCGCGGCGTGTGGTGCACGGCGGCCTCGTAGGCGCGTTCCGCGCCGTAGCCCATCCACCAGGTGATCGCGCCGCCGATCGTGTTGCCTGCGGTGGCCACGAGGATCGCCGGCCAGAAGAGTTCCGGCTTCGCATGCACCAGCAGCAGCACGACGGGCTCCGATCCCATCGGCAGCAGCGTCGCCGAAATCAGCGCGATGACGAACACCGCGCCCAGCCCCACTTGCGGGAGAGACAGGGTCTCCAGCATCAGGTGAATCATCTGTTGCAGCCAAGCTTCCATGCGTGGGATTATCTGAAGACCATGTCCTTGCGCCGCCTAGCCGTCTCGTCGTTCGCGTTGATCGGCCTGGCCGTCGCCGGTCCGGGGAGTTCCGGACCGTCGCCGTTCGGCGCCGTCGCGATGGCACAGACCGCGCCGCCGCCCGCTGCGCAGGCAAGCGCGGCGCCCGGCACCTCGCCGTCCCCGCAGACACCGCCGCCGGGGCCGATCGCCGGCTGCCCGATGCTGGTCGCGTCCGGCAACCCGCAGTACCCGCCCTATCTCTGGCGCGATCCGACCGACGAGCAGAAGCTGGTCGGCGCCAATGCGGATCTGATGCAGTGGCTCGCCGCGGAGATCGGCATTCCGGTCGAGACCCGCTACGTCGGTCCCTGGGGTCGTGTGCAGGAGGAGATGCGCGCGGGCCGCATCGACCTGATCGCGGGGGCCTTCTTCACGCTGCCGCGCACCGAGTACATGGACTACTTCCATCCGGCGTTCCGCGAGACGCGCAGCGTCATCTGGACGCGGACCGCGGCGCCGGTGGCCTACAAGCGCTGGAGCGACCTCGTGCCCAAGCAGGGCGTGACGGTGATCAACAACAGCTTCGGCGTCGAGTTCGACCACTACGCGCGCCAGTCGCTGAAGATCAGCCAGGTCGCGAGCATCGAGCAGGCGATCCTGATGCTGCAGCGCGGCCGTGCGGACTACCTGATCTACGAGGACACGCCGGCCGAGGCCTACGCCGCGCGCAACGGCGGTCCGGCGATCCAGCCGCTGATGCCGGCGATCGCGCGCGAGGGCCTGTACGTGACGCTCTCCCACCGATCGCGCTGCAACACGCCCGAGCTGCGGGGTCGCATCGCCCGCGCGATCTACAAGCTGTCGCAGGACCGCGTGATGAACCGCTTCGTCGACCAGGGCTTCGTCCTCTGGCGCAAGCAGCCATCCCTCTGACGGGGGCCTCGGAACGGGCAGCCCCGGGGCGGTATACTTCTGCCTCTTTTTTGTGCAACCGCTCTGTCGCTCCCGATGTCCACCCCGCCGCCCGGTCCTCTCCTGCTGGGTCCCTACGTCCTGCCGAACCGTCTGTTCGTCGCTCCCATGGCGGGTGTGACCGACCGGCCCTTCCGCGTGCTGTGCAAGAAGCTCGGCGCGGGGTATGCGGTGAGCGAGATGGTGACCTCGCGCAAGGACCTGTGGAACAGCCTGAAGACCTCGCGCCGCGCGAACCATGAGGGCGAGTCCGCGCCGATCGCCGTGCAGATCGCCGGCACCGACGCGACGATGATGGCCGAGGCGGCTGCCTACAACGTGGACCGCGGCGCGCAGATCATCGACATCAACATGGGCTGCCCGGCCAAGAAGGTCTGCAACAAGTGGGCAGGCTCGGCGCTGATGCAGGACGAGGCGCTGGCGCTGGAGATCGTCGAGGCCGTGGTGGCCGCCTGCGCGCCGCGCGGCGTGCCGGTCACGCTGAAGATGCGCACCGGCTGGTGCCAGGCGGAGAAGAACGCGGTCGCGTTGGCGCGCGCGGCGGAGTCCGCGGGCGTCTCGATGGTCACCGTGCATGGCCGCACGCGCGAGCAGGGCTACAGCGGCCGCGCCGAGTACGACACCATCGCCGCGGTGAAGGCCGCGCTGCGCATTCCCGTCGTCGCCAACGGCGACATCGACACGCCGCGGAAGGCCCGCGAGGTGCTGGCCGCGACCGGCGCGGACGCGATCATGATCGGCCGCGCGGCGCAGGGCCGGCCGTGGATCTTCGCGGAGATCGCGCACTTCCTGGCCACCGGCGAGGAGCAGCCGGCGCCGCGCGTCGCCGAGGCCAAGGGCTGGCTGATCGAGCACCTGCACGACCACTACGCGTTGTACGGCGAACTCACCGGCATGCGCAGCGCGCGCAAGCACATCGGCTGGGCCGTGCGGGCGCTGCCCGGCGGCGAGGACTTCCGCCGCCGCATGAACACCCTCGAGCGTTGCGACGACCAGGTCCGCGCGCTGACGGACTGGCTGGACGCGCTGGCGGACGCTCATGACCGGCTGCCCTACCTGCCGGCCGCCGGCGCGCGCCTCGACGACAGCGTCGATGCCGCCGATGTCGTCGCCGTGGCCGCGAACGAAGAACAACACCAAGATCAAGAAAGAAGGCTGACGGCATGACGCCAAAACCGATCGACTCCTGCGTGCGCGAAAACCTGGAGGTCTACTTCCGGGACCTCGGCGGTGAAGTCCCGCACTCGATGCACGAGATGCTGATCCGGCTGGTCGAGAAACCGCTGCTGGAAGTGGTGATGCAGCACAGCGACGGCAACCAGAGCAAGGCCGCCGAGTGGCTGGGCATCAACAGAAACACGCTGCGCCGCAAACTGGTCGAGCACAAGCTGATCTAGTCCCCCTACCGGCTCCGCCGGCCCCTCGCGGGGCGAGCGCAGGAGCCCGGCCAAGCCGGTTCTCCGCGCTGCGCTTGGTCATACGAATCCCCGCTTCGAAGGAATGTTCATGGCCCAACTCACCGCCCTGATCTCGGTCTCCGACAAGACCGGCATCGTCGACTTCGCGAAGGCGCTGCATGCGCTGGACGTGCGTCTGCTGTCCACCGGCGGCACCGCCAAGCTGCTGGCCGACGCCGGCCTGCCGGTGACGGAAGTCGCGCAGCACACCGGCTTCCCGGAGATGCTGGACGGCCGCGTGAAGACGCTGCATCCGAAGATCCACGGCGGCCTGCTGGCCCGTCGCGACCTGCCCGAGCACGTCGCCGCGATCGAGCAGCACGGCATCGACACGATCGACATCCTGGCGGTCAACCTGTACCCCTTCGAGGCCACCGTCGCCAAGCCCGGCTGCACGCTCGAGGACGCGATCGAGAACATCGACATCGGCGGCCCGGCGATGGTCCGCAGCGCGGCCAAGAACTGGAAGGACGTGACGGTGCTGACCGACGCGTCGCAGTACGCGCAGGTGCTCGAGGAGCTGAAGGCGCAGGGCAAGACCAGCGACAGGACGCGCTTCGCCGCCTCCGTGGCCGCGTTCAACCGCATCGCCCAGTACGACGCCGCGATCAGCAACTACCTGAGCGCGCGCCTGGAGGACGGCAGCCTGTCCGAGTACCCGGCGCAGATGAACAGCAGCTTCATCAAGGTGCAGGACCTGCGCTACGGCGAGAACTCGCACCAGACCGCCGCGCTCTACCGCGACCTGCATCCGGCGCCCGGCTCGCTGGTGACCGGCAGGCAGCTGCAGGGCAAGGAGCTGAGCTACAACAACATTGCCGACGCGGACGCCGCGTGGGAATGCGTGAAGAGCTTCGACGCGCCGGCCTGCGTGATCATCAAGCATGCGAACCCCTGCGGCGTGGCCGTCGCGGCGACCGCGGCCGACGCCTATGCGAAGGCCTTCAAGACCGATCCGACCAGCGCCTTCGGCGGCATCATCGCGTTCAACCGCGAGGTCGATCGCGCCGCCGCGGAACTGGTGTCCAAGCAGTTCGTCGAGGTGCTGATGGCGCCGTCCTTCAGCGCCGAGGCGCGCGAGGTCTTCAAGGGCAAGGTCAACGTGCGCCTGCTCGAGATCGCGCTGCCGCCGGGCGGCGCTCGTCCGTGGGACCAGGGCCGCAACGCGCAGGACGTCAAGCGCGTCGGCTCGGGCCTGCTGGTGCAGACGGCCGACAACCACTTCCTGACCAAGGCCGACCTGAAGGTCGTCACCACGCTGCAGCCGACCGCGCAGCAGCTCGACGACCTGATGTTCGCGTGGACCGTCGCGCAGTACGTGAAGAGCAATGCCATCGTCTTCTGCGGCGGCGGCATGACGCTGGGCGTCGGCGCCGGCCAGATGAGCCGCATCGACTCGGCGCGCATCGCCTCGATCAAGGCCGAGAACGCCGGCCTGTCGCTGACCGGCTCGGCCGTGGCGAGCGACGCCTTCTTCCCGTTCCGCGACGGCCTGGACGTGCTGGCCGACGCCGGCGCCTCCTGCGTCATCCAGCCGGGCGGCTCGATGCGCGACGAGGAAGTCATCGCCGCGGCCAATGAGCGCGGCATCGCGATGGTGCTGACGGGCGTGCGCCACTTCCGTCATTGATCCCCGGGGCGGTGTCGGCTGGCACCGCCCCTCCCGCGCGCCAAGGCCGCGTCAAGGCGGCGTCAACACTTGTGCTGCTCTCGCCTGGTAACTCCCACCCACAGGGGTGGCCCGACGGGTCGAACGTCGCACGCCCGCCACTCCTATCGCACTTTTTTACAGGGATGTGACCTCTTTCACGGCGCTTCCTGGCCGCTCATTGCTACCTTTCGGGCCGCACCGCTGAGGTGCTTTTTTTCGAGAGAAGTATTCCAATGAGCAAGATCTCCCTCATCGTCGCCGCCGCCCTGCTGGCCGCCGGCGCCGCCCAAGCCCAATCGACCCCCCAAGCGCAGAACGGCGTGTACGGCGAACTGGGCTACACCTTCGTCAAGGTCAAGGACGATTTCTTCAACGTGTCGTTCAAGCCGGGCGCCATCCGCGGCATCGTCGGCTGGGACCTGCACCCCAACGTCGCCCTCGAAGGCATGCTGGCCGGCGGCGTGTCGGATGACACCACGCAAGGCGTGAAGGCCAAGATCTCCCGCAGCTACGGCCTCTACGTGGTGCCGAAGTACTCGCTGACCCCTGAATTCGAAGTGTTTGGCCGCCTGGGCTACGCCGATTCCAAGGTCAAGCTCTCGTCGAGCCTCGGCTCGAGCTCGGGCAGCGACAGCAGCTTCTCGTGGGGCCTGGGCGCCAAGTACAACTTCAACAAGCAGGTGTACGGCGCGGTCGACTACATGTCCTATTTCGACAAGGACTCGACCACGGTCACCGGCGTGACGCTGAGCGTCGGCTACCGCTTCTGAGCGGACGGCCTCGTCGCCTCGAAAGCCCGGCTCCGACCGGGCTTTTTCGTTTGCGCACCCGCATGCCAGTGCGACCTGGCTGCGCCTAGTCGGGCCTCTCTAGTCCAGGGTCCTCGCGCTTGGCCCGCCGCACGAATGCGCATAGCCTTCGTCTCCACAAGAGCAACAACGGAGACACCCCATGGACCAAGCCCTGCACGAGCGCCTGCATCTTGTGTTGGAGCAGCAGCGCGCCGCGTTCGATCGCGAGCGGATGCCGACCGAGGCGCAGCGCCGCGACCGGCTCGCCCGGCTGCTGCGGATGACGGCCGACCATGCGGAGGCGCTCGCGGACGCGATGTCCCGCGACTTCGGCCACCGCTCGCGGCACGAAAGCCTGCTGGCCGATCTCTTCACCGTCCAGTCCGGCGCCCGCCACGCGATGCGGCACCTCAAGCGCTGGATGGCCGTCAAGCGCGCCCCGACCGCCCTGCACTTCCTGCCCGCGGGCAACCGGCTGATGCCGCAGCCGCTGGGCGTGGTCGGCATCGTCTCGCCGTGGAACTATCCGTACTACCTCGCGATGGCGCCCGCACTGGCGGCGCTGGCCGCCGGCAACCGCGTGATGATCAAGCCGTCCGAACTCACGCCCGCCACGTCGGACCTGATGGCCCGGCTCGTGGCCCAGCATTTCGCCCCTGACGAGATGACCGTCGTCACCGGCGATGCGGAAGTGGGCAAGGTCTTCACCCAACTGCCCTTCGACCACCTGTTCTTCACCGGCTCGACGCCGGTGGGTCGCGTGGTCGCGCAGGCCGCCGCGCAACACCTGACACCGGTCACGCTGGAGCTCGGCGGAAAGTCGCCCGCCATCGTCGACCGCAGCGCCGACATCGCCCGCACCGCCGAGCGCATCGCCTTCGGCAAGCTGCTGAACGCCGGCCAGACCTGCGTCGCGCCGGACTATGTGCTCGCGCCGCAGGAACTGGTGCAGCCGCTGACGGAGGCGATCGTCGCCGCCGTGCGCCGGCTCTACCCGCGCATCGCCGGCAATCCGGACTACACCGCCATCGTCAGCCCGCGCCATCACGCACGCCTGAGGGGCCTGCTCGACGACGCGCGCGCCCGCGGCGCGACGCTGCGTCCCACGCACGAGGACGAGCCGGGGGATCGTCGCCTCGTCCCGACCCTGCTGCTCGACACCTCGCCCGAGATGGCGGTGATGCGCGAGGAGATCTTCGGCCCGCTGCTGCCCATCGTGCCCTACGGCCATCCGTCCGAGGCGATCGCGCATGTGAACGCGGGCGATCGGCCGCTGGCGCTGTACTGGTTCGGCGAGGACCGGGCCGCGCGCGACGACGTGCTGGCCCGCACGCATGCGGGCGGCGTCACGGTCAACGACTGCATCTGGCACCTCGGCCAGGAGGAGCAGCCCTTCGGCGGCGTCGGCGCCAGCGGCATGGGGTCGTACCACGGGGTCTGGGGCTTCAACACCTTCAGCAAGCTCAAGCCGGTGTTCCTGCAATCGCGCTTCGCCGGCACCAAGCTGTTCCATCCGCCGTACGGCGCGACCTTCGACCGCCTGCTCGGCCTGCTGAAGAAGATCGCATGAGCGCGACGGACCGCCTGGACGCCGACGTCGTCATCGTCGGCGGTGGCTCCGCAGGCGCGGTGCTCGCGAGCCGGCTCAGCGAAGACCCGGCCTGTCGCGTGCTGCTGCTCGAAGCCGGCGGGCGCGGCGACGGCTGGGTCACGACGACGCCCTTCGCCGGCGCGCTGCAGGTCGCCGCGAAGATCAACAACTGGGGCTTCGAGACCGAGCCTCAGCCCGGCCTGGGCGGCCGGCGCGGCTACCAGCCGCGCGGCAAGGCGCTGGGCGGATCGTCGGCGATCAACGCGATGGTCTACACGCGCGGGCACCGGAGCGACTACGACGCCTGGGCCGCTGCGGGCAACGCCGGCTGGGGCTACGAGGATCTGCTGCCCTTCTTCATCAAGGCGGAAGGCAACGAGCGTTTCGGCGCGCCCTGGCACGGGCAGGACGGCCCGCTGCGCGTCGGCGATCTGCGCACCGACTCGCCGATCCACGACGCATGGCGCGCCGCGGCGCGGGCGTCGGGTCACCCGGTCCTCGATGATTTCAACGGCGCGGACATGGCAGGACTGGGCGTCTACCAGGTCACCCAGCACCAAGGCGAGCGCTGGAGCGTCGCGCGCGGGTATCTGCAACCGCAGCTGGGCCGCCGCGCCAACCTGCGTGTGGAGACGGGCGTGCGGGCCTTGTCGCTCGTGCTGGAGGGCCGACGTGCCGTCGGCGTCGACGTGCAACAAGGCGGCCGTCGGCGGACGGTGCGGGCGGCGCGCGAGGTCCTCGTTTGCGCGGGGGCGCTTCAATCGCCGCAACTCCTGATGCTGTCCGGCATCGGTGACGGCGCGCTGCTGCAGGCGCACGGCATCGCAGTGCGGCACCACCTGCCCGGCGTCGGCCGCAATCTCCACGACCATCCGGACTTCGTCTTCGGCTATGCCTCGGATCGCCTCGACCTCGCCGGCATTTCCGCGCGCGGGAGCGCCCGCTTCATCGGGCAGGTCCAGCGCTATCGGCGCGAGCGACGCGGCCTCGTCACCAGCAACTTCGCCGAGTGCGGCGGGTTCCTGTCGACACGGCCGGACCTGCCCGCGCCGAACGTGCAGCTGCACCTGGTCGTCGCGCTCGTCGAGGACCACGCGCGCAAGCTGCGGATGGGTCACGGCCTGTCGTGTCATGTGTGCCTGCTGCGCCCGCGCAGCCGTGGCGCGCTGACGCTCGCCAGCGCCGATCCGCTGGCCGCGCCGCGGATCGATCCGGGGTTCCTTCAGGAGGCCGAAGACGTGAGGGAGCTGATCGAGGGCTACAAGCTCACGCGCGACCTGATGCGCGCGCCCGCAATGAAGGCGTTCTGGACAAGGGAGCTGTGGAGCGCCGGCGTCGACACGGACGCCGACATCGAAGCGCTGCTGCGCCGGCGCGTCGACACGGTCTATCACCCGGTCGGCACCTGCCGCATGGGCCATGACGCGCAGGCGGTCGTGGATGACCGCTTGCGCGTGCACGGCATCGACGGACTGCGCGTCGTGGACGCCTCGATCATGCCCAGCGTCGTCAGCGGCAACACGAATGCGCCGGTGGTGGCGATCGCGGAGAAGGCGGCTGTCCTGATCGCCGCACAGTGAGCGCGCCATGCTCAGGTCGGTTCGTTGTCACCGCGGTACGACCTCAGCGCATTGACGCGCCAGCGTCAGATACCGGCCGGGGGGGCGACGTCAGACCAGAGGGCGATCGTACCGGTGACGCTTTTATTGCCAGCCAGATCCACTTGATAAGCTTGCACCACATGGCTATGGCTGGAGTCGGGCGCGTTCACAAAGGCGCTCCCCGGAATCCTGGCGTCCGTGCCTTCAATCCAATTGCCGGAGCGGTCCACGCTGTACCACCACCTCGCGCCCGCCTCCAGCTTGAGCACATCAACATAGTCCGCCGAGGTGTAGATCCGTTTGCTGCTCATGTACAGAAATGGCGCATCGGGCGAAGTCGTGTCCACGGTGTAAGAAGCAACGGCGGAGCGGCTGACATTGCCGGCTGCATCGGTGACGTAGGCCTCGACGGCATGTGCGCCCTCACCGGATTGCGCCGCGGCCTGGAACTGGACATTTCCTGGCGAACCGCCCGGTTGAATGACCCGGCCATCGATCTTGACCGTGAGCTGGGCATCCGGCTCCACATGCCCGATCTGAATGTATCCACTGTAGTTCATGAGCCAACTTCCGGTGGAAGACGTCAGGGTCAGCGTGTCGGGCGCGGTGGCATCCAGGTCCACCAGCATCGTCGTCGCCTCACCGGCGTTGCCGGCCGCGTCCACCTGGCGGATCTGGACCGTGTTCCCGCCCTCGTCCAGCACCCGCGACGACAGCTGATGCCCGCCGCCATGGCGCCAGTGGTCATCGCCGTTCACCTTGTATTCCCAGGTGGCGTCCTGCTCCAGGTTGTCGATCGACACATAGCCGGTGGCGTTGATCAGATGGTTCGGCGCCAGCGCGCCATCCCGCGTTCGCGCCGCTGACAACGCGGCGTCCGGCGGCGTGGAATCCAGCGTCACGTCGATCGAATCGATTTCGCTCACGTTGCCGGCCAGATCGCTCTGGCGCACATCGACGGTCTGGCTGCCTTCGTGCAATGCGGCAGACGCCAGCATGTCGCCCTTCCCCGCTCGCCAATCGCCGCCGTCGATCCGGTACTCCCACGTCGCGGCATCTTCCAGCCGATGGATCAGCAGGCTGCCCTGCGCGTTGATCAAAGGCAGCCCGTTGCTGGTCACCAGGTCGGGGCGATCGGGGGCAAGGCTGTCACGCGTGACGGTGATCGACGTCGCGGCGCTGTCGTGGCCGGTACTGTCCGTCTGCATCAAGGTCACGTCGTTGCGGCCTTCCAGCAGATAGGGCGCCGGCAGCTGCGAACCGCTGCCCACATGCCAGTCGCTCTCGCCGTTGATGCGGTACTTCCAGGTCGCGCCGTCCTCGAGGTTGTCGATGGCGATAGTGCCCTGCAGGGACATGAGGTTGCCCTGCCCGCCGTCCACGTGCGCCTGCAGCGGATCCGGCGCATCGAGATCCTGCCGGACCGTCAGCGTGGCTGCGGCGCCCGCATTGCCCGCCGCATCGACCTGCACGACCTCGACGTGGTTCTCGCCATCGGCCAGCGCAGCCGCGGGAATGCGTCCGTCGCGCCCCTCGATCCAGTCGCCCTGCCCGTTCACGCGGAACTTCCAGCTGGCGCCGCCCTCGATGCCGGAGACGTTGATGAAGTCCTTGGCGTTCAGCAGGTCGGTGCCGTTGCTGGTCTGCAGCAGCGGAACCTCCGGCGGCGTCAGGTCCAGCGTCACGGTCAGGCTGGTCAATGGACTGCGCTCGCCGCCGGCGTCGACCTGGTAGGCCTCGATCCTGTTCTGGCCCGCGACGAGCACGTTGGCCGGCACTTGGCCGTCCTTCCCCTGGGTCCAACCGGTCGTGCCGTTCACCGGATCGTTCACCCGATAGAACCAGGTCGCGCCCGCCGCCAGGCCGGAGACAGTGATCGTCCCGTCGTTGGTCAGCCCGTCGGTCGACGAGCTGCCGTTGTCATGCGCCAGCGTCAGCCCCGGCGCGAGCACGTCGTCATGCACCCGCACTGCCAGCGTGGCGACCTCGCCGGGCCGGCCCTGGTCGTCGACCTGCGCAACCATCACCGCGTGGACGCCGCGGCTCAGGGTGCCGGCGTCGATGCCGTCGCCTTGTCCGGCATGCCAGGCGGTGTCGCCGTCCATGCGATAGACCCAGGAACTCCCCGGCGCGACGAGCGTGACTCCGACGTGGCCCGCGCCGTCGATCGTGTCCTTGCCCGTGCTGGTGGACAGCCGCGGCGCTGCGAGCAGCGGCGGCGGAGGGGGTGGCTCCGGTGCTGGTGCCGGTGCGGGTCCCGGTGCCGGCGCTGGCGGCGCCGGCGGATTCGGTGCCGCAGTGGTGACGGCGTGGCTGTCGCTGCTCCCGCCGTTGGCGCCCGCAGCCCCGGCCAGCAGGACGCCAGCGCCGGCGATCAGCCAGGGCCACACGGCGGACTGGTTGCAGTCTTCCTCCGTGCCGTCGCCGCGGATCTGCCGGCAGGAGTCCGCCTGATGCGCCGCCGCATCGGCATCCGCGTCGGCATTGAAGTTGGCGCTGGCGTCGGCGTCGGCGTCGGCGTCGGCGTCGGCGTCGGCGTCGGCGTCGGCGTCGGCGACCTTGCCCGAGTCGCTCGCGGACGCGAGTCGGGCTTCCCCGGTCCCCGGTGCCGTCCCGGTCGAGCTGCCCGGATCGTCTCCGCCGTGCGCCCCTTCCGGCGGAACGGCGTCATCGAGATCGCGGGCTCGCGACGCGCGGTGCGCGCCGGAGGCAGGCGCTCCACCGGGCGGCATGGCGGTGGTGGACGGGGGCGGAGTCTTGGCGGGGTCAAGAAGTGGCGTCGTCATCGGCTTGCTCGGGAACTGGGAAAACGGTGAAGTACCCAGTTTCTTGCCAAGCCCTACCCGAAGACCATGACCAGTTCTTGTGCAATTTCTCACGAAACCAACTCACTTGAGTGGAACCCTCGATCGTGCGCGGCGGTCCGGGATAATCCGGCGCCATGGTCCTTGCCGAAATCACCGGCCTGTTCCTGTCCTGGCTGGCGCGCCTGATCACCGGCGCGCAGGGGCATTGGAAAGGCTGTCCTCCGACGTCCGAACAACGCATCTACTTCGCCAACCATCAGAGCCACTTCGACTGGGTGCTGATCTGGGCCTCGCTGCCCGGCGAACTGCGCGCGCGGACCCGCCCGATCGCCGCGCGCGACTACTGGACGAGCTCCGCGCTCAAGACCTGGCTCACGAGCGCGGTGTTCAACGCGGTCTACGTCAGCCGCACCCGCGCCACGCCCGACGAGGATCCGCTCGAGCCGCTGGTCGACACGCTGCAGGGCGGCGACTCGCTGGTCATCTTCCCGGAGGGCACGCGCTCCAACAAGGGCGCGCCGCAGGCCTTCAAGGCCGGCCTCTACCACCTGTCCGAACAGTTCCCCGACGTGCAGCTCATCCCCACCTGGATCGACAACGTCCAGCGCGTCATGCCCAAGGGCGAGATCGTGCCGGTGCCCATCCTGTGCACGGTCACCTTCGGCGCGCCGATCCGGATCGAGCCGGGCGAGGACAAGCGCGCCTTCCTGGAGCGCGCGCGTGCCGCCGTGATGGCGCTGCGTCCGGGAGGGTGGAAGGAATGAGGTGGCTCAAATCCTTGAACAGCGGCGAGCAGGTGGCCTTCCTGTTCGTGGTGCTGTTCGGCGCGCTGCTGCTGGTGAGCATCGCCTCGGTGCTGTGGTCGCTGCGCGAGCGACCCGACGACGAGCAGGACGCCTGGCAGGCGCGCTGGGCGCGCTTCCGTCACGAGCTCAACATGGTCTGGGTCGGCGCCTGCCTGTTCTGGGCCGCGTGGGTGTCGGGGCCGGTGGGCGCGACGCTGCTGTTCGCGGTGTTCTCCTTCCTGGCCTTCCGCGAGTTCATCACGCTGCTGCACACCCGCCGTGCCGACCATCGCGGGCTGATCATGGCCTTCTTCGTGATCCTGCCGCTGCAGTACGTGCTGGTGGGCACGCGCCACTTCGACCTGTTCTCGGTGCTGATCCCCGTCTACGGTTTCCTGGCGATCCCGGTGGCCAGCGCGCTGGCGGACGATCCGGGACGTTTCCTCGAACGCAACTCGAAGATCCAGTGGGGCATCATGGTCTGCGTCTACGGCCTGTCGCACGCGCCGGCGCTGCTGCTGCTGGAGTTCCCGAAGTACGAGGGCCGCGGCGCCTTCCTGCTGTTCTTCCTGGTGGCCGTGGTGGCCTGCGGACAGGTCGCGCAGGCGGTGGCGACCAGCCGCTTCCGCGCCAAGCCGGTGGCGCGGCGCATCAGCCGCTCCTTCACGATGAAGGCCTGGTGGATCGGCGCGTTCACGGCGGCGCTGGCGGGCGCGCTGCTGTACTGGATCACGCCGTTCAAGGCGGGCCAGGCGGCCATCGCCGCGTTCGTCGCGGCGGGCTGCGGCAGCTTCGGCGTGTTCGTGATGCAGGCGCTCAAGCGCGACGCCGGCATCAACGCCTGGGGCAACCGCAGCGCGATCACCGGCGCGGTGGGCCTGCTGGACCGCATCGCGGTGATGTGCTTCGCGGCGCCGGTGTTCTTCCATTCGGTGCGGTGGTACTTCCGCGCCGGTACCTGACGCGCAAGGAGTCGACGGCATGCGCATCCTCGGCATCGACCCCGGCCTGCAGACGACGGGCTTCGGCGTCATCGACGCGGACGGGCCGCGGCTGGCCTACGTGGCCAGCGGCACGATCAAGACCAACGCGCTGCCGACCGGCGACCTGCCGGGCCGCTTGAAGATCCTCTTCGACGGCATCCGCGAGGTGGTGTCGCGTTACCAGCCGACCTGCGCGGCGGTGGAGATCATCTTCGTCAACGTGAACCCGCAGTCGACGCTGCTGCTGGGGCAGGCGCGCGGCGCGGCGCTGACGGCGCTGGTGTCCTGCGACCTGCACGTGTCGGAGTACACCGCCGTGCAGATGAAGAAGGCCATCACCGGCCACGGCGGCGCCGCGAAGGCGCAGGTGCAGGCGATGGTGGCGCGGCTGCTGAAGCTGCCCGGCGAACCGGGCAAGGACGCGGCCGACGCGCTGGGCATCGCGATCATGGACGCGCACGCGCGCGTCTCCTTCGAGGCGATGGGCAAGCAGACGACGCTGCAGCGCCGGCAGCACGCGCAGTTCAAGGGCTCGCGGACGTACTGAGCGGCCCGGGACCGAGCGGCTGGGGACCGAGCGGCATCAGGCGGCAGCGCCGGGGCCCCCCGCCCCGCCCCGTATTACCCTCGGGGAGGGGTGGCATGGAGGGGCCCCCGCGCCGCCGCCGGAGAACTGCGCGATCGCAAAACCGGCGACGATGAAGATGAAGAAGAAATCCAGGATCGCGGCGAAGACCTTGCGGGTGGTCGACGCCGGTTTCGGCTGGGTGATGTCCTGTTGCGACATGATGCGTGCTCCTGGGG
>CBIHMU010000089.1:0-22323 GCA_966211105.1 uncultured Burkholderiales bacterium
GGAGCGATCCGTCATGGGCCGGCAGCGGTGGGGCACGTGAGGCCAGGCAGCGGGGCGGCCATGGCAGGCCGCCCGCGCGCGAACGACGCGCCGCTACGACTCCGCTTCGTCGCCGAGGGCGTTCAGGCGGGCGCCCGACGTCTTCGCGCTGCCGCGCAGGAACAGCCGCGACACGGTCTGCGCCATCTGCAGGCGCTGCTCGCCGTCGCTGACGTGGAGTTCGGCCATCGCGCCGTGCAGCATCTTCTGCGTCAGCCCGCGCGCGAGCGCGTCCAGCACGCTGTCGATGTCCTCGCCCTTGGCGATCAGCTTGCGCGCGCGCTGGATCTCGGCCTGGCGCCAGCTGTCGGCCTGCTGGTGCAGGGCCTGGATCAGCGGCACCGTGTGGCGCTGGCCCAGCCAGTGCACGAAGCTCTGCACGCCGGTCTCGATGATGGCTTCCGCCTGCTGGACCGCGGCCTGGCGCTTCTCGCCGGCGGTCTGGACCAGCTTGGACAGGTCGTCGACGGTGTAGAGGTAGACGTCGTCGAGCTGGGCCACTTCCTGTTCGATGTCGCGGGGCACCGCCAGATCGACCATGAACATCGGCTTGTGGCGGCGCTTCTTCAAGGCGCGCTCGACGGCGCCCAGGCCGATCAGCGGCAGGCTGGACGCGGTGCAGGAGATCACCGCGTCGAATTCATGCAGGCGGTCGGGGAGGTCGACCAGCCGGAAGGCTTCGCCGCCCAGCTGATGGGCGAGCTTCTCACCGCGCTCCTGCGTGCGGTTGGCGATGGCGATCGCCTTCGGCCCTTTGGCCGCGAAATGCGTGCCGACCAGCTCGATCATCTCGCCCGCGCCGACCAGGAGCACCTGGATGTCGGCGAGGTTCTCGAACAGTTGCGAGGCCAGCCGCACCGAAGCCGCCGCCATGCTGATGGAGTGGCTGCCGATCTCCGTCGAACTGCGCACTTCCTTGGCCACCGAGAAGCTGCGCTGGAACAGCTGGTGCAGCGTCGTGCCGAGCGTGCCGGCGGAATCGGCTTCGCGCACGGCCTGCTTGAGCTGGCCAAGGATCTGCGGCTCGCCCAGCACCATCGAATCCAGCCCGCTGGCGACGCGGAAGGCATGCCGCGCGGCGGCGCCGTCCTCCACCACGTAGGCGTGGTCCATCAGCATCGAGCTGCCGACCCCGCCGACCTGCGCCAGCCAGTCCACGGCGGGGCGGACCATGTCGGCGTCGCCGGCGACATAGAGCTCGGTGCGGTTGCAGGTCGAAAGGATCGCCGCTTCGGCGGCGGCGGTGCGCCGGCGGTGGTTCGTGCCGATCTGGTCCTGGAAACGCAGCAGCGTCGGGGCCAGTTGCTCGAGCGTGAACGCGAAACGTCCACGCAGATCGAGCGGCGCGGACGTGTGGTTCAGACCCAGGGCGAAGACGGACATGCGGCGATTATAAAATTCCTGCCCGACCCGTGTCTCGCACGGGCGTTGGCGGCGCGCCCATCGCCCCGGGATGCGTCAAGGAACGGCGCATTTCGACCGCCGTCCCGTTACATGTACACCTCGCCCGGAGCGAAACGACCCGTGGACCCACTCGACGCCGTCTGGCATTTCGGCAACCTGTTCCTGCCCGCCTGGGGCGTCGCGGCGCTGATGGCCGCCGCCCTCAAGTTGATCTGGCGGGACACCGTCTCCGGCATGCGCTGGCGCACGCTTGCGATGTGGGGCGGCGTCGGCGGCACGCTCGGCCTGTGCGCCGCGCTGATGCTCACTGGCGCTGACGGCACCATGGCCGGTTACGGCCTGATGCTGCTCGGCATTGTCACGACGCAGTGGGGCGTCAGTTACAAACGCTGAACCGGCCTGAGGGTCGGCCGGCGCCACGCGCTACCGCTTTCGAGTGAGGCAGCCGGGCCGGGCCGGCCTTCCCGGTCCGTCAGCCCGGCAGATCCTCGGTCAGCGGCACCTCGCCGCGCAGCGAGTGCGCGAAAGCCTCGGTGATGTGCATCGGGATGATCTGGTGCATCAGCCGCTCGTGGCCCTTGAAGTTGACGATGCGGTTGCACTCGGTGCGCCCCATCAACTCCGTGGCGTCCTTGCGGGCGTGACCCGAGACCAGCACCGGCACGGTCTTGCCGACCATGCCGTGGTTGTAGCGGATGGCGGTCGCCTCGATCTCGGCCTGCAGCTCCTGCAGGCGGCGGACCTTCACCTCGTGCGGCGTGTCGTCGGCCAGGTTGGCGGCCGGCGTGCCGGGACGCGGGCTGAAGATGAAGCTGAACGACGCATCGAAGCCGATGTCGCGCACCAGCTGCATGGTCTTGGCATGGTCCTCGTCGGTCTCGCCGGGGAAACCGACGATGAAGTCCGACGCGATGCGGATGTCCGGCCGCACCGCGCGCAGCTTGCGCACGATGCTCTTGAACTGCAGCCCCGTGTAGCCGCGCTTCATGGCCATCAGGATGCGGTCCGAGCCGTGCTGCACCGGCAGGTGCACGTGGTTCACCAGCTTGGGGATCCTGCCGTAGGCATCGATCAGGCGTTGGCTGAACTCGTTGGGATGGCTGGTGGTGTAGCGGATGCGCTCGATGCCGGGGATCTCGGCGACGTACTCGAGCAGCAGGGCGAAGTCGGCGATCTCGTCCGTGCCGTCCATCCTGCCGCGATAGGCGTTGACGTTCTGGCCGAGCAGCGTCACCTCCTTGACGCCCTGGTCGGCGAGTCCGGCGACTTCCTCGAGCACGTCCTCGAAGGGTCTGCTGACCTCCTCGCCGCGGGTGTAGGGCACGACGCAGTAGGAGCAGTACTTCGAGCAGCCTTCCATGATGGACACGAAGGCCGACGCGCCTTCGACCCTGGCCGGCGGCAGGTGGTCGAACTTCTCGATCTCGGGGAAGGAGATGTCGACCTGCGGTCGCGACTGCTGCTGGCGCTGGGCCAGCATCTGCGGCAGCCGGTGCAGCGTCTGCGGGCCGAAGACGACGTCGACGTAGGGCGCGCGGTCGATGATGGCCGCGCCTTCCTGGCTGGCGACGCAGCCGCCGACGCCGATCATGACGCCCTTGGCCTTCAGGTGCTTGATGCGGCCGAGGTCGGAGAACACCTTCTCCTGCGCCTTCTCGCGGACCGAGCAGGTGTTGAACAGTACCAGGTCGGCCTGCTCGACGTCGGTGGTGGGCTCGTAGCCTTCGGCGGCGCGCAGGACGTCGGCCATCTTGTCCGAGTCGTACTCGTTCATCTGGCAGCCGAAGGTCTTGATGAAGACTTTCTTGCTCATGATTTCAAGCCCTCACGGCATCAAGGCTTGCGCCAGACCTGGCTGGCCTGGTCGAACACCAGCGTCGAGGCCTGTTCCGGCGTGGTCGGCCAGGACTTGTTGGCCAGCTCGACCTCGCTCAGCAGCCAGACGTCCATGAGCAGGCCGCTGATGTCGCGGGTGTAGAGCACGGTGGCCTTCTGCTCATAGAGCGAGCCGGGCGTGGCGACCAGGTCGACCGCGTTGCGGATCCGCGCGCCCGGCGCCAGGCGCGCCGGCTTGCCGTTGAGCAGCACGTCGGGCGCCACGCCGAAGACGATCTCGCCGCGCAGCGCGCGCTGCGGGAAGTAGCGGTGGCCGGGGGCGATCTGGGCCTGCGCGGGCGCGGGCGTCGCGAGCGCGGCGATGCCGCCGAATGCGGCGACCAGGGAGAACAGGGCGGTGCTGGCGGCCGCCGCCATCATCGAACGACGGCGGGGCAGGGCGGGCGAGGCACAGCGGGACATGGTATCGATCCAGTGGCTGCGGAAATGCGCAAGGGCGCCAGTGTAGCGGGCGCGGTTCCGACGCCGCTTGGAGCGGGCTCCCGCTTGCCGAGGGCCGCCGGTCGTCTCGCGCGCGCGGCCCGGAGCGGTTGAGAAGCGGCTTAAAAGCGGCTTAGAGGCGACTCAGAGGCGACTCAGAGGCGGCTGGCGGACGTGTTCTGTGCCATGGCCGCGGGGGCGGGTTCGGGCAGCACGTAGACGACGCTGGCACCATGGCCAAGCACCGGCGCGACGACGCGGTCGAAGAACTCGCCCGCCACGACCACGCAGCCGAGCGAGATCCGGTTGTCGTCCGGCGACGCGGAGGCGAGCCGCTCGGCCCGACGCTCGTAAGCGGGGCTAGGACGGAGCCGATGGATGGCGAACGCGGCGTCGTAATCGACCCAGATGACGGTCTCGCCCTTCAGGTTGGGACCGGGTTGGCTGTCATAGCGACCGGACGGCGTGGTGCGCAGTGCCGGCGGGATGCCGGTACTCACCATCTGACCCACGCCGGGGGCGACCGAGTCCCCGCGGGCCAGGCCCAGCAGCGCCGGCGCGGCGCCGACCAGTTGGCCGTCCGCATTGAAGACGAAGAGCTTCGCGTCCTTCTTGTCGACGACGGCGAAAGGGCGACCCTTGGCATCGAAGTCCTCGAAGGCGACGCGTGCCATGGCGCGGGCCTCGGTCGAAGCGGCCTCCCCGCGGAAGTCGACAGCGAGCGGAGCCATGTGAGCGGAAGCTTGTGCCGGTGCTCGTTGCACGGCGGGTTCGGCATGAGCGCCGGGCACATTCATCGCCGCCACGGCAACCGCTGCCATTGCCACCCACGCCCGCGTCACCCGTTTCAACAGACCCGACGAACCGATCGACTTCATGCTGCCCGACGTCCTTCCGGCGGACAGTCTTGATTGCTCCGGCGGGGGCCAGGCGTTGTCCGCTGGGGCCGCATGTTAAGGAGCAACCGGGCAGGTGAACGGTCAATCTGTCGGCAAAAACGGCAGGACTTTCCCGGAAATTTGTAAGACGTGCGAGCTGCGGCAGGACTCGGCGTACGTTAGGTACGCACACGGAACTTTCCTCGCTCCAGCGCGCTGCTTCGCACCACGTCGATGCAGCTCGCCCAAACGCGGGGGGCGAACTCCGTACGCGTACGGTCATTACCGATCAGCAATACATGGGCGCGTGCGGACACACAAAATCCGCGCTCGACAAGACCGGAAAACGGTCGTCCACCAGAGAGCAACGATGACAACGATCGTGGGAATCTGTCCATGCTGATGGCCGCCGTGCGCGTCGCGCTGAGACGCCCTTACACCTTCTTCGTGCTGGCGCTGCTGCTGCTGATCATCGGCCCGCTGGCGGCCCTGCGCACGCCGACCGACATCTTCCCGGAGATCAAGGTGCCGGTCATCGCGGTGGCCTGGCAGTTCACCGGTCTGCCGCCGGACCAGATGGCCGGCCGCATCTCGACGCTGTTCCAGCGCACGCTGACGACCACCGTCAACGACATCGAGCACATCGAGGCCAACACCTATCCCGGTGTGTCGGTGGTGAAGATCTTCTTCCAGCCGGGCGTGAACATCGCCGTGGCCAACGCGCAGGTCACCGCGGTCGCGCAGGTCGCCGTGCGGCAGATGCCGGCCGGCACCACGCCGCCACTGATCCTGAACTACAACGCCGCCACGGTGCCCATCCTGCAGCTGGCGTTGTCGGGCAAGGGGCTGTCCGAGCAGCAGCTTTTCGACCTCGGCTTCAACACCATCCGCACGCCGCTGGTGACCGTGCCCGGCGCGGCGATCCCGCTGCCTTACGGCGGCAAGCAACGTCAGGTGCAGATCGACGTCAACCCCGGCGCACTCCAGGCGCGCGGGCTCTCGGCGCAGGACGTGGCCGCCGCGCTGGCGACGCAGAACGTGCTCACGCCGATCGGCACGCAGAAGATCGGCGAGCTGGAGTACACGCTGCAGCTCAACAGCGCCCCCTCCGCGATCGAGGAACTGGGCCGGCTCCCGGTGAAGGTGGTCAACGGCTCGACGATCTACCTGCGCGACGTCGCCGACGTGCACGACGGCAACGCGCCGCAGACCAACATCGTCCACGTGGACGGTGGCCGGTCGGTGCTGATGTCGGTGCTGAAGAACGGCGCGGCGTCGACGCTCGCGATCGTCGACGGCGTGCGCGCCAAGCTCGCCGAGCTGCGGCCGTCGCTGCCCGACGAGCTCGACGTCAAGCCGATCAACGACCAGTCGGTCTTCGTGCGCGCCGCCATCAAGGGCGTCGCGATCGAGGGCGCCATCGCCGCGGCGCTGACCAGCTTGATGATCCTGCTGTTCCTGGGCAGCTGGCGCTCGACGGTGATCATCGCGGTGTCGATCCCGCTGTCCATCCTCGGATCGATCATCGGCCTGGCGGCCATCGGCGAGACGCTGAACCTGATGACGCTCGGCGGACTCGCGCTCGCGGTGGGCATCCTGGTCGACGACGCGACGGTGACCATCGAGAACATCAACTGGCACCTGGAGCACGGCAAGGGCGTCGAGGAATCGATCATGGACGGCGCGCAGCAGATCGTGACGCCGGCCTTCGTCTCGCTGCTGTGCATCTGCATCGTGTTCATCCCGATGTTCTTCCTGGAAGGCGTGTCGCGTTTCCTGTTCGTGCCGATGGCCGAGGCGGTGATCTTCGCGATGGTGTGTTCGTTCATCCTGTCGCGCACGCTGGTGCCGACGATGGCCAAGTACCTGCTGCAGCCGCATGCGCCGCTGACCGACGGCCATGGGCATCTGGCGCAGCCGCCGTCGCGCAATCCGCTGGTGCGCTTCCAGCGGAACTTCGAAGCCCGCTTCGAACGCGTGCGCGAGGGCTACCGCCGGATGCTCGAGACCGCGCTGGGCAGCAAGACGCCCTTCCTGATCGGCTTCGCCGCGGTGGTGCTGGTGTCCTTTGCGCTGGTGCCCTTCATCGGGAGCAACTTCTTCCCGCAGGTCGACTCCGGCCAGATCCTGATGCATGCGCGGGTGCCGGTGGGCACGCGCGTCGAGGAGACCGCGGTGCGCTTCGCGAAGATCGAGCAGGCCATCCGCCGCGTGATCCCGTCCGACAAGATCGAGACGATGGTCGACAACATCGGCCTGCCGCCGTCGTCGATCAACCTGACCTACAACAACACCGGCGTGCTGGGCAGCTCCGATGGCGATTTCCAGATCGCGCTGAAGGAAGGTCATGCGCCCACGGCCGATTACGTGCGCCAGCTGCGGCAGGTCCTGCCGCGCGAGTTCCCGGACACGACCTTCTCGTTCCCGCCGGCCGACATCGTCAGCCAGATCCTGAACTTCGGCGCGCCGGCGCCGATCGACGTGCAGGTGCGGGGTCGCGACGTCGAGTCCAACTTCGCCTACGCGCAGCAGCTGCTCAAGCGCATCAAGGCGATCCCCGGCGTGGCCGACGCGCGCATCCAGCAGTCCAACAAGGCGCCGACCTTCAACGTCGACGTCGACCGCACGCAGGCGCAGCTGCTGGGCTTGAGCACGCGCGACGTGGCCAACAGCCTGGTGGTGAACCTCGCCGGCAGCAGCCAGGTCGCGCCGACCTTCTGGCTGAATCCGCAGAACGGGGTCAGCTACTCGATCGTGATGCAGACGCCGCAGCACCAGCTCGATTCGCTGGCCGCGCTGAGCAACCTGCCGATCGGCAATGGCGCCCAGGCGGGCACCTCGACGCTGGGCGGGCTGGCGAGTTTCCAGCGCGTCAACAGCCCGGCGCTGATCAGCCAGTACGACGTCGCGACGATGGTCCAGATCCACGCGACGACGCAGGACCGCGACCTCGGCGCCGTGGCGCGCGACATCCGCCAGGTGCTCGCCGACACGCAGGCCGACGTGCCCAAGGGCTCGAACGTGCAACTGCTCGGCCAGGTGCGCACGATGGACCGCGCGTTCTCGGGCCTGCTGTTCGGGCTGCTCGGCGCGGTGGTGCTGATCTACCTGCTGATCGTCGTGAACTTCCAGTCGTGGCTGGATCCGGCGGTGATCGTGTCGGCGCTGCCGGCGGCACTGGCCGGCATCGTGTGGATGCTCTTCGCGACCGGGACGACCTTGTCGGTGCCCGCGCTGACGGGGGCGATCATGTGCATGGGCGTGGCGACGGCCAACAGCGTGCTGGTGATCAGCTTCGCGCGCGAGCGGCTGGAGGAACTCGGCGACGCGACCGCGGCCGCGATGGAAGCAGGCTTCGTCCGCTTCCGTCCGGTGCTGATGACGGCGCTGGCGATGGTGATCGGCATGCTGCCCATGGCGCTGGGCCTGGGCGAGGGCGGCGAGCAGAACGCGCCGCTGGGCCGAGCCGTGATCGGCGGCCTGGTCTTCGCCACCTTCGCGACGCTGGTCTTCGTGCCGGTGGTGTTCAGCATCGTGCATCGCCACCGCCGCAAGACCGGACCCGCGTCCGACTTTTCTGAATCGAACGACTTGACCGCCGGCGCCGCGAACGCGCTGCCCGGGACCGGAGATGCTTCCCATGCGAACTGATCACGACCACACCGCGGTGTCCTCCCGTCCTCCCGCGCGCTTCAAGCTTGCCGCGACCGTGGCGGTCGTGATCGCGATCGCGGTGGTGGCGGCAGGTCTGTGGGCCCGCAAGTCCAACGCCGAGCAACTGCAGCGCACGGCCGACGATCGCGGCCAGCCCAGCGTCGCGCTGATCACGCCGCAAGCCCTGACCGAAGGCGGCCTGGAACTGCCCGCGCGCATCGAGGCCTGGTCGCGCGCGCCGATCTATGCGCGGGTCAGCGGCTACCTGAAGCGCTGGAACGTCGACATCGGCGGCAAGGTCAAGGCCGGACAACAGCTCGCCGAGATCGAGACGCCCGACCTCGACCAGCAGCTGATGCAGGCCAAGGCCGAACTCGCGACCGCGCGCAGCAACGCCGCGCTGGCGGCGAGCACGGCCAAGCGGTGGCAAGGGCTGCTGGAATCGGACTCGGTGTCCCGGCAGGAAGTGGACGAGCGCACCGGCGACATGACCGCCAAGCAGTCGCAGGTCACGGCGCTGCAGGCCAATGTCGATCGCATCGAGGCGCTGAAGCGCTTCGCCCAGTTGACGGCACCGTTCGACGGTGTCGTCACCGCGCGCAACACCGACGTGGGCGCGCTGATCAACATCGGCGGCGCGCCCGGCAGCGAGCTGTTCGTCGTCTCGGACATGCGCAAGCTGCGCGTCTACGTCAACGTGCCGCAGCGTCAGGTCGCGCAGGTGCGCACGGGCGGCAAGGCCGTGCTGACGGTGCCCGAGCGTCCCGGCCAGCGCTTCGCCGCGACGGTGCAGTCGACCTCGCAGGCGATCAACACGGCCAGCGGCGCGATGCTGGTGCAGCTCGCCGTCGACAACGAGAAGGACGAGTTGCTGCCTGGCGGTTTCGCGACAGTGCGCTTCGACGGCGCGGCCTCGGCCGCCTCGACCGTCGCGAGCGCGTCGGCGACGGCCGCCGTCTCGCTGCCCCCCGGCGCCGTGATCATCAACAAGGACGGCGTGCAGGTCGCGACCGTGGATGCGGGCAATCGCGTGAAGCTGCGCAAGGTCACGATCGCGCGCGACATGGGCACGCGGATCGAACTCGGCAGCGGACTCACCGCCGCGGACCGTGTCATCGCGAATCCGCCGGACGGGATTGCCGACGGCGACGTGGTGCGCGTCGCGCAACCCGCCGCAGCGCCGGCATCGGCGGCTTCGGCGAAGGGGCGCACATGACGGCACCGATGGCAGCGAGCCGGGCCGCCCAGACGGCCGTGCGCATGACATCGCGCGGCGCGGCGCGCCTGTCGGTTCAGCTCGCGCGCGGCGTTGCACACGGCGTCGCACTGTCGGTCGCTGCTTTGGTCGTTGCTTTGGTCGCCGGCTGCGCCCAGCCGCCGAAGACGACATTGCCCGACGTGCCGATGGCGACGAGCTTCAAGGAGGCGCGGGGCCCGTGGGTCGAGGCCGGTGCCTCGGCCGCCGCGCCCATCGCCCTGGACGGTTGGTGGAAGAGCTACGGTGATCCGGAGCTCGACGCGCTGCAGCAGCGGCTGGTCGAGCACAGTCCGGACCTCGCTTCGGCGCTGGCCCGCTACCAGCAGGCCAGGGCCGCGACCGACAGCCTGCGATCGGCGCAATCGCCGACGCTGAACAGCTCGCTCAACGGGCAGCGCGACCGGCAGTCGGAGCGCCGCCCGCTGCGGGTGCTCGGGCCGACCTCGCCCGATTGGTACAACAGCGCGACGCTGGGCCTGGACCTGAGCTACGAAGTCGACCTGTGGGGCCGCATCTCGCAGCAGGTTCGCGCCGGATTGGCATCGGAGCGCGCAGCGGCGGCGGACCTCGCCGCCGCGCGGTTGGCGCTGCAGGCGCAACTGGCCGATTCGCTGCTGCAACTGCGCGGAATCGATCGCGACAACGCCTTGCTCGCCGATGCCGAAGAGGCCTATACGCGCGCATTCGATCTGATTTCCCGCCGGCACCAGGCCGGTATCGCGTCAGGTCTTGACCAGGCGCGGGCCGAAGGTCAACTCGAGTCGGCGCGCTCGCAGCGCAAGCAGTCGCAGGCGCAGCGCGCGGTGCTGGAGCACGCGATCGCCGCGCTGGTCGGCGCGAACGCCTCGAGCTTCCGCATCGAGCCGGCCGCGTCGCTGGAACTGGCCATGCCCGTGGTGCCGACGGGGCTGCCGTCGACCTTGCTGGAGCGTCGTCCGGACATCGCCGCCGCGCAGCAGCGCGTGGTGGCGGCGACCGCGACGCTGGGCGTGGCGAAGACGGCCTTCTTCCCCTCGGTCATGCTGAGCGCGCAAGGCGGATTCCAGAGCAGCGACTTCGGACGTTTCCTCGAAGCGCCGAATCTCTTCTGGGCGATCGGACCGACGCTGGCGTACAACCTGTTCGACGGCGGCCGACGCAAGGCCGAGGAAGCGCGCGCGGCCGCGGCGCTGGACGAATCGGCGCAGCGCTATCGCGGCACGGTGCTCGCGGCGTTCCAGCAGGTCGAGGATCAACTGGTCCTGCTCGATCGCTACGGCGAAGCGCTGGAGGCGGAGAACAAGTCCGTCGACGCGGCGGAGCGCTCGCTCGCGCTGGCGACCAACCGCTATCGCGCCGGCGCGGCAGCCTATCTGGAGGTGGTCACCTCGCAGACGGCCGGACTGCAGGCGCGGCGCAGCGCGGTGGATCTCGCCACGCGACAGCGCCGCGCGACGGTGGCGCTCGTGCGGGCGCTCGGCGGCGGGTGGCAACAGCCCGTGGAGATGAAGACGGATGCGGGAGCGTCCGAAGCGTTTGCGGTCACCAGAAACGGAAATCCGTAACGCCAGATCGGCAAATGTAAAACGCCTTTCCGAAATCAGACGACCTCGTTAGTCTGCCTCCCGTTGTCGACATGGCCGCGCCTGCGCGCTGGCGTGTCGACACGTGGCCTGTGCCGACGGCCACCGTCCCCGACGCGGATCCTGCAGGTCCGCGCCGTGCGAGGCGGAGGAAACGGCGTTGGGTTCCTGAACATCTTTTTGATTCACCGCTGACCGGTGAGGGCGTAGCCATGCCCGCGCCGATCGCTTCAACGACATTGGGAGACATTCGATGAAGAGCACCCGTATTGACGAGTCCGTCGCCTTGATCGCGCCGAAGCCCCCGACTGCCGGCGTGCTGCGCGCGCCTGGCCCGCGGCAAGGGCTGATGGCGATGGCGGTCGCCGTCGGCGCCGTCGCACCGCTCGGCGCGGCGCACGCGGTGGACTGGCCGTCCGGCTATTCCAAATGCGCGGACGAAGGCGGCACCTGCAAGGTGGGCGACACGGCGCGCCAGGTGTCCTTCGGCGTGAAGGACAAATGGGTCATCAAGAGCTTGAAGGGCGACGTGGCCTGCACGTCGGCCACCTTCGGCGGCGCGGATCCGAATCCGGGCAAGGCGGAGAAGTGCGCGGTGGGACCGGCGGGATCGCCGTCTCCGGCCCCGTCTCCCTCGCCGGCGCCTTCACCCGCACCGTCGCCATCCCCGGCACCTTCGCCGGCTCCGGCTGGCCATAGCGGCGGCTACGCGGGCCAGGTCACCGGTGGCGGCTCGGCAACGCCGGTCACTGTCACGACCGCGGCGCAGATGCAAGCCGCGATCGATGCCTACAGCGGTACCGGCGGCCTGGTGATCCGCTACGCGGGCACCTTCGATTTCGGCACCATCCCCGACCCTTGCACGCAGTGGAAGAAGGCGGCGGGCGCCGTCGTCGAGGTCAAGAACAAGAGCAACGTCACGATCGAAGGCGTCAACGGCTCGGCCGCCAACTTCGGTCTCGCGATCAAGGCCGCGGCGACCAACATCATCATCCGCAACATGACGATCGGGCTGCTGCCCGGATCGATCGACGCCATCGGCATCGAAGGCCAGAGCGGCAAGTTCCCGGGCTATGTCTGGATCGACCACAACACGCTGTTCAGCTCGACCGCCGAATGCGCCGGTGCCGGCGACCTGGAGTTCGACGGCCTCATCGACAGCAAGGCCGGCGCGCATCACATCACCTACTCGTACAACTACCTCCACGACCACCACAAGGTCGGCCTGATCGGATCGAGCGACAGCGACGCGAGCGACCGCTACATCACCTTCCACCACAACGTGTACAGCAACGTCGGCTCGCGGCTGCCGCTGCAGCGCGCGGGCTACACGCACCTGTACAACAACCTCTACTCGGGCGTGCTGACCTCGGGCGCCAACATCCGCATGGGCGGCTACGCGCTGATCGAAGGCAACTACTTCGAGAACGCGCAGAACCCGGTGACCTCGCGGGACAGCTCGTCGATCGGCTACTGGGAACTGCGCAACAACAACGTGCGCAGCCCGGCCGACTTCGCGACCTATGGCATCAAGTGGGTGGCCAGCGGGTCCAGCCCGTCGCGCGACGCGAGCGATTGGGTGACGACGGCGAACTTCCCGGTAGGCATCCCGTATTCGTACACGGTGCACACGCCGGCCTGCGTGAAGCAGAAGCTGCTCACCGTGGCGGGGGCGGGGAAGAACTATGCGACCTTGAGCTGCAATTGAGTGGCAGCTGATCGGCCATATTGAATGGCTGATCCTGAAGGGAAGGGGCTGTCGCGATGCGAGGGCCCCTCGTCGCTCTGGCGCTGGTCGTTGAGGGACGCTGGAGCAGGTCGTTCCGCGTCAATCTACGGTGCCCAAAACGGAAAACCCCGCAGAACTTGCGTCCTGCGGGGTTTCGTATCTGGTGGCGCTTCAGGGATTCGAACCCCGGACCTGCGGATTATGATTCCGTCGCTCTAACCGGCTGAGCTAAAGCGCCTTGCGAAGACAACGACTATAGCAAAGTTTTCGAAGACAATGCAAGCCCCGCCGATCACGGCATCGACATTTCGGCGCGCGAGTCCCACTCGACCCCTCCATGTTCAGCTTCCTCAAGAAAAAACTGGGCTTCGGCTCTGCCGAACCCACGCCGGCTCCCGCTCCCGAGGCGCCGCCGGTGCTAGAGACCGCGTTTCCTCCGGCGGCCCCAGCGCCCGCCGCCGAGGCGCCGTCGACCCCGGCTGTCACGCCAGTCGTCCCGCAAGCCCTGACCCCGCCGGCGGCGCCAGTTCCGGCTGCCGCTCCGGTCGCCGCTCCGCCCACTGCTCCGACGCCCGTCGCAACGGCCGCGCCAGTTGCGCCTGCGCCTGCGCGTGCACCGGCACTTACCCCGGCACCTGTGGCCGTGCCGAAACTTGCTCCCGCGCCCGCTCCCGCTCCCGCTCCCGCGCCCGTCGCGGTGACTCCTGTTGCAGCGCCGGCGCCGGCGCCGGCGCCGGCGCCCGAGCCGGCACCGCGCAAGAGCTGGATGGACAAGCTCCGTCAGGGGCTGCGCAAGACCGGGTCGAGCATCTCCCAGGTCTTCACCGGCACGCAGATCGACGACGCGCTGTATGAAGAGCTCGAAGCCGCGTTGCTGATGGCCGACGCCGGCGTGAAGGCGACCGAGTTCCTGCTCGACGACTTGAAGCGTCGCGTGAAGGACGCGAAGGCCACCGATCCGGCCACCGTGCGGCAACTGCTGGTGGACGCGCTGACCGAACTGCTGCAGCCGCTGCAGCGCCAGCTGGTGATCGGTGAGCACTCGCCGACGGTGATGATGGTGGTCGGCGTCAACGGCGCCGGCAAGACGACCAGCATCGGCAAGCTCACGCGCCATCTGGCCGATGCCGAGGCCAACGTGTTGCTGGCCGCGGCGGATACCTTCCGCGCCGCGGCGCGCGAGCAGCTCGCCGTGTGGGCGGACCGCAACCGCGTGCAGATCGTCAGCCAGGAGGGCGGCGATCCGTCGGCGGTGACCTTCGATGCGGTGGTCGCGGGCAAGGCGCGTGGCTGCGACGTCGTCATCGCCGACACCGCCGGCCGGCTGCCGACGCAGCTCCATCTGATGGAGGAGCTCAAGAAGATCAAGCGCGTGATCGGCAAGGCGCAGGAAACCGCACCGCACGAGGTGCTGCTGGTCGTCGACGGCAACACCGGCCAGAACGCGCTGATGCAGGTGAAGTCCTTCGACGATGCGCTGGGCCTCACCGGCCTGATCGTCACCAAGCTCGACGGCACGGCCAAGGGCGGCGTGCTCGCGGCGATCGCACGCGAGCGTCCGATCCCCGTCTACTTCATCGGCGTCGGCGAGAAGCTCGAAGACTTGCAGACCTTCGACGCGCGAGAGTTCGCACAAGCGCTGCTGGAATGAAAATCGGCTCCCTCGGGAGCCGATTTCCATTGGTGGGTCGGGTTACATCGGGAACCCGCCGCCCCCGCCGCCCATGAGGTTCTTGAGCCCGCCCATCTTCTTCATCATCTTCATCAGGCCGCCGCCCTTCATCTTCTTCATCATCCCCTGCATCTGGTCGAACTGGTTGAGCAGGCGGTTGACTTCCTGGATGTGGACGCCCGCGCCCGCGGCGATGCGGCGCTTGCGGCTGGCCTTGGACTTGCCGTCCATCAGCAGCGCCGGCTGGCGGCGTTCCTTGGCGGTCATGGCGTTGAGGATGCCCTCCATGCGCTTCATGTCGCGCTCGGCCTTGTCCATGTCGGGCTGACCGGCCTTGGCAGTCATCTGCGTGGGCAGCTTGTCCATCAGTCCGGACAGTCCGCCCATCTTCTTCATCTGCGAGATCTGCGCGAGGAAGTCGTTCAGGTCGAAGCCGTCGCCGGACTTGAGCTTCTCGGCCAGCTTCTGCGCCGCCTCGACGTCCACGCCCTTCTGGACTTCCTCGACCAGCGCGACGATGTCGCCCATGCCGAGCACGCGGCCCGCGTGGCGCTCGGCGTCGAAGACCTCCAGCCCGTCGATCTTCTCCGACACACCCGCGAACTTGATCGGCGCGCCGGTGATCTGCTTGACCGACAGCGCCGCGCCACCGCGCGAGTCGCCGTCCAGCTTGGTCAGCACGATGCCGGTCAGCGGCAGCGCTTCCTTGAAGGCCTTGGCCGTGTTGATCGCATCCTGACCCTGCATCGCGTCGACGACGAACAGCGTCTCCACCGGCTTGAGCGTGGCGTGCAGGTCGCGGATCTCGGCCATCAGCGCCTCGTCGATCGCCAGTCGGCCGGCCGTGTCGACCAGCAGCACGTCGAAGAAGTGGCGCTTCGCATGATCGAGCGCCGCCAGCGCGATGTCGTGCGGCTTCTGGTCCGGCGCCGACGGGAACCATTCGGCCCCTGCCTGCTTCGTCACCGTCTTGAGCTGCTCGATCGCGGCCGGGCGGTACACGTCCGCGGAGACTGTCAGCACCTTCTTCTTGCGCTTCTCCGTCAGGTGCTTGGCCAGCTTGGCGGTCGTCGTCGTCTTGCCGGCGCCCTGCAGGCCGGCCATCAGAATGATGGCGGGCGGCTGCGCGGCGAGGTTGATGTCCGCGACACCGTCGCCCATCGTCGCGGCCAGTTCCTTGTGGACGACCGAGACCAGCACCTGGCCCGGGTTCAGCGAGGCGGCCACCTCCTGGCCCAGCGCCTTCTCCTTCACGCGGGCGACGAAGTCGCGCACCACGGGCAGCGCGACGTCGGCCTCCAGCAGCGCCATGCGGACCTCGCGCAGCATGTCCTGCACATTGGACTCGGTGATGCGGGCTTGGCCCCGCATGGTCTTGACGAGCCGGCTCAGTCGATCGGTCAGGGTGGATGCCATCGTTTCGGCGCCGCGCAAGCGGGCGCGCCTCATTACACTTTGCAGATGATTTTATCGTCCGCCTCCGCCGAGCCCAGCGGTCTGCTCCTCGCCGCCCTCAGCGCCGCCGGGGCGCTGGCCTATGCCGCCGCCGCCGTCTTCGCCCATCGGCGGCCCCGCACCTGGCGCGCGGTGCTGGTCCTGGCCTGGCTGCTGCACCTGGCTGCGCTGGTCGTGGACATCGGCGGCATCGGTGCCGCGCCGGTCAACGGCGGGCATGCGGCGCGCTTCGGATTCGCGCCGTCGCTGTCGATGACCATCTGGCTCATGATCGGCGTCTACCTGGTCGAGAGCCGCTTCCTGCCGCTGCCGTCGGCGCAGCGGCTGCTCAGCGTGCTGGGCCTGGCCGTGATGGGGGTGGCCTGGGCCTTTCCTGGCGAGTACCGCCCGCAGGCGGGCTCGCCGCTGGCGCCGCTGCACTGGGCGATGGGTCTTGCGTCCTACGGCCTGTGCGGCGTCGCGGTGATGCACGCGGTGATGCTCAACCGCGCCGAGCGCCAGATGCGTTCGCAGAAGGGACAGGGCGCGCCCGCCTTCGGCACGCCGCTGCTGCGGCTCGAACGCCTGACCTTCCAGTTCGTCGGCGCGGGCGTCGTCGTGCTGTCGATCGCGCTGCTGCTGGGGGTCGCCTTCACCCCGCAATGGCGCTGGGATCACAAGACCTTGTTCGCCGTGCTCGGCTGGATCGTGCTGACCGGGCTGCTCACCGGCCGCCGCGTGTTCGGCTGGCGCGGCAAGCGCGCCACGCGCTGGCTGTACTTCGGCGCCGCGCTGCTGCTGCTGTCCTATGCCGGATCGCGCTTCGTGCTGGAAGTCGTCCTGCAGCGCCCGCCCGTCTGATCGCAGAATGCCCGTGCGCCTCTCCACCTCGATCCTTTCGACTGCCTCATCGTGATCAAGCTGCTCTTCTGGATCGTCCTGCTGGCGGTGGTCGCCTTCATGCTCGGCTTCAAGCGCGGACGACCGGCTCCACGCGAGGATCGCGGCGGGGCGCCGTCGCCCTCGCCGTCGGCATCGTCGACCCCGCCACCGCCCGCGCGTGAGCTCGAATCCATGGTGAGCTGCGTCGAGTGCGGCACGCACCTCCCGGCCGGCGAGGCCGTGCCCGGCCGCGGCGGCCCGTTCTGCAGCGTCGCGCACCGCGCCGCCCACGAGGCGCGCCTGGACGCGGCCGAGGCGGATCGCGCCCGCGGCGGCGGCGCCGGGACTTGAGCGCCGGAGTTCGCATGGCCACCAACGAGGCCCGCGGCGCCATCAGCGCCAGCACCATCCAGCGGCTGTACCGCGCCTTCATGGGCGCGCGGGCCGCGCTCGGCCTGGCCCTGCTGGCCACGCAGTCGCTGGCCGGCCTGATGGGCGCCCGGCCGACCGGCTGGGTCGCCCTCCTGGCGCTCGTGTACGGCGTGCAGACGGTGCTCGCGTGGTTGCTGCCGCGCTGGTTCGGCGGCGGCGAGGTCCCGTCCAAGGACCGCGCCGGCCTGAGCGCGCGCCAGTTCATGGTCAGCATCGGGGCCGACCTGATCCTGTTCACGGCCTTGCAGCTGCAGGACCCGGGCGGGCCTTACGGTGCCTTGTTCTTCATGCCCGCGCTGATGGCCGGCGCCTTGCTGCCGCGCCTGCGGGCGCTGGGCTGTGCGGCGCTGCCGAGCCTGGTGCTGCTGACCCTGTCCGGCTGGGCCGTGCTGAGCGAGCGCGACGGCGCCTTGCGCATCAGCCAAGCCGGGTTGCTCGGCTGCGGCCTGTTCGTGGTCACGCTGCTGTCTAACGAGATCGCCTCGCGCCTGGCGCGCGAGGAGCGCGCCGCGCGCGGCAGCCTCGAATACGCCCGCCAGCAGGCCGACCTGAACCGCCTGGTCATCGAGGAGATGGAGGAGGGCGTCCTCGTCGCGGACCGCCGCGGGCTGGTGCGCACCGCCAATCCGGCGGCGCGCGCGCTGCTGGCCGAGGGCGCCTCATTGCGCTCGGGCGCCTTCCGGCTCGACACGACGCCGGCCTGGAAACCGTTGCTGCGCGCGATCGAGAAGGCGTTCGGCGGCGAGCAGTGGCCCGAGCCCGGCCGGGACCTGCTGCTGGACTTCGGACGCGGCAAGCAGCGCTCGCTGCGCGTGCGGATGCGTTTCACGCAGCGGCCGGTGGACGGCGACGACCTGTGCGTGCTGTTCCTCGAGGACAACCGGATGCTCGAGGCGCGCAACCGCCAGGAGAAGCTGGCGGCGATGGGGCGCGTCTCCGCCGGCATCGCGCACGAGATCCGCAATCCGCTCACCGCGATCGCGCAGGCGAACGCGCTGATGGCCGAGGACCTCGCGGACGATCCGCGGCTGGAGCCGCTGACGCGGATGGTGACGTCCAACGTCGAGCGGCTCAAGCGCCTGGTCGACGACGTGATGGAGGTCGCGCCGGGCATCGCGCCGGTGTCGCTGACGCTGGCCGTCGCGCCGCTGGTGCGCGAGTACTGCGCCGACTGGGCCGCCACGCAGCGCCTGCCCGAGGGCGACGCCAGCCCGATGCGCATCGAGATCTGGCGCGACGGCTTGCTCGTGAGCTTCGAGCCCGAGCACCTGCGCCGCGTGCTGATCAACCTGCTGGACAACGGCCTGCGGCACGCGCGGCCCGGACCGGGCTCGCTGCGCGTGCAACTGGGCGAATCGGACGAATGGGTCCGCCTGTCCGTGTTCAGTCGCGCGGAAGCCATCCCGCCGGAAGTCGAACGTCATCTGTTCGAACCCTTCTTCTCGACGCGCAGTCGGGGATCGGGTCTCGGCCTGTACATTTGCCGCGAGCTGTGCGAACGCTACGGCGGTCGCATCAGTTACCACCGCCATGCCGCCCCCACCGGCGGCTCGGCGGACGCCGAAGCCAACGAATTCCGCGTGCTGCTGCCACGACCGGTGACGCCGGCCGGCCTGCTGGCCTCGATCCCGTCCGCGGGACCCGACTCCTATTTCCCCGATACCGAACTCCATGAGCGCTGATCCCCGCCTGCTGGTCATCGACGACGAGCCCGACCTGCGCACCCTCTACGAGATGACGCTGCTGCGCGAGGGCTTCACGCTGGACAGCGCCGGCACCGTCGAGGACGCGCTGGAACTGCTGGGCGCGCGCCGCTACGACGCGGTGATCACCGACATGCGGCTGCCCGACGGTTCCGGGCTGGACATCCTGCGCTGGCTCGAACAGCAGGGGCGCAGCGAACGCGCGCTCGTGATCACCGCCTACGGCTCGGCCGAGAACGCCGTCGAGGCGCTCAAGGCCGGCGCGTACGACTACCTGACCAAGCCGGTCGATCTGCGCCAGTTCCGCATGGTGGTCGCGTCGGCGCTGGGCCGCGCGTCCAAGGCCGAAGGTCCGGTGCCGAAGCCGTTCTCGTCGGCCCCGCCGGCGGCGGCGATGGGTTCGTCGGCGAGCGGTTCGTCCATCGCCCAGGCGCGCGCCGCGGCCGCGGCGGACGACGCGTTCGCGCCGACCGCGCCCGGGGCGTTCGACATGCTGCCCCCGGCGGATGCGCCCAGGCCCGGCACGCCGGAACGGCGCAAGGCGCCCCGCCCGGCCCCGCCGTTGACCGGCTCCCCGTCGGCGCTGGCGCGGCTGGTCGGCGATTCGGCCCCGATGCGCCAGGTGCGCGAACTGATCGAGAAGGTCGCGCGCAGCATGGCGCCGGTGCTGATCAACGGCGAGTCCGGCACCGGCAAGGAACTGGTCGCGCGCGCGATCCACGACGTCAGCGCGCGGCGTCCGCACCCGTTCATCGCGGTGAACTGCGGCGCGATCCCCGAGCAATTGCTGGAGGCCGAGTTCTTCGGTTATCGCAAGGGCGCGTTCACCGGCGCGAGCGAGGATCGCGAGGGCTTCTTCCAGGCCGCGCAGGGCGGCACCCTGTTCCTCGACGAGATCGGCGACCTGCCGATCGCGATGCAGTCCAAGCTGCTGCGCGCGCTGCAGGAGCGCTCGGTGCGACCGGTCGGCGCGGTGGCGGAGATCCCCGTCAACGTGCGCCTGCTCAGCGCCACGCACAAGGACCTGACCGCGGAGGTCGCGGGGGGGCGTTTCCGGCAGGACTTGTATTACCGGCTGAACGTGATCCAGATCCGCGTGCCGCCGCTGCGCGAGCGCATGGAGGACCTGGCGCCGATCAGTGCCCGGATCCTGCTGCGCATCGCCGCCGACGCCGGCGTGGAGCCGGTGCCCGCGCTGACGCCGGCCGCCCTGGCGACGCTGTCGCGCTACAGCTTCCCCGGCAACGTGCGCGAGCTCGAGAACCTGCTGCACCGGGCGCTGGCGCTGTCCAGCGGCGACGGCATCGACCTGGCCGACCTCGGCCTGCCCGACAGCGTGCTGGGCCCCGACGACGCGCCGGGTGATGCGGGCTTCGGCGGCATCGACCCGACGCTGTCCGCGGCCCTGCCTGCCGAGGGGACGGGCGGCGCGCCGCTGCCGTCCGATCTCGCCGCCTACCTGGACGAGGTCGAGAAGCAGATCCTGCTGCGCGCGCTCGAGCGGCATCGCAACAACCGCACCGCGGCCGGCGCGAGCCTGGGTCTGTCGCTCCGGCAGATGCGATATCGCATGGCCCGGCTGGCGATCTCGATCGGCGGCGACGAGTCCTGACCGGCTCTCTTTTTGCGCGCAGGGCGACCATGACCCCACCGCCGGTAGCGGCTACGGGAAGGTCCTGATCGGGACTTGTCCTACCCCCCGGGGACACCCCGCGAAGTCGTCATCGGATTGCCATCGTCGCAAGCGCAGCAGCCATGGGCGTTCGCGGCGCATTCGGGCCGCCAGGCCGCGTCAATGCTGGCGCTCCAGACAGGATGCGCGAATCCATCGGGGCTGTGCGGGGTCAGGTCTTCCGGCTAGCCCAGCAGGGGATGGGAGTCAAGCGGGGAGGACGCTACCGCTAGTTCCTTGAAGGTGCGCAGACCACTAGATATAGTGTTTTGCATGCTATCCTGCTGACTTCGCAAACACGGCGATGAATGCTCCATCAGAAGTCTTGTCCGCGGTGCCGGCCCCCCAGCCGGCGACGCGGAATCATCAAGTCCCGGCGCATCAGCAGCATCGCGAACACCACCTGACCCCCTGATCGTTTGGCCCTTCGGAAAAGCCGGGCCGGGCGCAGCATTTTTTGTTTTCAGACCAGAACGAGGAACCCATGCAGACAGTCGCCGCCACACCGACCGCTGAAACGGGCCTGGCGCAGGCTCCCCGCGAGTCCGCCGCCGCTTCGGCCAGCTTCCCGCAGCATCAGATCATCCGCCGCAACGGCGCGGTGGTGCATTTCGAGCCGAGCAAGGTGGCGGTGGCGATGATGAAGGCCTTCCTCGCGGTGCACGGCACCAGCGGCGCCGCCTCCGCCAGCGTGCGCGAGACCGTCGACGCGCTGACCGACTCCGTGACCCGCGGCCTGCTGCGTTCGCGCCCGGCCGGCGGCACCTTCCACATCGAGGACGTGCAGGACCACGTCGAACTGGCGCTGATGCGCGGCGGCCACCATGAAGTCGCGCGCGCCTACGTGCTGTACCGCGAGCGCCGCACGCAGGAGCGCGCCCGCCAGGGCGAGCAGCAGCAGGCCGCGGTGCTGGAGTCCGGCATCTCGGTGACCGAGAACGGCGTGCGCGTTCCGCTCGACCTGAACAAGCTGGCCGCGCTGATCGCGTCGAGCTGCGAGAACCTGGGCGCCGACGTCAAGCCGGATCCGATCCTGGCCGAGACCAAGCGCAACCTGTACGACGGCGTGCCGATCGACGAGGTCTACAAGGCCGCCATCCTGGCCGCCCGCACGCTGATCGAGAAGGATCCCGGCTACACGCGCGCCACCGCCCGTCTGCTGATGCACACGATCCGCCGCGAGATCCTGGGCGAGGAAGCGACGCAGGCCGACATGGCCACCAAGTACGCCGACTACTTCCCGGGCTTCATCAAGAAGGGCGTGCAGGCCGAGCTGCTGGACGAGCGGCTGCAGCAGTACGACCTGGCCAAGCTGGGCGCCGCGCTGAAGGCCGAACGCGACCTGCAGTTCGACTACCTCGGCCTGCAGACCCTGTTCGACCGCTACTTCCTGCACGTCGACGGCAGCCGCATCGAACTGCCGCAGGCCTTCTTCATGCGCGTCGCGATGGGCCTGGCGCTGGGCGAGATCGACCGCGAGGCGCGCGCGATCGAGTTCTACGAAGTCCTGTCGACCTTCGACTTCATGAGCTCCACGCCGACGCTGTTCAATGCCGGCACGCGCCGCTCGCAGCTGTCGAGCTGCTACCTGACGACGGTGGCCGACGACCTGGACGGCATCTATGAGGCGCTGAAGGAAAACGCGCTGCTGTCGAAGTTCGCCGGCGGCCTGGGCAACGACTGGACCC
>CBIHMU010000090.1:0-22313 GCA_966211105.1 uncultured Burkholderiales bacterium
GCCGACGGCGCCACCGGTCGTGACCTGCGCGGTGCGCGTGCCGTCGTAGACCTTGTTGCCGACCTGGATCGCACCGACGTCCACCGTACGCGCCGTGATCGAGGCCGAGCCTTGCGCCGAGCCGGACGACAGCACGTAGTTGCCGGCGTCCGCGCCGGTCAGCGCGAACTGCACGTCGACCGCCTTGCCGTTGCCGGCATTCTTGTTGTCGAACTGGCCGCTGGCGGCAACGTCGAGCTGGTCACCCGCCACCGTGCCCGTGAGGCCGCCGGTGTTGACCTGCGCGTCGCGGGTGCCGTCATAGACCTTGCCGCTGACCTGGATCGCGCCCACGCCCACCGTCTTGGGCGTGATCGACGCCGTGGCGCCGGCACTGGTGTCCAGCACGTAATTCCCGGCATCGTTGCCCGCCAGGACCAGGCCGGACAGATTGACGGCCTTGCCGCTGCCGGCGTTCTTGTCCAGGAAGTTGACCGCACCGCTCAACGCCGTGTCGTCGCCCGCCACGAGGCCGGCGATGCCGCCGCCCGAGAACTGCGCCGTGGTGTTGCCGTCGTAGACCTTGTCCTGCACCGTGCCGTTGGCGACCGTCACGGTCTTGGGCGTGACCTGGCCGATGGCGGCGCTGGCGCTGCCCGAGACCAGCCGGTAGCCGTAGACGGCGGTGCCGCCGTTGTGGCCGTCGGCGATGACGACGCCGTCGACCGTCACCGTCTTGCCGGTGCCGACGTTCTTCGTGTCGTAATGGGCCGAGCCGCCGGAACCGATGGCCAGGGTCACCACGTCGCCGTCGATCGCGCCGGTCGCGCCGAGCAGCAGGCCGCCAGAGCCCGCGTCGACGTTGCCGTCATAGACCTTCGTGGCGCTGCCCGACAGGCCGGCGGTCAGCGTCGGCGCCACCGTGTACAGGAAGCCGTTGCCGCTGCCCAGCACGGTGTCGCCGTAGCTCGCGTCGTACTGCTTGAACGCGGCCACCAGACCCCCGCGCGTGTCGTTCAACGGGGACGTCGAGTACACCTGCCAGGCACCGCCGTTCGCCGCCTGCAGCGCCGCGGCGCCCGCCTGGTTGACGAAGTTGCGACCCGCGCGCAGGACGATCGGCGTTGCGATCGCACCGTCGTTGCCCGCCGCGATCTGCTGCTGCAGCGTCAGGTCCGCGTTCGCGCCCTGGGCCCGAAGGGCGACCGCGCCGTCGGCCTGGATGCCTTGCAGGCCGTCGGCGGTGCCGACGATCAGCGAGCCGGTGTTGGACATCGACAGCGAATGGACATCCGCCGCGACGGTGCCGACCTGCTGCGCGCTGCCGAAGCTGGCGTCGCCGCCGCTGCGGAGCGCCAGCTTGCCGGCGGTGACGACGCCGCCACCCAGGTTGCCGATGCCGACCGTGCCGCGATCGTCCAGCGAGACCGTGCCGCTGGCGTTGATGTTGCGCGCGACGTCGATGCCGCCGGCCTCGGCGCGCACCAGCACGCCGCCGCTGGTCATCGTGATCGCGCCGGTCTGGGTGAAGGTGCCGCCCAGCAGTTCCAGGCGGTTGCCCAGGGACAGCTGGACCGGATCGACGACGCTCAGGTCGAGGTCCGACGCGCTCACGCGCAGCGTGTTCACGCCGTTGAAGCGCGCCAGCATCGTGTTCGTCAGATCCGCCGTGGTCGTGCCGCCGACGGTGATGGCGGTGGCCGGGCCGGTGCGGTCGAAGACGACCGTGGCCAGCGCGCCGTTGGTCGTCACCTGGTTGGTCGTGCTGCTCCAGCTCGGCGCCTGCAGCGTGAGTTGCGCCGCGCCGCCAGTGAAGTTGATCGGCGCGTCGAGCGCCAGCGTGCCGGTGCCGCTGTTGAGCGTCACGTTGGCGGCGCCGCGCGTGGTCAGGCCGACGACGCCGTCGACCGTGCCCAGCGTGAAGCCGTTGGCGCTCGCCGGGTTCACGACGGTGGTGCCGCCCACGTCCAGCGCCAGGCGCGTGAAGCTGAAGGTGTCGTCCGTCAGCGTCGCGCCCTGGCCCGCGGTCACGGCCACGTTGGCCGCGGCCACGCCGCCGTTGACGCCGAGCACCTGGCCGCCGCTCTTCAGGCTGACCGTGGTGGCGTTGGTGGTGATGTCGCTGTCGAAGACGAGGTTGCCGCCGTCGCTGCGGCCGACCTCCAGCGTGGCCGCGTTGACCTGGCCGATGGAGGCGTTGCTCAGTCCGCCGCCCAGGTGCAGCTCGTTGGCGGCCGTCATCTGGCGGATCGTGACCTTGCCCGCGCCGCCGTTGGCGGTGATGGTCTGCGACAGGTTGACGTTGTCGCCGGTCAGCACGATGTTGCCGGTGGTGTTGTTCAGCGTGCCGGCGGTGATGTCGATGGTGCGGTCCACCATCTCGAAGCTGCCCGCAGCGTTGAAGCTGAAGTTGCCCGGCACGCTGATCGTGCCGGTGCCGTCGGCGCGGCCGATCGTCAGGTTCTTGATGCCCGGCAGCTTGGCCAGCGTGGTCGCGGAGGCGAAACCGCTGGCGTCGCCCAGCACCATGTTGGTCGCCGGGTCGTAGGGCTCCAGGCGCATGGACGCGGTGCTCAGGTTCTGCAGCGTCGAGCTGCCCCAGTCGATGCGGTTGGCGCGCAGCGTCAGGACGCCGGTGCCGGTGTCCATGTTGACGTTGACGTTGCCGAAGTTGATCGCGCTGTCGGTGTAGATGCTGGCGCCGCCCTTGAAGATGAAAGGCGTGTCGATGTTGACGTCGCCGCTGACGCTCAGCAGCCCGGCCAGGATCTTGTTGCCGTTGGTGTAGGCGCCGTCGGCGCGGAAGAAGATCCGGCCGGTGCCCAGGACCATGCTGGAGTTCAGCGTCACGTCGCCGCTGCCGGTCGACACGTAGAGGTTGCCGCCGTTGGTGGCGACCGGCGCGGACAGCGTGAAGAAGCCCGCCCCGCCGTTGTCGGAGTCCGCCCAGATGCGGACATAGCCGCCGTTGGTGGTCAGCGAGCCGCCCACCGTCGCGCCGTCGGCGCCGTAGACGGTGATCGAGCCCGCGCCCGGCGTGCCGCTGCCCGGGCTGGAGACGTTGTGCGTGGGCAGCGCGCCGGACGGGTTGGCGCCGGCGCCATGCGCGATCAGCGTCGGCACGTTGAGCACGCGACCCGAGTTGGTCGCGCCGGCCACCAGCATCAGGCTGCCGCTGCCCGACACCTCCAGCACGTTGCTGGCATTGGTGAACATCAGGTCGGTGTAGGCGTTGAAGCTGCCGTCCGTCAGGTTGGGCGGCGGCGTCAGGTGCGCGCCGTTGGCGGTGCCGGCCTCGATGCGCAGGCTGACGTTCGGCTGCATCGTGATCTTGCCGTCGCCGCCGTTGAGGTTCAGGTCGTTGACCAGGATGTCGCCGGTGGCCTGCAGCAGCACGTTGGCCTGCTGCGCCTCGATGTCCTTCTCGTAGACGACGGAGCCGGTCAGCACATCGGTGCCGCTGCCGCCGCCGTTGATGGTCAGCGAGCTCGGGTCGAGCAGCAGGTCGCCGGTCGTGCCCTTGGCGGCGCGCGCGTCGGCGCGGCCGCTGTAGGCCAGCTCCTGCTTCCCGGAGACCTCGATCCGGCCGCCGTTGCCGCCTTGATCGCCGCCGCGCGATTCGACGCGGCCGGCGAATTCGGTGCGGCCGTCGGACCAGGTCACGACCTCGCCGCCGTTGCCGTTCACCGTCGCGTTGGCGCGCAGCGTGGACGCCGCGTCGACGCTCACGGCCTTCGCGTTGGTCAGGCTGGCATCGCTGCCTTGCCAGCCGCCGCCCACGTGGATCTGGCCGCCGCCGGTCGCGCCGCTGGCGTCCAGCGTCGCGCCGCGCAGCGCGATCGTGCCGCCGGTGACGCGCACGTCGCCGCCCAGACCTTGGGCCGAACTGGCGTCGAGCCGACCGGTGACGTTCACCTGGCCGTTGTCGCCGCCGTCGAGGAGGATGCGGCCGCCCTGTTCGGACAGGCCCTTGGCCTCGACCACGCCATCCATGTTGATGACGCTGGCGCGCAGCGCGCTGGCGCTGGGGGCGCTCAGCACGACATGCCGGCCCTGGACGAGGCCTTCCTGCGACAGCTCGGCGTCGAGCGCCGCCTGATCGACGCGGACCTGCAGCAGCCCGTCGCCGTTGAAGTCGAGCGCGACCTGCTGGCCTGCCGCCATGGCGACCTGGCCGGCGCTGATCGTGCCGGTGTTGACCACGGAGGCGCCCATCAGCGCGACCACGCCGTCGGCGCGGATCGTGCCGTCGTTGCGGACCTGCGCGGTGCTGGTGCCGGAGAAGCGCGCGCGGCCGCCGAGGAAGTCGGCGTCGCGGACGTTCAGCGTGCTGGCCACCAGGCCGCCGACGTTGACCGTCGCGCCCTTGCCGAACACCACGCCGCTGTTGTTGACCAGCCAGACCTGACCGTTGGCGGAAAGGTCGCCGAAGATCTGGCTAGGCGCGCCGCCGGTGACGCGGTTCAGCGCCACGGCGTCGGCGCCGGTCTGGTTGAAGCGCACCGAGGCACCGCTGCCGATGTCGAAGCTGTTCCAGTTGAGGATGAGCTTGTTGGAGCTCTGGTCGATGCGCAGTTGCGAGCCTTGCTGCGTCAGCGCGGCCTGACCGGCGGCGACCTGGCCGCCGGTGGGCAGCGCGCCCGCGTCGAGCGCGGCCGCCGGTCCCGCGAAGCTGCCGGCGGCGGCGGCCGCGATGGCGGCGGCGATGGCGCGGCGGACGGTGCCGCCGGTGCGCTTGCCGCGTCCGCGGGCGAATTCAGGCACGGCGACGAAGGCGCCGCAAAGCTCGTTCCAGACGAGGCGATAGCTGTGGTTCAACGATCCCATGATGGTTCTCTTTTCTCTATGCGGTTCATGCCGTCGGGGCGGCCGGGTCAGCGGGTCCGGAGACAGGCTCGGAGGCGGGCTGAGGCGCGGCCGCGGCGACGATCAATAGTGGAAGGAGGCCTGCAGCCAGAAGCGCTGGCGGTCGTCGCGGCCATCCGCGTCGCGGCCCGCGGCGGTGCGCCCGGGGTTGTGGCCCACCGCATGCGCCCAGCTGGCGCGCAGCGCCCAGCGCTCGCCGGCCAGGTTGGCGCCCAGGCCCGCGCCGCCCAGTCCGTAGGAATTCGGCTGGCCGGCCAGCGCGCCGGTCCAGGGACGCTCGTGCTGCTCGACGCGGCCGTAGTCCGCGAAGGCGATCAGCTGCGCGGCCAGGCCATTGCCCATGCGCAACTCGCGGCGCAGTTCGGCGGTGCCGACCCAGCCGTTGTCGCCGCTGGCCTCGCCGACCGGATAGGCGCGCACGCCCGACGGTCCGCCCAGCAGGAACTTCTCGGACGAGTCCAGGTTGCGCGCGCTCATCTGGCCGTAAGCGCCGACGAACAGGCCCCAGCCCGGCAGCGCCTGCGCCGTCTGCAGGCGCGAGACGCGCCAGGTCGCCTTGTCGTAGCTGCCCGAGGTGCGGGCGGTCAGCGCGTCGGCGACCTGGTCGCCGGCTTCGCGCAGGGCGACGGTGCCGCTGGTGACGCTGAGGCCGAAGTCGTTCTGCGCGCCGCCCAGCACGTTGTCCCAGGCGTTGCCGTAGACGTTGACCGTCAGGCGGTTGAGGCGGCGATCGCGCAGCGTCTGGCCCAGCGCGTCGTCGACCAGGGTGCGCTGCTCGCCTTCGGCGGAGACCCAGAGGTTGCGCTCGCGGCCGCGCAGCAGCGGATAGCTCAGGCTGGCCGAGACGGTGCGCGCGGTGCCGCGCAGGTCCAGCGGCTTGAGTTCCTCGCCGACGTGATAGTCCAGCCAGGTCGTCGCCAGCTGGGCGCGCAGGCCCGAGGCGCCGACGCCGAAACCATAGACGAGGGCGGCCTGCCGGCTGCCGTCGGTGCGCGACACGCTGGCCTGCAGCAGGTCCTCGTGGTTGAGCGGGCGGATCAGCGAGGCCGCGGCGCCGACGCGCCACTGCCCGGTGTAGCGGTTGTTGTAGTCGTCGACGGAGGCGTCCAGCGCCCAGGCGCGGCCGGTGTCGGCGCGGACGTCGAGACGGCTGGTGCCGGGCTCGTCGCCGCGTTCCAGCGTCGCGCGCGCCTGCACGCCGGGCACGTCGTTGATCAGCAGCAGCGCGCGCTCGAGCTGCTCGTAGCGGACCGGCCCGGCGGCGAGCGCCGCCTCGGCGATCGCGCCCAGGCGCGGCGCCAGGGCGTCGTCGGCGCCGGTCACCCGCACGCGGTTCGCGCCGGACTGCAGGCGGCCCGACAGCACGGCGATCTCCAGCTCGCCCTGGGTCAGGTCTTGCCTGGGCAGGTAGGCGCGGGCGAGCACGAAGCCGCGCTGCTGCAGCGCCGCGGTGACGCGGGCGGCCAGCGCCTGCAGCTGGCTGTGCGACAGCTGGCGGCCCTTCGCGTCGGCGACCAGCGCCTGCAGCTCGGGCTCGGGGATCAGGCCGTCGGCGCCGGTGAAGCGGATGCGGTCGACACGCGCGCGCAGGCCGGCCTGCTTGTCGTCGCCCAGCGGGGCGTTGACCGTCGGGGTCTTGTCGAGATCGCCGCGCTGCGCGGGCGGGGTCAGGCGGCGCTGCTCGTTGAGCAGCTGGCCGGCATCCGGTGCCGCCGCCCAGGCCAGGCTGACGGACAGGCTCATCAGGCTCAGCCCCAGGCCGGCCGCACCTCGGCACGTGCAGTACTTCATTCCCAATCTCCGATGTTGTGTAGCAAGGGCGCGGTTATCCCGTGCGGTGAAGCGCCGGAGTTCTGTCAATTCGCCGTCGATGTTTGGCGATTCGTTCAAGGGCGGGGGCGGGGGTCAGGCCGTGCCTGATTCCGGTAGTTTTTCCGCTCCCTTTCCTCCCCCCCAGATGGGCGTTTTGGTCGCTGGGCGCCCAACGAACTTGACCTTCCGTTCGCGTTTCGGGGAGTCGGCCCGGACAATCCGCCGATGTCCCGTGCCGCGCCCGCTCCCGCGATCCATCGCCCGTTGCTGCTGCTGGTGGACGACCAGCCCGAGGACCTGCGCTGGTTGACCGCGCTGCTGCATCCGCTCTACCGGCTGGCCTTTGCCGAGAGCGGCCGGGCCGCGCTGCAGAAGGCGCAAGGCCTGGCACCGGACCTGGTGCTGCTGGACGTCGGGCTGCCCGACATGGACGGCTTCGCCTTGTGCCGCCTGCTCAAGGCCGACCCGGCGACGCGCGAGATGCCGCTGCTGTTCCTGAGCGCCCACAACGACGTGGACAGCCGCATCGAGGGCCTGTCGAGCGGCGCGGTGGACTTCATCAGCAAGCCCTTCCATCCGCAGGAGGTGCTCGCGCGCGTGCGGGTGCACCTGCAGCTGGCCGCGTCGCGTCGCCCGGCGGCCTCGAACGAGGAGGCGCCCGCGCCCGTGGCGGAGCCCGGCACGCCCGACCAGCGCCTGCTGAACGCGGCCCGGCAATACATCGGCGAGCACCTGGGCGAGCCGCTCACGGTGAACCAGATCGGCCGGCAGGTCGGGCTGACCGGCCGGCGGCTGCTGGCGCTGTTCCGCGAGGAACTGGGGCTGACGGTGTCCGGCTACATCAGCGATGAACGCGTTCGGACCGGGCAGCGTCTGCTGGCGGACACCGACATGAGCATCACCGATGTCGCGTATCACGTGGGGTACTCGAACGCCGGCAACTTCGCGACCGCGTTCCGCGAGCGCAACGGGCTCAGCCCGCAGGCCTACCGGACGGCGCTGCGGGCGCGTGATCGTGACGGCGCCGACGCTCGCGATCACGACGGCGACGGCGACTGCGACGGCGGCACCGGCGACCCGTCGACACCCGAAGGCCTGGAGTCCTGATGGCGGGCTGGCGCCGCTGGGCGGCTGCGCTGGCGCTCGTGCTCGCCGGCGGTGCCATGCCCGCGTGGGCGGTGTCCGGTCAGGCGCTCTCCGTGCCCGAGGCGCCCGCCGAGGTGTCGGCCGACGTGCAGCCCCAGCCGGTGATTCCGCTGCCCGGCACCGCGCCGGGCCGCCTCGCGCTGGTCGACCGGGGCGAGTTCTGGATCGAGCGCGCGGAGCAGCCGCCCCGCGATGGCACGGCGCGCTGGCGACCCGCCCATCGGGCGGCGCTGTCGCCCGGCTACACCCGCGATGCCTACTGGTTGCGCTGGACGCTGCGCCAGGACGGGACCGAGGCGGTGCGTTACGTGCTGACCGTGGATCCAGCGCGGATCGAGTCGGTGGCGCTCTATCGCCGCCGGCTGTTGCCGGACGGCAGCGCGACGCCGTGGACGCGGGAACGCGCCGGCACCGAGGTGGCCTTCCGCCAGCGGCCGTTGGCGTTGCGGGAGAGCGCCTTCCCGATGCGCATCGAGCCCGGCGAGGTGTGGGAGCTGCGGCTGCGCGCCGCCAGCCGCAGCTCGCTCTCGATCGAGCCGACGCTCTGGGTGGCGGAAGCGCTGGTCGAGGAGCAGCAGTGGCGGGTCTGGCGCGACGGGATGCTGTCGGCGGTGGGACTGACGCTGGCGGCGCTGGCGGCGGGTCTGGCGGTCTCGCTGCGCGACCGCGGCTACGCCTGGATCGCGGCGTTCCTGTCCAGCGCGATGCTCTACGAGATGGCGATGCGCGGCACCGCCTTCCAGCGTTTCTGGCCGGACGCGACCGACTGGGCGCAGCGGGCGCTGGGCACGACGGGGGCGCTGACGACGGTCTTCCAGCTGATGGCGCTGGCGACGGTGCTGCGGCTGCGCAGCACGCAACCGGCCGTGCACCGCGCGCTGGTCGTCGTGGTGGGGATGAGCGTGATCGCGGTCGGGGCCTGCATCGTGGCGGACTACCAGACGGGCACGCGCATGGCGGCACCGACCAACCTGGCGCTGACGGCGATCGGCCTGATCGCGAGCTTCCGGGCGATGCGACGCGGCGATCCGGTCGGCGGCGTGTGGCTTTGCGCGCTGGTCGGCGTGGTGCTGGGCATGGCGCCGCGCTACTTCAGCCTGCTGGGCTTCCTGCCCTATGCGGACTGGATCGAGCTGGCCCCGTCGATGGTGGGCACCGCGGGCGCGGCGGCCGTGCTCGTGGCGATGCTGCGCCTGCTGCAGCGCGAGCGACTCCAGCAGGCGCAGGCCTTGGAGGCGGCGGTGCTGGAGCGCACTGCGGAGCTGGCCCGCGCCAGCGCGCACGCGCAGGCCAGCGACGCCGCGAAGGGCCGGCTGCTGGGCCACATCGGCCACGACCTGCGCGCGCCGCTGGCGTCGATGGTGCAACTGACGCGGCGATTGACGCCGGGAACGGAATTCGAATCGACCCGTCAGGCGCTGGAGCACGGCGGGGTGATGCTGCTCGACACGATCGACGAGTTGCAGCGCTTCGCCCGGCAGCCGACGGCGGAGGCGGACGTCGAGGTGCTGAATGCACCGGTCTACCTGCACGGGCTGCTGCATGAGCTGGCGCTGCAGTCGCAGGCGCTGATGCTGGCGGGCAAGACGCGGTTGTCGCTGGTGATGGACGACGCGTTGCCGGCGGTCGTGGCCTTGGATGCGCGGCGGCTGCGGCAGGTACTGCTCAACCTCTTGTCGAACGCGGCGAAGTACGGGCCGTCGGGTGAGGTCGTGCTGGCGGCTCGCCTGATGGGTGGGCAACTGGTGCTGTCGGTGACCGACGAAGGGCCGGGCCTGAGGCCGGAGGACCTGGAACGCATCTTCGACCCGTTCACGCGGGGTCGTTCGAGCCGCGACGTGCCGGGTCTGGGCCTCGGCTTGGCGATCGCCCGTCAGACGGTGCGCGCGATGGGCGGCGAGTTGAGCGCGCGCAGCGCACCGGGGCAGGGCAGCAGCTTCATCGCGGAACTTCCGCTGATCGAGGCGACCGAGTCGGAAGTCCAATGGCCGGCCTTGCAGACGCAGGCCGGCATGGAGCGCATCGGCGACGGCTGGGTCGCAGTCGTGTGGGATCGCTGCGCGGCGGTGCGCGAGGTGATGCTGGAGCGGCTGCTGCAATGCGGCTTCGACGCGCGCGAGGTCGAGCGGGTGGAGGAGCTGCCTGAGGCGCTCGCGGAAGCGGCAGGGACAGGGCAGGGACTGCTGCTGGCCTCGTCACCGGAGTCGTTGCCGTCGGTCGAGGCGTGGCAGGACTGGCGCGCCGGCTGGCCGGGGATGAAGACGCTGCTCTGCGCGGCGTCGCCGCGCAAGGACTGGCCGGGGGAGGCCGGGCTCGTCAAGGTGCCGAAGCCGGCGCCGCAGACGCTGTGGGTGCCGGCGTTGTGGGAGTTGTGCCGGGAGGCGCAACGCTCGTCCTGATCCAGGACGTCCGGAGGGCGGAGCCCGAAGGGCGTCTGGCGACCAAGCGCGCCGCTTGCCGGCGTCGCCTGGGCGCCTCTTCCCACACTGCGCATCAATCCATTCCAGAAACGCATAACCCCCGCGCGCGTTGGAGTTACGGCGTGATTACATTGGAACCAGTGTTCGGCGAAGCACCACGCTGAGGCGCGGCATTGGGTCAGCTCCGCGGTCTCCTCCTCTGTCAGACAGGGGCGGGAGCCACCGGAACGGAGCTGACCCAATTCCGCTTTTCATATCCTCAAATTGGAAACCGTCATGAACCAACCCGTCATGGAAGGCTTGCGCCTGAACGTACCGGCCTACGTCAAACACCAGCGCCTGGTCGCCTGGGTGGCCGAGATCGCCGCCCTCACCGAGGCCAAGGACGTCTACTGGTGCGACGGCAGCCAGGCCGAGTACGACCGCCTGTGCCAGCAGCTCGTCGACGCCGGCACCTTCCAGAAGCTGAACCCGGCCAAGCGCCCGGGTAGCTACCTCGCGTGGAGCGATCCGAGCGACGTGGCGCGCGTGGAGGACCGCACCTTCATCTGCACGAAGAACAAGCTCGACGCCGGTCCCACCAACAACTGGATGGAACCGGCCGAGATGCGCGCCCTGCTGCAGCAAGGCGACAAGGCGCTGTTCCGCGGCGCCATGCGCGGCCGCACGCTGTACGTCGTGCCGTTCTCGATGGGCCCGATCGGCTCCCCGATCGCCCACATCGGCGTCGAGCTGTCCGACAGCCCCTACGTCGCCGTGAACATGCGCATCATGACCCGCATGGGTCGCGCGGTCCTGGACACGCTGGGCGACAACGGGGAGTTCGTCCCCTGCGTCCACACCGTGGGCGCGCCGCTCGAAGCCGGCCAGGCCGACGTCAAGTGGCCCTGCAACAAGACGAAGTACATCGTCCATTACCCCGAGACCCGCGAGATCTGGTCCTACGGCTCCGGCTACGGCGGCAACGCGCTGCTGGGCAAGAAGTGCTTCGCGCTGCGCATCGCGTCGACGATGGGTCGCGACCAGGGCTGGCTGGCTGAGCACATGCTCGTGCTGGGCGTGACCTCGCCGGAAGGCAAGAAGCACCACGTCGCCGCCGCCTTCCCCAGCGCCTGCGGGAAGACCAACTTCGCGATGCTGATCCCGCCCACCGGCTTCGAAGGCTGGAAGGTCACCACCATCGGCGACGACATCGCCTGGATCAAGCCCGGCAAGGACGGCCGCCTCTACGCGATCAACCCTGAAGCGGGTTACTTCGGCGTCGCTCCGGGCACCAACGTGCAGACCAACCCGAACTGCATGGCCAGCCTGGACAAGGACGTGATCTTCACCAACGTCGCGCTGACCGACGACGGCGACGTCTGGTGGGAAGGCATGACCGACACGCCGCCGGCCCACCTGATCGACTGGCAAGGCAAGGACTGGACCCCGGCGATCGCCAAGGAATCCGGCGCGAAGGCCGCGCACCCGAACGCCCGCTTCACCGTTGCCGCGACCAACAACCCGGCGCTGGATGCCGAGTGGGACAACCCCGCCGGCGTGGCCATCGATGCGTTCATCTTCGGCGGCCGCCGCTCGACGACCGTGCCGCTGGTGACCGAAGCCCGCGACTGGACCGAGGGCGTCTACATGGCCGCGACCATGGGCTCCGAGACCACCGCCGCGGCCGCCGGCCAGCAGGGCGTCGTGCGCCGCGACCCGTTCGCGATGCTGCCCTTCATGGGCTACAACATGGCGGACTACTTCCAGCATTGGCTGACGCTGGGCGCCAAGCTGGCCCAGTCCGGCGCCAAGCTGCCGGCGATCTTCTGCGTCAACTGGTTCCGCAAGGGCGCCGACGGCAAGTTCGTGTGGCCCGGCTACGGCGAGAACATGCGCGTGCTGAAGTGGATGCTCGAGCGTGTCGACGGTCAGGGTCAGGGGGTCCAGCACGCATTCGGCACCAGCCCGCGTTACGAAGACCTGAACTGGCAAGGCCTGGCCTTCACGCCGGAACAGTACAAGACCGTCACCCACATCTCGAACGAGGACTGGGCGACGGAGCTGAAGCTCCACGACGAGCTCTTCGTCCAGCTGGCCCAAGGCCTGCCGGCGGAACTGCCCGCCACCAAGGCCAAGATCGAACAGCGCCTGGCCCAGGCCTGATCGACCCCGGATTCCACCCGGCGACCGCCTCGAAAGAGGCGGGTCCGGGGAAAGCACAAAAGGCAAAGCCCGCTCGAAGCGATTCGAAGCGGGCTTTTCTTATGCGCGGTCTGGGGCGGTATTCAATGAGAGCCTGCGCTCACATCACAATCGTTCCAGCCTTCGCGGCCAGGCCCATGCGGCACCCGGCGGGGTCGGCTGCTCAGCCGTTCAACTGTGTGCTCAGCCGTTGCGGCGGGCGTTCGCGGCGCGCAGCTCAGCGGCGAAGGAGGGCATGCTCTCTTCGTACTGGGCGGCGAGGGCCAGGATCTCGCGCTCGGCGCGAGCCATCTTGGCGGACTCGATGCGGGCCTTGACGTTCGTGATCGTGCGGGCCCAGACGCGGGCGCCGATCGTGGCGAACGTGCCGCCGCGACGCACCGTGCGGCTCAGGGGAAGACCGAAGGTTTGGGTAGCGACGCTCATGGCGATTTCCTTTGATTGGCTTGTTTGGGTCGGCTCTGTAGAACCGATGGACCGAACTATAGGGTTTCCCCTAGGCATGCCGCCAATGAAAGATGGGCATTAAATGTATGAACACTGTGCATATCATTGGGCGGAACGCGTCCAGCCCGTGATGCGCATCACGCGGGTGGTCGCCGAATGCCAAGGAATGCGCACGCTGAGGCTCCGATGACCGGTGCGGGTGGCTCCTTCCGACCGTTGCGCAGCCGCCATTCCCGTCTGTTTTCCGTGAAAAAGTGCCTGCCATGAGCTTCCGGAACCTCGATCTGAACCTGCTGAAGGTGTTCGACGCCGTCATGGCCGAACGCTCCATGACCCGCGCCGCGGAGCGGCTGTCGATGACGCAGCCGGCCGTCAGCCATGCGCTCAAGCGGCTGCGCGAAGCGCTCGGCGAGGACCTGTTCGTGCGCCAGGCTTTCGGGATGAAACCGACCTCGCGGGCGGAGGGGCTCTGGCCGGAAGTGCGGTCGGCGCTGACCCGCCTGCGGGTGGCGCTGGATCCCGGCGACTACCAGCCGACCTCGGAGGAATACACCTTCCGGCTCGCGATGGCCGACGCGACGGCCGCGCTGATCCTGCCGCCGCTGATGCAGCAGCTGGAGCGCCTGCGCGCCCTGGCCAACGTCCATGTGCTGCCGCTGACCACGCGCGACCCCCGCCTGCTGCTGGAACAGGGCGAGGCCGATTTCGCGCTCGGCTACTTCCCGAACGCGGTCGCGGCGCTGAAGGGGCAGGGCGACATGGCGGCGATCCGGCAGCAGCGGCTCTACGACTCGTACTACGTCTGCGTGATGCGGCGCAGTCACCCGCTCGCCGACCAGGAGCTGACGCTGGACGCCTTCTGCCAGGCGCATCACCTGCTGGTGAGCTTCTCGGGCCGGCCCTACGGCTTCGTCGACGAGGCGCTGGCGGCGCTCAAGCGCAGCCGCCGCATCGCGCTGACCGTCAACCAGTTCTTCACCGCCGGCCGGGTGGTGGCGCACTCCGATCTGCTGACGGTGCTGCCGCAGTCCTTCATCACCGCCACCGGCTACCAGGACGCGCTGATCTACCGGCCGCTGCCGATGCCGCTGTCGCCGGTGCACGTGGACGTCCTCTGGCACCTGCGCAACGAGGACCGCAGCGCCCAGCGCTGGATGCGCGAACGGCTGATCGACGCGGTGCGTCCGCCGTCCGGCCACACGGCCGCCGACGTGAGCGGCGACAATCGCGCCCCATGAGCATTGCCCACGACCTTTCCGACGCCGAGTTCGACGAACTCGACGAACTCCTCGCCATCACCCCCGAACCGCTCGAGCCGCTGGACGCCTCGATGCTGGACGGCTACCTCGCCGGCGTGCTGGTGCAGCCCCGCCTGATCCCGATCGAGGAATGGCTGCCGCCGATCTTCGACTACGAAGGCCGCGCGCTGCCCGACGACGTCGACCCCGCCTGGCTGGCCCGCATCCGCTCGCTGGTGGAGCGCCGCTTCGCCTCGCTGAACCAGAGCATGCTGGAGCAAGGCTGGTTCTACCCGGTCGTGCTGGACCTCGACGCGGAAGAAGCCGGCGAGGACGCGGGCGCCGAAGACGCCGAGCCGACGGCCGCCGTCGAGCCGGCTGTGGAAGTGGCTGCGGACGAGCCGGTCGATCCGGACGCGCCGCAGCTCCCCGACGATCCGATCACCCAGGCGCTGCTGCCGTGGGTCGGCGGTTTCGAGTACGCCGCGGTGACCTTCCCCGATCTGCACGAGCAGGCCGACGACAACATCAACGCGCTGCTCGCGCGTCTGTACCGCCATCTGCCGGCCGAGACGCCGGAGGAGGTGGAGATCGTCGAGCTGCTGAACCAGGAGCATCCGCTCAAGAACATCGACGAGGCCATCGAGGACCTGATCCTGACGGTCGTCGACCTGCAGGAAGCGACGGAGCAGCAGCGGTATCACGTCGAGCAGGTGCGCCGCGACGCCCCGAAGCTGGGCCGCAACGATCCCTGCCACTGCGGTTCGGGCAAGAAGTTCAAGAACTGCCACGGCGCCGCCTGATCGCCGCCGGTCGCCACGCCGCGCCCGAGGCGCGGTGAGGATGGTGACGACGACTGTGAAGACGCATGACGCCGGCCCTCGCGCCGGCGTTTTTCATGCTCAGCCGCCGATCGCGAAGTCGGCGATCGACACCGTCCGCAGCGCGGCGTCCATCAGCGCGACATCGCCGCCGAGCAGCCGGCTGGCCTCGCGCGCGGCGCCAAGCACGGCGCGGCAGGCGCCCAGCATGGTCTCCGGCGGCGACAGCCGCACGCGCGGTCCCGAGAGGGCGATCGCGCCCTGCAGGCGCCCGTCGATGGCGAACACCGGCGCGGCGACCGAGGCGGTGTCCGGTTCGCGCTCGCCGTAGGAGACGCCCCAGCCCCGTTCGCGGATGGTGGCGAAGCGCTCGCGATGGTCGCTGGAGAACGCGCACAGCACCTTGCCGGACGCGCCCTGGTGCAGCGCGTATTGCTGCCCCACCGCCACCGCCGCACGCACCGAGCGCGCCGGCTCCCAGCGATGGAGCGCGATCCGCGCCTCGCCGTGGCGGACGTAGAAGGACGCGGTCTCGCCCGTGTCCGTGCTGAGCTGCTTGAGCAGCGGCTCCACGATCGGTCCGACGTGGAACGAGCGCTGGTAGATCGTCGCCAGCCGCAGCGGTGCCGGTCCGATCGCGTACTGCCCGTCGGGCAGCCGCCGCACGAAGCCGCCGTGTTCCAGCGCGGCCAGCAGCCGCAGCACGGTGCTCTTGTAGAGCCCGGTGCGCCGCGACAACTCCGCCAACGACAGGGCGTCGTCGTCCTGCCCGAAGGCGCCCAGCAGCGCGAACGCACGGTCGAGCACGGCAACGCCGCTGGATCCGGCCGACGCCTCCGGGTTGTCGGCAGCTGCACTGTCTGTTTCGGCCACGGGTAATCCCTCGCCCCTGACACCGAGAGACGTTCTACAGTTCTATCAAACAAACCGACGTTCTGCTAGATAGAACAAACACGGAGACGCGACATGACGCAGTTCCTGGTTCCGCAGTGCCTGATCCGAGGCGCAGCCTTCACCCTCATCGCTGCAGCCAGCGCGGGCCCGGCCGCAACGTCGGCGCTGGCCGCCGATGCGACTTACCCGAACCAGCCCATCCGCCTGATCGTCCCGTTCCCGCCCGGCGGCGGCACGGACATCGTGTCGCGGCTGATCCTGGAGAAGGTGCGCGAGGACACCGGCTGGACCTTCGTCCCGGACAACAAGGCCGGCGCGGGCGGCAACATCGGGCTGGACGCCGTCGCCAAGAGCAAGGCGGACGGCTACACGCTGGGCATGGGCCAGACCGCCAACCTGGCGATCAACCCGACGCTCTATCCCAAGATGCCCTACGACGCGGCCAAGGCCTTCACGCCGGTGGCGCTGGTCGCGGGGCAGCCGGTGGTGCTGGTGGTCTCGTCGTCGTCGAGCTTCAAGACGGTCGCCGACCTGGTCGCTGCCGCCAAGGCAAAACCTGGCACCTTGACGATGGCCTCGGCCGGCAACGGCACGGTGGGTCATCTGACGGGGGAGCTGTTCTCGAAGCAGGCGGCCATCCAGCTGACGCACATCCCCTACAAGGGTGCGGGTCCGGCGGCGACGGACCTGCTCGGCGGTCAGGTGGACTATTACTTCGCGACGCCGCAAACGGTGGTGCCCTTCATCAAGGCCGGCAAGCTGCGCGCGCTGGCGATCAGTTCCGCCGCGCGGCTGCCGGTGCTGCCCGATGTCCCCACGGTGGCCGAGAGCGGCTTCAAGGGCTTCGACACCTCGGACTGGAAGATGATCGTCGCGCCCGCCGGCACGCCGGCGGCGGTCGTGACCCGGATGAACGCGCAGGTGCAGAAGGCCCTGTCCAAGGCGGCCACGATCGGCCAGCTGCAGTCCGAAGGCAGCGTGCCGATGGCCGGCACGCCGCAGCAGGCCGCGCAGTTCCTGGCGCGCGAGCAGAAGCGCTGGGGCGACGTGGTTCGCAGCGGCAACGTCAAGGTCGACTGACCGGCTGGGCGAAGGAGCTTCGGATGAGTCCATCATGAGCCAATCTCCCTTGCGCGGCGTCCGCGTTCTCGACCTGACCAATGTGCTGGCCGGCCCCTTCGCCTGCCACCAGCTGGCGCACCTGGGCGCCGACGTCATCAAGGTCGAGGCGCGCGAGAACGGCGATCTCGCCCGCCAGCTCGGCGCCGACACGGCGCTCAATCAGGCGCACATGGGCGTGTCCTTCCTGGCTCAGAACCCGGGCAAGCGCTCGATCACCATCGATCTCAAGAACGCCGCCGGCAAGGCGGTGTTCCGCAAGCTGGTGGCCACGGCGGATGTCGTCGTCGAGAACTTCCGGCCCGGCGTGATGCAGCGCCTGGGCGTGGGCTTCGACGCGCTGCGGCAGGTCAACCCGCGGCTGGTCTACTGCGCGATCTCGGGCTTCGGTCAGGACGGACCGCTGCGCGATCTGCCCGCCTACGACCAGATCATCCAGGGCATGTCCGGGATGATGAGCATCACCGGCGGTCCGGACACGGCGCCGTTCCGCGTCGGACATCCGGTGGCGGACACCATCGGCGGCCTGACGGCGGCGATGGCCATCGCCGCGGCGCTGGCGGACCAGGAACGCGCGGAGGCGACCTTCATCGATGTGTCGATGCTCGAGGCCGCGATGGCGACGATGGGATGGGCGGTGTCGAACCTGCTCGTCGCGGGCCGCGAGCCGCAGCCGATGGGCAACGACAACGTGACGGCCAGCCCGTCGGGCACCTTCCGCACCGGGCAGGGGCTGCTGAACATCGCAGCCAACAAGCAGGAGCAGTTCGAGGCCGTCTGCGACACCGTCGGCCATCCCGAGTGGAAGACCGATCCGCGCTTCGTCGATCGACATGCGCGGCTGAAGCACCGGGCCGAGCTCAAGCATCTGCTGGAAGCCGCAATGAGCGATCGCTCCGCCGCGGACTGGTGGCAGCGCCTGAATGACGCCGGGGTGCCGGCGGGGCCGGTGTACTCGGTGAAGGAGGCGCTCGCGCATCCGCAGATCGCCGATCGCGGCATGGTCGCGAATTTCGAGAATGTGCCGGGCGTCGGGCGCGACGTCCGCGTGCTGCGCACCGGCTTCAAGCTGAACGGGCAGGCGCCGTCGGTGTCGACGCCGCCGCCGCGGCTCGGTCAGGACACCGAGGCGATCCTGGAAGAACTGGGCTACGGCGCCGCCGAGCGCGCCGCGCTGAAAGAGGAGCAGGCCGTATGAGCGCCGATGACACCAACGACGCCACTGCGCCCGCAAGCGCCGGGCCGGTCCACGATCAACGCGTCCCGGACTGGTGGCGCACCTCGATCATCGAGATGTCGCCCGGCGTCATCCGCTATCGCGGTCACGCCATCCAGGACCTGATCGGACAGGTCAGCTTCGCGCAGATGATCTGGCTGATGACGCGCGGCGAGCTGCCGGGTTCGGAGCAGGCCAAGCTGTTGGACGTCGCGCTGATGGCGGCCGTCGACCACGGCCCGCAGGCGCCCAGCATCGCGATCGCGCGCATGGCCGCCACCTGCGGCGTCGGACTCAACAACGCGATGGCGTCGGCGATGAACGTGCTCGGCGACGTGCACGGCGGCGCGGGCGAGCAGTGCGTGGAGATGCTGCAGTCCATCGCCGTGCGCATGGAGGCCGGTGCCTCGCTCGACGAGGCGACCGCCGCGGGCCTGGACGAAGCCATCGCGCTGCGCGGCAAGTTCGTGTCGGGCTTCGGGCACCGCTTTCATCCGGTGGACCCGCGCGCGCCACGGCTGCTGGAACTGGTCGACGAGGCGGCTCAACTCGGCGTCGTCTCGGGGCGCTTCGCGACGATCGGTCGCGCGGTGGAGGTCGAACTGCAGCGACGCAAGGACGGCCGCCGCATCCCGATGAACATTGACGGCGCGACCGCCGTCATCTATGCCGAGCTCGGCTTCCCGGCGCCGTTGGCGCGGGGGCTGTTCTGCATCTCGCGCTCGGTGGGGATCCTGGCGCACGCGTGGGAGCAGACGCAGCAGGGCGGCCGCAACAAGGGGCCGATGCCGCGCGAATACCTGTGGACCTACGACGGTCCGCCGGCCAAACGCTGAAGGGAGCGGGCGCGCGATGCTGCGAGCCCGGATGCGCGACGACGTCGCGTGCGCTCAGACCTCGATGACGAGGTCCGGCCGGTAGTCCTCCTGCTCGCCCTTGTTGGCGTAGCCCAGCGGATTCGCGACGACGCGGCAGCGGTGCGGCGTCCCGCCGCGCGGCCCGGAGGCGGACTCGACCACGTAGTCGTGGGCGCAATGCAGGTGGCCGTGCAGCCACAAGTCCGCATAGGGCAGCAGATCGTCGAGCGAATTGCAGAAGCCGGCCGTGCCCGGTGTCAGACCGTAGCGCGGATCGGCGCTGCGCAGGCTGGGCGCGTAGTGGGTCACCGCCACGGTCTTGCCGTCGAAGGGCCGTTCGAGCGCCTCACGCAGCCAGGCCTGGCAGTCCAGCGCCAGGTCGCGCTGCCGTTCCGCCAGCATGTGCTGCCCGTCGACCAGCGTCGAGAACCGGCGCAGGTAGTGGTTCGCCGCGCGGAAGGCCTTCTCTCTGGCGGCCAGCTGCTTCGTCGGCGTCGCTTCGCGCGCGGCCAGCGCGTCGAAGTCCGCCCACAGCGTCGTTCCGAGGAAACGCACGTCGCCGATGACGATCTGCTCGCGGTCCAGCCACTCGATGCCGAGATCGGCGCAGGTCTGGCGCAGCCGGGCGTGGGCCGTCGCGAAGTCGATGCCGTCGTACTCGTGGTTGCCCGGGACGTAGAGCACCCGCGGCCACGGCGCGCCGTCGCGCTTCGGGGAGAAGCGGCCCAGGCCGAAGTCGTCCGTCACCAGCCGGGAGCCAGGCTGGTACGAGCCGACGTCGCCGGCCAGCACCAGCAGATCGACGCCCGGCGCGGCCGCGGTCTGGAAGTCGGTCTGGCGCTCGAGATGGAGGTCGGAGATCAGTTGCAGGCGCACGGCGGGTCGGTGGAGGGCGGATGACGGACAGGGGATTGTCCAACGTCAAGGACGAAGCATCCTGCGGCATCGGTGCGGCTTTCCGGAAGCCGCCCTGTGACACACTGGTCCGAGGCCGGTCGTCGGCCGTTCCAGAGGGAGATCACGATGAAGATCCTCGTCGCCGTCGATGGCAGCACGTACTCGAAGCGCATGCTGGCGTATCTCTCCGCCCATGACGAGTGGTTGGGCGGTGCGCATGACTACACCGTGGTGCACGTGGTCCCCGGCGTGCCGCCGCGCGCGGCCGCGGTGCTCGACAAGGCCGTGCTCGCCGAGTACTACCAGGACGAGGCCGAGAAGGTGCTCAAGCCCATCCGCAGCTTCATGGACAAGCGCGGCATCAAGGCCCAGTACGTGGTCAAGACCGGGCACGCGTCCGAAGCGATCACGGCCGCGGCGGAGAAGGGGCGTTTCGACCTGCTGATGATGGGCTCGCACGGCCACACGGCGCTGGGCAAGCTGGTGCTGGGCTCGGTGGCCACCAAGGTCATGGCCAACAGCGACGTGCCGGTGCTCCTGATCCGCTGATCCCCCGATCCGTCGGGAAGACGCCCCCGGCAATGCAAAAGGCGCCCGCGTGGGGCGCCTTGCGTGTCAGCCGCGTCGGGCGGCCATCCAGGAGAGGGGCGACTCGATCGTCGCCGGCGGTGCCGCCTCGGACTCCAGGCCGTAGTCGCTGCGCCGGAAGTCGTCGTACTCGCTGTCATCCCCGAAACTGGCTTCCATGCCGAATGCAGTGCCCATGTCGGCCGGCTCCGGCTCATGGCCGGCAGGCGATTGGCGACGGAAAAGGCGCAGGGCGGAGGTGATTCGCATGATGGACCTCGTCGGGAAGCACGGGGTGTGACTGCCGCGCGGTGCCGGTGCTGCGCCGCGCGTTGAAGCACAGTTTGCGCGTCTTTGTCTTCAGGCAAATCCCCAGATTGCGGGTGCGCAGGAATCGCGCTCACAAATACACACAGATTGGCGCGCCACCGCCACAGGTGAGGCGAAATAACCACGCGCCCCACTTAGGTGTGATGCCCCCCTCAATCAGGGGTGACTATGCTCCGGGACTTCCCTAATTCGTGGAAGCCATTGCTTTCTCATGTCTCCACTGATTCACAAATCGATGACCTGGGCGATCGTCAGCAGCGTCGTGCTGACCTCCGCCTGGCTGGCCAACTCCGTGCAGGACAAGCATGAGCGCGGCGGTTTCCGCATGCGCCTGGCGGAGCAGGGCGCCGCGCCGGCTTCGGCCGCGCCCGTCGTGACGCCGGCCCACCTGCAAACGCAGGCCAAGGTCCAGGTCGCCGTCCTCAAGCGCTGATCAAGGCGTCCCTGGCCCCCCGGGCCAGCGCTTCCCCGATCTGATCCAGCAACGCCGGAGGCGCCCCGCCTTCCGGCGCGGTCGCCTTTCCGACCGTCGCGATGCCTGCGGCGCCGGCGGCGTTGTCGCCGCCGAGTTTCCACTGGTGCCAGTACAGGGCGACCTCCACCTGCACCTCCGGCCGCAGCGCCACCAAATCCCCGCTCGCGAGCAGCGGCCGGACCTGCAGTTCGGGCGCCACGCCCACCCCCCAGCCCATCCGCACCGCGTTCACGTAGCCCTCGCTGGACGGCACGTAACGGGCGTTCAGCCGCGCAGAGCGCAGTCCCATCGCCTGCCGGACCCATTGCTGCTGGGCGTCGTCCTTGCGGTTGAACACCAGGAACGGCACCTGCGCGAAGTTGGCCGCGCCCAGGCCGTTGGGCAGCATCCGGGCCGCGAAATCCGGGCTGGCCACGGCGATGTAGCGCATCACGCCCAGCGGCTGGGCGATGCAGCCGCGCAGGGCCTGCGGCACGGTCGTGACGCAGCCCAGCACCTCGCCCTGGCGCAGCCAGTCGTGGGTGAAGTCCTGGTCGTCGACGACCAGCTCCAGGCCGAAGCCCTCCCGCATCCCGCGTTGCACCAGCGGGTCGAGCGCCGGCAACACCCAGGTGGCCAGGCTGTCCGCATTGACCGCGATGGGAAGCCGTTCGGCCTGGGACGACTGCACGCCCAGCTCCCGCACCACGTCCGAGCGCAGCGCCGCCAGTTGGCGGGCGTAACGCAGCAGGCGCTTGCCCGGTTCGGTGAGCCGCAGCGGGCGGGAGCGGACGACCAGCAGCTGCCCGACCTGCGCCTCCAGGCTGCGCAGCCGCTGTGACACCGCGCTCTGCGTGATGGCCAGCGCTTCGGCCGCGCGGTCGAAGCTCCGTTCGTCGGCGAGCGCGGCGAGGCAGTCGAGGCCGGCGGCGTCCAGGTCTTTCATAAGTGCCTCTAATGGATTCGCTGAGATATTAATTCTTCTTCATTAAAGCGAGGGTGCTCCCCACAATCCCGCCCATGACGCCTTCGGGGGTGTGGCAACGCTCGCCCCGACATTTGCCCC
>CBIHMU010000091.1:0-22311 GCA_966211105.1 uncultured Burkholderiales bacterium
TGGGATGGAGCCATCTTCTCTGGAAATCAACGTCTCGGAGAAACCGGGCAGGTCATGCCCAGCGTCACCTTCGAGGGCGGCGTGCGGTCGAACGACAAGGGGCTGGACGATGAAAAAGGAAAACGTGTTCTTCGAGCTCCGGGTCAGCGATGGCGACCCGGAGGTCGCCTACCTTCGGCTTCCCGCGTCTGCCGACCCCAGCGACGCGACTGAGCGTCGCGTTCTCAGAACGGTGAGGCTCTCGGATCTGATGCCTTATCAGGGCCCGGACGTCTATCTCGACCTCGATGCGTCAGGCCGTCTCATCGGCATCGAACTGCTCAACTGATTCAGGTCGACGAACTCGTGACCAGCAAAAACTTCTATCGCTTGCTTGCCGATCCTTCGATCGAGGATCGCTGGTTTCTGGGAGCTCCCATCGATCCTTCGGGCAGCGAAATTGACGCGCGGATCTTTACGGACGGAGTGCCTGTCCCATCTCAGCCGCGCTTGCACGTTCCTGTGGGGGTCGAAGGGACACGTGTCGGATTCAATTTCGCGGCTTTTGATATGTTGATTTCGCCCGCGGTCGTCAACGAGAAGCTGGAGGAACTGGTGGGTCCAGCGATCCAGCGCATCCCAGTCGTTGTCGGCGAAGACCAGAGCTTCGAGATCTTGAACGTGTGTGAACGTGTGGCGTGCCTTGACGACTCGCGATCTCAGGTCATGCGTTGGACCGCGAGCGATGGTCGACCGGATAAGGTCGGCCAGTATCGGATGGTGATCGGACTGAAGATCGACGGCTCACGCGTAGAAGGTCGCCAGATCTTTCGCGTCGCCGGATGGGGGATTGCCTTGATCGTTTCGGATGATGTGAAGCGCCTTCTTGAAAAGTGCGGCCTGTCCGGTGTCGTGTACCAAAGGGTTGACTGAAATCCTCCGATCTCATGGCGACAGGAAATTTCTTCTCTCTGGATGTCCTGGTCTACTTGCACGAATGACCAGAACCGAAGCTGTCGCCCTACTCGCTCGCCATGAGCTTGCCGAGCTGACCGCGCCAGCCCGCGAGTCTCACCTGCTCAACTGGTGGTCCATCGATGAGGATGACGAGGAGTACGCAGAGCTTCCTATCGAGCTGAAGCAGGCATTGGGCGACACCGACACCCCTGTCGACGCAGAGCTCGCTCTTTTCGATCCCCTGCTGCTGATCGCCCTTCGGCATCGTTACATCGGTGTGCGCAACGACTATCTCAGCCGACGTCTCGCCGATCTCGGTGTCGACGCGGTGGTCGACGGGCTCGTCGAACCGAGGGTCGCCTGCCCGTGCTGCGGGTATCGCTCCCTGGGCCAGCGGGGGCACTACGAGATCTGCCAGATCTGTTTCTGGGAAGACGAAGGCGACTCCCCGTTGGACCCAAGGGGCGGGCCCAATCACATGACGCTGCGCGAGGCGAGAGAGAACTTTCAGCGCATCGGCGCCTGTGACGAAGGCGCGTTGGCGCACGTACTCCCGGACCGGCGCGATCGCTACGCCTGATCCACGGCGAAGCGCTCCGGGCGGCCTGCGCCCGACCCCACGGCCCGACCGTTAAAAACCCCCGCTTCCCGGCCACCTCACAAGCGGATCTCCGGGTTGTCCCGTAGCTGTAACGAAGCATTGCAAGACTCGCGGCGCCTCCCCAGCACCGGCCTCCCAAGGTCCCGCCCGATGTCTCTCAAACACCGTCTCGCCGTCGTCGCGCTCCTGTGCGGCGCCGTCTGCCTGCTGCCCACCGCGCAGCTGGGCTTCAACCTCCTGGAAGCACTGCGCACCGTCAAGGCGCAACGCGCCGCGCTGCCCGCCAACCAGGCCTGGCAGCGCGTGATCGCCGATCTCGCCGACCACCGCATGGCCTCGGCCACCGCCTCCAGCCATCCCGAGCAGGCTGCCGCCCGCGACGCCGCTGCCGCGAAGATCGACAAGGACTTCCAGGCCGTGCTCGCCGAGCTCGACGACGTGCGGCACGGCGACGCGCTGACCGAGGAGGCCACGAAGATCCGCGATCAGTTCAAGGCGCTCCACGCCAAGGGCGTGAGCCAGATGCTCCAGGTCCAGGCGCCTCAGTACCGCGCGCTCTTCGATGCGATCTTCGATGCCGTCGCGCAACTGAACGCCCGCTCCGGGCTGCTGATGCAACAGGACGGCGCGACCTACTTCAACGTCGTCGCCGGCCTGCAGGTCGCGCCGCAGTTGACCGACACGCTGGCCGAGCTCGGCGCGATCGGCGCCGCAGCCGCGGTCGACGACGTCGCCGCGGTGGGCAACGCGGCGGGGCGTTACCGCGCGGACCTGCGCCAGCTCAACGCCGCCCTGCGCCAGGCCGCCGTCGCGGACGAGGCCCACGCGGCCGACTACGCCGAGACGCTGCAGCGCGTCGCCCAGCAGCGCCAGGTCGTGCTGGAGGCGCTCGACGCGTCGGCGAAGGATGTGAACTACCCGCTCGACCAACTCGTCGCCACGCTGAAGAAGGGCGCGGTGCTGCAGTCGGAACTCTCCGCGCGCGTGATGGACACGCTCGCGCAACGGCTCGACGACAGCGAGTCCGCCGTCGCGCACCGCTTCCTGCTGACGACCGTCGTCGTGATCGGCGGGCTGGTCGCGATGGGTCTGGTGCTGTGGCGCACGCTGGTCGGCGTCTGGCGTCCGATCCACGAGGCGGAGACGCTGACCGAGCGCATCGCGCAAGGTGATTTGACCGCCGAGTCCTCGTGGCACACGAACGACGACCTCGGCCGGATGCTCGATGCGATCCGGTCGATGCGCGACCGGCTGCGCGGCCTGGTGACGCAGATGCAGGTCGCGTCGGGCGAGATCCACGGCGCCGCCGACGAGATCGCCTCCGGCAACCAGGACCTGAGCGTGCGCAGCGAGCACGCCGCCGCGCGCGTGCAGGAGGCCTCGAGCAACGTGCAGCGCCTGTCGGAGACGCTGGACGGCACGGCGCAGGCCTCGGTCCGCACCCGCGGCCTCGCCGATGAAGCCAGCGCCAGCGCGGCCGCCGGCGGTCGCATGGTGCAGGGCTTCGTCGAGACGATGACGTCGATCGGCGCGAGTTCCAGGCGCATGTCGGAGATCGTGTCGGTGATCGACATGATCGCGTTCCAGACCAACATCCTGGCGCTGAACGCAGCCGTCGAGGCGGCGCGGGCGGGCGAGCAGGGCCGCGGTTTCGCGGTGGTCGCGGCCGAGGTGCGCAACCTGGCCAAGCGCAGCGCCGGCGCGGCGGGCGAGGTCAAGGTGCTGATCGGCGAATCGGTCGCGCGCGTCGAGCGCGGACAGGCCGAGGTGCAGGCCGCGGGCGCGGCCATCGCCGGCATCGAGCGCGGCATTGGCGCCGTCAGCGCCGAGATCGAGCGCATCGTCCACGAGGTGGCGGAGGAGGCCGTCAGCCTCCAGCACCTCCGCGGCACCTTCACCGACGTCGAACGCATGGTCCAGCAGAACGCGGCGCTGGTCGAGGAGGCCGCCGCGTCGGCCGCCTCGCTCAACGATCAGGCGGAACGGATGAACGAGCTGGCGTCGGCGTTCCGGCTGGGCTGAGCGCCGGCAGGGTCGTGCTCACAGCCCGCGCCACAGGTTCGCGAGGCCGAGCACGATGAAGACGACGAAGAGCGCGCGCTGGAAGGTCGTGGGGCTGATCCTCGCCCGCACGGCGGCGCCGACGCCCAGCCCGGCGAAAGCGGCGGCCAGCGCCACCAGCGAGGACACGGACAGCACCGAACCGCTCTCGAACGAGTGCAGCCGTGCGGCCAACGACAGCGTCGCGACGGTGAAGGACAGTCCGAGCGCCTGGATCATGGTGTCCTTGTCCAGACGCAGGGCCTGGAGGTAGGGCACCAGCGGCAGCGCGAAGACGGCGGTCGAGGCGGTGACGAAACCCGTCGCCAATCCGGCGGCCAGGCCGATCCACCGCGCATGCGGCGAGAGCTGCGGCACGACGGGCTTCCACAGGCCCCAGCAGCCGTAGACGACGAGGATGACGCCCAGCGCGAGCCGCGCGTCGATCGGGGCGATCGAGCTGAGATCCGGCCCCCACACCGTGGCGACGATCATGCCGAGCCACACCGGCCACAGCGTCGCGACGATGCGGCGCCAGGCCGGTCCCTGGCACTGGGCGATGTTGGTGACGAGGGACGGCATCACCAGCAGCGCCGCGGCCTGCGCGGGAGCCATCCACAGGCCGAGCAGGCTCATGGCGACGGTGGGCAGGCCCATGCCGGTGACGCCCTTGACGCCGCCGGCCAGCACGAAGACGAGCCCGATGCCGAGCCAGGGGGCGAGCGCCGCGAAGGAGGTGGAAGCCATGCGGCGCATCTTCGAGTGGCGAGCGCGCGATGTCGATCTCGATGTACGGCGGATATCCTTCGCGTTCGCAAGAGGATGACCCCGAACGCCGACAGGACCTGGAAAGCCTCGATGACTGCAACGCGCTCCACCGCCCGCCCGATCGACTACCGCGTCGATCCCTTCGACCTGCAACTGTTCGAGGCGGTCGCCGCGCAGGGATCGATCACCGCCGGCGCGGCGGTGATGAGCCTGTCGCTCGCCGCCGCGAGCGCGCGCTTGAAGGCGCTCGAGCACCGGGTCGGCGTGCGTCTGCTGGATCGTTCCAAGGCGGGTGTCGTGGCGACCGATGCGGGCCGGGCGCTGTCGCGCCAGGCGCGGCGGGTGCTGTCCGAGCTGGATTCGCTGCACATCGAGATGTCGGCCTTCGGCCGGGGGCTGCGCGGGACGGTGCGTCTGCTCGGCAACACGGCGGCGCTGGTCGAGGCGCTGCCGCCGCGGCTCGGCCGCTTCCTCGCGGAGCATCCCGACATCGACGTCGAGCTGCAGGAGATGCCCAGCGACGCCGCGCTGCAAGCCTTGCGCGAAGGCCTTGCCGATGTCGTGATCGTCACCAACCATGTCGACACGACGGGGCTGACGGCGCGGCCCTGGGTGGAGGACGAGCTGGTGGCGCTGCTGCCCGCGGTCAAGCGCGGGCGGGCGCCGAAGAGCGTTCGTTTCATCGAACTGCTGGATCGTCCCTTCGTCGGCCTCGGCGCCGACGCCGGCCTGAGCCGTTACCTGCTGGCGCAGGCCGCGCGCAGCGGCCGCGTGCCGCATCACCGGGTGCGCGTGTCGGGCTTCGAGGCGATCGTCCGGCTCGTCGACGCCGGCGCGGGCGTGGCGGTGATGTCGCGCAGCGCGGCCGAACGCGAGCGGACGGAGGGCGTCCACATCGCCCGCCTCGACGAGCCGTGGGCGCGCCGCACGCTGATGCTCTGCCATTCGGCGCAGGCGCTGGAGCAGCCGGGGGTGATCGCGTTGGTGACGGCGTTGATGGCCGGTCAGGACTGACTTCTCCCGATGAGGTCTTCGCGCTTTACATGTCGGAAGGCATCGCTTTTCCGGCAGCCACACGAGCGCGCCGACGCGAACATCTCGTGTCGCCGCCGCCGGAAACGGTCGCCAAGGCCGCGCTCCATGCCGCCATGCAGTCCGCTAGCGTGTCGAAGGTTCAACTGGCGCGCCGACTTGGCGTCGACGAAAAGGAAGTGAGGCGCTTGCTCGATCCGCATCATGCTTCCAAGCTGCCGCGTCTCGCCGAGGCGGTCCAACTGCTCGGTCGGCGTCTGGTGATCGGTCTGGAAGACGTGGCCCTCCGCGGCGGTCGCTAGAACCCTGGGTCCATGGACGGGGTGGCCCAGGCTGATCGGGCGCCCGGCTTGCCAGGACGGTTATCGTTCCCGCTTTCGGCCTCGCCACGCGCCTCCTTGTCCATGTCCCCCCCCACCGCGTCCCGACTTCCGCCCCTGTTCGTCGTCTTCAACCGCGCCTCCGGCCGTGGCGATCGGGACGAGGTCGGCCCCGCCGTCGAGGCCGCCTGCCGTGCGGCCGGCCGCGAGGTGCACCTGCTGCCCATCGAGGCGCCAGGCAAGCTCGCCGAGACGGCGCGCGACGCCGTGCGACGCGCTCGCGAGGTCGACGGCGTCGTCGTCGCGGCCGGCGGCGACGGCACGATCAACGGCGTCGTCCAGGAAGTGCTCGGCAGCGGCTGCACTTTCGGCGTGCTGCCGCGCGGCACCTTCAACTACTTCGCCCGGACGCACGGGATCCCGTCCGAGCTCGACGGTGCGTTGCGCGTGCTGCTCGAAGAGCGGCCTTCGCCCGTCCAGGTGGGCCTGCTAAACGACCGGGTCTTCAACGTCAACGCGAGCATCGGCCTCTATTCGCAGTCGCTCGAGGACCGCGAGGTCTGGAAGCAGCAGTTCGGCCGCAGCCGGCTGATCGCCGTGGGCGCGGTGCTGGCGACGATCTTCCGGGGCCATCGCAGCCTCGGGCTCACGATCGAGCTGCATGGCCAGCCGAGGCAGGTCCGCACGCCGACGCTGTTCGTCGGCAACAACGCGCTCCAGATGGAGCAGGTCGGCCTGCCGGAGGCGCAGGCCATCGATCGCGGCGAGCTGGCCGGCGTGATGCTCAAGCCGGTCGGGCGCTGGGGCCTGCTGAAGCTGCTCGCGCGCGGCGCGATGGGCAAGCTCGCCGAGGCGGACCAGATCATCAACTTCCCCTTCACCCGCCTGACGGTGCGCAGCCGGCGCCTGGGCGCGCGACGGGTGAAGGTCGCGACCGACGGCGAAGTGCTGTGGATGCGCCTGCCGGTGCGCTTCGAGGTCGCGCCGCAGCCGCTGATGCTGATCCGTCCGGAAGGACTGCCGGAAGAGCGTCGGCGGGCCCAGGCCGCCGCCGGCATGAGCGGCTCGCCCGCTGTCGGCGCGGCCGCCACCGCTGCGGCCGACGCGAGCACGGAGTCCGGTGGATGACGGTCGTGCTTCAGATGTCCGATCCGCATTTCGGGACCGAGCGGCCGATGGCGGTGGGCGCGCTGGAGCGGCTCTGCGGCGAGCTGAAGCCCGACCTGTTGCTGATCACCGGCGACATCACCCAGCGTGCGCAGCCGATCGAGTTCTCGCGCGCGAAAGCCTTCGTCGAGAAACTCGGCGTGCCCGCGACGCTCGTCATCCCCGGGAACCACGACATCCCGCTGTACGCGTTGGCCACGCGCCTGCTGCATCCGTATCGGCGCTATGAACAGGCCTTCGGACCCGCCCAGGACAGCGAGTTCGAGACCGACGATCTGCTCGTCGTCGCGCTCAACACGACGCGCCGCTACCGGCACACCAACGGCGAGGTGTCCAACGCGCAGATCGAGCGCACCGCGCAGCGGCTCGCGCGCGCCAGGCCCGATCAGGTGCGGCTCGTGGCGGTGCATCAGCCGGTGGCGGTCACGGACACGACCGATGTCACCAACCTGCTGCGCGGTCATGCCAAGGCGGTGCACCGCTGGGCCGAGGCCGGCGTCGACGCGGTGGTCGGCGGCCACATCCACTTGCCGTACGTGCTGCCGCTGCATGAGCGTCGGTCCGACCTGCCGCGCCCGGTCTGGGCGGTGCAGGCGGGCACGGCCCTGAGCGTCCGGGTGCGCGGCGGGATCCCGAATTCCGTCAACGTGATCCGGATCGGCCCGGCGCGCTCGGCCGTCGTCGAACGCTGGGACGTCGACGACACCGCCGGCCTTTTTCAGCGCGTGAGCTCGACGGCGCTCGCCTGACGTCCGACGCGTCTGCGGCGCGCCCAGCGCGCCAGCTCGATGCTCACGATCGAGACGGTGAGCCACGCGGCGCCGGAGGCGAACCCGGCCAGCACGTCGCTGGGGAAATGCACGCGCAGGAAGATGCGGCTCGCACCGACCGAGAAGGCCAGCCCCGCCGCCGCCATCCACGCCGGCACATGCCAGCGCCGTGGCAGCAGGCGGACGGCGAGGTAGGCGAGCATCCCCATCGCGATCACCGTGCCGGAGCTGTGGCCGCTGGGGAAGCTGAATCCCTCCTCGGTCAGCCAGTGGGTCGGGTGCACCGGGCGGGCGCGTTCGAAGACCTGCTTCAGCGTCGGATTCAGCGCGCCGTTGCCCAGCATCGCCAGCGCCCAGCCGAGCGCCAGACCGCGGCGGCGCAGGACCAGCAGCCCCACCGTCACCGCGATGCCGAGCGTGATCAGCGTTTCCCGGTTGCCGACGACCGTGATCAGGTAGAAGGCCCGTAGCGCGAGGTCGGGCACGTGGTCGATCATCGCGACGATGAAGGCCTCGTCGAGCTGGCCCAGCGTCTGCTCGGTGTGGAGCGCCTCGGCGATTTCGGCGAACAGCATCGCGCCGCCGACGATGAAGGCGAAGCCGGCCGCGAAGCGCAACAGCAGCGCGACCGGGGAGAGCGGTTCCGGCGCGGCGGCCTGTCCGCCGCGGTCCGGCAGCAGCGCGCGCGCGACCAGCCAGGTCGTGCCGGTCACCAGGACCAGCAGCGCGCCGTAGATTGCCAGCGCGTGCGCGCCGGCGAATTGGGCGGCGGCCAGGAGGGAGAGGTGGGACATCCGTCGATTGTCAACTCAACATCCACGGGTATTTCTGCATCGACCTTCGATACAGCCATTCGAAGAGATCGACGGCCACGGACACGTCGTTGCGCTCGTACACGCCGAGCATCGCGACCACGTAGTCGCTGTCCTCGACACCGCCGAAGCTGAGCGGTGCGCAGTGGCCGGCCAGAAGGGGCATGTTGGCCGACAGTCGACCGGTGCGCTTGTTGCCGTCCGCGAAGGCCTGCAGGTAGGCGACATGGATCCAGAGGAAGAAGGCGGCTTCGACCGGATTGCGGATCGCCGCCGCCTTGATGGCGATCTGCGCGAGCATTTCCTCCAGCAGGGCCGGGTTCTGTCCCGGCTTGTAGGCTGTTCCGGTCACGCGAACATGGATTTCACGCACGCGGCCGCATTGCTCCGGTGGGAGCAACCCTTCCATCAGTCGACCTTGAAGATCCTGGAGCAACTGCACGCTCACACGGTCCGGATGGGTATCGAAGACCATCAGTTCCAAGGCCCTCCTGTGATTCACCACGATGCGCGCTTCTTCGCTCCTCGCTGCAGCTGCGGTTTGCAGCTGCTCTTCCAGCTTCAGCAGCGAGGCGGTCTCCGCCAGCGTGAATCGGCAGCCTTCCAGCTTTGACGACGACCAGCAGAACTCCGTCAGGAATTCGGTCATGAGCGTCACCGCGCCGTCGAAGTGATGAGGGCCGTTCTCCCATCGCGCGGTCCGATGCAGTGTTTCAGCCAGACTGGGCGGCAGCAGAGAGCTGACGTTCGGCGCGTAGGCGTCCAGGAACTCGCGCCGATACGGCACCGTGTCCCGAAACGCCACGGGGATCTCCATGAAGTCGAACATCTGCCGGGACCGATCAGACCAGGCGGGCGGCTTCGGGCGTGACGCCAGAAAGGTGGAATCCGGTTCGGCGACCGATGACGGCGGTCGGTCGAGCAATTCGGGCATGTATTGCATTGCTTGCCTCGCTTTCAACAACAAGGCATCGATGCTGCTCGGCGACGGGCTTGACCCCGGTCAAAACGCCGCGGGCGGGCTCAGCGGCGTGGCGGAATTTGACGGATCACGACTCGCGCACTCCCTCAACTCTGCACGTCAGGCTGTCGCGTGACATCCGATGTGGGGCTTCCACGCGACAAAGAAAAAAGCCGGACCTCGCGGCCCGGCTTTTCCTTGCAGGAGGGACGCTGGTCAGGCGTCCTGAAGAAGCTCAGTACATCATCCAGCCGTTGCGGGCGACGCGGCGCAGCGAGAAGGCCAGGTCCGGGCGCTCGGCCGACTGCTCGGCGGCGGCTTGCAGGACGGCTTCGCGGGGGCGCAGCTCGATGGAGGCGTGGACGAATTCGACGACGGCGTGGCCGGCGCGCAGGACCAGGCTCACCAGACGCTCGCCGGCGGCGCTCGCGGTGCGAGCCCGGGCTGCGTCGGCAGCCATCACTTGGACATTCAGCGTGGTGGTGGTCATGGCGGTTCCCTTCTGAGGTGATGTTCGGAGGCGCTTGGCGGGTGGCCGTGGCGCCATGGACGTCATATTGCGGTTTTCACGTACGGCACGCCAATTGCACTTGGGAATCGCGTCATCACCGCCGGAAATGACCCGTGACGGAATTAGCATCCGGCCCATGAGCACCCCCCGCCCCGTCAACTTCCGGACGCTGGACCTGAACCTGCTGCGCGTCTTCGACGTGGTGATGGAGGAACGCCACGTCACCCGCGCGGCGCACCGGCTGGCCATCACCCAGCCCGCCGTCAGCAACGCCCTGAGGCGCCTGCGCGAGGCCACGCACGAGGAACTCTTCATCCCCAGCTCCACCGGCGTCGAACCCACGCCGCACGCCCAGTCGCTCTGGCCGGTCGTCCGGCGCGCCCTGTCCGCGTTGCAGCAGGCGCTGGAGCCGCAGGTCTTCGATCCGCGCGCCGCCGGCAACACCGTCAGCTTCACGCTGGCGATGGCGGACGCGACCGCCGCGCTGGTCGTGCCGCAACTGAGCCGGCGCTTCCTCGAGGAGGGCATCCATGTCGGGCTGCGCGTGGTGCCGCTGACCACCCGCGACCCGCGCGAGCTGCTGGAGCAGGGCTGGGCCGACCTCGCGATCGGCTTCTTCCCCGACCTGACCGAGCAGCTGCTGATCGAGGACGACAGCACCGCCTTCCGCCGCGAGGCGCTCTACGCGAGCCGCTACGTCTGCGTCATGCGCGCCGACCATCCGCTGGCCGAGCCCGGCGCGTTGACGCTGGACGCCTACTGCGCCGCGCAGCACCTGCGCGTGAGCTTCGCGGGCCGCGCGCACGGCTTCGTCGACGACGCGCTGGCGACGATCGGCCGCAAGCGGCGGGTGGCGATGACGGTGAACAGCTTCTTCACCGGCACGATGGCGGTGCAGCAGTCCGACCTGATCACGGTGCTGCCGGACAGCTTCGTGCCGGCGACCGGCTTCGCCGGCCAGCTGGCCTGCCGGAACCTGCCCTTCGCGCTGCGCGGCATCGACATCAGCCAGGTCTGGCACATCCGCGCCGAGCCCGACCCGGCGCAGCGCTGGCTGCGGCAGGTGATCGGGGAGATCTCCGATGTCATCGCCGCCGGCGCGCGGGCGCTGCCGCAGACCGCGGCGGTGAGCTGAAGGCAACCGGCGGCTGGCGCCCGGCGTCCGTCGCCAGCCGGGAGCCGCCGGGAGCCGCCGGGAGGCGTTGCGGTCGTCCGGGGCCCGGGAATCCCTGCGGGCCGTCACAGCTTTTGTCTCCTTCCCCCCGGCGGTCGGGGCGCCTACATTGCGCGTCTTCCAGATGAGAGTCGTTCTCATCGACTGGGCCGGATGATCCCGGCCCGCCCGTTCCCCGGACGCCTGAGAAAGAGACGAGACGATGCGCCGATCTGCCCCTTCCTGCCGTTCCCTGCGCCGCCCGATCGGTGCCGCCGCGGCGCTGGCGATGACCGCCATCGCGCTGGTGCCAGGCCTTGCCCAGGCCAATGCGCCGGCCGGCGGCGAGCTGACGCTCTACACGACGCGCGAGGTCGCGCTGGTCCAGCCGCTGCTGTCGGCCTTCACGGCGAAGACGGGGACCCGGGTCAACACGGTGTTCGTGAAGGACGGCCTGCTGGAGCGCGTCAAGGCGGAGGGCGCGCGCTCGCCGGCGGACCTGCTGATGACGGTGGACGTCGGCAACCTGATCGACCTCGTCGAAGGCGGCGTGACGCAGCCCATGAAGTCGGCCGAGGTCGAGGCGGCCGTGCCCGCGCACCTGCGCGCCGCGGACGGCCAGTGGACCGCACTGTCGCTGCGCGCCCGCGTGCTCTACGCGGATCCCGGCCTGAAGACGGCCGCGATCCGCTACGAGGACCTGGCCGATCCAAGGTGGAAGGGCAAGGTCTGCACGCGCTCGGGCCAGCACCCGTACAACACCGCGCTGGTCGCCGCGATGATCGCGCACGACGGCGAGGCCAAGACCGAGCAGTGGCTGCGCGGCTTGAAAGCCAACCTGGGCCGCAAGCCGACCGGCGGCGACCGCGACGTGGCGCGCGACATCCTCGGCGGCCTCTGCGATGTCGGCCTGGCCAACTCGTACTACGTCGGGCAGATGAAGTCCGCCAAGCCCGGCAGCGACGCGCGCCAGTGGGGCGACGGCATCCAGGTGCTGAAGCCGACCTTCGCGAAGGGCGCCGGCACCCACGTCAACATCAGCGGCGCGGCGCTGGCGAAGCACGCGCCGAACAAGGCGGCCGCGCAGGCGCTGATGGCGTTCCTCGTGTCCGAGCCGGCGCAGCAGCTCTACGCGCAGACCAACTACGAGTACCCGGTGCGGGCCGGCGTCACCCTGGATCCGCTGATCCAGTCGGCGATCGGCCCGGTGAAGGCCGATGCGCTGCCGCTGACGGAGATCGCGCGCCACCGCAAGCAGGCCAGCCTGCTGATCGACAAGGTCGCCTTCGACCAGTGATCGCGTGAGGCGTCTCCTTGGCCGGCCGCAAGCGGTCGGCCCGTTGTGGCGCGCGACCGCCCTGGCCATCGCGCTCGTCGTGCTGGCGCCGCTGGGCGCGCTGGCCTGGATGGCGCTGGGCGCCGGGGCCGCGCATTGGGCGCATCTGGCCGAGCACGTGCTGCCGCGCGCCGCCGCGCAGACGGCGACGCTGCTGACCGGCGTCGGGCTGCTGACGGCGGTCGTCGGCACCGGCTGCGCATGGCTGGTGACGCGCGTCGACTTCCCCGGCCGCACGGTGCTGCGCTGGGCGCTGCTGCTGCCGCTCACGGTGCCGACCTACATCGCGGCCTACAGCTACGTCGACCTGCTGCACCCGATCGGACCGTTCCAGGGCGCCGTGCGCGCGCTGCTGGGATTCGAGTCGCCGCGCCAGTTCCGGCTGCCCGACGCCCGTTCCATGGGCGGCGCGGTGCTGGTGCTGTCGGCGGTCCTTTATCCCTACGTCTACCTGAGCATGCGCGCGATGTTCTCGACGCAGCCCGCGCGCTTGCTGGAAGCGGCGCGGCTGCTCGGCGAGGGACCCTGGGGCGCGTTCCGGCGCGTCGCGCTGCCGATGGCCCGGCCGGCGCTCGCGGTGGGCGCGGGCCTGGTGCTGCTGGAGGTGCTGAACGACGTCGGCGCCTCCGAGTTCCTCGGCGTGACGACGCTGACCACGACGATCTACACGACCTGGGTGACGCGATCCGACCTTGGCGCGGCTGCGCAGATCGCCTGCGCGATGCTGGCGATGGTGGCGCTGCTGGTCTGGCTGGAGCGACAGGGACGACGCCGTCAGCGCGCCGGCAGCGTGCGCGCGATGCGGGCCGAGGCGCCGCGTCGGCTCCGCGGACCCTCCGCGTGGCTCGCGACGGCGGCGGCCTCGTTGCCGGTGCTGATCGGCTTTGTGCTGCCTGCCGGCCACCTGGCGGTGCTGGCCTGGAAACGGGCGAGGGAAGGCCATGGCCTGTCGACCGAGGTCGTCTCGGGCGCGATGCATTCGGCGGGACTGGCCTTGAGCGTGACGGCGATCGCCGTGGCGGCGAGCCTGGTCGTCGCGTGGGCGGCCCGGTCGACGGGCGGCGCGGGCGGTCCGCGCGCCTGGTGGCTGGGCAGCGCCGCGCTCGGGTATGCGGTGCCCGGGACGGTCCTGGCGATCGGCCTGCTGCCGCCCGCGCTGGCCGTCGACGGCTGGATCGCCGAGGCGGCGGGGCTGCCGGGCCTGCCGCTGATGAGCCTCGGCGCGGTGCTGGTCGTGGCCTGCGCGATGCGTTTCCTCGCCTTGCCGATCGGTGGCATCGAAGCCGGCCTGGCGCGCGTGCCGGCGCCGCTGGAGCAGGTCGCGCGCTGCCTGGGCGAGACGCCGCTCGGTGTGCTGCGCCGCGTCCACCTGCCGCTGCTGCGCCCCGCGCTCACCGCCAGCGCGCTGCTGGTCTTCATCGACGTGATGAAGGAACTCCCCGCGTCTTTGCTGCTGCGGCCCGCCAACGTCGAGACGCTGCCGACGCTGCTCTACGCCGAAGCCGCGCGCGGCAGCTACGAGCACGGCGCGCTCGCGGCGCTGCTGATCGTCGCCGTTGGTCTGCCGGCGGTGCTGCTGCTGAGCAGGGAACCACTCGCAATGAAGGAACCCCGATGACCACGCTCGCCCTCGAGGACCTCCAGGTCCGTTATCCGGGCGCCGAAGACGCCGTGCTGAACGGGCTGTCGCTGACGCTGCCGCTGGGGCGCATGGCCTGCCTGCTCGGCCCGTCGGGCTGCGGCAAGAGCACCGCGCTGCGTGCGATCGCCGGCTTCGAGCCCTTGAGCGCGGGCCGGGTGTCGCTCGACGGCCGCCTGCTGTCCGGCCCCGGCGTCCACGTCGCGCCCGAGCAGCGCGGCGTCGGCCTGCTGTTCCAGGAGATCGCCCTGTTCCCGCATCTGACGGCGGCCGCGAATGTCGGCTTCGGCCTGCGTCGCCGGCCGGGAGCCGAGCGCGACCGCCGCGTGCGCGAGCTGCTGGCGCTGGTCGGGCTCGACGCGCTGGGCTCCCGCATGCCGCACGAGCTGTCCGGCGGCCAGCAGCAGCGGGTGGCGCTCGCGCGGGCGCTGGCGCCGGCGCCGCGGCTGCTGATGCTCGACGAGCCGTTCTCCAACCTCGATGCGGCCACGCGGGATCGACTTGTCGTCGAAGTGCGCGACATCCTGCGCTCGGCGGGCCAGACCGCGTTGATGGTCACGCACGACGCCGCTGAAGCCGAGGCGATGGCGGACTGGATCGGTGTGATGGCGGGAGGCCGGCTCGTGGAATGGCGACCGACACGAGTAGGCGCGTAGCGCATTGCAGCCATTGAAATTTCCGTCGGGAAGCGGAGCATCGCGAGCTCCTTCAACACGGAGTTCCCATGCGACGCGGAATTGCTGGATGCCATGAGTATTCGATTGCCGGTGGCAAGGTGTGTCAGGCCTTCGTGCCGGCGCCGCCGCCGCCGCGCCCCTCGCTGATCCTGGACGCCGACCTGGAGGAACGCCTGGACCGCGCGAACCTGGCGTTGGGGCGACTGGATGGCCTGTCGCTGCTCATGCCGGATCCCACCATCCTGCTCTACAGCTACCTCCGCAAGGAAGCCGTCCTGTCGTCGCGGATCGAGGGCACGCAATCCTCCCTGGCGGACCTGATGCTGTACGAGGCGGCAGGTGCGCCCGGCGCGCCGGTGGACGATGTGCAGGAGGTGTCCTGCTACGTGTCGGCCCTGGAGCATGGGGTCGACCAACTGCGCCGCGGGCTGCCGATCTGCACGCGGCTGATGAACGAGATGCATCGGCGCCTGATGACGCAGGGTCGGGGCATGGGGAAGGCGCCGGGAGAGATCCGCCGCACGCAGAACTGGATCGGCGGTCCATCGGCCACCGACGCCAGCTTTGTGCCGCCGCCGCCGCATCGGCTCGCCCAGTGCCTGTCCGAACTGGAGCGCTTCATCAACGGTCAGCCCGAGCGCTACCCGTCGCTCAGGAAGGCGGCGCTGACCCACCTCCAATTCGAGACCATCCACCCTTATCTGGACGGCAACGGTCGGCTCGGCCGATTGCTGATCCCCCTGATGCTCATGGCCGACGGGGGGCTGCGCGAGCCGGTGCTGTTCCTGTCGCTCTACTTCAAGGCGTATCGGAGCGACTACTACGCACTGCTGCAGCAGGTGCGCGAGCACGGCGATTGGGAAGCGTGGTTGTGGTTCTTCGCCGGCGGCGTGCAGGTCGCGGCGGAGCAGGCGGTGGATCTGGCCCTGGCGATCACGCGGCTGTACACGACGGACGGCGTGCGCATCCGGCGTGAGGCCGCCCGCCACGAGGACGCCTTGCGCGTGCATCACGCGCTCTTCTGCCGGCCCGTCGCGCGGCGCGCCGACATCACCGCAATCAACGGACTGGACGCGGCTGCCATCGATCGCGGCGTGTCGGTGCTGACGGATCTCGGCCTGATCCACCGGGCATGCGGAACCGCCGGCGAGCCGATCTTCGTGTACACCGCCTATCTGGACCTGCTGAATCGCGAAGAGACATGAGCTTCCTCATCCGCCCCGCCGTCCCGGCCGACATCGCCGGCTGCATCGACCTGCGCGGCCGCACGCGCGAGAACGCGGTGCCCGCGGCTCGCCTGGCGGAGCTCGGCATCACCGAGGCCTCCTGGTCCGGCCAGGTCCGCGACGGCGCGCTGCCGGGCTTCGTCGCCGAGTCCGGCGGCGTGCTGGCCGGCTACTGCTTCGGCGATGCCGGCAGCGGCGAGATCGTCGTGCTGGCGCTCCTGCCCGCGCACGAAGGCCGCGGGCTGGGGCGCGCGCTGCTGGACCGCACGGTCGCGCACCTGCGCGGGCTGGGCCATCGGCGCCTGTTCCTGGGATGCTCGGCCGATCCGTCGCATCGCTCGCACGGCTTCTACCGGCGGCTCGGCTGGCGCCCCACCGGCGAGCGCGACGGCCTCGGCGACGAGGTGTTGGAACTGCGGCCTGACTGAGCTTCCGAACTCAGCCCCCGAACCGGGCGGCTGTCCCTCGGTTTCTCTTGATGCGACCTTGATGCCGAACGGGCTACGCTTGGGAATCGCTGCCTGGGCGTTCCGGCATTCAAGAACAAGCGAGACATCCCCATGCTCATCAACTGCGTCGCCTACCGCGACGGCCGCCGGCTGGCCGATATCCAGCCGGAAGACATCAGCGAATACATCAAGCTGCCCGACTGCTTCGTCTGGGTCGCCTTGCGCGACGCGTCGTCGGAGGAGATCCTCGCGATGAAGGAGGAGTTCGACCTGCACGAACTCGCCGTCGAGGACGCGCTGCACGGCCAGCAGCGGCCCAAGGTCGAGGAGTACGGCGACACGCTGTTCGCCGTCATGCAGACCGTGCAGTTCACGCCCACCGACGAGCTCTGCACCGGCGAGGTGTCGATCTTCGTGGGCAACAACTTCGTGCTGTCGATCCGCAACCGCGTCGCGCAGAGCCTGCTGGGCGTGCGCGCCCGCGCGGAGCGGGAGCCGCACATGCTCAAGCGCGGGCCCGGCTTCGTGATGTACGCGATCATGGATGCGGTCGTCGATCGCTACTTCCCCGTCATCGAGGCGCTGGAGACCGAGCTCGAGGCCATCGAGGCCCACATCTTCGAACCCGGCGTCACGCGCGAGAACATCCGCCGCGTGTATGAGCTCAAGCAGCGGGTGACCGTGGTCAAGCATGCCGTGTCGCCCTTGCTCGACGCCGTCGGCAAACTGGTGCGCGGCCGCGTGCCGCCGGTCTGCGAGGACACCCGGGAGTACTTCCGCGATGTCTACGACCACCTGGAGCGCATGCAGTCGGCGCTCGACTCGCTGCGCGATACCGCGACGACGGTCATCCAGGTCCACCTGTCGATGGCGGCCATCGAGGACTCGGAGACCACCAAGCGCCTGGCGGCCTGGGCCGGGATCTTCGCGGCGGCAACCGCGTTCGCCGGGATCTGGGGCATGAACTTCGAGGTCATGCCGGAGTTGAAGTGGCGCTTCGGGTATCCCGTCGCGCTCGGCGTCATCACGGCCACCTGCGGCGTGCTGTTCTGGCGCTTCCGCAAGGCCGGCTGGCTCTAAGGCGCTCGGTCTCTCTCTCACTCCCTCTCCCGCTTGCGGGAGAGGGAGTGACCCGATCAGATCAGCTCGGCGATCGCCTTGCCCATCTCGGTGGTGTTGGCCGTGCCGCCGAGGTCGCCCGTGCGCGGTCCCGACGCCAGCGTCTGCTCGATCGCCTTCAGGATCGCGTCATGCGCTTCCTGCTCACCCAGGAATTGCAGCATCAACGCGCCCGACCAGATCATCGCGACCGGATTGGCGATGTTCTTGCCGTAGATGTCCGGTGCCGAGCCGTGCACCGGCTCGAACAGCGACGGGAAGTTCCGCTCCGGATTCAAGTTGGCCGACGGCGCCAGCCCGATCGTCCCGGTCGTCGCCGGACCCAGGTCCGACAGGATGTCGCCGAACAGGTTGGACGCGACCACCACGTCGAAGCGGCCCGGCTGCAGCACGAAGCGCGCGCTGAGGATGTCGATGTGCTGCTTGTCCACGGTGACCGACGGATACCCGGCGCCGACCGCGTCCGCCCGGCCGTCCCACCACGGCATCGAGATCGCGATGCCGTTGCTCTTGGTCGCCACCGTCAGGTGCTTGCGCTCGCGGCTCTGCGCCAGCTCGAAGGCGTACTTCAGCACCCGGTCCGCGCCGAAGCGCGAGTAGACCGACTCCTGGATCACGATCTCGCGATCCGTGCCCGCGTACATCACGCCGCCGAGGTTGGTGTATTCGCCCTCGGTGTTCTCGCGCACGACGAAGTAGTCGATCTCACCCGGCTTGCGATGGGCCAGCGGGCAGGGCACGCCTTCGAACAGGCGCACCGGACGCAGGTTGATGTACTGGTCGAATTCGCGCCGGAACTTCAGCAGCGAACCCCACAGCGAGATGTGGTCCGGCACCGTCGCCGGCCAGCCCACCGCGCCGAAGAAGATCGCGTCCTGGCCTGCCAGCTGCGCCTTCCAGTCGTCCGGCATCATCTGGCCGGTCTCGGCGTAGTAGTCGCAACTGGCCCAGTCGATGTGGGTGAACTCGAACTGGATGCCGAAACGCCGCGCGGCGGCGTCCAGCACGCGCAGCCCTTCGGGCATCACTTCCTTGCCGATGCCGTCGCCGGGGATGACGGCGATCTTGTACGTCTTGCTCATGGTCGTGCTTTCAACGGAGATCAGGAGGCGCGCCGGATGTCGTCCGCTGGGCGGGACGGCTCAGGCGCGGCGGTGCGTTCGATGCGGTCAGTAGGGCGAGCCGGTCGGGGCCGGTTGCGGCGGAGCCAGGTCGAAGTCTGCCGCAAGGCGCCGCGTGGCCTGTGCGAGCAGCGTGACGTCGATGCCCACGGCGACGAAGGTCGCGCCCAGCGCCAGGTAGTGGCGGGCCAGTCGGGCGTCGCCGGTCAGCGTGCCGGCGGCCTTGCCGCTGGCGACGATGGTGCGGATCGCGTCGTCGATCGCCGCCTGCACCTCCGGATGCGTGGGGTTGCCGCGATGGCCCATCGAGGCCGCGAGGTCCGCCGGTCCGATGAACACGCCGTCGACGCCCTCCACGGCGCAGATCGCCGCGAGGTTTTCCAGCGCCGTCGCGGTCTCCGCCTGGACCAGCACGCAGACCTCGCCGTCGGCCTCGTCCAGGTAGTGGCGTCGCAGCCCCCAACGCGACGCGCGCGCCACCGCCGCGCCGACGCCGCGCACGCCCAGCGGCGGATAGCGCGTCGCGGCGACCACCGCCGCCGCCTGCCCGGCCGTGTCGATCATCGGCACCAGCAGCGTCTGCACGCCGATGTCGAGCAGCTTCTTGATGCCGTCCTTGTCCGCGCTGACCGCGCGCACCACCGGATGCGCCGGATAGGGCGCCACCGCCTGCAGCTGCTGCAGCGTGCTGGTCAGCTCGTTGGGCGCATGCTCGCCGTCGATCAGCAGCCACTGGAAACCGGCGGTCGCGCAGACCTCGGCGCTGTAGGCCTGCGCCATCGACAGCCACAGGCCGATCTGCGGCTTGCGCGCGGCCAGACCCTGCTTGAACGTGTTGGAGAAATTCATGGATGCACCGATGGAGGCAGGCGTCGATGGGGGGGGCGAGTCGCTGGAGGCGCTCACGACAGGCCGCCCTGGCAGACGTACTTGATGTGGAGGTAGTCGGCTAGCCCGTGCGTGGACCCCTCGCGGCCGTAGCCGGACTCCTTGACGCCGCCGAAGGGCGCGGACTCTGCCGCGATCGCGCCTTCGTTGAGGCCGACGATGCCGCTCTCCAGCGCGTCGGCGACGCGCCAGGCCCGGGCGATGTCCCGGGTGTAGAAGTAGGCGGCCAGCCCGAAGGGCGTGTCGTTCGCGGCGGCGACGACCTCGTCCTCGGTGTCGAAGCGGAACACCGGCACGACCGGGCCGAAGGTCTCCTCGTGCCAGAGCAGCATCGCCGTCGTCGCGCCGGTCAGCACGGTCGGGGCGAAGTAGTTGGGGCCGGTTGCGACCGCGTTGCGCACCCGCGCGCCGCCGGTGACGACCCGGGCACCGTGCGCGACGGCGTCGTCGACGTGGCGCTCGATCTTGTCCAGCGCGCGGGCGTTGATCATCGGACCGATCTGCGAGTCGCTGCGGCTGGCCGGCCCGACCTTCAACGCGCCGACGCGCGCCGCGAGCTTCTCGACGAACAGGTCGTGGATGCCCGCCTGCGCGAACACGCGGTTCGGGCACACGCAGGTCTGGCCGCCGTTGCGGAACTTGGCCGCCATCAGGCCGTCGACGGCCGCGTCGACGTCGGCGTCGTCGAACACGATGAAGGGCGCGTTGCCGCCCAGCTCCAGCGACAGCTTCTTCAGCGTCGCCGCGGATGCGCGCGCCAGGTGCTTGCCGACCGGCGTCGAGCCGGTGAAGGTGATCTTGCGCACGCGCGCGTCGGCCAGCCAGACGTCGACGACTTCCGGCGTGCGTTCGCGCGAGGCGCACACGATATTGAGCACGCCCGGCGGCAGGCCGGCCTCGACGGCCAGCTCCACCAGCGCCAGCGAGGTCAGCGGCGTGTCCTCGGCCGGCTTGGCGACGACGGTGCAGCCGGCGGCCAGCGCCGGCGCGATCTTGCGGGCGATCATCGCGGCGGGGAAGTTCCAGGGTGTGATCGCGGCGACGACGCCGACCGGCTCGCGCAGCGCCAGCATGCGGCGGCCGTGGACCGGCGCGGGGATCACCTCGCCGTTGGCGCGCGTGGCTTCCTCGGCGAACCATTCGACGTAGCTCGCGGCATACGCGATCTCGGCGCGGCCTTCCGCGAGCGGCTTGCCCTGCTCCTGCGAGATCAGCGCGCCGAGGCGGTCCTGGTCGCGCAGGATCAGGTCGTTCCAGCGCTTGAGGAGGGCCGCGCGCTGCCTGGCCGGCACCGCGCGCCAGCCTTCGAAGGCGGCCTGCGCGGCGTCGACCGCGGCGAGCGCGTCCTCCGCGCGGCTGTCGGGGACGTCGGCGATGCGGCCGTCGTCGGCGGGATCGACGACCGGGGAGCGGTCGCCCGCGGCCGCGTCGCACCAGCGACCGGCGATGTGGTTCTGCGTCTTCATGGGGACCTTGGATTCAGGGAATTCAGCTCACGATGCCCAGGTGCCAGGGCACGAACTCGTGGTCGCCGAGGCCGAGCAGCTCGCTCTTGGTCGGCTCGCCCGAGGCCGAGCGCAGCAGGTGCTCGAAGATCTGCTGCCCCATCTGCTCGATGGTCAGCACGCCGTCGATGACGAGGCCGCAGTTGATGTCCATGTCCTCCTCGAGGCGCGTGTACATCGGCGTGTTGCTGGCCAGCTTGAGCGTCGGCGCCGGCTTGGAGCCGAACATCGACCCCCGCCCGGTGGTGAAGCAGATCAGGTTGGCGCCGCTGGCGATCTGGCCGGTGACGGCGACCGGGTCGTAGCCCGGCGAGTCCATGAACACGAAGCCCGACTGCGCGATGGGCTCGGCGTACTCGTAGACCGCCTGCAGCGGCGTCGTGCCGCCCTTCATCGCGGAGCCCAGCGACTTCTCGAAGATGTTGGCCAGGCCGCCCGCCTGGTTGCCGGGGCCGACGACGCCGTTGAACTGGCCGTTCTGGCCGCGGGTGTACTCCTCCCACCAGGCCAGCCGGTCGAGCAGCTTCTGGCCGACCTCGGGCGTGACCGCGCGACGGGTGAGCATGTATTCGACGCCGTGGATCTCTGGTGTCTCCGACAGGATGGCGGTACCGCCGTGACGCACGAGGAGGTCCATCGCCGCGCCCAGCGCCGGGTTGGCGCCGATGCCGGAGAAACCGTCCGAGCCGCCGCATTCCAGCCCGATCTTCAGGTGCGCCGCGCTGACCGGCTGCCGCGTCACGCGGTTGGCGATCGGCAGCATCGCCTCGACGGCGCGGATGCCGGTCTCGATGGTGGCGCGCGTGCCGCCGGCGTCCTGCATCACCAGGGTCTTCAGCGTCTCGCCGGGGACCAGGTGCTGCGATTCCATCAGTCCGGCGACCTGGTTGCGCTCGCAGCCCAGGCCGACGATCAGCGCGCCGCCCAGGTTGGGATGCTTCGCATACCCGGCGATCGTGCGGCGCAGCAGGTCGAAGTGGGGGCTGGGCGAGGACATGCCGCAGCCCGTGGTCTGGGCGAAGGCGACCACGCCGTCGACGTTCGGATAGTCCTTCAGACGCTCCGGCGTGAAGTGTTCGGCGATGCGGTTGATCGCCGTCGACGAGCAGTTGACCGAAGCCAGGATGCCGATGAAGTTGCGCGTCGCCACGCGGCCGTCGGCGCGCACGATGCCCATGAAGGTCGCGCGTTCGGACTCGGGCAGGTAGTCGACCGGCTTCACGTCCGCGCCGAAGGCCGGATCGCGGTCGAACTCGACCAGCGCGATGTTGTGCGCGTGC
>CBIHMU010000092.1:0-21988 GCA_966211105.1 uncultured Burkholderiales bacterium
CGACATGGCGATGGCGGGCGGGGGAAATGAAACGATAACAGCGAATCCCCGGGACGGCAGCGTTGTCCATGCGGACGGTGCTCCTACCCTGCCTGTGCGAACTGCGAGACCGGTGTGACAAAAACCACGCGCGATCCCACCCTCGGCTGAGGGGGAGGGGCAGGAGCGACGGGGGTTCGCTCCCTACACTGCCGACCAATTCCTGTCACATCCGGTGATTCAAGCGCACGGATGGATACAGGAAAGACTGCCGGCAAGGCCTGACCCCGACGAGGTGTTCTCACGGAGGCGGCCGCCGAATAAAGAGAACTGTCATGTCGTTGGTGGCCGCATTCGCATTGGCCGCGTCCACGGTGACGCTGCCGAACTGCTCCTGGGACCGACCCGGGGTGAACCCTTTCATGGGGGATCTGGTCGCAGCCGTCGACCGGTACAAGGACATCCCGGCGGCCACGCGCGCGAAGCTGAAGCAACGCATGGCGGCGCGTCAGTACGACGAGATCGTCGACATCCATCGCGACAGCATCGTCGGCCGCTACGACTACGGCTCCGAGATCCGCGACATGCACTTCGGCGCCGGATCGGTCTGCCAGACCGTCACGCGCGGCAAGTGGACCGCGCAGACGCTGGAGCGCGGCCTCGTGTACTGCGAGGACGGTCAGTGCATCCTGGTGCCGACGGTCTGCCGCAACGTGAGCCGGATCTCGCGCGGCAATCTCAAGCCCGCCGCGGGCGGCGCCCAGACGGCGAAGAACGAGGACGATCCGCTGATGTTCGAACCGCCGGCGGCCGGTGCCGCCGACGGCGGCGCGGGCGATCCCGGCAGCTTCGCGCGCACGGCTGGCCTGCCGCCGACGGCGACATCCGATACCAGCCTGGTCGCGCCCACGCCAGGCAGTAGCAGCGGCGGCGCGGGCGGCGGCGGGGGACCGGCCGTCGGCGGCGGTCCCGGCATCATCACGTTGCCGCAGATCCCGCAGGGCGGCGGCAACGGCGGCGGCGACCTGCCGGTGGTGCCCGGTGTGCCGGAACCTCAGACCTGGCTGCTGTTCGCGCTGGGTCTGGGCGCGCTGGCGTTCGTCGCCAGGCGCCGCACGGCCTGACCCCTGCCCTTCAGCCGCGCGCGAGCAGCGGCTTCAGATAACGCCCCGTGTGGCTCGCTTCGCAGGCGGCCACGTCTTCCGGCGTGCCGGCGACCAGCAGGCGTCCGCCGCCGGATCCGCCCTCGGGACCCATGTCGATCAGCCAGTCCGCCGTCTTGATGACGTCGAGGTTGTGCTCGATGATGACGATGGTGTTGCCCGCGTCGCGCAGTTGATGCACGACCTTCAGCAGCAGCGCGATGTCCGCGAAGTGCAGGCCGGTCGTCGGCTCGTCCAGGATGTAGAGCGTGCGGCCGGTGTCGCGCTTGGACAGCTCCAGCGCCAGCTTCACCCGCTGCGCCTCGCCGCCCGACAGCGTCGTCGCGCTCTGTCCCAGCTTGACGTAGCCCAGGCCCACATCCATCAGCGTCTGCAGCTTGCGCGCCAGCGTCGGCACCGCGCTGAAGAAGCTCAACGCATCCTCCACCGTCAGGCCCAGCACCTCGGAGATGTTCTTCCCCTTGTAGAGCACCTCCAGCGTCTCACGGTTGTAGCGCTTGCCGAAGCAGGTGTCGCAGGGCACGTAGACGTCGGGCAGGAAGTGCATCTCGACCTTCAGCACGCCGTCGCCCTGGCAGGCCTCGCAGCGGCCGCCGGCCACGTTGAAGCTGAAGCGGCCCGCGCCGTAGCCGCGCTCGCGCGCGGTGGGCATCTCGGCGAACAGCTCGCGGATGGGCGTGAACAGGCCGGTGTAGGTCGCCGGGTTGGAGCGCGGCGTGCGGCCGATCGGCGACTGGTCGACGTTGATGACCTTGTCGAAGGCGTCCATGCCCTCGATCTCGTCGTGCTCCGCCGGCTCGGCATGGCTCTGGTAGAGCTTGCGCGACACGGCCGCATACAGCGTGTCGTTGACCAGCGTGCTCTTGCCCGAACCGGACACACCGGTCACGCAGGTCAGCAGCCCCACCGGGAACTCCGCGGTCACGCCCTTCAGGTTGTTGCCGCGCGCGTTGACGATCTTCAGCGTCCGCGGATCGGGGCTGTCGGACAGCGCGTGACGTTGCTTCGGCACCTCGATGCGGTCGAGGCCGCTGAGATAGCGACCGGTCGAGGACGCGTGGTTCGCCGCGACCTCCTCAGGCGTGCCCTGCGCCATGATCCGGCCGCCGTGCACGCCCGCGCCCGGGCCCAGGTCCAGCACATGGTCCGCAGCGCGGATCGCGTCCTCGTCGTGCTCGACGACCAGCACCGAGTTGCCCAGGTCGCGCAGCCGGCGCAGCGTGGCGATCAGTCGGTCGTTGTCGCGCTGGTGCAGGCCGATGCTGGGCTCGTCCAGCACGTACATCACGCCGGTCAGGCCCGAGCCGATCTGCGATGCCAGCCGGATGCGCTGCGCCTCGCCGCCGGACAGCGTGTCGGCGCTGCGGTCCAGGCTCAGGTAGTTGAGGCCGACGTCGTTGAGGAAGTGCAGCCGCGACGCGATCTCGCGGATCACCTTGTCGGCGATCTCGGCCTTCGCGCCCTTGAGCTTCAGTCCCTCGAAGTAATGCAGCGCCTCGCGCAGCGTCGCATGCTCGACCTCGTAGATCGGCTTGCCGCGCTCGCCCTCGGCGGCCTCGGCCGGTTGCAGCAGCACGTTGCGGGCCTCGCGCCGCAGCCGTGAGCCCTCGCACTGCGGGCAAGGCTTGGCGCTCTGGTAGCGCGCGAGTTCTTCGCGCACTGCGGCGGAATCGGTCTCGCGATAGCGCCGCGTGAGGTTGGGCAGGATGCCTTCGAACGGATGGGCGCGCTTGACGCTGCGCTTCTTCCCGTTGGCGCCCTCGGCCTCGTAGGTGAAGCTGATCTCGTCCTCGCCGGAGCCCTGCAGCAGGACCTGGCGCGCCTGCTCGGGCAGTTCCTCGAAGGGCAGCTCGATGTCGAAGCCGTAGTGCTTGGCGACCGTCTCCAGCATCGAGAAGGTGTAGGCGTTGCGCCGGTCCCAGCCCTTCACCGCGCCGCTGGCCAGACTCAGCGTCGGGAACGCGACGACGCGCTCCGGATCGAAGACGGTGACCTGGCCGAGGCCCTCGCAGGACGGGCACGCGCCGACCGGCGAGTTGAAGGAGAACAGCCGCGGCTCGAGCTCGGGCAGCGAGTAGCTGCAGATCGGGCACGCGAACTTGCTGGAGTAGATCGCCTCCGTGCCGCTGTCCATGTTCAGCACCAGCGCGCGGCCGTCGGCCAGGCGCAGCGCGGCCTCGAAGCTTTCCGCCAGCCGCTGGCGCAGCGTGTCGGCGCTGTCGTGGCGCAGCTTGATGCGGTCGACGACGACGTCGATGTCGTGCTTCTCGGCCTTCTTCAGCGCCGGCAGCTCGGTCACCTCGACGGTCTGCCCGTCGACGCGGAAGCGCACGTAGCCCTGCGCCTGCAGGTCCTGGAAGAGCTCGACGAACTCGCCCTTGCGATCGCGCACGACCGGGGCCAGCACCATCAGGCGCGACTCGTCCGGCATCGCCAGCACGGCGTCGACCATCTGGCCGACGCTCGACGCTTCCAGCGGCAGGTGGTGGTCGGGGCAGAACGGGGTGCCGGCGCGGGCGTAGAGCAGGCGCAGGTAGTCGTGGATCTCGGTGACGGTGCCCACCGTCGAGCGCGGGTTGTGGCTGGTGGCCTTCTGCTCGATCGAGATCGCCGGCGACAGGCCTTCGATCACGTCGACGTCGGGCTTGTCCATCAGCTGCAGGAACTGCCGCGCATAGGCCGACAGGCTCTCGACATAGCGGCGCTGACCCTCGGCGTACAGCGTGTCGAACGCCAGCGAGGATTTGCCCGAGCCCGACAGTCCGGTGATGACGACCAGCTGGTTGCGCGGCAGGTCGACGTCGATGTTCTTGAGGTTGTGGGTGCGCGCGCCCCGGACGCGGATCATCGGCGTCTCGCCGCCCGGTCGGAGTGCCTGCCCGAGGTAGCGACCGGGGTCCGCCCGCGTCACCGCGTCCGCGTGCAGCACGCCACCTGCCTTCGGCTCGGCGCCGGGCTCGGACGGTGCGGGGGCGACGGGCGGGACTTTCGTGGACATGGGGCGGCCGGGACACTGCTGGAGGCGAACTCGACATGATAGGGCCGCCGCACCGGGCGCGCTTGCCGCGCATGGGCGCGGCCCAAGACGCGTGACGGTCTGACCCCACCCGCCACCACCGGCCAATGAGGGCGTCCTGACGCCTGCGTCGCGCCCGGGCGACGCAGGTCGGACGCGGGGAGGACGGCCGGTGCGTGATATTGCCGGAACGCCGGCAAACGGCACCGATCGTCCCCCGGTTTTCGGGGCCGACCGTGGCCGTCCTCCGGCGCGGAGGTGCAGAATCGGCTGAACCCCCTTCCGCGCCCGCCCATTGCTCAAGTTTCAAGTCCCCTCCCTGTCCCTGCGCAGCGTGATCCTGCTGGCGGTGGTCATCGGGATCGCAGTGCCCGCGCTGGCGCTGGTGGCGTTCAGCGACGCCTTCATCCGGCGCAGTCTGGAGCCGGTGCTGGAAGGCCAGCGCGCGGCCGTGCTGACGCTCGCCGCGAACGGCCTGGCCGAGCCGCTGTGGACGGTGGATGGACCGGCGGTGCAGCGGGCGCTGGATCAGCTGCTGTCGGACGTCAACGTCTGCGCGGTCGAACTCAGCGAGGAACGCGCCGACACCCACGACATCGTCCGCACCAAGTGCAGCCCCGGCTGGCCCACGGTCACGCTGGCGGCGACCATCCAGCGCGACGGGCAGGTGCTGGGCAGCCTGCGGGTGCAGTTCGACGACGCGGCGCAGGAGCGCATGCTGAAGGAAGGCCGCCGGCAGACGGCCTTGATCGTCGCGTTCCAGGTCGCGGCGGGTGTCGTCATCGTGCTGCTGGTCTTCTACCTGCGCCTGGTGCGGCCGATCGACCGCCTCAAGCGGCTCGCCAGCGCGATCGCCGAACGCCAGCCGGTCCCGCGCCTGCGCTGGAACCGCAAGGATGAACTGGGCCAGCTGGGCGTCCATCTGGACCAGATGGGCCAGCAGATCGCGGGCCTGCTGGCCGACATGGAAGGCAAGAACGCGCAGCTGCATCAGCTGGCGATGTACGACCACCTCACCGGGCTGCCGAACCGGACGCTGTTCCGCGAGGTCTTCCTGCACGAGGCGGCCGTCGCGCGCCGGGAGCAGACCCACCTGGCGCTGCTGTTCGTCGACCTGGACCGCTTCAAGGCGATCAACGACTCGCTCGGCCATGCGGCGGGCGACCGCATGCTGCTGCAGGCGAGCGAACGTCTGCGCCAGGCCGTGCGGGAATCGGACCTCGCCTGCCGCGTCAGCGGCGACGAGTTCCTGCTGCTGATGCGCGACTCCAGCGAGCACGTCGGGGTCGCCGCGCAGCGCCTGATCGAGGCCTTGAACGCGCCGCTGCAGCTGGAAGGCGGCGTGGCCAGCGTGTCGGCGAGCGTGGGCATCGCGCTGTTCCCGCGCGACGGCGAGGACTTCGACACCCTGGTCCGGCATGCCGACCTGGCGATGTACCGCGCCAAGCAGATGGGCCGGTCGCGCTACAGCTTCTTCCAGCAGGACATGGACGCGGCGGCGGTGGAGCGGATGGAGCTCGAGCGCGAATTGAAGCTGGCGCTGGAACGCGACGAGCTGCTGCTGCATTACCAGGCGGTCGTCGACGCGCGGACCGGCGCGTGGTCGGGCCTGGAGGCGCTGATGCGCTGGCAGCACCCGCAGCGCGGCCTGGTGATGCCGGGCCAGTTCATCGAGCTGGCCGAAGAGACGGGGCAGATCCTGGCGCTCGGCTGGAGCACCATCGAGCAGGCCTGCGCGCAGCTGGCGCGCTGGAAAGCGGCGGGACGGCACCCGGGGCCGATCTCCATCAACCTGTCGGCCCTGCAGTTCCGCGAGCCCCGGCTGGCCGAGCGCATCGCCGAGTCGATGCGCCGCCACGCGGTCGCTCCCGGCGAGCTGGCGATCGAGCTGACGGAAAGCTCGCTGCTGACCGACACCGACACGGTGCTGCAGACCCTGGCCCGCCTGTCGGAACTGGGGCTGAGCCTGTCGGTGGACGATTTCGGCACGGGGTATTCCTCGCTCGCCTATCTCAAGCTGCTGCGCCCGGCGCGGCTGAAGATCGACCGGGCCTTCGTCCGGGACCTGCCCAGCAGCGCCGACGACCGCGGGCTCGTGCGAGCCATGATGGGCATGGCCGAGGCGCTGGGCATCGACGTCGTCGCCGAGGGCGTGGAGACCGAGGCGCAGCGCGACGCGCTGCTGGCGCTCGGCTGCTGGCAGCAGCAGGGCTACTTCTACTGCCGGCCGCAGCCCGCCCTGGCGCTCGAGAACCGGCTGGCCGTCTGGCCGCCCCAGGCCGGGGCATCGCGCCCGGCGCGGGTCTGACGGGCCTCCCCCCTAACTTCCGTTCAGCCGCCCGACCGGCATTTCGGCGCGCGATTGCGGCAATTCGTCGCGTCCGCATGGCCTTGTCATGGGCGGCGGCGCACAGTCCACCTTCGTTGACCTTCCCAGACAGGAAAGACACCGCAGGGGACCGCCATGAACGACGCCGCAAAGACCTTCCTCACCGCCCTGGCCGCCGTGGCCAGCGCCGCCGTCATCGCCTTGTGGCTGGCGGACACGAACGAGGCCGCGCGTCCGTCCAACACCCTGCCCCTGCACTGGGCCGAGCAGACCATGCCGGGACCTCAGGCCGATCAGGCGAGCAAGCCGCGCGGATGACCGTGCCGCCTGTGCGCCGATAGACGCCCCGCTTCCCCCCGGCATTTCGAAGCCCGCCTGACCAGCGGGCTTCTTTTTTTGTCGATCGCTCAGAACATCGATGGCATGGGCGATCCCGGCGATCGGTGATGCCGACCCGTCCATTCGTCGCGATGGCACGCAGTTCAATCCGCCGCCGAGCGAATTCGTCGCTTGTGCCTCGCGAATCGGGGCGGCAGTGACGACACTGACTTCACTGACACACGCAACCCCTTCCAGGAGATCGACATGAGCCCCCCCACTTCCAAGACCCGTTCCACCCGCAGCCCGCGCATCGGCATGACCGGTGCGGCGAGCTTCAAGGCCTTCGCCTTCGGCATCGGCGCCACGCTGGCAATCGCGTTCAGCCTGCTGCACGTGCAGGCACAGCGCGAGCAACGCGCCGCCGTCATCACGCTGGATCCGGTGGTCATCACCGCCAAGCGCACGCAGCTGCCCACCGTCTACATCACCGGCCGCCGCGACAGCTCCGCCGACGGCCAGCGTCTGGCTTCGGCCGCGCAGGTCGCTTGCACGACCCAGCTCTGCTGAACTCCCGAGGTTGCGCTGTCAAGGCGGCGACCGCGGCTGATCGGCTGTAGCGCTCGCCAACGAAAACGCCCGGCATCGCCGGGCGTTTTCCTTTCCATCATGACGTTCGCATGACGCGACGAGGGGCCCGGACGGGGCTGCGGGGTCAATCCTCGCCCAGCACGCGCAGCAGCGCGTCGCCATAGGCCTCGAGCTTCTTCGCGCCGATGCCGCTGATGCCGGACATCTCCTCCAGCGACTGTGGCCGCACGCGTGCCAGTTCCGCGAGCGTGACGTTCTGGAAGATCACGTAGGCGGGCAAGCCGTGCTCGCGCGCCACCTCGGCGCGCCAGGCCTTGAGTGCGTCGAAGCGCGCCTGCGCCGCGGCGTCCAGATCGGTCTCCGCCTCCGAACGACGGGACGTCGACGTCCCCGTGCGGCCGGACTTGCTCCGCTTGGTCGGCGTGGCGGGCTGGCGCAGCAGCATCCGCACTTCGCCGCGCAGCACCGCCTTGGCCTCGCCGCCGAGCGACAGCGTGTTGTACTCGCCTTCCGTCACCGCATAACCGAGCGCGATCAGCTGGCGGATCACGGCCCGCCACTGCTGCTCGCTGAGCGAGGCGCCGACCGCCCAGGTGCTGAGCTCCTGGTGCCGGTACTGCTTGACCTTGTCGGTCTCCTTGCCGCGCAGCACGTCGATCAGGTGGCCGGAGCCGAAGCTGAAGCCCGTCACCTGATGGAAGCGGTAGATGCACGACAGCGCCATCCGCGCCGCTTCCGTCGCGTCCCAGGTCGCGGGCGGATGCAGGCAGTTGTCGCAGTTGCCGCAGGGCTGGCTGTCCTCGCCGAAGTAGCTCAGCAGCCGCACGCGCCGGCAGTCGATGGCCTCGGCCAGGGCCAGCAGCGCGTCGAGCTTGCCGCGCTGCACCTGCTTGAACTCGTCGGTGGACGGGCTCTCGTCGATCATGCGCCGCTGCTGGACCACGTCGGCCAGCCCGTAGGCCATCCACGCCTCGGCCGGCGCGCCGTCACGGCCGGCGCGGCCGGTCTCCTGGTAGTAGCCCTCGATGTTCTTGGGCAGGTCCAGGTGGGCGACGAAGCGCACGTCGGGCTTGTCGATGCCCATGCCGAAGGCGATGGTCGCCACCATCACGATGCCGTCCTCGCGCAGGAAGCGGTCCTGATGGCGCCGGCGCTGGTCCTGCTCCATGCCGGCGTGGTACGGCAGCGCGTTGATGCCCTTGGACTTCAGCCAGTCGGCGGTCTCGTCGACCTTCTTGCGGCTCTGGCAGTACACGACGCCGGCCGCGTCCTCGTGCTCGTCCTGGATGAAGCGCAGCAGCTGTTCGCGCGGGCTGTCCTTCTCGACGATCAGGTAGCGGATGTTGGGCCGGTCGAAGGAGGCGACGAAGACCTGCGCCTGCTCGAGCTGCAGCCGCTCGATGATGTCGGCGCGCGTGATGTCGTCGGCGGTGGCGGTCAGCGCGATGCGCGGGATGTCGGGGAAGCGCTCGTGCAGCAGGCTCAGCGACAGGTACTCGCTGCGGAAGTCGTGGCCCCACTGGCTGACGCAATGCGCTTCGTCGATGGCGAACAGGCTGAGCAGGCCGCGCTCGTACAGCGACTGCATCTGCGCGATGAAGCGCGGCGTGTTGACGCGTTCCGGCGCTGCGTAGAGCAGGGTCAGGCGGCCGGCGAGCATCTCGCGCTCGATGCGCTGGGTCTCTTCCGAGGTCTGGGTGGAGTTGAGGAAGGAGGCGTTGACGCCGGCCTCCTCGAGGGCGCCGACCTGGTCGTGCATCAGGGCGATCAGCGGACTGACGACCACGGTGACGCCGTGGCCGGCGCGCTGGCGCGCGATCGCGGGGATCTGGTAGCAGAGCGACTTGCCGCCGCCCGTGGGCATGAGGACCAGCGCGTCGCCGCCGGCGGTCACGTGATCGACGATCGAGGCCTGCTGGCCGCGAAAGGCGCTGTAACCGAACACCTCTTGCAGGATGGCTAGCGGGACGGGATGATGGTTGGACGAACTCATGGAGCCCTCGATTGTCCCGTACATCGGCGGGTCCGCCGTGGAGCGGCTTCCAATCGGGGCCCGCCGCGGCGCAGAGCGGCATCGAACCTCCACATCACAGGCAGACACGTCGACATGATTGCTGCGCCGTTGCCCGAAGACGAGAACGCCCGCCTGTCGACGCTGCGCGTGCTGCAGGTGCTGGACACGGCGCCCGAGGAACGCTTCGACCGCCTGACGCGGATGGCCAGACGGCTGTTCCAGGTGCCGATCGCACTGGTGAGCCTGGTGGACGCGGACCGGCAGTGGTTCAAGTCGGCGCAGGGCCTGGACCTGCACGAGACGCCGCGCGACCTCAGCTTCTGCGGCCACGCCATCCTGTCGGACGACATCCTGCTGATCCCCGACGCGCATGCGGATCCTCGCTTCGCCGACAACCCGCTGGTGACGGGTCCGCCGCATGTCCGCTTCTACGCCGGCTGTCCGGTGCGCGCGCCGAGCGGGCACCGGCTCGGTACGCTGTGCCTGATCGATCATGTGGCGCGCGGCTTCGACAGCGACGACCAGGCGACGCTGCGCGACCTGGCTTTCATGGTCGAGCAGCAGTTCGCGGCGATGTACATGGCGATGATCGACGAGCTGACCGGTCTGGCGAACCGCCGGGGCTTCGAGTCGCAGGCGGGCCACGTGCTCGCGTTGTGCCGGCGCAAGCAGTGGCCGGCGACGATGCTGTACTTCGACCTCGACCACTTCAAGCACGTCAACGATCGCTACGGCCACGCGGAAGGCGACTGGGCGCTGAAGTCCTTCGCGGACATCCTGCGCCTCTGCCTGCGCTCGTCCGACGTGGTGGCCCGCACCGGCGGGGACGAGTTCGTGGCGCTGCTCAGCGGCACGGTGACCGAACAGATGGCGCCGGCGCTGGCGCGGGTGCGCACCCAGGTCGGTGCGTTGAACCTTCGCGCGCAGCGGGGCTACGAGCTGGCCTTCAGCGTGGGTCACGCGGCGATGTCGGGCGACGAGCCGCTGGCGCTTGACGCGCTCATGCAGCAGGCCGATGCGGCGATGTATGCCAACAAGCAGTCGAGGCGGCGACTGGACTGAGCTGCGACTGCTGATCCCGGTCGTTCACCGACCTGGACGTGGGATCAGATCGGCGTTTTCGAGCAATCGCTCCGGGATGGAGCGGGCGGCATAATCCGCACCCTGCGCGGCATTTCGGCAAGCCGAACCGGCCCGAACCGAGCTCGAAGCGGTCCGGAACGCCTGTTCCGGGCGAATGGCGGCGCAGAGTTTCCCTTTCCGAACACCCCAACCATACGCAAGCGAAGGCAACCACCATGGCCTCGGTCAATAAAGTCATCATCCTCGGCAACCTGGGCCGTGATCCCGAACTGCGCTACACGCCGAGCGGCAGCGCGGTGTGCAACGTGAGCATCGCGACGACGCGCAACTGGAAGAGCCGCGAAGGTGGCGAGCGCCAGGAAGAGACCGAATGGCACCGCGTGGTGTTCTACGACCGTCTGGCCGAGATCGCCGGCGAGTACCTGAAGAAGGGCCGTCCGGTCTACGTCGAAGGCCGCCTGAAGACCCGCAAGTGGCAGGACAAGGAAGGCAAGGACAACTACACGACCGAGATCATTGCCGAGCAGATGCAGCTGCTGGGCGGCCGTGACGGCGGTGATGAAATGGGCGGTGGCGGCGGTGGCGGCTACAGCCGCGAGCGCTCGGCTGAGCGCAGCGGCGGCGGCGGCCAGGGCGGCGGCAGCGGTCGCGACAGCGGCGACTTCGACGCCCCGCGCGCCCCGGCGCCTCGCGCCGCAGCCCCCCGCGCTCCGGCCCCCGCGCCGAAGGCCGCGACCGGCTTCGACGACATGGATGACGATATTCCGTTCTGATCCCGATCGAGCGCCTGCTCAATCGACATCTGGCCCGCCGCTCAACGCTGCGGGCCATTTTTTCGCTTTGGCGTTCTCCATCGGTCGAAGCAAGCCCTGACCCCGAACCCAAGCTGCCCCGCCGCGACTGAGCCCCCGCTTCCTGCCCGTCGCCAACGAAGATGACGGATGTCAGGTCGTCGAGGCGGCTGTAACGGGCGTGCACTTTCCATCCGTTCGTGCACGGGACAAACCTACGTCGGCGCGGCGTCTCCGCAAATGCCGATCAGCAACACGACGACGCGGCGGGCGGGAGGCACCCATCGTCCACCGCCCGTCAGGGCTGGACGGCGACCGTCAGATCCAGCTCCACGCTCGCATTCTTCGGCAGCGCGTAGACACCGACCGATGTCCGCGCATGCGTGCCCGCCGGGCCGAGGATCTGCACCAGCAGCTCCGACGCGCCGTCGGCCACTTCGCTGAGCTGGGTGAAGTGCTCGGCACCCTGCGTGAACACGTTGAGGCGCAGGACCTGCTTCACCGCGTCCAGCGATCCGAGCGAGCGCTGCAGCAGCACCAGCGCGCGCATCGTGCAGATCTTCGCGGCGAGTTGCGCGCGGGAGGTCCACTTCGGCGCCGACGCGGCCCGTGACCACGACGGTGTCCTTCACGCGCGGCACCTGGCCGCTCACGTAGACGACGTTGCCGTCGCGGATCAGCGGCTGGTAGTTGCCGCCGGCCTTGATCTCGCCGTCGAAGTCATAGCCCAGTTGCTGGGCGGCCTGGGTGAGGGCCTGGTCTCTGCTCATGGTGTGCGCGTTGAAAGGGGGAGTGGCCCCATTCTCACGCGATCACCCCTTGTGATCGGTCCTCACGTCCATCACGACAAGACCGACGAGCATCACCAGCGGTAATAGCAGCGCCCAGAACTTCCATCCCGCATACGCAAACGCTCCGGACAGCGCCCCGACCGCGAACGCCAGCACCGGCCAGATGAAACGCTTCAACCGGTCCCGCACCTCCGGCGCGGCCGCGCCGCGCAGCAGGTCGACGCTGTCGATCACCACCTGCGTGACGTTCCCGGTCATCACCGTCGTCGGCGTCAGCGCCGGCCAGGCCAGACGTCCCGCCGCGTTCTGCACGGCCATGGCGGCCGTCATGAACAAGCCCGTGGCCATCGCCCACGGCGCATCCGGCGCGAGCACCGCGCCGGCGGGCACGCTGCAGACCAGCGCCACCAGCAACAGCACCGTCTGCATCACCAGCAGCGGCCGGCTTGCCACGGTCTTCGTCCGCTCGCAGCGCAGCGCCACCAGGCGCGCGAGCGCCACCGCCAAGATGAAGGTCGGGAACACCAGCAGCTTCAGCAGCACGCTGTTGGCGCTCGCGCGGCTCAGTTCCGCGCCGATCAGCACGAAGTTGCCCGTCACGTGCGCCGTGAACAGACCGAACAGCGCGACGAAGCCCACCGTGTCCACATAGCCGCCGATGAATCCCAGCGCCAGGCTCGCCAGCAGCAGCTTCTTCGCGCCGGTCATGCCGCCCCCTTGCGCTCGAGCACCGCGATCCTCGCCGCCATCGCCAGCGCGCAGATCAGCCCGAGGTGCTCGAAGAATGCGTTCTTCGCCATGAAGCGCGCCTGACCGTCGAGGGCCCAGAAGTTGTTGGCGACGAGCATCGCCACCAGCGTCAGCACGCCCAGCGCGCCGGCCGCCAGCCACACCTGGCGGTTGACGATCAGCAGCACCGAGCCGATCAGCTCGACCGCGATCGCCAGCACGGCCCACAACGCCGCCGGTTGCAGGCCGAAGTGCGCCTGCTCCGCGACTGCGCCGGAGAAGTTCATCGCCTTGTCGATGCCGCCGATGAGGTAGGCCGAGGCGAGCCCCAGCCGAAGCAGCCACCCGAAGGTGGGCCATTGCAGGATCCCCTCCACCCATCGCGGGGCGGCGCGGGAGGACGTCTTCATCGCTCGGAATTCACTCATCACACCGCCCAGCACGCGCAGCCCAGCGCGCCCCAGAAACCGCGCAGGTCCGAGGCCGGAATCTCCGACGCCCAGGCGTTCGCATGCGCATGGCCGTGCACACCGCAGGCGGTGGCGCAGCACGCGGCGCGTTGCATCGCCGCCTGCAGCGGCTTGCCTTCCTGGCCCCAGGCGCCGTAACCGCCGAAGCGCCGCACCGGCGACCAGTCCGGCATCGCCGGCGGCGGGGCCGACTGGTCGAGCTCCGCGAACTCGCCCGCGCCCCACACCACCTTGCCGCCCACCAGGGTCAGCAGCGCGCTCGTGTCGGCGATCTCCGATTCCGGGCAGCCGAAGAAGTCGCGGTCCGGCACGACCAGGTCGGCCAGCTGTCCCGCGGCGATCTGGCCCTTGTTGCCCTGTTCGTTGGAGAACCAGGTGACGTTCTCCGTCCACATGCGCAGCGCCGCCTCGCGGTCCAGACAATTGCGTTGCGGCGTGACCTGCAGCCCGCCGACGGTCCGCCCCGTCACCAGCCACGACAGCGACACCCATGGGTTGTAGGAGGCCACCCGCGTCGCGTCCGTCCCCGCCGAGACTTTCATGCCCCGGCGCAGCATCTCGGCCACCGGCGGCGTCGCCTCGGCGGCGCGCGCGCCGTAGCGTTCGACGAAGTACTCGCCCTGGTAGGCCATGCGGTGCTGCACCGCCACGCCGCCGCCCATCGCGGCGATCCGGTCCATCGAGCGCGTCGAGATCGTCTCCGCATGGTCGAAGAACCAGTTCAGCCCGTCGATCGGCGTGTCGCGATGAACCTTCTCGAAGACGTCCAGCGCGCGCGAGATCGTCTCGTCGTAGGTCGCATGCATGCGCCACGGCCAGCGGTTCTGGACCAGGATGCGCACGACCTCCTCGAGCTCGCCTTCCATCGCGCCGGGCATGTCCGGACGCGGTTGACGGAAGTCCTCGAAGTCGGCGGCGGAGAACACCAGCATCTCCCCCGCGCCGTTGTGGCGGAAGTAGTCGTCACCCTGCTTGTAGGTGACCGACTGCGCCCAGTGGAGGAAGTCCTCCTTCTCCTGTCCCGCCTTCTGGGTGAACAGGTTGTAGGCCAGCCGGATCGTCAGCTGTCCGGCGTCGGACAGCTGCTGGATGATCTGGTAGTCCTCGGGATAGTTCTGGAAGCCGCCGCCGGCGTCGATCGCGCCGGTGACGCCCAGCCGGTTGAGCTCGCGCATGAAGTGGCGCGTGCTGTTGAGCTGGTACTCGGGCGGCAGCTTGGGCCCCTTGGCCAGCGTCGCGTAGAGGATGGACGCATTGGGCTTGGCCAGCAGCAGGCCCGTCGGATTGCCCGCCGCGTCGCGCAGGATCTGGCCGCCCGGCGGTTCCGGCGTCTCGCGCGTGTAGCCCACGGCCCGCAGCGCGGCGCCGTTCAGCAGCGCGCGGTCGTAGAGATGCAGCAGGAACACCGGCGTGTCCGGCGCGACCGCATTCAGCTCGTCGATCGTCGGCAGCCGCTTCTCGGCGAACTGGTGCTCGGTGAAGCCGCCCACCACGCGCACCCACTGCGGTGCGGGCGTGATGTCGACCTGCGCCTTCAGCATGGCCATCGCGTCGGCCAGGCTGCGCACGCCGTCCCAGCGCAGCTCCATGTTGAAGTTGAGCCCGCCGCGGATGATGTGCAGGTGGTTGTCGATCAGGCCGGGCAGCACGCCGCGGCCCTTCAGGTCGATGCGGCGCGTTCCGGCGCCGGCGAGCGCCAGGATCTCCTGGTTGGCGCCGACGGCCTGGAAGCGGCCGTCCTTGATGGCCACGGCCGTGGCGCTCGGCCGCGTGCGGTCCAGCGTCGTGAAGCGCCCGTTGAACAGCACCAGGTCGGGCGTGGCCGCGGACGCCGCCGTCGATTTCGTCTCAGACATCGTGGGTCTCCGTCGCCTTCGTCTGCGTGTGTGTCTGGGTGTCTGCCTGCGCCTGCGCCTGCGACCTGGCCTTCTCGCACCCGGGCATCTGACCGAACATGTGCGGACGCACCTTCTGCTCGATCCAGCTCGCCTGGTGCGTGTCGCGCTGCAGCCATTGCCGCACCAGCGGCGGGATCTGCTCGCCGGCCAGGATACCCAGCAGGCCCACCAGCGCGATCACCGGCGGCGCCGGCGATCGCACGTTGAGCACGCCGTAGATCACCCCGACCAGCAAGCCGACGGCGGCCGACAAAACATATGCATTCATGAGGGCCGCCTTCCTGCGGGTGGGCCGTTCCGGGAGAAACGCCTGACGAAGGCGATCAGCCCTCGTGGGCGCCGAACATGGACTTGGCGTAGTGGATGCCGATGCCGTACGAGCCGCCGACCTTCTTCGCGATGCCGGTGGTCATGTCGTAGGTCTCGCCGCGCGCCCAGTCGCGCTGCAGCTCCAGCAGGTATTGCAGCGCCGTCATCGGCTGCGCGCCGGCCTGCACCATGCGCTCGACCGCGCGCTCATGCGCCTCGACCGAGACGTCGCCGCAGGCGTCGGTGATCACGTAGACCTCGAAGCCCTGGTCGATCGCCGACAGCGCCGGACCGACGATGCACACGCTGGTCCACAGGCCGGCCAGCACGATGCGCGGCTTGCCGATGCGGTTGATCTCCTCGATCACCGCGGCGTCTTCCCAGGTGTTCATCGAGGTGCGGTCCAGCAGCTTCTGGCCGGGGAAGGGCGCGGTGATCTCCTCGAACATCGGGCCGGAGAAGCTCTTCTCCGCCACCGTGGTCAGGATGGTCGACACGCCGAAGCCGGCGGCCGCCTGGGCCACCAGCGACGCGTGGGTGCGCAGCTCGTTGGCGGAGATCGAGTGCGTGGCGAAGGCCATCTGCGATTGGAAGTCGATCAGGACCAGCGTGTGGTCCTTCGGGTTCAGCAACTTGGCGCCGGGGGCGGCCTTGGCGATCGGGGTCATGGACATCTCCTTCAGGGGGTGGCAGGCCGATCCGCGCCCGACGGCGGCCATGCCATCGGGCGAGCGGGCGATCGGCCCGGAACGATCAGGACTTGGCGAAGGCCAGCAGGTCGGCGTTGAGCTGGTCCTTGGCGGTGACCGCCAGGCCGTGGGCGCCGCCCTTGTAGACCTTCAGCGTGGCCTTGGGCGCGAGCTTCACCGACAGCTCGGCGGAGTTGCCGATCGGCACGATCTGGTCGTCGTCGCCGTGGATGATCAGCGTGGGCACGGTGATCTTCTTCAGGTCCTCGGTGAAGTCGGTTTCCGAGAACTGCTTGATGCAGTCGAACTGCGACTTCAGCGAGCCCTGCATGCCCTGCAGCCAGAAGCTGTCGCGCGCGCCTTGCGACACGACGGCGCCGGCGCGGTTGGCGCCGAAGAACGGCGTCGTCAGGTCCTTGTAGAACTGCGAGCGGTCCTTCTGGACGCCGGCGCGGATGCCGTCGAAGACGTCCTTGGGCAGACCGTTCGGGTAGGCGGCGGACTTCATCATCGTCGGCGGCACGGCGCCCACCAGCACGACCTTGGCCACGCGCTTGGTGCCGTGGCGGCCGACGTAGCGGGTGACCTCGCCGCCGCCGGTCGAGTGGCCGACCAGCACGGCGTTCTTGACGTCCAGCTTGTCGAGCACCGCGGCCAGGTCGTCGGCGTAGGTGTCCATGTCGTTGCCGTTCCAGCTCTGGCTGGAGCGGCCGTGGCCGCGGCGGTCGTGCGCGATCACGCGGAAGCCGTTCTGGCCCAGGAACAGCATCTGGTCTTCCCAGGCGTCGCTGCTCAGCGGCCAGCCGTGCGAGAAGACGACGGGTTGGCCGCTGCCCCAGTCCTTGTAGAAGATCTGGGTACCGTCCTTGGTGGTGACGTAGCTCATGGGGGCTCCTGGCAGGGTGTGTGTGGGTGAAGAAGCGGAAGAGGCGGAAGAGGCCGCGGCCTGGGCGCCGTCGGCCAGCGCGAGCGGCAGCGCCGCGGCGAGCGCGAGCTGGCCGCCCAGCGCGAGCACGTCGCGGCGGGTGAGGTCCGTGGGGGGAAGGGGAGTCGTCATCGAGGGTCTCCGGGGAATGACCCATCGTAGGAAGGGCCTCCCGGCGCAACCAGCCGCCGATGGTGCAGCCCATGCTCTCCCGTAGGAGGCAGGCCGGTGTGACGCCCTGTTGCAGTCGGGGCCCGGAAGGATTACAGCCGCATCACAGTCGCATCACAGCCGCAGGAGGCCGCGCTTGAGCGCGAGCACGACGGCATGCGTGCGGTCGCGCGCGTCGAGCTTGGACAGGATGGTCTTGACCCGCGCCTTGATGGTGTCCTCGGACAGCGACAGCAGGCCGCCGATCTCGCGGTTGCTGCGGCCCTGGGCGATGTGCTCGAGCACGTCGAGCTCGCGGCCGGAGAGCTGCTCCTGGCCGGCGTGGGCGGCGATCTCCTGCGCGACCTCGTTGGGGATCCAGCGGTGGCCGCGATGCACGGCGCGGATCGCGTCCAGCAGCTCGGTGCGCAGCTGCGTCTTCAGCAGGTAGCCGCTGGCGCCCAGCTTCAGCGCCTGCCAGGCCTGGCCGTCGGACTTGAAGGTGGTCAGCACGATCACCCGCGCGGCGGGGCTCAGCGCGCGCAGCCGCGCCAGCGCCTCCAGGCCGTCCATGCCCGGCATCTGGATGTCCATCAACGTGACGTCGGGCCGCAGCCGCTCGAAGGCCTGCAGGCCTTGCCAGCCGTTGTCGGCCTCGCCCACCGGCGTCATGTCCGGCTGCTCGCCCAGCACCGCGGCGATGCCCTCCCGCATCAGCGGGTGGTCGTCGACCGTCAGGACGCGGATGGGATCGGGCGCGGGCACCATGGCGGCGATCATAGGGGCGGCCCCCCTCGAACGTCCCTGTTCCAGGGGGCCGATACCCTTTCGGGTAAACGTTGTCGACTCGACCGGGGCTATCGCGGTGCAGCATCGCTTCCGATGATCGGCGCAGTCTCTGGGGAGCGCTTTCAGGCGCTCCCCGGTGCCGGCCGTCACGGTCCGCTCTGCCCCTTCTCCGCCCTTCACCGCCCTTCACCGCCCGGGAGCCGTCCATGTCCCTGATCGAGCGCCTCCATGCCGTGCCGGACGCCGTCCTCGACGCGATCGTCCTCCACCGCAATCCGCTGCTGCGCGCCGGCATCGCCGCCGCGCTGTCACCGTTCTTCCGCGCCCACGACGCCGGGGACGACGCCGGGCTGATCACCGAGTCCGGCGTGCTGCCGACGCTCGTCCCCGGACCGTCCGGCCGCGCCGAGCCGATCCGGCTTGTCGTCGCCGATCACGAGGGCGCCCTGCAGGCGCTGGCGGGCATGCCGCGGCGCACGACCCTCGGCACGAACGGCACGAACGGCATCCCCGGCATCCACGGCAGCCAAGGCGGGAACGGCAGTGCTGCCGGCGGCGGCCTGCCCGGGCCGCATTGGCTGGTCGTCAGTCCCGTCGTGCACGGCGGCTGGGTCCGTCAGGCGATGGCCGCGGGCGTGCTGGGTTACGTGCACGCGGCCTGCGCGCTCGAGGAGTTGCGCGATGCCGCGCGCGCCGTCGCGGCCGGCCGGCGCTACCTGTGCCGCACGGCAGCCGGCGCGGTCGCCGAGGGCTGGCTCGGCGACGACCTCACGCCGCGCGAGCGCGACGTGCTGCGCATGCTGTGCCTGGGCCTGGACAACAAGTCGATCGGCCTGCGGCTGGGGGTCGCGGCCGGCACGGTCAAGACGCATGTGAAGACGCTGCTGCAGAAGCTGGGCGCGCGCAGCCGCACGCAGGCCGCGACCGAGGCGCTGCGGCGGGGGCTGCTCGACGACGAGCCGCTGATCGACGATCCGTTCCCGCACCCGGTGCGCGCCGCCGCGCGCGCGTCGGCGCAGGGGCTCTACGGGCTCCGTCCGCTGCCCGCCGCGTGAGCCCGGAGTGACCAGCCGGCGGGTCGCGCTGATGCTGGCGGTGGCGGCGTGCCTGCTCGGCGCCGGCCGCGCACCGGCGCGTGCGGCGGAGGACGCCCTGACGGGTTTCTCGCACCGCTCCTGGACCGTCCGCGACGGCGCGCCGCCGGACGTCTGGACGCTGGACGGCGGGCGCGAGGGCGTGCTCTGGCTCGGCACCGGCATGGGCCTGTACCGCTTCGACGGCCTGCGCTTCGAGCGCTACCGGCCCGGTGATCCCTCGCTGCCGGCGCTCAACATCAACGCGCTGCTGGTCGACGACGACCGCACGCTGTGGCTGGGGCTGTTCGATGGCGGCGTCGTGCAATTGCGCGAGGGGCTCGAGGGCCGCGTGGTCCGTCACGGCGCGGCCCAAGGGCTGCCGGGCGGCCGCGTGCTCAGGCTGGTGCGGGCGTCGGGCGCGCTGTGGGCCGCGACGGGCAGGGGCCTCGCCCGCTACGACGGCCAGCGCTGGTCGCGCGTCGGCGCGCAGCAAGGCTATCCGGAGCCAAGCGCCGAATACCTGTTCCGCGACCGGCAAGGGACCTTGTGGGTCAGCTCCGGCGAGCGGCTCTATCGCCTCGCGGCGGGCGCCGACCGTTTCGACTACACCGGCGTGCCGACGGGCCGCACCGCCGTGATGACGCAGGACGGGCAGGACCGGCTCTGGCTGGCGGATGGACGCGGCGGCGTGCGGCCGCTGGGACTGCCGGGATCCTGGCGTTCCTGGGCGACCTTGCCGGAGACGGCCCCGACGCCCGGTCCGGTGCGCGCCGACGATCTCGCCGCGGCGCCGTTCTCGCCCAGCGTGGTGTCCTCGCGCGACGGCCAGGCGGTCACGCTGGTCAAGCAGATGCTGTTCGCCAGCGACGGCGGGTTGTGGGTGACGGTGAACGGGCGCGGCGTGTTCCGCACCGATGCGGCGGAGACGGCCCGACTGCCGGCGGGCGAGCAGCTGGATTGGACGCGCGGGCAGTGGTTCACCGTCGCCGACGGACTGGGATCGTCGATCACCGTGCCGCTGCTGGAGAGCGACGACGGCGAGATCTGGGTCGGCACCAACGTCGGCGTGAGCAGCCTGCGCCAGCAACGCATGCAGCGCGTCACGCGGCTCGAGGACGCGGCCTCCACCGGCTTCAGCGTGCAGCCGGACGGCACCGGCGTGCTGCTGTCGAGCTCCTCCGCGAGCTGGCGCGTCGACCCGCCCGGCGGCCCCGTGCGCGAGAACGGCGTCGATCCCCGCCCGCTGTCGCGGCGACCGGCCACGCAGGCGGTGCGGGCGACTGACGGCTCGCTCTGGCTGTGGGACAACGAGGCCCTCTGGCGTTCGCCGCCGGGCGGGCGCTGGGAGCGCTGGAACCTGCCGCTGCCGGCGGGCTCGCGGGTCGCCGCGGAGGGCATGGCCGCCGATCCGACGGGCGGGCTGTGGCTCTCGCTGCGCGAGACCGGCGTGTTCCACGCGACGCGCGCGGGCCTGGAGCGCGTGAAGGAGGCGGAACTGGACGGCGCCCCGCCAGGGGCCTTGGCGGTCGATGCGGACGGCGCGGTCTGGTTCGGCCACGACGGCGTGCTCACCGGCATCGACGACCGCGGCCGGCGCCTGCGCTTCGGTCCGGCGCAAGGGCTGCGCACCGGCCGCATCCTCACGGTGATCAACACCCGTCACGGGCTGATCGTCGCCGGCGAGAACGGCGTCGCCCTCGGGCGGGACGGCCGTTTCACGACCCTCACCCTCGATCGCGACCCGGCCTTCGGGCGCGTGTCCGGCGTGGTCGAATCCTTCGACGGCGACCTGTGGCTCAACGGCGCACGGGGCCTCGTGCGCCTGGCCGCGGCGGAGGTGCCGGCGCTGTTCGACGAGTCGGCCCATCCACTGAGCTACCAATTGCTCGACGCCGCCGACGGCCTGCCGGGCATCGCGCGACAGGCGTCGGCGACACCGACCGCCGTGCGCGACGCCCGCGGCCGCCTGTGGTTCGTGACCAACCTGGGCGTGGTCTGGCTCGATCCGGCACGGACCTCGCGGAGCGCGCGGGAGGTCGGCGTGGACGTGCAGGCCTTGATGGCCGGCGGGCAGAACTATCCGGCGGCGCAAGGTCTGCAGTTGCCCCAGGGCACGCAGGCGCTGACGCTGCGCTACGCCGCCCGCGTGCTGAGCAAGGCGGAGCAGGTCCGTTACCGCTTCCGGCTGGTCGGGGTCGATGCCGACTGGCGCGACGCCGGCACGCAGCGCGAGGCGACCTACGCCAACCTCGGCCCGGGCGACTATCGCTTCGAGGTGCTCGCCTCGAATCCCGACGGCCTCTGGAGCCGTCAGCCGACGGTGCTGGCCTTCCGCATCGTGCCGATGCTCCACCAGCAGCCCGTCTTCCGCTGGGCGGCAGCGCTGGCGCTCATCCTGGCCGTCTGGGGCGGATACCGGCTGCGGATCCGGTCCTTGCAGGCGAGGCTGCGCCAGCGACTGGCCGACCGCCACCGCGAGCGGGAACGCATCGCGCGCGACCTGCACGACACCCTGCTGCAGGGTTTCCAGGGCCTGCTGCTGGGACTGGACGCGAGCGTGCGGCGCGTCGCCGACGCGGCGCTGCGGCACAAGATGGAGCGCGACCTGACGCGCGCGGAGGCCCTGCTCGCCGAAGGGCGCGATCGCGTCGGACAGCTCCGCCAGCGCATTGACGACGAGGACGCCGAGGATCGCGGGGACCGGCGCGGACATGACCGTGATGGCGGGGACGACGGAGGCGGCGACGGGCACGGCGACGGCGACGCGCGCGACGATGCCGGTCGTGGCGAGGGCGGCGGTAAGCGCGGAGGTAAGCGCGGAGGTGAGCGCGGAGGTGAGCGCGGCGGTGAGCGCGGCGGTGAGCGCGGAGGTGGGGGC
>CBIHMU010000093.1:0-21952 GCA_966211105.1 uncultured Burkholderiales bacterium
GAGGACTGCTTCGTGAGCATCTTGTTCGTCATGGGGCACCCTGGGATGAAGAGTGCCGGCAGCATAGAGGCGGCCTACGCGCAAACCCGACCGGGTTTGCCAGGGCATGACGAATGGCCGTGCGGTCAATGGAGCAGCGTTGAGGCGAGTCCCCGGACGTCGCCGGTCGGAGGTTGTTGAAACTGGCTTGATTGAGTTGGCGCTCATTTGCCGTCATCTGATGAAGTGTCCAGTTTATTCGCTCAACTGATTGTTTTTTGTTGCCTCGCTGGCTATTGATCGTTAATCGATCGCCTCGATCTTCTAAGTATCTGGACCGAGTGGCTTGCGGCTTGATTCTGGGTAGATTGATCTCCCGTTGCAATTGAAGCGAATATTCAAATGAAGGAGAGCCATTTCTGGTTGCAGAAAATTGTCTCAGAAAGACTTCAGCCAGAAGTGTTCTCTGATTTGGAAAAGTTTCTTGACGGGGCCCGGCGAGGCGATGTGGCAGTTTCTACGGCAGCGTTCATGGCTGTCGCCAATAGAGCGCCTGGACTGAAGACGCTGCCCTCCTACTCAATCGATGATTGGGGCCGGCTGCGGCGCGAGTCATTTGATTGGCTTGAGGCGGCGGCAGGACACGGCGATTTTTACGCGATGTGGCTTTATGGTGGTCAAGCCGAGACGCTGCTGTCCGAGCGAGAAGGTCTTTCGGTGGAGCAGCGTGCCTCGGTTGAAAGAATGGCGAGAGGATATTTGTTCTCGCTCGTTTCAAATGGCATTCTGGAAGGATTTTCCCGAACCGCTGGGTATTATCTGGACGGCACGCTAGGAAAGAAGGATCCAATCATGGCGCTTGTCGTCGTGTGGCGATACGCGGAGCTCGCAGGGAATGATGCAGACACCGCTGGACTTCAGGCTCGCGCGCTTCAGGTGGCGACTTCAACGGAGATAGCCGAGGCCAAATGGCTCCTGGCGGTGATGAAAGCAAATCCATTGGCGAGCGACATCGCAGCCCGCATTTGATGGATTGAGTTCCGCTACGCGGCTTCATCCAGGTGCCGAATAGGTCAGAGGGTGTCTGACCGATTCAACACGGCCGTCAGTTCATCTCGTCCGACGAGATCCAACGGAGCCCCGGCCTTGCCTGCGTGACGGCGTTGAGCAAGGCCGTCGCGATACTGCTCGCGGGATTGATGCGGAAGCGCTTCGGCAGGACCGGGGTCAGGACGCGGATCAGCGCCATCGCCGCATGTTCGGCGCGCCGGGTTTCCTTGCGCTCCCCGCTGATAGGACTGGGTCGGCACCTCGTCAGCGATCGAAACCCGAGGGCCCGGATGTCCGCAAGGCGGAAGGTGCTCCGAATGCGTGGAGCATCGATGTCGGCGGAGTCGATACTGACGTTCTTGCCTTGCTCTTGGCTTCACACCGTCGCCTATGCCCAAGATTCGCCGATTAACTCCGATCTTGCCGACGGGCATCGTCCCGCATCCCCGCTATGGCTCGCGTCCCATCGCCTCAGGGGCGGTGATCTTGGAGGATGAGATTCGCTTCGGCTTCTGGGGGCTCGGCAATGCGGTGATCTTTCCAGAGACGGTGCTCATCGCGGACACGAGCAAACAGAACTACGCGGTCTACCCACGTCGCTACTACGTGGACATCCTGCGGGACTGCCGTGAATGCGGGCGGCCGTTCCTGTTCTTCGCGCAGGAGCAGAGGTACTGGTTCGAAGAACTGCAGTTCTTCGTCGATGCGGATTGCGTCCATTGCTCCGAATGCCGCGCTCGGAAGCATGAAGCCAAGACGCAGCTGGCCCGGTTCTCCGCAGCGATGAAGGAGACGAACCTGAGTCGCAAGGACCTGATGACCTTGATCGACGACGCGGCGGATCTTCTGCAAGCCGGCGTCGTTTCCAATCTGTCGAAGCTGGGTGCGCTCAAGAACCGTGCGCTCCGGGAATGCGGCGAGTACCCCGGCACTTCGCGCCTTGCGCAGGCTCTCGGCGAAGCGCATCGAGACTGACGGGCGCTTACGAAGTGCGGGGCCGCCGCACGAGCGGCTCAATTGGTGAGAAGGCTTCTGATTGATTGACCGTAGACGTCAGTTCATCTCGTCCGACGAGATCCAACGGGCCCCTGGTTTGGATTCGATGACCGCCCTGAGCAAGGCCGCGGCGATGCTGCTCGCCGGATTGATGCGCAAGCGTTTCGGCAGGACCGGCTTCAGGACACGGATCAGCGCCATCGCTGCATGTTCGGCGCGCCTGGTCTCATTTCGCTCTCCGCCGATCAGACTGGGCCTGCAGATCGTCAGGGATCGGAACCCGATGGCCTGGAGGTCCCTTTCCGCTTCGCCCTTGGTCCTCGTATAGAAAAACCTGGAATCGGCCGACGCGCCCACGGCGCTCACGATCGCGAAGGTCTCGACGCCCGCGGCATGCGCGGCCTTGCCGAACGCGACGGGGAGTTCGTGGTCGACATGCCGGAACGCCTCTTTCGATCCGGCATTGGCCAAAGTCGTGCCCAGCGCGCAGATCACCGCCTGTGGCCCGTAAGACGCCAGCATCGGAAGGAAGTCATCGAGTCGCGGGCAGACAGGATTCACCAGCTTGTCGGCCGGCGGCAACGGCTTGCGAGTCGGCGCGATCACTTCGGAAATCGCGTCGCTGGCCAGAGCGAGCTGCAGCGCCTGGCTTCCTACCAGGCCCGACGCTCCGAGCAGCAGCAGTTTCATCGTCGAATCTCCTCCAACCGGTCGAAGCGATCCTCGGATGTTCTCAGGCGTTTGCCTTCTGCCATCGTTCGATCTCTTCGCGATGGCGCTGAATGTACGCTTGAAGCCTCCCGAAGCGCCGCCGCGTCTGCCAATCAAGATCCGCACGACGATCGGCTCAAGCGGCCATCGGATCCATGAGGGGCCGACCTCGAACCTGTAGGTGTAGATCAAGCACGAGGGGTCCGGACCGTCGCCGCGGTGCTGCATCGAAGCGACCCAGCGGGTGAACGGGAACGAGTGGCCCACCATGGCGGCCGCAGCGACGTTCGGCCGGTCGAAGGACGCGAATCTCGTCGTCATGGACAGTGGACGCAGCATGCCGCTGCCGTCGCTCTCCGTGACGGCGCCGACGAAGGGGCAGGGCGCTCCGCCTTGCACCCGCGTGCCGCGGACCAATGAGTCCCACTTCAGGCGCCAATGGCGTAAGTGGAAGGCATCGAAGACGACTTCCGTCGGCGCCGGCATGCCGAACTCAAGCCGCCAATGCGCCATCGAGCTCACCGCTTCTCATTGCAACTGATCATTCACTGGGCGACAGCCGGGCCAGGCTTGAAGCCCGGAAGGCGGCCCGATCGCTGGCCGACGCCCTCCACCAGTGGTTGCGGCAGCAACGCCAGCGTGTGCCGGATGGCTCAGCCACCGCCCGGGCCATCGACTACAGCCCCAAGCGCTGGGCGGCATTGACCTGCTACCTCGATGACGAAGACCTGCCCATCGACCACAAGTGGGTGGAGAACCGCATCCGGCCCATTGCGCTGGGGCGGCAGAACTGGCTCTTCGCCGGCAGCCTGCGCGCGGGCAAACGGGCTGCGGCGGTGATGAGCCTCATTCAATCGGCCACGCTCAACGGACTTGATCCTTATGCCTACCCGCGCGATGTATTGGAGCGGCTGCCGACGCAGGCGGCCAACCGGATCGACGAACTCCTGCCGCATCGCTGGCGACCCCATTAGCCGGCTGAGCTGGGACCTACGTTGCCGAAGCGCGCGCTGCCTTCAGCAGTGGGAGGACCTCATGGAAGTTGCGAATGAGGTCGGCTTCGCTCCATACGGGATACGGAAAGCGGACCTGAAAGACACCCCAGCGCCCTGAACTAGGTCCGTCAATGCGCTTCATGTCCGGACCGGTGCTCTCCCAAGCCAACCCTGCTTGATGGCCTTGCGGGTCCGCGACAAACAGATCACCGTTGACCTTCGGCCATGGGCCCGGCCAAGGAATTCCGATGTAGCCGAGCACCCAGCCATCGCACTCCGACGCGGGGATTAGCTTCGCTGTGTCGTAGGTCTGATCCATCGTTGTTGAAGTCCACGTGGCGTGCGCCTGCCAGCGCGTCACGACTTTATGCCCAAGCCGCCTCCCGCATGCGTGCTACATACGGATGGGTTCTCCGGACGGATACCCCGCGGCGGCGTTAGCCATGTCGTAGGACTGATTCTGGAATGGCTCGCCCCCGATGTCTTCTTCGATTCGATGGAAGGCCGGGCCTACGGGGGACGACGACGGGGTCACCCCCGCTATCCAGACCGATCGGCTTCAGCCCAGCAGGGCGTCCAGTTCGGACCACAACGGATCGCAGAGCCCCGGCCGATAGGCGGCCTGCCGGAACGTCGGATGCTCGCCGCGGTACACCTGCAGCATGCGCGCGTTGTCGTCCTTCACGGAGGCTCTGACGTTGGCGAGCCGATCGGCTGCCTTCACGATCAACGCGAGTTCCAGAGGTCCGCTGACCTGGGCCAGCTTCGCATAGGCGGCCGCCTTGCGTTCCTTGCGGTTGGCGCCGGGCTGATCGGTGAGCAGCGCCACGCAGGCCGCGATGTGCGGACCAAATCGATCGGCCACGTCCGTCAGGGTCACCGACGTGTCTTCCACGGTGTCGTGGAGGTACGCGGCGACGACCGCGGCTTCGCCAAAAGGCTCGGCGATCAAGGCCACCGCGTCCAGGTGGTGCACGTAGGGGTGCTCTCCATACATCTGTTCGCCGTGCGCGGCAACGGCGAAGGCGCGGGCTTGATCTTGGAGGGCGGTGGTCATTGTCACCAGTATGCGCGATGGGTTCGATCAGTGATGCCACCTCTAAGATCGCGCGATTCGAAGAAGGGGCGATGACGCCCGACATGTCATGGTTCGCGACTCAACCTGAAGATTGGCGGGATCCACATGCGGGCCAACCTGGCCGATCCCGCACGGGCTGTGCAACATCCGTATAGCTCCGATGGCTGCATCGACCGGACGTACGTGTTCTTTGACCCGAAATCAGCGACTCATAATCCCGCATGAAACTGCTCGTCGCAATTCACTTCGATGGCGCGGAGGCGACTGCCGCCGCTGTGGCGTTCGACGCCTGGGACGCCGCGGAAGCGACCAAGACCTACGTCTCGCGCATCGCCCACGTCGAGAAGGCCGTGCGCGGCGAGCTCGACCTGCGGGAACTGCCCTGCTTGATGCAGCTGCTGCGCGAGCACAGTCTGGAACCCGAGCTCATCCTGATCGACGGCTTCGTCCATCTGGATGCCGACGATACGCCGGGCCTCGGCCAACACCTGTATCACGCGCTGGGCGGCGGCGTACCCGTCGTCGGCGTGTCGAAGAAGGGCCTGCCGGGTCTGCCGTCGCAATTCGAGGTGATGCGGGAAGAGGAAACGCCGCCGCTATTCGTGACCTGCGCCGGCATCGACATCGGCGCAGCCAAGGTGCGGCTGCGTTCCATGCACGGCCGCAAGCGCTTGCCCACGCTGATGAAGCTCGCTGCCCGGCTTGCGAAGAACGGTGAGTGACACCCGAAGACAACTGCGGTCTCAATCCCTGCAGTAGCCTTCCCCCGTGTGAACCGTCAAGCACTTCGTCTTGCCCGCGAGCCACTTCATCCCTGTGGCGTCGCCATCCGTGGCCTTGATCGACTCCTTCTTGCCGTCCCGCTCGAAATGCACGGCGCCCTCCTGCCCGATGCCTTTGAACGTCCGTTCGGCATCCAGGTCCTTGATGCGGACGTCATAGCTGCCATTGCCGGTGGCGTCCAGCTGCAGATAGGTGCCTTCCGGCCCGTTCCAGCGGCCGAGCCAAGCCTGTCCGGGGTCAGTCGTTGACACCGCGGAGGTAGACGCCGGTGGCGTCGATGACGCTGGCGGCGAGGCTGCCGGTGTGGTCGAGGTGCCCGCGCCGTCGCAGGCGGCCAGGACGACGGACAACAGGGAGATCGAGACTGCAGCCAATTTCATGGAGATCCTTTCAGCTTTGCACGAAGACGCGTCTGTCATGCGAGCAAGCGAGGTGCCCAGCCAGACGTCGATGCCGACCCCCCTATCATTGGCGCAACTGGAGACCCGTCTTGCCCCATTTCATCCTTCATCACAGCGCCAACCTCGCCGAGCTCGACGTGAGCCGCTGCCTCACTGCCGTGAACACCGCGCTGGCCGAGTCGGGACACTTCGATGAAATCGACATCAAGAGCCGCGCGTTCAAGGCGGACGACTTCCTGGTCGGCGTGGACGCACACAGTCGCGCGTTCGTCGCCGGCACGCTGTCCGTGCTGACGGGGCGCAACGACGACATGCGGCGCGAGATGGGCGCGATCGCACTGAAGGCGCTGACGTCCTGCGTCCCCGCCACACCGGGACTGCATGTCCAGGTGTCGGTCGAGGTCGTCGAGATCCAGCGCGAGACCTACGCCAAGACCATCATCGGTGGGTGATCCGCAGCCATGATGAAACTCTCCCCCGTCAAGATCGTCGCCGGCCTCGCCGCCGTCACCCTGGCCATCGGCGGACTGTTCTTCGCCTCCGAAGCGCGCCAGGGTGTGGTCAACATGTTCTCCGTCATCCGCCTGAGCTCGCCGGCGAAGCACCCGCAAGCGGCCCGTCCGGCCGATGTCGGAGCCATCGCCTCCGGCGTGCGCGTCATCCCCATCGGCGTGTCTCCCCAGCCGAGCCCGACCGCGGCCTCGGCCAACGCAGGGCGGTCGGACGGCCGTTGATGCAGGCGCCCCGTCGTTTCGACGACGCCCTGATGGGGCCTCCCGGCGCGCCCGACGCAGCCGGCGCGTCCGACAAGCCCGTCGCGGTCGATGCCGCCTTGCTGGCGGTGCTTCGAGCCTGGTGCGAGGGCGGCGCCTTCCCGCAGATGACCGAGCCGCTGCGCGTGGCCAGCATCGCGCCGAACGACGGTCTGGACGGTGTTGCCCGCGAGCTGGACGGCAGCCATGAGCTGGTGCGGCTGGGCCGCTGGCGAGGCCTGGGATGGCGCCTGCAGCTCCTGTGGCGAGAGTCCGTGACGTCGCGTGGCGCTCAAGCCCGCGATCCCTGGGATTGCGGTTGGTGGCGCGAGGGGCCCTTGGGTCCCGCCGAGGCGTTCCGACCGCGCCGGGCCACGCTGTTGATGTTGCGCGAACCGGACCCGGCCGTCGCCACCGCGCTGCTGTCCACGCTGCGCGCGAACAGCCCGACCTATGCGAAGCCGGTGCGCGTGCTGGTGGTGTCCGCCAAGGTCATCGCTGACATCGAGCGCCTGTAGTCGATCAACGACGAGGCGCTTCCGCCATGAAAAACGGGCGCCCGTCGGGGCGCCCGTTTGAGCGGGTCAGCGCAAGGCTTACTTGGCCCGCGCCGTCATGATCGCGTCCGCCACGTTCTTCGGCGCCTCGCTGTAGTGCTTGAACTCCATCGTGTAGGTCGCGCGGCCTTGCGTGGCCGAACGCAGCGAGGTCGAGTAGCCGAACATCTCCGACAGCGGAACTTCCGCCTTGATGATCTTGCCGCCGCCGACCATGTCGTCCATGCCCTGCACCATGCCGCGGCGGCTGGACAGGTCGCCCATCACCGTGCCGGCATAGTCCTCCGGCGTCTCGACCTCCACGGCCATCATCGGCTCCAGGATCACCGGGCTCGCGCGCCGGCAGGCTTCCTTGAAGCCCAGCGATGCCGCCATCTTGAACGCGTTCTCGTTCGAGTCCACGTCGTGGTACGAGCCGAAGGTCAGCGTGACCTTCACGTCCACCACCGGATACCCCGCCAGCACGCCGTTGGGCAGGCTGTCGATCACGCCTTTCTCGACCGCCGGGATGAACTCGCGCGGCACCACGCCGCCCTTGATCGCGTCGACGAACTCGAAGCCCTTGCCCGGCTCCTGCGGCGCCAGCGAGAACACCACGTGCCCGTACTGGCCCTTGCCGCCGGACTGGCGCACGAACTTGCCTTCCACGTCCGTCACCGCCTTGCGCACCGTCTCGCGATACGCCACCTGCGGCTTGCCGACGTTGGCCTCGACGCTGAACTCGCGCTTCATCCGGTCCACGATGATTTCCAGATGGAGCTCGCCCATGCCGGAAATGATGGTCTGGCCCGACTCCTCGTCCGTGCGAACGCGGAAGGACGGATCCTCGGCCGCCAGGCGCCCGAGGGCGATGCCCATCTTCTCCTGGTCCGCCTTGGTCTTGGGCTCCACCGCCTGCGAGATCACCGGCTCCGGGAAGATCATCCGCTCCAGCGTGATGATGGCCTCCGGATCGCACAGGGTCTCGCCGGTCGTGACGTCCTTGAGGCCCACGCAGGCGGCAATGTCCCCGGCCAGGATCTCCTTGATCTCCTCGCGCTGGTTGGCGTGCATCTGCAGGATCCGGCCGATGCGCTCCTTCTTGCCGCGCGTCGGGTTGTAGACCGAGTCGCCCGATTTCAGGATGCCCGAATACACCCGCACGAAGGTCAGCTGACCCACATACGGATCGGTCATCAGCTTGAAGGCGAGGGCGCTGAACTTCTCGTTGTCGTCGGCGGCGCGGGTCGTGTCCTGCTCGTCGTCGTCCGTGCCGTGCACCGGCGGGATGTCCACCGGCGAGGGCATGAAGTCGATCACCGCGTCCAGCATGCGCTGCACGCCCTTGTTCTTGAACGCCGTGCCGCACAGCATCGGCTGGATCTCGCCGGCGATCGTGCGCTTGCGGATCGCGCGCCGGATCTCGTCCTCGGACAGTTCGCCGGTCTCGAGGTACTTGTTCATCAGCTCCTCGTCGGCCTCGGCCGCGGCCTCGACCATCTTCTCGCGCCACTCGTCGGCCTGCGCCTTCAGCTCGGGCGGGATCTCCTGGTAATCGAAGGTCATGCCCTGCGTGGCGTCGTGCCACAGGATGGCCTTCATCTTCAGCAGGTCGATCACGCCCTTGAAGTGCTCCTCGGCGCCGATCGGCAGCACCACCGGCACCGGGTTGGCCTTGAGCCGGTCCACCATCATCTGGCGCACGCGGTAGAAGTCCGCGCCGACACGGTCCATCTTGTTCACGAAGGCAAGACGCGGCACCTTGTACTTGTTGGCCTGGCGCCAGACGGTCTCCGACTGCGGCTGCACGCCGCCGACCGAGTCGTACACCATCACGGCGCCGTCGAGCACCCGCATGGAACGCTCCACCTCGATGGTGAAGTCCACGTGCCCGGGGGTGTCGATGATGTTGATGCGGTGCTCGGGGTAGGAACGGTCCATGCCCTTCCAGAAACAGGTGGTCGCCGCGGAGGTGATCGTGATGCCGCGCTCCTGCTCCTGCGCCATCCAGTCCATCGTCGCGGCGCCGTCATGCACTTCGCCGATCTTGTGATTGACCCCGGTGTAGAACAGGATGCGCTCCGTCGTCGTCGTCTTGCCGGCGTCGATGTGCGCCGAGATGCCGATGTTGCGGTAGAGCTCGATGGGGGTCTTGCGGGACATGGTGGTCTCCAGTGGCAATGAACGATCCGCGTGCGCCCGCTTCATCAGGGCGTCCGCCGGATCCGAGAACCGACCAATGTAGCGACAAGCCATGACCCCTGCCATCCGCCGATCGGAAGAGCCCAGCGCCACAGGGGAGGGAAGGCGTCGCGCAACCCCCCACAAATGGGGGGCAAGAAAACGGGCGAATGATGGAATTTGCGCGCAATTACGTCGCGGGACGTCGATACATTCCGTCACTCGAAGAACGTTCCAGGGAGTTGGTGTGAAGTTGCGTGTTTTCAGCCGCGTCGGGCCCGCTGTCATCGGGCTGTGCGCTCTGGCCATCGCTGCGTCCGGTGCCGTGGCGGCCCCCGCCGTCGATGTCGGCATGACCTGCACCGTGCCGGACGGCTGGTGGTCGTTGGACCGCGAGCGTCCGGAGCAGCCGGAACCGGTCAAGGTCCTGGCCCTGAGGCCGTTGACCACCGGCGCACCCGGCGCCTGGGTCCAGCCGCAGCGCGGCAAGCTGGCCGATCAGCAACTGCATGTGGCGCTGGATCGGCTGACCGACTGCCGCTGAGCCGCGTCGCGGGCCGCGGGCCGCACCCGCAGGGCGCGGCGGAGGGGGTAAACCCGGGCCGGGCGCCTGCGCTGGCTAGAATGGCGGGCTCACCGTCGCGGCGCGCGCGGCGCAAACCCCCTGGGACCCCATGGCCAGCACCACCTCCTCCAAGCATCTGATTCACTTCGAGGGGGGCAATGCCCTCTCGTCCTTCCGGGCCGCGGCGCTGCTGGCGCGACTGCAGTCCGTCAGCGACCGCATCGCCGCGGTGCATGCGCGCCATGTCCACTGGGTCTGGACCGACGCCGCCCTCGATGACGAAGGCCGGGGCAAGCTGGCCGCGCTGCTGGATTACGGCGACGCCTATGAAGGCCCGTCGGCCTCCTCGGACGGCGCGCTGATCGTCGTCGCCCCGCGCCTGGGCACGCTGAGCCCCTGGGCCTCCAAGGCCACCGACATCGCCCACAACTGCGGCCTGCCGATCCACCGCGTCGAACGCGTCACCGAGTTCCGCCTGACGCTGAAGTCGGGCCTGCTGAGCAGCCTGACCGCCGGCCTGACCGGGGGCGCCAAGCCGCTGACCGAGGCCGAGGTCCTGGCCTGCGCCGACCTGCTGCACGACCGCATGACGGAAAGCGTGCTGCTGTCGCGCGAGGCCGGCGCGCACCTGTTCGACGAGAAGCAGGCCCAGCCGCTCGCGCACGTGGACGTGCTGGCCCGCGGCCGCGCGGCGCTGGACGAGGCCAACGGCGCCTGGGGCCTGGCCCTGTCCGACGACGAGATCGACTACCTGGTCGCCGCCTTCACCAAGCTGGGCCGCGACCCCAGCGACGTCGAGCTGATGATGTTCGCGCAGGCCAACAGCGAGCACTGCCGCCACAAGATCTTCAACGCCCAGTTCACCATCGACGGTGAGGCGCAGCCGCTGTCGCTGTTCGGCATGATCCGCAACACCGAGAAGCTGCACCCGCAGCACACGGTGATCGCCTACGCCGACAACGCGGCGGTGATGGAGGGCCACGTGATCGAGCGCTGGATGGCCGCCGGCGACCGCCGCGCGCCGAAGTACGAGGCCCGCAGCGAAACGGCCCACGTGCTGATGAAGGTCGAGACGCACAACCACCCGACGGCGATCTCGCCGCATCCGGGCGCGTCCACTGGCGCCGGCGGCGAGATCCGCGACGAGGGCGCCACCGGCCGCGGCGCCAAGCCCAAGGCCGGCCTGACCGGTTTCTCGGTCTCCAACCTGCACCTGCCGGGCTTGTCCGAGCCCTGGGAGAAGCACCCCGTCGGCAAGCCCGCGCACATCGCCAGCGCGCTGCAGATCATGACCGAGGGCCCGCTGGGCGGCGCCGCGTTCAACAACGAGTTCGGCCGGCCCGCGCTGGGCGGCTACTTCCGCGTCTTCGAGCAGGACGTGGACGGCATCCGCCGCGGCTATCACAAGCCCATCATGATCGCCGGCGGCCTGGGCGCGATCCGTGCGGACCTGACCAGGAAGATCGCCTTCCCCGCGGGCTCGCTGCTGATCCAGCTGGGCGGCCCGGGCATGCGCATCGGCATGGGCGGCAGCGCGGCCAGCTCGATGGCCGCGGGCACCAACACCGCCGACCTGGACTTCGACTCGGTCCAGCGCGGCAATCCCGAGATCCAGCGCCGCGCGCAGGAAGTCCTCAACCACTGCTGGGGCCTGGCCGAGCGCAACCCCATCCTGGCGGTGCACGACGTCGGCGCGGGCGGCATCTCCAACGCCTTCCCGGAACTGGTCAACGACGCCGGCCGGGGCGCGATCTTCGACCTGCGCAAGGTCCCGCTGGAAGAGAGCGGCCTGGCGCCCAAGGAGATCTGGTGCAACGAGAGCCAGGAGCGTTACGTCCTGGTGATCGCGCCGGAGAGTCTCGAGCTCTTCACCGCGATGGCCGAGCGCGAGCGCTGCCCGTTCGCGGTCGTCGGCGTGACCACCGAGCAGCGCGAGCTGGTGCTGGAAGACGGCACCGACGGCGAACGGGCCATCGACATGCCGATGGACGTGCTGCTGGGCAAGCCGCCGAAGATGCACCGCGACGTGACGCGCGTGGCCCGTTCGGGCGGCGCGTTGACGCTGGACGGCGTTGACCTCGCGACCACCGCGCGCACCGTCCTGCGCCACCCGACGGTGGCCAGCAAGCGCTTCCTGGTCACCATCGGCGACCGCACCGTCGGCGGGCTGAACCACCGCGACCAGATGGTCGGCCCGTGGCAGGTGCCGGTGGCCGACGTCGCCGTCACGCTGTCCGACTTCCAGGGCTTCACCGGCGAGGCGATGAGCATGGGCGAGCGCACGCCGCTGGCCGCCGTCGACGCGCCCGCATCGGGCCGCATGGCCGTGGCCGAGGCCATCACCAACCTGCTGGCCGCGCCGATCGAGCTGTCGCGCGTGAAGCTGTCGGCCAACTGGATGGCCGCCTGCGGCGAGCCCGGTGAGGACGCCGCGCTGTACGACACCGTCAAGGCCGTCGGCATGGACCTGTGCCCGGCGCTGGGCATCTCGATCCCGGTCGGCAAGGATTCGCTGTCGATGCGCACGCGCTGGTCGGAAGGCGGCGACACGAAGCAAGTCACCGCCCCGGTCTCGCTGATCATCACCGCCTTCGCCTCGCTGGCCGACGTGCGGGGCACGCTGACGCCGCAGCTGCGGGACGGCGACACGACGCTCGTGCTGGTCGACCTCGGCCAGGGCCGCATGCGCATGGGCGGCTCGATCCTGGCGCAGACGCTGAACCAGTTCGGCCCCGAGGTCCCCGACCTCGACGATCCCGCGCTGCTGAAGGCGCTGGTTGCCGCGGTCAACGACCTGCGCGGCCAGGGCAAGCTGCTGGCGTACCACGACCGCAGCGACGGCGGCCTGTTCGCCGCGGCGCTGGAGATGGCCTTCGCCGGCCAGCGCGGCGTCAGCCTCAACGTCGACATGCTGGTCACCGAAGGCGACGGCATCAGCGACAGCCGCGCCGAGGTGGGCGACTCCAAGAACTGGGCCTCGCAGGTCAGCGCCCGCCGCGAAGAACTGACGCTGAAGGCGCTGTTCAACGAAGAGCTGGGCGTCGTGCTGCAGGTCGCGACCGGCGACCGTGACGCGGTGCTGCAGACGCTGCGCGCGCACGGCCTGTCGAAGCTCTCGCACGTCGTCGGCAAGACCAACGACACGAAGCAGGCGGAAGTCTGGCGAGACGCCAAGAAGGTCTTCGCCGCGCCGCTGAACGAGCTCCAGCAGGAGTGGGACCAGGTCTCGTGGCGCATCGCCCGCGAGCGCGACAACCCTGCCTGCGCGGACCAGGAACATGCGCTGGCCGGCGCGCCGGGCAAGGGCCTGCACTGGGCCCCGAGCTTCGACGTGAAGGACGACGTCGCCGCTGCGCTGATCGCCAGCGGCGTCCGTCCCAAGGTCGCGATCCTGCGCGAGCAGGGCGTCAACTCGCATGTCGAGATGGCCTACGCGATGGCGCAGGCCGGCTTCGACGCCTACGACGTGCACATGAGCGACCTGCAGGCCGGCGCGGTCGACCTGAAGGACTTCAAGGGCTTCGTCGCCTGCGGCGGCTTCAGCTACGGCGACACGCTGGGCGCGGGCGAGGGCTGGGCGCGCTCCATCCTGTTCAACCCGGTGCTGAAGGCGGCCTTCGAGGCCTTCTTCGCGCGCACCGACAGCTTCGCGCTGGGCGTGTGCAACGGTTGCCAGATGCTGGCCGCGCTGTCGCCGATGATCCCCGGCGCGCAGGACTGGCCGAAGTTCGTGCGCAACCGCAGCGAGCAGTTCGAGGCCCGCCTGGCGCAGGTGGAGATCGTCGACTCGCCGAGCATCTTCTTCACCGGCATGGCCGGCAGCCGCCTGCCGATCGCGGTCGCGCACGGCGAGGGCTTCGCCGACTTCTCGCAGCGCGGCAACCCCGACCAGGTGCTGCGCGCGATGCGTTACGTCGACGGCGACGGCCAGCCGACCGAGCAGTACCCGCTGAACCCCAACGGCAGCCCGCAGGGCCTGACCGCGGTGACCACCGCCGACGGCCGCTTCACCGCGCTGATGCCGCATCCGGAGCGCGTCTTCCGCAACATCCAGATGAGCTGGACCGGCGGCGACGCCGGCGCGTTCAGCCCGTGGATGCGGATGTTCCGCAACGCGCGGAAGTGGGTGGGGTGACACCCGGCGGCGCCTGACGCCGCATGGCGCGCCGGTCAGGGCGCATCGATGGACGGGGGCCGCGAGAGCGGCCCTTGTTCATCCCGCCTTCGCCTTGACCCATCGCCCCTGGCCGTTGCACGCCATCACGAACACCTCGGGGCTGTTGGCCTGCCGGTAGAGCGCAATGTTGCCGCCGGACGTGCCCGTGTTGATCTCCTGATCGTTGCATGGCTGGTCGGGATAGCGATGGGGGAGGCGGAGGCCACCCTGGCGCGTATCGAGCCCCGATCTGCCGCTCAGGTCGACGAAACCGTCCGGGACCGACAGGCGGCCCATCAGCAGCATGCCGCCTTTCTCATTGGGATCGAAGGTGTAGCCGTCGACGTCGGCGCCCACGACGAGTTTGCGGCGGACGATGGCATGGCCGTCCACATCGACGACGGCATGCATCTCCGTCACCGTGCTGCCGTCCTGGCGGACCCGGGTGTGCATGCCCTTGGTGGGATGGCGGACCGTGAGGCCGCCGTTGGCCCGGAGGACCCCGCCCGCCGTCACCGTCCCCGCCAGCGTCGCGTTGCCGGCGACGCCCAGATGACCGACATTGTCGAGGTCCTGGCCATTGAAGTCCCAACGCGCCATCGGTTTCGCGGAACCGTTGCGACAGGTCACGCCGCTGGCGTCGGCGTCCCCGGCGTCCGGGGCGTCGGCACCGGCGGGGACGCGGCAGGCGATGCCTGGGTCCGCGGCGGCGCCGCCCAGGTGCACGAGGCGGGACGAGGCCAGCACGCCCGGCACGCCGGTGCCGTCCGCCTCGCCCCTCAGCGGATTGGTGACGGGCGTGGCGCCCCTGCCGCGCAACTGGGCCGCGTGCTGCGCGGATTCACCGGGCAGGGAGACCATCGCATCCGGCCCCAGCGCCTGCAGCGCCGCTTTCAGTTGTGCCCCGTAACCGAACGGCAGGGCCCCCTGCGCGAAGAAGGGCTGGGTGTTGTAGAGGGTGACGCGCAGGATGGCGGTTCGCGCGCTGCCGCCCGTCTCGCAGCTGCCGTGACACTGGACGGACACCGCCCAGCGCGGCTCGGCGGTCCTGCCCGTTCGACCGTCGACGATCGTGTCCCCATGCGGAAAGGGCAGGCGTTCGTCGAGCGCGACGTACCCCAGCGCCTTCAACTCCAGGAAGGTGGGCTGGAGGGCGTTGACCGCCAGCGGCTTCGGAGGGACCTGTCCGGCCGCCCCGGCCTTCGCCTCCAGCGCACAGGCCTTGGGCGTGGGCCCGCTCGCCAAGTGCTGGCGCGACAGCACGACCTCGGCGCAGCCCGCGGTGGACTGCGCCGCCACCAGCAGCGCCTGGGCGTGGTCGCGCACATACTGCTCGGCGCCGTCGCGCAGCGCGGCCAGGCGCAATCCAGCCTGCCGCCCGTTCTCGACGTGCTGCTGGAACTGCTGCACCTGCAACACGCCCAGCGACATGGCACCGAGCAGCACCAGCGCCATCGTCATTTCGATCAGGCTGAAGCCCGATTGCCGCGTCGCGGAAGAGAGGGGGAAGGCGAGGGCGCGGACGGACATGCGGCAAGAACTCCTGGACGGTGAGGGGCGTCATCCTCGCCATCCGCGGCGCTCGTGCCAATCCGCAAGCTTGAACGCTCAGCGGGCTCCGCCTCGTCGATCCTTGGCAGGCGCGTCCCCGTCGCCGTCATCGGCATGCGCCAGCCGCACGGGCCGGCGTCAGCCCGCGATGTCTGCCTCGGCGGCGATCCCCGCCAGCAGCTCGTACGACCGCCGCCGGGCGGCCGCGTCGTGCACCGCGCACGCGACGATGAACTCGTCGGCGCCGGTGCGTTCCTGCGTCGCCAGCAGGCCCTCGCGCACGGTGCGCGGCGAGCCCACGATGGATTCCGACAGCATGCGCTCCACGCCCAGCTTCTCGCCGGCGGTCCACAGCGTGTCCATGCTGTCGATCGGGCGGGGCAGCAGGCCGCGCTGGCCGCGCTGCATGCCGAGGAAACGCTGCTGGATCGAGGTGAACAGGCGCTGCGCCTGCGCATCCGTGTCGGCCACGACCACGTTCAGGCCGACCGCCGCATAGGGCTGCGGATGGCGGGCGCTGGGCCGGTACTGGGTGCGGTACATCTCCAACGCCTGCATCAGCATCGCCGGCGCGAAGTGCGACGCGAACGCGAACGGCAGGCCGAGGTAGGCCGCCAGCTGCGCGCCGTACAGGCTGGAGCCCAGCAGCCAGACCGGCACCTCGGTGCCCTGGCCGGGCACGGCGCGCACGACCTGACCCTCCTGCTCGGGCGCGAGGTAGCTGATGAGCTCCAGCACGTCCTCCGGGAAACGGTCCTCGTGCGCAGTCGCCAGATGGCGGCGCAGCGCGCGCATCGTCGGTCCGTCCGTGCCGGGCGCGCGGCCCAGGCCGAGGTCGATGCGGCCCGGGAACAGGGTGGCCAGCGTGCCGAACTGTTCGGCGATCGTCAGCGGCGCATGGTTGGGCAGCATGATCCCGCCGGAGCCGACGCGGATCGTCGAGGTCGCGCCCGCGATCTGGCCGATCAGCACGGCGGTGGCCGACGAGGCGACGCCATCCATGTTGTGGTGTTCGGCCACCCAGTAGCGCGTGTAGCCGAGGCGTTCTGCGTGCTGCGCCAGCGTGACACTGTCGTGGAGCGCCTGGGCGGCGGAGCCGCCTTCGACGATGAAGGCGAGGTCGAGGATCGAAAGTCGGGCTTGCATGGGCGCCGAGTCTAGGCGCGCCGCCCGGACCGGGGCCGCGGGAGGGTTATCGCGAAGTGAGGTAGGGAGAGGGTGAGCGGGAGGGGGTCAATCGCTGGTGAGGGGCGCCTGGACCTGCCGCGTCTTGCCGCCGTTCCAGACCGTCAGCGTGACCTTCTCGCCGACCTGACGCTCTTCGAGTTCGGCGAGCAGATCGTCCAGGTCGGCCACCGGCTTGCCGTTGACGGCGGTGATGACGTCGCCGCCCACGACCCGGCCGTCGCGCCCGCGCAGGAAGGGCTGCAGCCCCGCGCGCTGGGCGCCGCCGCCCGCTTGCAGGCCGATCAGCACGACGCCCTTGGGCAGGCGCAGGACCTGGCGCAGCTGTTCGCTGCCGGCGGTCAGGCCCAGCGCCGGCCGGATCACGCGGCCGTGCTGGATCAGTTGCGGCACGACGCGGTTCACCTCGTCGGCAGGGATCGCGAAGCCGATGCCGTTGCTGCCGCCGCTCGGGCTGAAGATCGAGGTGTTGACGCCGATCAGCCGCCCCGCCGAGTCCAGCAGCGGACCGCCCGAGTTCCCCGGATTGATGGCGGCGTCGGTCTGGATGGCGCCGCGGATCGTGCGCTGCGTCATCGACTCGATCTCGCGGTTCAGCGCGGAGACGATGCCGCGGGTCAGCGTCTGGTCCAGCCCGAACGGATTGCCGATCGCATAGACGGTCTGCCCGACCAGCAGGTCGCGGCTGCTGCCCATGGGCACGGGGGACAGCTTCTCGCGCGGCGCGGCAATGCGCAGCACGGCCAGGTCGCGGTCCGGATCGACGCCGACCAGCTTCGCGTCGTACGCGCTCTGGTCGGACAGCGTGACCTTGGCCGCCGAGGCGCCGCGGATCACGTGGAAGTTGGTGACGATGTGGCCCTGGTCGTCCCACAGGAAACCGCTGCCCGTGCCGCTGGGCACCTCGGTCACGTTGCGGGAGAAGAAGTCGCGCTGCTGCGCCAGCGTGGTGATGTGGACCACCGAGGGCGACAGCCTGCGGAACACGGCGATGTTGTTCTGTTCCTGCGCGTCGAGCGGACCGCGCGGCGTGACCGGACGCGGTTGCCCGTGGGCGGCGGGCCACAGGCCGACGACGCCGACGACGCCGGCGAGGGCGGCGCAAGCGAGGGAACGCAAGACCTGACGCGGCCGGACGGGCATGACGATCGAAGCGGTTGCCGAGGACCGCGCGATTATCCCGGAGCGCCGCGCCGACTCAACCGGTGGGCGCTTCGCCCCCCGCCCATCGGGCGATCTCGGCTTCCAGATGGGCGGCGCGTTCGCGCAGCAGATCGGCGGTCGCCTTGAGCTGCAGGTGGGTGCGCACGCGCGCCAGCAGGATGGGCGGGCTGATCGGCTTGGTGATGTAGTCCACCGCGCCGACCGACAGGCCGTGGCTTTCATCCGCGGGATCCGAGCGCGCCGTGAGGAAGAGCACCGGGATGTCGCGCGTGGCCGCGTCCGCCTTGAGCCAGCGACACAGTTCGTAGCCGTCCATGTTGGGCATCAGCACGTCCAGCAGGATGAGGTCGGGCGGCGGGGCCTCGGCCGCGATGCGCAGCGCGCGGTCGCCGGTGGTCGCCACCTTGACGCGATGCCGCTCCTTGAGCAGCTCGTAGAGCTGCGACAGGACTTCGGGCGAATCGTCCACGATCAGGATCGTCGGGCGGGGATCTCCGTTCGAGATGCTCATGACAAGGGGTCCTCCATCGATCGGGCGCCGGCGGCCGCGTCGTCGTCCAGACCGCGGCGCGCGACGTCGAAGTCGAAACGCGCGGTGGCTTCCAGCACCTCGCACAGCGCGGCGGCGCGCCGGTCGTCGAGGCCGTGGCGGCCGCGGGCCATCAGTGCCTTGACCCGCTCGGCGGTGTCCACCGCGGCGGCGTCGTGTTCGGTCAACTGGCGGCGCAGGCGCGCCAGGTGTTCCTCCAGTCGGGGGCTGTCCGCCGGCTGCGACGGGTCGTCCAGCGGACCTGGCATCGTCGGCGGCGTGTCGTCGGCCAGGGTCTCGCCCAGCGCGTGCAACAGGCGGTCCAGCGCGGCGCGCACGGCCCGGGCCAGTTCCCGGCGCTGCGCCGACGGCGCCTGGGCGCGGCAGGCGGTCTCCAGCGCGGCGGCGGCCTCGCTCACGGGCAGCGCGCCGATGGTCGCGGAGGAGCCGCGCAGCGAATGGGCGAGCTGCTCCAGCGCGGCCGCGTCGTCCGACGCCGCCGCCTGCGCGAGACGGTCGCCGGTGTCGCGCTGGGAGTGCAGGAAGATCCGCAGCAGGCGCAGGTACAGGCCGGCGTTGTCGGCGGCCGAGGCCAGGCCTGAACGCGACTCCAGCCCGTCGACGACGGGCAGCGCCGGGGCGATCACCTGCACCGGCCGGGCCCTCCCGGCCCGCGCGCCCGGGATCGATGCGGTGTCGTCGGATGCGATGTCGGTCGATGCTGCGCCGGTCGTTGCTGCGCCGGTCGAAGCGGCGTCGGCAAAAGCGGAGTTGGCCGAAGCAGAGTCGGCTAAGGCGGAGTCGGGCAATGCGGAGTCGGGCAATGCGGAGTCGGGCAATGCGGAGTCGGTAAATGCGGAGTCGGGCAACGCGATCCTTGCCGGCGTCATGGCGTCCGGGAATCCCTCGTCCGGCGCGACCGCCCCGGGCTCGGCCGGGTGCACCCAGCGCGACAGGACCTCGAACAGCGTGTCCACGTTCATCGGCTTGGCGATGTGGTCGTTCATCCCGGTGGCCAGGATGCGGGCGCGGTCGGCGCCGGTGGTGTTGGCGGTCAGCGCGATGACCGGCAGCTCGCGCCATCGCGGGTCCTGGCGCAGGCTGCGGGTGGCGTCGTAGCCGTCCATCACCGGCATCTGGCAGTCCATCAGCACGCCGTCGAATCCGTCGGGCGAGCGCTGCAGCAGGTCCAGCGCGATCGCGCCGTTGCCCGCCAGCGTCACCGCGATGCCGGCCTTGGTCAGCAGCTCCTCGACAAGTTCCTGGTTGACCGGGTTGTCCTCCACGACCAGCAGCCGCGCGCCCGCCAGCGACTGCATCGTCGCCCGCGTCGCCGCGCGCCGCGCGTGGGGATCGGACGCCGCGCCGGGCGAGGCCGCTCCGCCCAGCGCGTCCCGCAGCAGGGCCGCCGTCACCGGCTTGGCCAGGACGGGCAGGGGCTGGCCGTCGGGCAGCGCGCCGGTCGTCGCCATCGCCGTCATCGCCTCGTACAGGCGGTCGTCGTTGCCGAAGGCCGTGACCATCACGACCCGGGGCTGCGGGGACGCTTCCTCGAACAGGCGGGCCGCGGTGGCCAGCCCGTCCATCTCCGGCATCTTCCAGTCCATCAGCACCCAGTCGAACGGACGGTGCTCGCGGGACGCCGCCTGCACCGCACGCAGCGCGCGCGGGCCGTCGGCGGCCTGCTCCACCTGCAACCCCTGGCCCTGGCAGAGCGCGGCCAGCACCTCGCGGGCGACGCGGTTGTCGTCGACCACCAGCGCACGGCCGCGCAGCGCCGTGGGCGCGAGGGACGACGCGGTGGCCGCGTTCCCCGCATTCCCCGAGTTTCCCGCGTGGCGGCCATCGTGCCCTTCATGCCTGTCGTGCCCATCGATCCCATCGATTCGGTCGATTCGGTCGATTCCGCACACCGGATCCGCCACTACGCCCAGCCGCGCCGTGAAGTGCAGGGTCAGGCCGGCGCCGGGCATCGACTCGACGCGCAGCGTACCGCCCATCATCTCCACCAGCATCCGGCACACCGCCAGCGCCAGATCGCCGCGGTCGGGGGCATCGGCCTCCGCCTGCGCGGGGCGTCGGATCAGCCGCGCCAGCTCGGCCGGCGTCAAGGCCGGACCGCTGTCGCGGATGCTGAACTGAAGCACGATGCCGCCGCCGGACGGCGCGTCGCCATCGGCCGGCACGACCGAGACCGCGACCACCACCTCGTCCTGCTCGCTGCGGCGCGCGGCATGCTTGCCGATGTGGGCCAGCACCTGGCCGAGGCGGAAGGGATCGCCGATCAGCGTGCGCGGCAAGCCGGCGGGCACGCTCAGCAGCAGCTCCACGCCCTTTTCCTCCAGGCCCAGGCCGACGACCTGCACCAGGTGGGCCAGGACCTCGTCGAGCTCGAACGGGATCTGCTCGAGGACCAGCCGGCCGGCCTCGATGCGGCTGAAGTCGAGGATGTCGTCGATGACCCCGAGCAGCGTCTCCGCCGCGCGGCAGGTCTTGTCGACGTAGTTGCGCTGCCGCGCGTCGAGCTCGGTCTGCAGCGCCAGCTCGGACATGCCGATGATGGCGTTCATCGGCGTTCGCAGCTCATGGCTCATGTTGGCGAAGAAGTCGGCCTTGGCGCGCGTGGTGGCCTCGGCGGACTCGCGCGCGACGCGGATCGCCTGCTCGGCGGCCAGGCGCTCGGTCAGGTCCATCAGCCACACCAGCATGCCCGAGCGGTCGAAGTTCACCGGCAGGAAGGCGGCCACGCAGGCGCGGGGCGCGCCCTCGGGATCGAGGATCTGCAGCTCGATGTCGTTGCCGGAGCCGCGGCGCTCCAGCAAGGCCTGCGCGCGGTCGCGGCTGCCGTCGTCCGCATAGGCGTCCGGCCACGGCCGGCCGACCTGGACGTCGACCAGGCGCCGCAGCGCCGGATTGGCCAGGCTCACCACGCCGTCGGAGATCAGACCGATGCCGATGGGCGTGTGCTCGATCAGGCCCATGAGGCGCTCGCCCTGACGGAGCAGCGCGGTCTCCTGCGCGTGCCGCGCGCTGCGCACCGCGAGGTTGCGCAGCAGCGCGGCGAGCGCGGCGAAGCACAGCAGCGCGGACAGCAGGCCCACGCCGGCCCGGGCCGGCACGCCGAGCACGCCCGACCGATCGGCGACGAAGACCATGCGCCACGGTCCGGCGCTGTCGCGCCAGCCCAGGTCGCGGGACACCACGGCATGCGGCCGGCCGTCGATCGTCACGTCGCGGGCGTCCCGGGCGTCGCGGACGTCCCCGCCATCCCCGCCGCCCCCGGCCCCGCCGCCGGGGTCGAAGGGCAGCGACGACGTGCGGGCCGGATCCTCCAGTTGCC
>CBIHMU010000094.1:0-21674 GCA_966211105.1 uncultured Burkholderiales bacterium
GTGTTGGGAGAGGGCGGGGGAGGAAGGGCGTGTCCGACGTTGCCCTACAGGCAAGCCACCCCAGCCACGGCAAGGTCGTCGCGGCCTGCCTGAAGCCCGTGCGCTTGACCGGGAAAGGACGTCGCAAGAGACCAGGGAACTCGCGACCTTCGCTGCTGGCGGGCCTCGGGCTTTTTGAAGTGGCCGCTCATTGGCACGGCCAAGGCCTGCTTCGACGCCGTGTCTGTCTGCCTCCGATCACCGATTGAGGTGGATCGGGAGTCGCTGTGGATCAAGTCAGGCGTCGCCGCCTGCTGATGTCGGGCTCAATAGAACGCGACCGGATTGCCCCGTTCGTCGAGCGCGGTTGCGGCGAAGATGCCCGACGTGATCTGGGCACTGATCACCGTGCTGGTGGTCCATTCGTTGTCGGTCCCGTAGACCCGAATGCGTCGTCCGACCTGACCTTCGGGAATGCGGGCTTGCTGAAGCCAGCAATGCGTCGCCCCCCGCACGGTCATCTGGCGTTTCGTCGCAGGCGCCGCGCCCTTGAGGACCTGGATCCTTCTCAGCACCACCTGGCCCCCGTCCCACAGCGTCACTTCCTCGACGTCCTGGCGCACGGAGAACGTACCGTCCGCGTTGGGGACGAACCTGCGAGGCCTGAGCTCAGCCATTTGCTTGGTTCCATGGACCACCGACGCCACCTCGCCCTCGACGACCCAGTCGGCGGCGAGTTCACACTTCTGGAGCGCGTCCAGCCTGTCCTGCGCGGACGGGTCGCAAGGCGGACTGGGGCAGGGCATCGATGCCGACGCCGTCGGCGCATGCAGACAGCCGCCGATGGTCAACAGCAGCAAAAGGATTCGCCCGGTCAGCGTCATGGAGGAACCATCCAGAATCAAACGCCGGACTGTACTTGGACGGGCGCATCGTCACCGTCCAGGATGAACGGAGGCGCATCCTCCGGCCCTGCCCATGGCCGGCGGTTCCCTCATGGATCGCCGCGTCCGCCTGAGGCCCCGTAGACCTGACCGGTGGCGTAGCTCGACTCGTTCGACGCGAGCAGCACGTAGACCCCCGCGAGCTCCGCGGGCTGGCCCGCGCGACCCATCGGCGTGTCGGTGCCGAACTTCTGCAGTTTCTCCTGCGTCTGGCCGCCGCAGACCTGCAGCGGCGTCCAGAACGGGCCGGGCGTCACGGCGTTGACGCGGATGCCCTGCTTGGCGAGCTGCTTCGCCAGGCCCTTCGTGAAGATCAGGATCGCGCCCTTGGTCGTCGCGTAGTCAAGCAGGTTCTCGCCCGGGTCGTGCGAGTTGACCGACGCCGTGTTGATGATCGAGCTGCCCTTGGCCAGATGCGGGATCGCGGCCTTGCACAGCCAGAACGGCGCGTAGATGTTGGTCTTGAAGGTCCAGTCGAACTGCTCGGTGCTGATGTCCAGGATCGATTCGTGGCTCTGCTGCCGGGCTGCGTTGTTCACGAGGATGTCCAGACCGCCGAGCTCGCGCACGGCGTCGGCGACCAGCTTCTGGCAGAACGCCTCCTCGCGCAGATCGCCGGGCAGCGCAATGCCCTTGCGGCCCGTGTCCCGGATCAGCTCGATCACCTCGCGCGCGTCGGGCTCCTCGTCGGGCAGGTAGTTGATCGCGACGTCCGCGCCCTCGCGGGCGAAGGCGATCGCGGCCGCGCGGCCGATGCCGCTGTCACCGCCGGTGATCAGCGCGCGCCGGCCGGTCAGCCGGCCGTGGCCCACGTAGGTCTTCTCGCCGTGATCGGGCGGCGGAATCATGTCGCGCGCCAGGCCCGGCCAGGGCTGCGACTGCTTTGGAAAGGCGATCTTGTCGGATGAGGACATGGGAGGACTCCTGACGGCTCGACGAGGGCGCGGTGCCCGCTGATCCCGACGCGGCAACACGCATGCCCGTGCCCGTCAGCGGCACGCTAGGCGCATCGGAGCGCCCCCAGGTGCGCGGCGAATCCGTGCGGCGCGCGGCCGTCCTGGCGGGCGCTCGTGACCACGCGCACCGTGTTGGTCCAGGCGATGCGCAGGCCGAGCGCGCAAAGACGCTCCACCAGGCCCACGTCCTCGTGGCTGCGCAGCGGCGGGAATCCGCCGGCCTGCTGATAGGCGCTCACGCTCACGCCGAGGTTGGCGCCGTGGATGTGGCGGTGGTCCTCCGCATCGGTGTAGCCGAGTTCGTAGGCGGTCCGCTCCTCGGCGGTGAAGCCGGTCCAGTCGTCCACCTCGACCACGCCGCAGACGGCCTCGGTCCGCAGTGCCAGCTGGCGCGAGAACCAACTCGGCGACACGACGGAATCCGCATCCGTGAACGCCAGCCACCGCGCGCCTTGCTCGATCAGGGCCTGCGCGCCGGCCGCGCGGGCGAAGCCGACGTTGCGGGCCTCCACGGCCAGGCATTGCGCGCCGAGGTCGCGCACGATCTCGGCTGTCCGGTCGCGACAGGTGTCGAGAACCACCAGGATGCGGACCTCCTCGCCCTGCAGGTCCGGATGCGCCGCGGCGACGCGCAGCGCGTGCAAGGCCCGTCCGATCAGGGCTTCCTCGTCGTGCGCGGGAACGACCGCGCCGATCATGGCCGCAGTCCTTCGCGCCTGGCCACCGACCGGCCGTCGAGGCTCCAGACCTCGACGAGGAAGTCTTCCTCCTCGTGCCGCACCAGCCGGGTCCAGCCGTAGTGCTCCTGGAAGACGGCGCCCATGAGCCAATGCACGTCGTCCCCGCTGCGGAAGTAGTCGCCTTCGGGATGTCGCCAATGGCTCGCGAGCAGCGTGCCGCCGGCCGCGAGGCTGGCCACCGCGCGATCGATCGTCTGGCGGAGCGCGTGGTCGTCGAGGTAGTAGCCGATCTCGCTGAGGACGACCAGGTCGAAGCGGCCCTCCGGCCACTGCGCGGGGATCTGCGCACAGGCCACGTCGACATGCGGCAGATCCGCCAGCCGGCGACGGGCATGGGCGATGGCCGTCGCGCTGCCGTCGCTGCAGAGCAGGCGGTCGCAACGGGTCGCCAGTTCGGCGCTCAATTCCCCGTTGGCGCACGCGGGTTCGAAGGCGCTCGCGTAGCGCTCGGCGGGCAGGCTGGCGAGGATCTGCGCGCGCTTGCGCCGCTCGTACCAGCGCGTGCGATAACCCCAGGGATCGGCGTCGTCGCTGAACAGCGATTCGAAATGATCGGCCAGCGTGGCGGCTTGCGGTTGGCCGGGCGCGGTCATGCCGGACGCTCGGGCGTGAAGAAGAACTCCACCGATCGGAGCAGGCGATCCACGGCCTCGGGGAAGAGCACCGGGGGGCGCTCGCCGTCCGGTGTCAGCTGGCTGTGGTGCTCGGACAGCGCGAGCCACTTGTCCTCCAGCGCGCGCCCGGACAAGGGCAGTTGCCGCAGCCGATGCCAGGGGACCGCGGGGTCGCCCGGTCGGGCCCAGTGCCAGGTCCAGACGGGCATCTCCAGCAACATGGCGCCGACGGCGCGCGTGGCCTCCGCGCAGGCGCGCCCGACCGCTTCATGGTCCGGATGGCCGTCGTGGCGCCACGTGGTGATCACCACGTCGCCGGGCTGCAGTTGGCGGGAGAGGGTGTCGATCATCCGCGGCTCGTGGCAACGCACGCGACCGTCGGGCAGGGCGAGCCCGTGGACCGGCACGCGCAGCCCGAGATGCCGGAGCCCTCTGAGGCGTTCCAGCCGCCGCTGCGCGGCGAGGAACAGGGGCGTCCAGGTGGCCGAACCGGGGTGGCTGGCATCGCCGTCGGTGACGCCGATCACGGTGACGAACGGCGCGAGCGTCGACGCGCCGGGCGCGGCGGCGCGCAGGCGCGTGGCGAGCAGGGACAGGAGCCCGCCGCATCCCACCACCTCGTCGTCCGGATGCGGCGCGACCACGACGACGCGCGCGCCGGGAGGCACGAGCTCATCGAGCGTTACGCGCGGCGTGTCCCACAGCGGCATCCATTGCCGCCAGGCCCGTTCCGGTGTGCCCGTGCCTTCGATCCGGCGGCGGGGGAGGAGCCCGCCCGACGGCAGCTTCTGCCGCAGTTCCGGGGTGAGGAGATCGACGGACTTGCGTGCGAAGGCGTTGCGATCGGCTGTCAGAGCGTCCATGTCGTGCCCGCCTGTTGGAGGAGTTCGTGACCCAGGGCGACCAGATCCCGGTCGCCATGGCTTTGGCGGATGAACACTGGCAAATCGGCTGCCAGGCGTGCGAAGCCCTCGTCGTGGCACAGCGGACCGGCCCCCATCGCGCGCGTGGCGGCGCGCAGCACCTGCTGGGCGCATTCGTCGCTGGCGGCGCGCGTGCGCAGCGCCCACGCGCGCGCGTCACGATCGGGATGGCGGTCGACCCAGGCGGCCGCTTCGCGCAGCAGCGCGGCGTTGGCGCTCAACAGCCGATCGACTTCGCCCAGTGCCAAGGCCCGATGCCAGCCGGGATCGGCGTTACCCGCCGCGCCGGCGCCGGCAGCGCGGGCCCGTGCATGCAGGGCCTGTGCGACCGCGCAAGCAGCGCCATGCCAGCAGGCGGCGATGCCGATGCCGCCGTGCCAGAAGCCCGGCCGGGACAGATAGAACCCGGCCCGACCGACCAGGCGCGCGGGCGTTGCCTCGAGGCCCACTGAGGCGCTGGCGGAGTCCGCCATGCCGACGGCTTTCCAGCGCGCGTCATCGATGGTCACGCCGGGTTGCCGCAGGTCGACATCGGCGAGCCAGGGGCCTTCACGTTGGCTCCCGTCAGAACCGCCGTTCGCGGCGGCGTCGGGCCAGACGGTCAACAGCGCGCGATCCAACGCGGCGGCCCCCGAGCACCAGGCCTTGGTGCCGGTCAACGTGACGCGTCCGTCCGCCGTCGGTCGGAAGAGCACGCGCGCGCCGGGCGGTTCCGCGGCCCACATGCCGTAGGCCGGCGCTTCAGAGCGAGACCCATGTGCGGCGGCCTCGCCGGCTTCCGCCAGGATGGCCATCGCGTCGGTGTGTCCCTCGAAGAGCTTCACGAGCGACAGGTCCTGGGCGGCGATGGCCGCCAGCGCGGACCAGCGCTCAAGCGTGCGTCCGCGTCCTGGCAGTGGCAGATCGGCGCGGCCCGTGTTGATCAGGGCGCGCAACCGATGGGCCGTCTTCCCTCCAGGGATGTCGTCGGCGTGGGAATCGGCGTGGGCAGGGTGGGCAGCCGCGGAGGAGGGCGACAGCATGGGTCAGGGCGCTGCCGGGTCGATGAGGCTCACGAACGAAACCGCGAGGCTTCGTCTGGAGCGGTCGGTCAGCTGTCTCGATGTCATCGTGCGCTCCTGCGGGCTTGAATTGCGACGGACAGAGCAAGCTGGAGTCCTGCGGGGGTGCTAGCCGGCGTCGTCGGCCTCCTTGTCGTTCTTTCGCACGCCGCGCAGGTTCATCACGAACAAGCCGACCTGCAGGACGATCAAGGCATAGGACTGGGTGAAGGCGCCCCAGATGCACCAGAGCACGTTGCTGAGGACGAACACCCAGAAGCCCCAGGACCTGCGGCGCGCGCTGCGCCCGCCGATCAACCAGGCTGCGATGAGCGTCACCAGCATCGCGGGCCATTGAAGCGCATTGAGCAGTTCGTCCATGCCCAGCCGAGGCAAGCGGCTTGCCAACGGCTGTGCAAGGGCCGACGTCGGCGTGGCGGGGCGTCAGCGCTCGTCGCGGGACGGGTCGCTGCCCTGATCCTGGTCGTCGCGGGATGCGCGATTGGACGTATCGCGCGAGGTCTGCGGGTTCTGCTGCGGCGAGCCCTGGTTCAACTGGCCTTGCCGGCCGCTGCCGGGTTGCCCCTGCTGCGGCGACTGCTGCTGGCCTTGTGATCCCGAGCCTTGCTGCTGGCCGCCGGGCTGGTTCTGTCCTTGCTGGCCTTGCTGCTGCTGCGGTTGCTGCTTCTGCTGGCCTTGTCCGCTCTGGGACTGCTGCGGGTTCTGCGCGTTGGGTTGCTGAGCCATGGTGGTCTCCACGTTGTGCGCGTCGGCAAAGACACCGACGAGAGGAGACTGGCAATGCGCATGCCGCCAGGGATGCGACCGATCCACAGCGCGGGGGCGGTGCGCCGCTTGCCTGGGTGCGGCAACCCTCGCCACGATCCTTTTTGCATGTCCGCCACTGTTCGCATCGGCACCGCCGGCTGGAGCATCCCCAAGCCTGTCGCCGCTTCCTTTCCCGGGGACGGGAGTCAGCTGGCGCGCTACTCCCGCGTGCTCGCCTGCGCGGAGATCAACACGACTTTCACGGGTACGCACCGGCCGGCCACATTCGAACGCTGGGCGAACGACACCCCGCCCGACTTCCGTTTCTCGGTGAAGCTGCCGCAAGCGATGACGCACGGCGCACGCTTGAAGGTGCGCCGCGCGGAGGTCAAGGCGTTCACCGCGTCGCTCGGTGGACTCGGCGATCGGCTGGCGGCGCTGCTGGTGCAGTTGCCGCCGTCGCTCGACCTGGACACGAGGGCGGCCCGGGCGTTCTTCCGTTCGATCCATGCCGGATTCGAGGGTGCCGTGTTGTGCGAGCCCCGTCATCCGAGCTGGTTCACCGCGGCCGCCGAGCGGCTGCTGATCGAGGAACGCGTCGGACGCGTCGCTGCGGATCCCGCGAAACCCGCTGGCGCTGGCGCACCGGGTGGTTGGCTGGGCGAAGCGGGGGATGGCCGTGGTGCGACGGTGTACTACCGTTGGCACGGCTCGCCGCGCATGTACTGGTCGCGGTATGAGGACGACTGGCTCGATGCGCGCGCGAAGGAGATCTCGCGGTGGCCGACGGGCACGGAGGTCTGGTGCGTCTTCGACAACACCGCGTCCGGCGCGGCGGCCGATGATGCACTGCGATTGCGGTCCTTGCTGGACCGCGGTCGCGGCTGAGCGGAGCCCTCGCGTCCATGCGCGTGATCGCGGCCAGTTCGTCGCATCCATTCGCCAGTGGACATGGATGCAGGCCGCGTCACTCCTTCGCGACCGCCTCCACCTGGATCCGCAGGTCCACCGCCATCTTGAAGCCGTAGTCCTTCCCCGCGGCCAGTCCGAACTCTTCGCGGTTGAAGCTGCCCGAGGCGTCGGCGCCGCAGAAGTCGCGCTTGAACATCGGATGCGGCATGCACTTGATCTGGTGGACGGTCAGGGTCAAGGGCCGGGTCTTGCCGTTCAGCGTGAGTTCGCCCACCACCTGCGTCGGCACGCCCGCCTTGACGCCGTCGAAACGGCCCTGGAACGTTGCGTTCGGGTTCTTCTCGACGTTGAAGAACTTGTCGCCCGTCGCCCAGGCGTTCATCGCGTCCAGGCCGAAGTCGATGCTGGCCAGGTCCATCTTCACGTCGACGCTGCCGGCGCCGGTGGCCTTGTCGTAGACGATGGTGCCGGTGCTCCTGTTGAGCTTGCCGCGCCAGTGGGACATGCCCATGTGGTCGGCCTCGAAGCTCGGGTAGGTGTGCGACGGGTCGATCTCGTAGGTCGCAGGCGCGGCCTGCGCGGCGACGGCGAGGGAGAGCAGGGCGGCAGCGAACAGCAGCGGTTTCATCGGAAATCCTTGGGGAGGCTTGGCAAAGGTCGCCACACTGACGACGAATGGCGCGGGCGGTTTTCGACACGGCGCATCATCGCCTCTTCACGCCCCGGTGCGCATAATGCGTCCACCATCGAGGGCGATCATGAAGAACAGTTTCGGACGGACCCTGGCCTGCGCAGCATTGCTGTGCGCCGGCGTCACCACTGCCCAGGCCCAGCAGCTCAAGGTCGGCTACGTGGACGTGCAGAAGGTCATCAACGAGAGCGCGCCCGGGAAGGCCGCCCAGAGCCGGCTGCAGGAAGAGTTCAGCAAGCGTCAGAAGAACCTCCAGGACATGGAGGTCAGCCTGAGCGCGGCCGCGGCGTCGCTGGACAAGGATGCCCCTCAGCTCTCCGACGTGGAGCGCGCACGTCGGGGCCGGGAACTCGCGGATCAGGGCCGCGCCCTGGACCGGGCGAAGCGGGAGTTCGAGGGCGATCTCGAGTACCGCAAGGCCCAGGAGCACGACGCCCTGAAGGAACGCGCCGAGCGGGCGATCAAGGCCGTGGCCCAGGAACGCAAGATCGACCTCGTCTTCGTCGAGCACGTGGCCTTCGCCAAGGACAGCGTCGACATCTCCAGCATCGTCATCGAGGCGGTGAACGCGCAGCGCTGAGGGTGGTGGGACCTCCGCGGCGCATTTCAAGATGCTGCGCGAGGGCCGTGCCGGGTCGGTCGATCGCAAGACCCGCTGAGAAGGCGCCCGGCGCGCCTACACCCCGGAGCTGCCGGAACCCGACGCCGACTCCGACTCCGACACCGACTCGGAGACCAGGTCGGACTTCACCGGCATCTCGACGGCGGATGAGCTGTGAGACGCGCCGCTGCCGCCGCCGCTGGAATCGACGCTGGAACTGGCCAGCAGGTCACCCGGCTTGGACACGCGGACCCAGGAGCGCAGAAAGGAGCGCCGCGGCTGACGCGCCTTGGCCTTGTTCACGCGCTTGTTCATCGCCGCGTCGCTGTTGACGCGCCCACGCGTGCCGAGACTCGTCGGCGCCCGCGACTTCGCCAGACCCGTTCGTGGCTCGCTGTCGGTCTCTTCGCCCACCCGGCCGGACCATTTGACCGAGTTCCAGTCGAAGGTAGCGATGTCCTGGCGCACCACGTCGCGGCTCCGCTCCCCCTCGTCGGTATGCAGGCTTTCCAGCACGTCTTCCCATACCGCCAAGGTCAGGACGCCGCCGTAGTGGAGGGCATGGGTGGACCACCAGCTGTGCATGGCGGTACCTGCGTGTTCCGACAGAACGACCATGGCCTCGTGGAGGACTTGGGCATCGCCCGGCTCCAGCGCCGACGGGTCGGAATCGAGCCGGGCGCTCAGGTACTCGGCCGTCTTCTCCTTGTCGTACTTGGGCCTAGGTTCCATGGCCGGTGACGAATGCCAGATCAACTCGTCGACCCACGACACGAAGGCGAAGGCGGGCATCACGCCACCTTCCACCTGGTCGCGTCCGCCGGCGTGCGTGCCCGGCTGGCGGAGCTCGGTCTTCGCATCGACGATGGACTGCATCATTGCTTGCGGCATCAGGGCCGTCATGGCCTTCCGCTTTTCTCCGAGCGGGTCATCGGCGTCCTGCATCCATTCCGTGGCTGGCGTCTCTTTCTCGTTGTTGAAGATCAGGTTGACGAACAGGTTGTCCCCGGCGGTGTCCTTGTGCATGCCGAGTTCCGCCCCGCCGATTTCGCGGTCGTGGTAGTAGTTGACGTCGACGAACACGGGCGCCTTCAGGACCTTGAACCAGTTCTGGTCCTCGATGTAGCTCAACTGCCCATTGGCGCGCATGAAGGCGAGCAGGAAGTCCGCGGCCTCGCCCAGCCTCGGATCGCTCAGGTCCGCGGTGAGCGTCCGGCCGGTGACCTTGCCGTTGTCGTTTTTCAGCCGGACGGTGCCGAGGTTGAGCTCGTTGATGCCGTTGGTCTGGCAATGTTTTCCCAGCCGCTTCGACAGGCTCTTGAAGTCGGCGGGCTTCATCAGTTCGACCAGACTGCCGGTGTGCATCATCCGGTCCAGCAGGCCGGCACGGACGGCGTCCGCGCTCGGGCCGGTCGCGGCGGTCACGTCATTGAAGAAGTCCCCGGCCTGTGGCGCGTTCGGCAGGGGGTGTTTCCCGGCGGTGCCGCGTTCGGCGACCTGCCACACGACGTTCCCGGGCTTGCCCCGGGCGCGCTGCCACAGGCTGCGCTTGGTCACGGCCTTCCAGATGGTGCGCTGGACCACGTCCGCCGTCGTGGTGGTCCCGGGACCGGCCGCGGGCTGCACCTGCGCGAGCGCCTCCACGCGCCGCGCCTGCGCCGCGACGCGCGGCGACTGGTGGATGGCGTCTATCGTGCGACGTTGCGCCGCCATGCGCGGTCCGGCCGTCATGGCGGCCACGTCCAGGGAGGGGCTGCCGTCGGCACGCTCGGCGGATCGCGGCTCGGCGGCCGGTCGAAGCGGCTCGGCATCCGGCGACGCCTTGACTGATTCCCCCATGGACACTCCTCCGTCCGGCTGTTGCGACTGTTCCGGTACCGCCCTTGTAGCGGCCCGTCAGCGCCGTGGGCATCGGAGGAATGCTGATTTTCAGCGGCGCGCCCCGTCGCTGACACGGGCCATGGCGCCTTGGCCGAGGCCTTCATCCATGGCCGCCAGCAGGTGAGCCATCGGAGGCGGCATGCCGCAAGCGATCAGATGGCTGGCGACCTCGTGACGGGTCGCCTCGACGTGGACGATGCTCGTGCCCAGCACCGCATTGGCGAGCTGCACGAGTTCCGCCGTGGTCACGGCCTCACCCCCGGTGATGTTCAGCGACCGACGACCGTCGAAGTCGCTGGTCAACGCCGCCGCATCGGCCGACGCGCAATCGGCCCGGGCCACGTACGCGACGCCGGCGTGGCGGTTTGAACTCAGTAGCCGGCCGCTGCGAATTGCTGGAGGCAGCGTCGTCAGCAGCATCTCCATGTAGAACGCGTGGCGCAGGATCGTGAAGCCCGTTCGGCCCTGTGCCAGGAGATGCTCGGTCTGGAGGTGGTCGGCGGCCAAGGCCTGCAATGGCGTCGAGTCGGCATCGAGCAACCGTTCGGCGACCCGTTGGCCGAGATGTCCACCGACTCCGGTCAACGCCAGTGCCGCTGTGACGGTGGATGTGGTTGCGGAGGCCGTCAAGGGAAGGAAGGCCGTCAACCCACCTCGATCACCACCTTGCCCCGCAGCGGCCGATCCCCCACCCGACGCTGCTCCAGCGCGGAGTGCGCGGCGCCGATCTCGGCCAGCGGGAAGCTGGCGCCGATGACCGGCCGGATGCGGCCGCGCTCCAGCAGCTCCTTCAGCGCGAGCAGCTTGCCGCGGTTCTGCCGTGTGAAGACGAAGTGGTACTCCGCGTTCACGCCCCAGGCCGCCACCAGGTTCTGAGGAGTCGCGATGTCGACGATCGACACCACCCGTCCCGCGTCCGCCAGGACGTGCGGCGAGCGCTCCAGCGTCTTGCCGCCGATGGTGTCCAGGACGACGTTCACGCCGCGGCGGTCGGTCAGCTCGCGCACCTGGTCGACGTAGTCGCCGGCCTCGTAGTCGATCGTTTCATCCGCGCCCAGAGAGCGGACGAACTCGGTCTGTCCGGCGCTGCACGTCGTGAGCACCCGGGCGCCCATCGTCTTGGCCAGCTGGATCGCGATCGAACCGACGCCGCCCGCGCCGCCGTGGATCAGGACCGTTTCGGCCGGCTGCAGGCGCGCCCGCGAGACCAGCGCTTCCCAGGCGGTGCCGCCGACCAGCGTCATGGACGCCGCCTCCGCGTGCGTCAGGTTGCGCGGTTTGTGGGTCACCAGGTCCTGCGGGACGACGTTGAACTCGGCGTAGCTGCCGCCCTTGGGTCCGAAGATCTTCGGCGTGTAGAAGACCTCGTCGCCGGGCTTGAAGTCGTGCACGCCGGTGCCCACGCGCTCGACCACGCCGGACACGTCGTGGCCGATGATGGCGGGCAAGGGCACGGCGTCCGGGTAGTCGCCGCGGCGGATCTGATAGTCCAGCGGATTGATGGAGGTGGCGACGACGCGCACGAGCAGCTCGCCGGCGTCGACCGCCGGAATGGGGACCTCCTGCAGTTGCAGGTCGTCGACACCGCCGAAGGCGGTCAGGACGATGGCTTTCATGGGGACTCGCAAAGTTGAATGGGGCTTCGTTCCACCAGGGCTTGGGGAACGGCGTCATTCTCATATCGCAAATAGTCGAAATGTTGGAGGGTGTGCGGCGACCCTGTTGCCGGCGATGGTGATGGGCCAGGTCTTGCGCGGCGGGGCGCCTGCTGCTATTCGCGGCGCGGGCGCTCTTACACTCATCGATCGATTGCTCGATTCAGCCCATGTCCGAAGAAGTCCCGTTGATCCGCGTGCTCGAGGTGCTGGCCAACGCGCAGCGCCTGGAGATCCTGCGCAAGCTCAAGACGCCCGGGAGCTTTCCGCCGCAGGATGAGGGCGATCCGCTGGTCGACGGGGTCTGCGTGTCATCGATCCAGGCGGGGCAGGGGCTGGCGTTCTCGACGACGTCGAAGTACCTCGCCGACCTCGCGAGCGTCGGGCTGGTCATCGTCAAGCGAGCGGGCAGGTGGACCTACTACCGGCGCGATGAGAAGGCCATCGCCGCGCTGGCCAAGCGGATGGCGCGCGAGCTGTAGGCGTTCAGGCCATGGGCGCAGGGATCTGTCGCCTCAAGAGTCGATCCATTCCGTGATCGCAGTTGGCGCGGCCCTCAGTCCTTCGACCAGATCACGATCAGGAAGGTGGCAATCGGACCGACAAACAGCGACAGGAGGAACCACACCCATCCGCGCCGGTTCTTGCTCTGCGCCAGGCCGGCGTTGATGAGCGCCAGGGTGATCCATCCGACCGAGTATTCGACGTGTTGCATGCCTGAAGGCTCCCTTTTGTGAAAGGGGCCAAGGGTAGCCCCCCGAACCGTCACGCTCTTGCAGGGCAGATCAGTGCGGGGGGGCGAGGCGCCTCAGGACTTTGCCGCGTGCAGCTTGGGCAGGCCGAAGGGTGTGAGGAGGATGGCGATGAACCACAAAACGGGGCCGCCGATGGAGCCCGCATTGAGTTCAATCACTCCTGGGACGAGCTGCAAGAACATGAAAGACAGGTCTGCGATGCCGATGATGACGAGGCCGAGGAAATAGCCCGCCCACGACGCACGCTTGAGGATCAGCCAGGCGACGAAGAAGCCGAGCACGCCGTAACCGCCTACATCCAGGCAGAAGTTCAGGACGATCTGGCTATGGGCGAAAACCGTCGCCGCGTCGGTGGCGTGAACGAACGCCGCCCGCGGTACGGCGCTGCCACCGATCAACATGTTCCACAGCCCGGGCGCCCCAGCGGAGAAATATTGCCGCAGCCCTTCGGCACCGACCCACACGTGCAGAACGCCCCAGAGGACGAACACCCACGCGCCGATCTTGGCGGGCAAACGCGCAGCGGGGTGCGCAGTGAAATTCGACATATGCATCCTTAAGAGGTTCAAGACAGGGTCATCTTAGGATGGCAAAAATGGGTCGAAGCGTCGTAATATGAGACCATTCATCCCATATGTGGAACAACAATGAATCTGGACAGCCTGTCTGACTTTCTCCTTGTGGCGACGCACGAAGGGATTGCGCAGGCAAGCCGAGTGAGCGGTCGGCCCAAGGCGACCCTTTCCCGCAGGGTCATGGAGCTCGAGGCCGAGTTGGGCGTGAGACTCTTCGAGCGCGGAGCGAAGACCATCCGGCTGACCGACGAGGGCGCGTTGCTGCTCGAGCGTGCCAGCGGTCCTTTGCGTGAGATCACCGAGATAGCGGATGAGTTGCGTGACGGGAGAACACAAGCTCACGGCCTGCTGCGCGTCAATGCGCCGACGCTGCTCGGCCAGCTGATGATGGGGCGGATTGCCGCCGGTTTCGCGATGGCGTACCCCGACGTGCAGATCCTCATCACGCTCGAAGATCGGCAGGTGGATCTGGTCAACGAGGGCTATGACGTGGTCATTCGCGTCAACCCCGAGCAAAGTTCTGACCTTGTCGGGCGATGTTTTGCTCGCGATGAGACCTTGATTGTCTCCACCCCACCGCTTCGAAAGCGGTTCGCGCGAGCAGACAGGACATTGTCCAGTCCCGTGCCAGTGATCGTGCGAGGGGCGGGGCGCAGCGACAGCAGCTGGAAAATCAGGGGGCCACGAGGCGAGGAGATGCTCACCCACACGGTGCTGCAGCTCCCCAATTTCGCGATGATCCGCGACGCCGCGTTGACGGGGCTGGGGGCAGCAAGACTGCCAAATATCGTTGTGGCCGAGGACTTGGCCGCGGGGCGACTTGTCTCGTGGGGAGCGGTCACCGATCCGCCGTCGGAGCTATGGATTCTTCACACATCCCGACGCCTTCCCAGTGCCAAGGTCCGGGCATTCATCAGTTTCCTGGAGACCGAGTTCCGGAAGGTGTGGCCGTCATCTGAGTGAATGCCGCCATGGACTCGGGGCCGAGTTCCCGCACCTGAGCTGAGTCTTTGCTCATCAGCACATCAACACGGTGCACCTTGGCGGCCTCTGCAAGGATTGCATTCATGCGCGTGACGTCCCGGAAGATGTCGCCGCCACCGCCCTCCACATGCGCCTGGCGCCCCGCCAGGTCCGGGAAGGCTTCGAAGATGCCGAAGCTCGTCTGGGAAAAGCGGAGTGCAAACCAGGGACCCGTGGCAGGCTCGTTGTCGACACATGCCCGAATATCCCGCAGCATCTGTACGACGGCCTCCTCCTGGCCAGGACGGGCCTCGATCTGGATGAAGAATGCCTTGCGGCCTTCCACCCCTTGCTCGCCAAGCACCTGGACACCTTGGTGAGGTGCGGGCGCTTCATTGGCGTGGAGCGCGTTCTCTTGTCGCGGCAGATGAGTCATGGCCACCTCTCTTGGTTGACGACCCACTGTAGGGAGCGAGCCGTCCCCACTCATGCCCGAACGTCGAAAGTTCTTGCCTGATTGTCCTGGGCCTGTTTTGCTTCGCCGGCCCTTCATGCACACAATGCGCCATGTCCGAACAACTCCAGCAGGTGGTCCTGCGCTATACGGGCGAGCAAGACCACACAGGTGTCACCACGCCTGTGCGTGGCCTTCACCTGATCCGGCGCACGACACCCAGTGAGCTGGAACACACGGTCGAGCAGCCTTTGGTGTGCCTCGTCCTTCAGGGCCGAAAGCGCGTCACTGTCGGGCGCACGACGTCGTCCTACGGCACGGGAGACACGATGATCGTCACAGGCAACGTGCCGATGGTGAGTCGAATCAGCCAGGCGAGCATCGCCAGTCCCTATCTGGCGCTGGCCTTGGCATTGGACACGGCTGTCATCACGGATCTGGTCATCAGCGCTCCGCGAGCGTCTCAGTCTGTCCCCGCCTGCGACACCGGCGACGATCTGCGCGATGCGCTGGGTCGGCTGGTACGACTGCTGGATCGCCCAGACTCGCTCGCGATTCTCAAGGACGGGTTGATCCGGGAGATTCACCACTGGTTGTTGCTGGGCCGTCAAGGCCATGCCATTCGTGAGCTGGGCTTGCCGGACAGTCACGCGCGACGCATCGCGCGCGCCGTGGCGATCCTTCGTGCCGACCACGCAAAGCCCGTCACGATCGAGCGCCTGGCGGCGGCGGCCAGCATGAGCCGCTCAGCGTTTCATCTGCACTTCCGTGCCATCACTTCGATGTCGCCGTTGCAGTTCCAGAAGCAACTCCGGCTCATGGAGGCTCGCCGTTTGATTTTGTCCAAAGGCAGGTCCTTGAGCCAGGTCGCGTTCGACGTGGGATATGAGAGCGCCTCCCAGTTCAGCCGTGAATATGCCCGCATGTACGGTCAACCACCGATCAGGGACAAGCAGGCAGTGTCTGAACGGTGGCGGACGCCCGGCGACGGTCAGTAGCTCCTGCAGCGACTCTTCAAATCCCGTCATCGACGACGCGCCTGGATCGGAGAGCACCGGCGACTTCGGCCCTTGACGCCCATTGGCCATGGTCCGTCGGGATGCGATGCCCGACGCGAAACATGCGCGGCCGTGAAGCCCGCCAACTTCAAGCTCGCGGACGTCCAGCTGCGCTGGCAGGACAACCCGGGCTTCGGCTATCAGGTCCGTTTCCTGGCCAACCAGTACGCGGTCGAGAAGCGCCCGTCCAACTACGACAGCGAGCGCGCCAAGACCTACATGGGCAAGCTGATCAAGCTGTTCAGCGCCCAGTGCGTGCCCAAGACCACCGACCTACTGCTGCAGCGCGGCGTCACCTTCGGGTCCACCCACACGCTGGTGCTGCTGCCGCTGTCCGGCGACTTCGACGCCACCGGCGCCAACTGCGGCATCGTGATCCGCGTCTTGGTGCAGGACGCCCAACGCAAGAACCTCTACGTCTGCGACATCGACAGCCGCAGCGGCTGGCACATGGCCGGCATCTACATTCCCGATCCGGACAACAGCTTCGTCGACAACTTCACCGACGCCTTGATGAGCACCTTCAAGGAAGCCGGACTGCTCGCATGACACGCCTCCTGACGCTTCCCCGCTCCCGCGCCGCCGCGCTGGCCGTCGGCAGTTGGCGATTCCCGTGGCGCGCGCCTTCTGGCCGATGGACGGCGAATTCGTGAAGGCGCCGGCGGGACCGGCCAACACGGGCTTCGTCGTCGAGAACACGAAGTGGTCGATGGACAAGGGCTCGACGATGTTCCTGCAGCCGAATGGCGTGTCGCTGCTCAGCACGTCGCGCAGCACGTCCAACGGCACCTGGGAAGCGCGCGACGGTGTCGTCTACGTGCGGTTCGACTCCGGCCTGTTCTACACCTTGCGCGTGTCCATGGACGGCAAGACCATGGAGGGTCGCGCCCGCAACACGCCCCCCAAGACCGTCCCGGCCGGCATGGAGGACGTGTTGGCCGCGCGGCATTGGAAGGTGAAGCTCACGGCGCAGTGAGGCCAGCGCTGCGGCGCAGAGCGCGCCGAGACGCCGAGACGCCGAGCGCGCCGAGACGCCGAGTGCGCCGATGCCTCAGACGACGTCCTCGATCGCCCGCTTCAGCAGCGACAGCCCCAGGTCGATCTCCTCGTCGCTGACCGTCAGCGGCGGGGCGATCCGGAACACGCCGCCCATCAGCGGCAGCTGCACGATGTTCATGCTCAGGCCGTGGGCCATGCAGGCGCGGGTGATGGCCGCGCCGAGCTCGGGCGCCGCTTCCTTGCCCGCCTGGCTGCGCACGATCTCCACGCCCAGCAGCAGACCGCGGCCGCGGACGTCGCCGATGCAGTCGAACTCCCGCTGCAGCGCGCGCAGGCCGGTCTCCAGCCGCGCGCCCGCAACCCGCGCGCGCTCGACCAGGCCGTCGCGCTCGACGATCTCCAGCACCTTGAGGCCCACCGCGGCGGGCAGCGGGTCGGAGACGTGCGTCGTGTAGAACAGGAAGCCGCGCTCATGGCAGCGCTCCTCGATCTCCGCGGTCGTCATCACCGCGGACAGCGGAATGCCCGCGCCCAGCGTCTTGGACAGCGTCAGGATGTCCGGCGCGACGCCGTCGCGCTCGCACGCGAACATCATCCCGGTGCGTCCGACGCCCGTCTGCGCCTCGTCGAGGATCAGCAGCATGCCGCGCTCGCGGCACTTCGCCTGCAGCGCGCGCAGGTAGCCCACGGGGAGGTCGATCAGGCCGCCGGAGCTCAGGATGGGCTCGGCGATGAACGCCGCGAGGTTGCCGCTGGACTGGCGATCGATCAGGTCGAAGGCGTAGTCCAGCTCGGCCTGCCAGTCCTCGGCGCCGCCGAAGCGCGGCCGGTAGGGATTGGGCGCCGGGATCGCGAAGGATCCGACCGACGCAGGCCCGTAGCCCTTGCGGCCCGCGCAGTAGGTGGCCGACGCCGCCGCGCCGGTCATGCCGTGCCATGACTGCGCGAAGCCGACCACCTCGTACTTGCCGGTGTAGAGCTTGGCGAGCTTGAGCGCCGCCTCGTTGGCCTCGGCGCCGGTGCTCAGCAGCAGGCTGCGCTCGAGGCCCGCCGGCGCGACTTCGGCCAGCTTCGTCGCCAGGTCCACCACCGGGCGGCTGAGCATGCCGCTGAAGAGGTGGTCCAGGTTGGCCGCGTGCTCGGCGATCACCGTGGCGATTTCCGGATGCCCGTGCCCCAGCAGCGAGCTCATCTGTCCCGAGGTGAAGTCGAGGATCGCGCGCCCGTCGGCGTCGTGGACGAAGCTGCCCCGGGCACGCTCGATGATGAGTGGCTCGAAGCTGCCGCCGTAGCGGATCAGATGCTGGCGGGAACGGGCCCAGAACGTGGGATCGGCGTTGCGTGACATGGCGGCTTCCTTCGACTCGTGACGGGCATGAGCCTACGGAGATCCGGCCCGCTGGGGTAGCGAGTAGTGCTGATGGCTGGCATCAGCATCGCGAATCGTCAGCGGGGTCAGGCTTCGCCTGGCGGTCGACTGGCGCTCGCCTGGGTGTCGCCAGGGCGTCGCCAGGGCGTCGCCAGGGCGTCGCCAGGATGCCCCGCTTGAGCGTTGCTTTGGTGTCGCTCAGGCGTCGCCTAGGCGGCGGGCAGGACCTTGCGGACGTGCGCCGCAAAGGCGGCCGTCAGCGGCGAGGGCCGCTCGCGGTCGACCGCGAGCGTCACGCCGATGTCCGGCAGCGGCGGCAGGCCGCTGTCCTCGCCGAGGATCTCCAGGTCATCGGGCACCGCCGTCCGCGTGAGCACGGTCACTGCCAGCCCGGAGCGCGCCATGCCGATGAGACCCGCCAGGCTGCTGCTCGCGTAGGCGAGCCGGAACTCCCGTCCGACGGCTTCGAGCGCCCGTCGGGCGAGCACGTGGTCCAGCGCATCCTGCGCGCCCAGCGCGAGCGGCAGCGGCGTCATGCCGGCGACCGCCGAGCCGCGCTGGCCGACCCAGACCAGCGGCTCGCGGCGGATGACGTCCTCGTCCTCACTGTTCTCCACCGACACGAGGGCCAGGTCGACCGCGTGGCGCGACAGCAGTTCGAGCAACCGGGGCGTCGGCGCACAGACGACTTCGAGTTGGACGCGCGGATGCAGGCTGGCGAAACCCTGGAGCAGATGCGGCAGGAAGACGACGGCGTAGTCTTCGGGGCAACTGAAGCGCAGCACGCCGGAGACGTCCCCGCCGCGCAGTTCGGCGAGCGCCTCGTCGTGGTGGCGCGTCAGCTCGCGCGCGTGGGCCAGCAGCCGTTCGCCGGCGGTGGTCAGCGTCACGCCTCGCGCGCTCCGGTGCAGCAACGGCTGACCCGCGACGTCCTCGAGCCGCTGCATCTGCATGCTCAGCGCCGACTGCGTGCGGCCGACGCGTTCGGCGGCCTTGCTGAGCGCGCCGGTCTCGGCGACGGCGACGAGGCTGCGGAGCAGGTCGAAGTCGAGGTGGGCGGTCACGGTTGATTCCCTCGTTCCTGTGCTGAAGTCGGCGGGTCCTTTCAGCTACAGGTACTTCGGAATCGGGCCATCCTGCGGGGTCGTGTCCGCGCCCAGGTCCACCATCGTCTTGTCGACAAAGCACCATCCCCATCCCTCTGGCGGGTCGTAGCCTTCGATGATGGGGTGCTGGGTCGCGGTGTAGTGGGCTCGTGCATGCCGATGGGGCGAGTCATCGCAGCATCCGACGTGCCCACAGGTGCGGCAGATGCGGAGATGCACCCATTCGCCGCCGATCTTGAGGCACTCCTCGCAGCCTCGCGCGCTGGGAATCACCGTTCGAATGCTGTCCTGGTGGGTGCAAGTACGTGCCACTGTGGTCTCCTCAGAGTCGCCTTTGAACGCGAGGTCATCCTAGCAGTGGCTCATGGCGTGAGCGCTGTCGAGCCGGTGGCGCTGATCCCGCCGACCGCTACCTTCCCACCGCCGCCACGCTCCTCGCATCCCACCGCTGCATGTTGGCGAGCGCGCTCTCGATGGGTTCCGCGGTCACGCGTTCCGCGCCGAGGAAGGGCCGGTCCATCGCGGCGACGAAATGGAAGACGAGGCCGAGTGCCAATGCGAGCACCACGATCGCGCTCCGGCTGCACGCCGTCACCGGCAGCACCGCCACGGGCGCGAGCGTGAGCAGCGAGCTCACCAGCACCACCACCCACAACGTCGTCGGCACCTTCCCGTCGCTGGCTTGCAGCCTTGCGCGGCGCTGCGTCAGCAGGTCGTTCGCCTCGCCCCACATCTGCTGGACCAGCACGGTCTCCGCCGCGCTCGTCGGCCGCAGATCCCCCAGCGTCCGATAGACGTCATCGAAGGCGTCCAGCGTCGGCTGACTCGGCTGCTCGCGCTGCATCGCCGACCACTCCTTCCCGATCACGCTCCGCCCATACCCGCGCAACCGTTCCCGCGCCAGCCTGGCCTCCGGCGTCCCATAGACCGCCAGCGACCGGGCCAGCTGCGCGATCGCCGTCGCCTCGTGGCTCACCGCCTGTTCTGCCGCGCTGAACGAGTCCCACACCGACACCGCCGAGAACGCCAGCAGCAGCGAGTTGATGGTCGCGATCACCCCCAGCGACGCGAGCGCCACGTTGCGATCCGACTCCGTCGCCCGCTCGCGCCAGCGCCTTGGGAACACCGCCTGCGCGCCCAGCCCGATCGCCACCCAGACGAGGACCAGCCCCAGCCCCAGCACCCAGTTCGGCGCGTCGTAGACGATCAGCGGCATGGCGCGCTCCCTTCGCTCAGGCCTTCGCTCAGCGCATACCGCGTCATCCCCGCCACCCCGCGCACCCCCAGCTTGCGCGTCACGTTCTCCCGGTGCGTCGCCACCGTCTTCGCACTCAGCTTCAGGCGGTCCGCGATCTCCTGCGTGCTCAGGTCCTCCGCGAAGAGCTGGACGATCTCCCGCTCCCGCGCCGTCAGCGCCGGACCCGCCGGGATCGGCGTGCCCGTCTCCGGCAGCCGGTGCCGCGTGCGGATCTCATCCACCAGGCCGCCCATCAGCCCCGGGCTCAGGTAGATGCGTCCGCCCGCCACGTCGCGCACCGCGCGCAGCAGCTCCTCGCTCGACGCATCCTTGAGCACATACCCCGACGCGCCCGCCTGCAAGGCGGTGACCACGCTGCGCTGGTCGCCGTGCATCGACAGGCAGATCGCCTGCACCGACGGATGGTGGGCGCGCACGCGCCGCGTCGCCTCGATGCCGTTCAGGCCGGGCATGGCGATGTCCGTGATCAGCAGGTCGGGCTGCAGGTGGCGGACGAGCTTGACGGCGGCGGCCCCGTCCTCGGCCAGCCCGACGACGTCCAGCCCCGAATCGCGGGACAGGAGCGCGCGCAGGCCTTCGCGCACGAGTTGGTGGTCGTCCGCCAGGACGATGCGAAGGGTCATCGGAATCTCCCTGAAAGTGGATGCCAGTCGGAACGCCGGATCACGCGCACTCTCTGGGGAGGGCGTCGGGATCCAGCGGGATCAGCAAGGTGGCGCAGGTGCCGCGGCCGGGCTCCGAGCGCAGCACCAGCGCGCCGCCCAGCGACTGCAGCTGCGCCCGCGCGCCGCCCAGGCCCAGGCCGCGCGCGTCGGCGTCGATCCCGCGGGTCTCGAAACCGCGGCCGTCGTCGCGCACCCGCACGCTCAGCCAGCCGGCCTCGATCTTGGGCACGATCTCGACGCGCGAGGCCGAGGCGTGCTTCTGCACGTTCAGGCAGAGCTCCCGCACCACGCGGCAGGCCACCGCCCGTTGCACGGCGGGAATCTCGGGCGTGCCCGGCGCCGCCATCGCGCTGCCGTCGATGTGGACCGCCAGCGGCCCGAGCAGCCCCAGCTCCGCCGCCAGCGCCTCCAGCGCCGCCAGCAGGTCGCCGTGCCAGTCCGGCGGCGCGAGCGCGAAGGTCAGCGTCCGGACCGTCCGCGACAGCTCGCCCAGCAGGGCGGTCATCTGCGCCAGCGCCGGGTCGGTGCAGGCGGGCTCGGCCCGGGCGTGGCTCCACTCCCCGAAGGCCAGCCGCAGCCGCACGATCACGCCGCCCACCTGGTCATGGAGCAGCTGCGCGACGCGCTCGCGCTCGCGCTGCTCGGCGTCCGCGTGCGCTTCGGCGAGCGTCATCTGCAGGCGGGTCAGCCGCTCCAGCCGGTGCTCGCGGGTGAGCCGGGAGGTCGGGCCGGCGATGCGCGGCCGGGCCGCGGGCGGGGAGGGGGGAC
>CBIHMU010000095.1:0-21297 GCA_966211105.1 uncultured Burkholderiales bacterium
TCGCCGGTCCCCGGCCATCCCCCGGCCATCCCCCGGCCATCGCCCGCCACTCCCGTGTCGAGAACCGCCACGCTCGAACGTCGTCAGCAGTGACGTCAGCCATCGCAAGGAGACACCGATGACCACCACCGCCTGGGCCGCGACCCGCAAGGGTCTGTTCGAACTTCGGAACGATCCCGCCCACGGCGGATGGTCGATCGGGCGACACCGCTTCGTGGGGGACCCCGTCAGCATGGTGCTGCCCGCACCGGCGGGAGGTGGCCGGATGTTCGCCGCGCTCAATCTGGGGCACTTCGGCACCAAGCTGCAGGCGTCGGACGACGGCGGCGTGACCTGGCGCGAGCTCGCCGCGCCCGCATTTCCTGAGCAGCCGGCGGGCGCGGAAGGTCCGCCCTGGAAGCTCCAGCAGATCTGGGCGCTGGAACGCGGCGCGGACGGGCGGCTCTGGGCCGGCACCATTCCCGGCGGGCTCTTCGTCAGCGACGACCAGGGCGAGACCTGGCAGCTCATCGAGACGCTCTGGAACAAGCCCGAGCGCCTGGGCTGGTTCGGCGGCGGCTACGACGCACCGGGCATCCATTCGATCAACGTCGATCCGCGCAACCCGAAGCGGCTGCTGCTCGGCATCTCCTGCGGCGGCGCCTGGCGCAGCGAGGACGGCGGCGCGACCTGGCACATCAGCGCCAAGGGCATGCGTGCCGACTTCCTGCCGCCGGAGCAGCAGGGCGAGGAGAACACCCAGGACCCGCACCGCATCGTCGCCAGCGCGGCGGATCCGGACGTGCTCTGGTGCCAGCACCACAACGGCGTCTGGCGCTCGGTCGACGGCGGTGCGCACTGGGGCGAGATCAAGCCGCCGCTGTCGGGCTTCGGTTTCGCGGTGGCTGCGCATGCGGGCGATCCGCAGACCGCGTGGTTCGTCCCCGGCGTCAAGGACGAGAAGCGCCTGCCCGTCGACGGCGCGCTGGTGGTGAATCGCACGCGCGACGGCGGCAAGACCTTCGAGACGCTGCGCAGCGGCCTGCCGCAGGCGCATTGCTACGACCTCGTCTACCGCCACGGCCTGGCCGCGCACGACGACGGCCGACACCTGCTGATGGGCAGCACGACCGGCAACTTGTGGGCGACCGACAATGCCGGCGACCGCTGGTCGCTCGTGTCGGGGCACCTGCCGCCGATTTACTGCGTCCGGTTCAACTGAATGTTTGCTCCCATTCCGGACCGGGCGCCGCCTCGAGTTCCAGCGCCGCGCCCGTGATCGGATGCGCCAGCGTCAGCCGTTGCGCGTGCAGCCACAGCCGCTGCAGACCGAAATGCGCCGCGAGCGCTCGGTTGAGCGGCCCCTTGCCATGGTTGGCATCCCCGACGATCGGATGCGCGAGGTGTTTCAGATGCCGGCGGATCTGGTGGCGTCGTCCCTGCACCGGCTCGCAGGCGAGCAGCGCCAGTCGCGTCGTCGGGAAGCGGGGATCGGTCGTGACCGGCACCTCGTGCCGACGCAGGCAGGACCATGCGGTCTGCGCTTCCAGATGCGGCTGGCCGGCGGACGGCAGTTCCGGGTCGCGGGCGAGCGGATGGTCGATGACGCCGGCATCGGCGGCGGGCCAGCCGCGCACCAGCGCCAGATAGCGCTTGTGCGTGCGGCGTTCCGCGAGGGCATGGCCGAGCAGGCTGGCGACTTCGGCGCTCAGCGCGAAGACGAGCACGCCCGAGGTGCCGCGGTCCAGGCGATGCGCCGGCCAGACGGGCCGGCCGAGCTGGTCGCGCAGGCGTTGCAGCGCGGCATCTTCCTCGTGCGCGTCGATCGCGGTGCGATGCACCAGCAGGCCCGCGGGTTTGTCGATCACCGCGAGGTGATCGTCCAGATGGAGGAGCGTCAGGGCAGATGTCATCGCTGAAGGGGACGGAGTGCGCACGCCTGGAGCGCTTTTTGCCCTCTTTTCCCCGTTTCGGGGGAGCGGACAGTCACAGGATGGTTCGCCAGAATCCTGTCATGCGGCCTGCTCATCATCGCAGCAGGCCAGAGCGCCATCGATGTCGGTGGCGGGATCCCCCGGTCCGCAGCCCCCGGTCGTTGTTGCAGCAGGAGTTCGCCATGCCTCAGGAGTTTCACATCGGTCACCGGTCCTTCCTGGACCGGGTCGTCCTGGTCTTGGGCAGGGTGGTGCGGCGCACGCCGGCCGTGCGGCTGGTCAGTCGATCTGGCCGTCCACGTACAGCCACACCCCGCGCTCCCGCACGAAACGGCTGAGCTCGTGCATGCGGTGGGCGCGGCCGCCCACCTTGCTGCGCGCGACGAACTCCACTTGCTCGTGGTCGGCGTCCTGGCGGGTGTGCCGACGCACCTCGAGGCCCAACCACTTCAGGTCGTGCTCCCCCCGATCGAGCGAGGGCGGCCGCGTGCTCGGATGCCAGGTCGCGAGCAGGTACTCGATCAGGTCCATCGTGTAGGCGGTGTACCGGGAGCGCATCAGCGCCTGGGCGTCCGCGGCGACCAGCGCGCCGTCTTCGGCGAACGCACGGTGCAAGGCGCCGCAGCACGACGCATAGGGAACGCCGCTGCCGCAGGCGCACAAGCCCGCCTCTGAACCCGCGCGATTCGCCTTGCCGGCCGCGCTGTTCGCCGCGGTCTTGGATTTTTCTGGCTTCATGGGGCCGGCATCATGCCAGCCTCTCTAGAATGGCTGGATGAATTCCCAGGATTTTGGCGACGAGCGCCCGACACCGCCGCAAGAGGACCTGTTCACGCCGCGCGCGCCGCGTGGTCTGCTGGACAACCTCAACCCCGAGCAGTACGCCGCGGTGACGCTGGGGCAGGAGCCCGCGCTGATCCTGGCCGGCGCCGGCTCCGGCAAGACGCGCGTGCTCACCACGCGCATCGCCTGGCTGATGAGCCAGGGCCATGCGACGCCGGCCTCGGTGCTGGCGGTGACCTTCACCAACAAGGCCGCCAAGGAGATGGTCACGCGCCTGTCCGCCATGCTGCCGGTGAACGTGCGCGGCATGTGGATCGGCACCTTCCACGGCCTGTGCAACCGCTTCCTGCGCGCGCACTGGAAACTGGCCGGCCTGCCGCAAGGCTTCCAGATCCTGGATTCCGGCGACACCGTCTCCGCCGTCAAGCGCGTCATCAAGGCGATGAAGCTCGACGAGGAACGCTTCGTCCCCAAGCAGGTCTCCTGGTACATCGCCGGTGCGAAAGAGGACGGCATGCGTCCCAAGGACATCGACCTGCGCGACGAGCAGACGCGCAAGCTGGTCGAGATCTACCAGGCCTACCAGGACCAGTGCGAACGCGAAGGCGTCGTCGACTTCGCCGAACTGATGCTGCGCTCGTTCGAGCTGATGCGCGACAACCAGGCCGTGCGCGAGCATTACCAGCGCCGCTTCCAGTACGTGCTGGTCGACGAGTTCCAGGACACCAACAAGCTGCAGTACGCCTGGCTGAAGATGTTCGCGCCGCCGGGGCGCGGCCAGGGCGTGTTCGCGGTCGGCGACGACGACCAGAGCATCTACGCCTTCCGCGGCGCGCGCGTGGGCAACATGGCCGACTTCGAGCGCGAGTACCGCGTGCGCCAGGTGGTGAAGCTGGAGCAGAACTACCGCAGCTTCGGCAACATCCTGGACGCGGCCAACGCGCTGATCAGCAACAACAGCCACCGCCTGGGCAAGAATCTGCGCACCGAGGCCGGTCCCGGCGAGCCCGTGCGCGTGCACGAGGCCAGCAGCGACTTCGCCGAGGCGCAATGGCTGCTGGAGGAGGCGCAGGCGCTGCACCGCCAGGGCCTGGCCCGCAAGGAGATCGCGGTGCTCTACCGGAGCAACGCGCAATCGCGGGTGATCGAGTCGGCGCTGTTCAACGCCGGCATCCCGTACCGCGTGTACGGCGGCCTGCGCTTCTTCGAGCGCGCCGAGGTGAAACACGCGCTGGCCTACCTGCGCCTGATCGAGAACCCCAACGACGACACCAGCTTCCTGCGCGTCGTCAACTTCCCGGCGCGCGGCATCGGGGCGCGCACCATCGAGCAGCTGCAGGACGCGGCGCGTCCGAGCGGGCGTTCGCTGGTGCAGAGCATCGGCGCGGTCGGCGGCCGAGGCGGCGCGAGCCTGGCGGGCTTCGTCGGCCTGATCGACGCGATGCGCGAGGCCACGGCCGGATTGACGCTGCGCGAGATCATCGAACACATCATCGAGCACTCCGGCCTGACCGCGTTCTATCGCGCGGAGAAGGAAGGCGAGGACCGGCTCGAGAACCTGGGCGAACTCGTGAACGCCGCCGAGGCCTTCGTGACGCAGGAGGGGTTCGGCAAGGACGCGGTGGCGTTGCCGGTGGACGAGCACTCGCCCGGCGCGATCGCCGACGGACTGCCGGCGGCGATCGCGCCGGCCGCGCCGGCGACGCCGGATGCGGAGACCGGCGAGATCATGTCGCCGCTGGCGGCCTTCCTGACGCACGCCTCGCTCGAGGCCGGCGACAACCAGGCGCAGGCCGGGCAGGACGCGATCCAGCTGATGACGGTGCACTCGGCCAAGGGCCTGGAGTTCGACGCGGTGTTCATCACCGGCCTGGAAGAGGGCCTGTTCCCGCACGAGAACTCGTTGTCCGACTCGGACGGGCTGGAGGAGGAGCGCCGGCTGATGTACGTCGCGATCACGCGGGCGCGACAGCGGCTCTACATCAGCTTCTGCCAGACGCGGATGCTGCACGGCCAGACCCGCTACAACATCAAGAGCCGCTTCATGGAGGAGCTGCCCGAGGAGACGCTGAAGTGGCTGACGCCGCGCAACCAGGGCTTCGGCTCGGGCTTTGCGAAGGACTACCAGCAGGCGTGGCAGAGCGGCTCGGGGCTCAAGTCGATGGTGGGCGCGGGTCGATTCAATCCGGGCGGTTTCCCGCAGGCGTCGGTCCCCAAGGCGATGACGCAGTCGGCCGCCGAGAAGACCGGAAACGAGCACGGCGGCCTGCGTGTCGGCAAGGGCGTGTTCCACAACAAGTTCGGCGAGGGCGTGCTGCTCACGCTGGAAGGCAGCGGGCCGGATGCGCGCGCGCAGGTCAACTTCGGCCGGCACGGCACGAAGTGGCTGGCGCTCGGCGTCGCCAAGCTGACCCCGATCGATTGAGCGGATACCGTACGGAGCACGCGGTGACGCGCGCCTGCGGGCGCAGAATGGGCGCTGAGCGATAAAGATTCCAGCAAACAGGAATCACGATTGCCCGGGAGGGAGATCCGTCGAAGACGTCTTTGATTCTGGAATCTCCATGCGCACTGTTGTACCGATCGATCCGCCCGACGACCCGATGGTCGAGGACGCCCTGGCGCTGGGCGCCGCTGTCCGCGCCGCCCGCACCACCGCGCGCCTGCCCCTGGTCGAGGCCGCCGAGGCGCTGGGCATGTCGCGCCAGACGCTGATCAATATCGAGACGGGCCAGGGCGGCGTGAGCCTGTCCACCGTGCTCAAGGCGGCGAGGGCGCTCGGCGTGAGCCTCTTCGCCGTGCCCTCGCAGCAGCGCGAGGTCGTCAGACGCGCGATCCGCACCGCACGCGACTCGAAGTTCTCCGACCTGGACGATGCATGACGGGTGTGGAGGTCTGGCTCGACGAGCATGAGGTCGGCTGGCTGAAGCCGACGGATGCGGCGTCCGGCGGCGCCGGCGCACCGCGCAGGGTCGCGCTGGCCTATCTCGAACGATGGACGTCGGAAGTGCTGGCCTTTGCGCTGGCGCCGTCCGTGCCGATGCCGCCACGCGGCGGACCTGGCAGCGAGTCCGCGACGGACGCGGTGCTCACGTTCTTCGAGCATCTGCTGCCCATCGGCGATGCCCGGCGGCGGATCTTCGCCGCGTTGGGCTTGCAGCCCGAGGACGGCTACGGCGCGCTGCGCCTGATGGGCCGGGACCTGGGCGGCGCCGTCCGGCTGATCGCGGACGGACTTCAACGTCCCGCCGGTCCGGTGCAGCGTGCGATCGCGCGCGATGAGCTGTCGGAACGCCTCCGCCATCGCGATGCGACGCCCTTCGCGGTGTGGGACGGCCAGGTGCGCGGCTCGCTGGGCGGGACGCGGGACAAGCTCGCGGTCTACGTCGAGCGGGACGGCGGATGGCACCTCGTCGACGGGCCGCAGATGGCCTCGACCCACGTGCTGAAGCCGGCGTCCGGCTTCGACGGATCCCGCGATCAGCCTGTCGACGAATTCTTCTGCATGCGGCTGGCCGCGCGCGTGGGCCTGGACGTCGCGCCGGTGCAGCTGCATCGCGTGCCGGAGCCGGTGCTGCTGGTCGAGCGCTTCGACCGGCAACGGCTCGAGGACGGCCGCGTGCGGCGGCTGCACGCGATCAACGCCTGCCAGGCGCTCGGCGTGCCGACGGCCGGGCAGGACGCGGTCACGCACGCGCAGCTGTTCTCGCTGCTGGCGCACAGCCCCACGCCGCTGGTCGACACCCGCGCGCTGCTGCGTTGGACGATGTTCCGGCAGCTCATCGGCTGCGCAGGCCCAGGCGCGACGGACCTGTCCTTCTTCGTCGACCACGGCGGTCTGCGCGTGGCGCCGGCCCATGGATTCGGCGGCGGGAGTGGGAGCGGAATCGGCGAGCAGTCTGCGTTCGACGCGCAGGCGTGGGCCGACTTCGCGCGCGACTGCGACATCGCGCCCCGCAGTGTCACGCTGGAATTGAAACGCCTGTGCGAGCAGGTGCGCGCACAAGCGGATGTGGTGGCTGGTGACCTGAGGAACGAAGTACCGCAGCCCGTGATCGAGCGCCTGCTCGGACGCCTGCTCGAAGAGAGCGACCGTCAGGCCGCGCTGGCTTCGGAGATCTCGAAGTAGCGACCCGCCAAGAGTCCTGCCATCGCCTGGCGCGGGCTCTCCACGACTCGGGGGGCGTCCCGTCCGGGAACCCCCCGAATCATTCCGGCCCCACTGAGACCGGGGGCGTCGGGCCTTGGCCTGGCCTGCTTAGATGCCGATCTCGCCGCCGTCCTTGCGGGTGATGATGACGGTCGCGGAACGCGGACGCTTCTTGACGTTGGCATCGGCCTGGTTGGCGGGCCAGTAGCTGCCGAAGGTCTTGGCGTTCCAGTCCGGCGTGGTTTCCTCGCCCGGATGCTGCACGTTGAAGAACAGCGTCTTGTAGTCCGGCGTCATCGCGATGCCGGTGATCTCGCATTCCTTCGGGCCGACCAGGAAACGACGCAGCGTGTCCGAGGTCGCCTTGGCGCCCGCGCGGGTCTGCGTGCCGCCCGCCGCGTTCACCACGCCGCCGTCGCCGACCTTGCCCGGCAGGGCCGCCAGCATCATGCAGTTGGTGATGTCGGTGTAGGCGCCGTCGTCGGTCTGGATCCAGAGCATGCCGCGCTTGTCGAAGTACAGGCCGTCCGGGCTCGAGAAATCGTTGCTGTCCGCCAGCGCCGACAGGTTCACGTCCGCGGCCGCGTCGGCCTGCGCCCCGAAGAGGTACACGTCCCAGGTCAGCTTGGTGACGTCGGCCGCGTCTTCCTTCCAGCGGATGATGTGGCCGTTCGGATTGCCCGCCTGCGAGGTCGTGCCCTTCATGTCCACGTAGTAGCGCGGGTTCGCGGCGTCCGGCTTGAGCTGGTTGCCGGTCGGCGTCGCGGTGGGAGACACGCGGTTGCTGTTGTTGGTCAAGGTCATGTAGACCTCGCCGTTGGTCGGGTGCACCGCGCCCCACTCCGGGCGGTCCATCTTGGTCGCGCCGAGGATGTCGCCCGCGATGCGCGCGTTGATGACGACGTCGCCCTGGTCGGCGAAGGCGTAGGTCGCGTTCGACGCGGTCAGGCCGTTGGCGCCGAAGGTCAGCGGCATCCAGGTGCCGGTGCCGTCGGCGTTGAACCGGGCCACGTACAGCGTGCCCTCGTCCAGGTACTTGGCGCCGGCGGCCATGCCCTTGCCGACGTCCGCCGCATCCCAGTTGGCCTTGGAGACGAACTTGTAGATGTACTCGTTGCGCGAGTCGTCGCCCATGTAGATGACGATCGGCTTGCCGGCGACGGCCTCGGCGGGCCAGGCGCCTTCATGGTTGAAGCGGCCCAGCGCGGTGCGCTTGGCCGGGACGGAGTCCGGCGCGAACGGATCGATCTCGACCACCCAGCCGAAGGTGTTGATCGTGTTGCGGTAGTCGGCGGTCGCGGCGGCGCCGGTGACCGACGAGTTCCAGCGGGCGAACAGGTCGGCCGTGCCGGCCGTGTCCCACAGGTAGGGGCTCTTGCGGTTCTGCGGCAGGCCGTAGCGGTTCAGGCTGGCCACTTCCTTGGCGCCGCTGCGCAGCGCGTCGTCGCCGGCGGCGCGGCTGATCACGTTGAGGTAGTTCTCCTCGCAGGTCAGGTAGGTGCCCCACGGGGTGTAGCCATTGGCGCAGTTGTTGTTGGTGCCGCGGGTCTGGACCGCGGTCGGGCTGAACAGCGTCTGCAGCTGCGCGTTGCCCTTGGCCGGGCCGGTGAAGTCCATGGTCGTGGCCGAGGTCACGCGGCGGTTGTAGCGCGAGCCGCGCACCATGCTCATGCCGGTCCCCGTGGCGTCGCGCTTGACTTCGCAGACGGAGATGCCGTGGGCGTAGATCTCCTTCTCGACCTCGGTGGCGTTGCGCGCGGCGCCGGTGGCGCGGCCGGCCGGGTGCAGGGCGTACGGGGCGACGACGTACTCGTGGTTGACCGCCAGCAGGCCGCGGTCCGAGCGCTTGGCGTCGAAGGCGCCGGCATCGCTCATGCCGAACCAGTACATGCCGTCATGGCCGTCGCCGATGCGGCGGTTGTAGGACTCGGCCGATTCGGAACCGTCGTCCTTCCAGGACTCGTCGCCGAAGTGCAGCGGGTCGCCCAGCGCGTGCAGGATGCTGACGTTGTAGCCGTCGGCCACGGTCACCAGGTCGTTCTTGTTCTTGGCGACGGCGTTGAAGCCGATCTTCAGCGGGGCCGGCTGCGGCGCCGGGGCGGGCGCGGGCGCCGGCGAGTCGTCGCTGCTGCCGCAGGCGCTCAGGATCGACCCGCCCAGCAGCGCGGAAGCCGCCGTGGTGATGCCGCCCTTGAGGGCGACGCGCCGCGACAGGCGCGCGGCGAGGATGTCTTCGAAATGCGGGTTCGCGGACGGGTTGACCACCACGTCCTCGTCGTATTCGTTGGCGCTGTCTTGGCTGGCAACGATGTCGTGCTGCTTGCTCATTCGTGAAGGCTCCGCTCAATGGAAAGGCGGGCGGATTCTGCGAAGGGCAAGTGACGAGCACGTGAAAAAGTCGTTAGGAATTACGTCCTGTCATCACGGTGCGAATGGCGGATCAGCGCGGGGGCCAAGCCGGGGCCACACCGGGGCAACGCTCGGCCAGGGCCGGGCCAAAACCCGGCACCTGATTCCAGGTGACGCCGGCGATCTGGTCCGGCGTCGGCGGCACATCAGACCGGCGTGGGCGGCGTCGGCGGCGTGTCGGGCAGCTCGTTCGGCGCGCCGAACATGAAGCAGTCGATGAAGGTGAAGTACAGCGAACAGTAGAAGCCCGTCATCAGCGCCATCATCGTGGGCAGCAGCAGGAAGGGCAGCAGGTTGACGAGGCCCAGCAGCAGTCCCAGCAGCATGATGACCATCACGACGGCCGCGCTCAACCCCATCCACACCAGCGCGGACAGCGTGAACGCCCCCTTGTTGCGCCACACGCCCAGCGTGCTGGAGAACAGGGCCTGCAGCACCCCCTGGCCGCCCCAGTGGATCAGCGCCGGCGCATGCCAGAAGGGGACGGACAGCAGGCTCAGCAGGCCTGCCCGCAGCGCGATCGCGGGCAGCAGGTTGCCTTCGGCGGCGATCGCCTCGATGGTCTTGGTGTCGCCCTTGGCGGCCGCCATCTGGTCCATGGCCTGCACGAGCGCGCCGCCGTCCAGCAGATGGGCCAGCAGCATGGCCAGGATCGTCGAGCCCGTGTAGAGCAGCCCCAGGCCGATCTGCGCGCGTCGGCGTTCCTTGGTCAACTGCAGCGGCTGCAGGAACACGGCGGCGGTCGGCGTGTGGGATTGCAGCACCTGATGCGCCGCCAGCATGAAGGCCAGGGAGATGAGCGGCAGGGCGCTCATCACGACCAGCTGACCCAGGAACGGCACCAGTTGAAGGACCGCGGACACCAGCATGGCGGTGGCGAACAGGCCGATCAGCGCGATCGGCTTGCGCCGCAGCACCTTCAGCCCGTGGCGCACCCAGAGCAGGCCGTTGCGCGGCGGGACCGTTTGCAGGTGCAGGATCATGGCAAGGACTCCAGCGCATGCCAGGGCCTGGCGATGCGCTCGCGCAGGACGCGCTCGAAATGGGTGGGATCGTGGGGCTGGAGGAGGCTGGCCTCGCGCGGCAGGTGGAAGTCCCACAGCCGCGAGATCCAGAAGCGCAGCGCCGCCGCGCGCAGCAGGCCGGGCAGCAGGCGGTGCTCGGCGCCGGTGAGCGGGCGCACCGACTCGTAGGCCTTGACGAAGGCGCCGGCGCGCTGCTCGTCGAGGCGACCGCTGTCCAGGTCGATGCACCAGTCGTTCAGGCAGACGCAGAGGTCGAACAGGAAGCTGTCGACGCCGGCGAAATAGAAGTCGAAGAAGCCGCTGAGCCGCTCGCGGCCGGGCAGGCCGTCGAACATGACGTTGTCGCGGAACAGGTCCGCATGGACGGGACCGCGCGGCAGCGCGGCGGCGCCGGGGGCGAGCTGCTCCTGGAAGGCCAGCTCGGCGCTCAGCAGCCGGGCCTGTTCCGGCGTCAGGTGCGGCAGCACGACCGGCACCGTCTCGCGCCACCAGGGCAGGCCGCGCAGGTTGTCCTGGTGCAGCGGGAAGTCCTGGCCGGCCAGGTGCATGCGGGCCAGGCCGGCGCCGACCTGTTCGCAATGGAAGACGTCCGGGGCCAGCTGGTGGCCGCCGAGCAGCTTGTCCACCACCGCCGCCGGCTTGCCGGCCACGGTGTGCAGGATGCGGTCCTGCGCGTCGGGCTGCGGCGCCGGGACCGGCACGCCCCGGCGCGCGAGGTGGCGCATCAGCTCCAGGTAGAACGGCAGCTGCTCGAAGCTCAGGCGCTCGAAGATCGTCAGCACGTAGTCGTGCTGCTGGCCGTCGCGCGTCGTGGTGACGAAGTAGTTGGTGTTCTCGATGCCGGCAGTGATGCCCTTGAGCGACTGGAGCTCGCCCAGGGCCAGGGTGTCCAGCAGCGCTTGCGCCTGCTCGGTCGAGACGTCGGTGAATACGGCCATGAAAGGAAAAAAGAACGGACCGGGGGCCGACCGGAGCGGGTCAGCCTCGACGGGTCAGAAATTGAAGAGACGCCAGACCCGCGCGCCCGCGTTGCCGCGGTCGTCGCCCTGGCGGGTGGGGATGTCACGGCCGGTGTCGCCGAGCAGGATCTCGTACTCGGGCGCCTTGCTGTCCTTGTTCTTGACCACGACCTTTTGGGTCAGGCCCCGTACCCGCGTCTCCTCGATCCGGACCTTGTCGTCCTCGCTGACGAGCTGTTCGATCTTCACCTCCGGCACGTCGCGGAACTTCAGCGACTCGGCGGGGATCGGCGTCGGGACCGGCGTGGACGCGCCGGCTGCGTGGGCCTGGAACGCAAGGGCGGCCAGGACGGCCAGCAGCGGGGCGAGGCGGGTGGTTTTCATGGTGGGCCCATTCTATGCCGGGCCCCAGGAAAACCCCGTCCCCCGGGCGGGAGGCGGCCGGCGGCCCGGCCTGCTGTCAATCCGGACGCCGCGCGCCTGCAACAATGTCGGGATGAGCAAACCTCTGATGCTGCTGGTCGACGGGTCCAGCTACCTCTATCGTGCCTACCACGCCATGCCCGACCTGCGCGGTCCGGGTGGGCAGCCCACGGGTGCCATCCACGGCATGGTGGCCATGCTGAAGAAGCTGCGCGACGACTACGGCGCCGAGCATGCGGCCTGCGTCTTCGACGCGTCCGGTCCGACCTTCCGCGACGAGTGGTACCCCGAATACAAGGCCCAGCGCGCGCCGATGCCCGACGCGCTGCGCGAGCAGATCGAGCCGATCCACGAGGTGGTGAAGCTGCTGGGCTGGCCGGTGCTGACGGTGCCCGGCGTCGAGGCCGACGACTGCATCGGCACGCTGTCGCGGGTGGCGGCGCAGGCGGGCCACCAGGTGGTGATCTCCACCGGCGACAAGGACCTGGCCCAGCTGGTGACGCCGGACGTCACGCTGATCAACACGATGAGCAACGAGAAGCTCGATGAGGCCGGCGTGCTGGCCAAGTTCGGCGTGCCGCCGGACCGGATCATCGACTACCTGACCCTGATGGGCGACACCGTGGACAACGTGCCCGGCGTCGAGAAGGTGGGGCCCAAGACCGCGGCCAAGTGGATCGGCGAGCACGGCTCGCTGGACGGCGTGATCGCGAACGCGGACCAGATCAAGGGCGTCGCGGGCGAGAACCTGCGCAAGGCGCTGGACTGGCTGCCCATGGGGCGCAGGCTGGTGACGGTGAAGGTCGACTGCGACCTGTGCACGCACGTCGCGGGCTGGCCCGCGCTGGAGGCGCTGGCCTTCAATCCGGTGGACGAGGCGGGGCTGCTGGCGTTCTACACGCGCAACGGCTTCAAGACCTGGAAGCGCGACCTGGAAGGCAGGCTCGGTGGCGACGCGCCCAAGCGCGCCAGGCCCGAACCCGACGTCGGCGCGGCGAGCCCGACCGATCCGTATGCGGCGGTCGAGCACCCGGCGATCCCGGTCGACAAGCGCTACGAGACCCTCGTCGACATGGCCCGGCTCGACGCCTGGATCGAGCAGTTGAACGCCGCCGAACTGGCGGCCTTCGACACCGAGACCGATTCGCTCGATCCGATGCAGGCGCGCATCGTCGGCATCAGCTTCAGCGTGAAGCCGGGCGAGGCCGCCTACATCCCGATCCGTCACAACGGCCCGGACGCGCCTGAGCAGCTGCCCATGGACGAGGTGCTCGCGAAGCTGAAGCCCTGGCTCGAGGACCCGCTGAAGAAGAAGGTCGCGCAGAACGTCAAGTACGACACCCATGTGCTGGCCAACCATGGCATCGCGGTCCAGGGCACGGCCTTCGACACGATGCTGGAGAGCTATGTGCTGGAGGCGCATCGCGGCCACGGCCTGGAGGCCCTGGCCGATCGCGTGCTGGGCCGCAAGGGGCTGAGCTACGAGGACCTGTGCGGCAAGGGCGCGCACCAGATCCCGTTCGCGCAGGTGGAAGTGGCCAAGGCGTCGGAGTACTCCTGCGAGGACTCCGAGATGTGCCTGCACGTGCACCAGACGCTGATGCCCCGGCTGGAGGCCGATGCCGGACTGAAGTTCATCTACGAGCAGATCGAGATGCCGGTGTCGGCGCTGCTGGCGCGGATCGAGCGCACCGGCGTGCTGATCGACGCCGGCCGGCTGCAGGCGCAGAGCGCCGACCTCGGCCAGCGCATGGTGGCGGCCGAGCAGGCGGCCTATGAGATCGCGGGCCAGCCCTTCAACATCGGCTCGCCCAAGCAGATCGGCGAGATCCTGTTCAACCGGCTCGGCCTGCCGGTGGTCAAGCGCACCGCGACCGGCGCGCCGTCCACGGACGAGGAGGTGCTGGAGAAGCTGTCGGCCGATTTCCCGCTGCCGGCCAAGATCCTGGAGTACCGCTCGCTGTCCAAGCTCAAGAGCACCTACACGGACAAGCTGCCGCTGATGGTCAACGCGCAGACGGGCCGCGTGCACACGACCTATTCGCAGGCCGTGGCGGTGACCGGCCGCCTGTCCAGCAACGAGCCCAACCTGCAGAACATCCCCATCCGCACGGCCGACGGCCGCCGCGTGCGCGAGGCCTTCATCGCGCCGGCGGGGCATCACATCGTGTCGGCGGACTATTCGCAGATCGAGCTGCGGATCATGGCGCACATGAGCGGGGACCCGGGCCTGCTGAAGGCCTTCCAGGAAGGCCAGGACGTGCACCGCGCGACGGCGGCCGAGGTCTTCGGCGGTGGCCTGGACGCGGTCACCCCCGAGCAGCGGCGCTACGCCAAGACGATCAACTTCGGCCTGATCTACGGCATGGGCGCGTTCGGGCTGGCGCAATCGCTGGGCATCGAGCAGAAGGCGGCGAAGGACTACATCGACCGCTACTTCACGCGCTTCGCCGGCGTGCGCACCTACATGGACGACACGAAGCAGTTCGCCAAGGAGAAGGGTTACGTCGAGACGGTCTTCGGACGGCGCCTGTGGCTGCCGGAGATCAATTCGGGCAACGGTCCGCGTCGCAGCGGCGCGGAGCGCCAGGCGATCAACGCGCCCATGCAGGGCACGGCGGCCGACCTGATCAAGCTGGCGATGATCGCCGTCCAGCAGGCGCTGGACGAGCAGGGCAAGCGGACGAGGATCGTCATGCAGGTGCACGACGAACTGGTGTTCGAGGTCCCTGACGAGGAACTGGACTGGGTGAAGGCCGAGGTGCCGACGCTGATGGCCGGCGTCGCCGCGCTCAAGGTGCCCCTGCTGGCGGAAGTCGGCGTCGGCGCCAACTGGGACGAGGCCCACTGACCGCCCTATCAGCCAGTCCTAAGCGGGGAGGGTGAGGCGAGCGGTTAGCATCCACCCCCTATGAATTGGCCCTATGAGTTGCAGATCGGCTGGCGTTACACGCGAGCCGGGCGTGGAGGGCGCCGCAACCGCTTCATCTCCTTCATCTCCGGCGTGTCGATGTTCGGCATCGCGCTGGGTGTCGCCGCGTTGATCATCGTGCTGTCGGTGATGAACGGCTTCCAGAAGGAGGTGCGCGAGCGGATGCTGTCGGTCGTCGCCCATGTGGAGTTGCTGAACGACACGGGCGAGGGCCTGCCGGACTGGCGCGCCGTGGCGGACCTGGCGAAGAGGAATGCCGAGGTGGCCGCAGCGGCGCCGTTCGTGTCGGGTCAGGCGCTGATCGCGCGGGGCTCGGACATGCGGGGCACGATCGTGCGGGGCATCGATCCGGCGCTGGAGCCGACGGTGACGCCGATCGCCGAGAAGCTCGCGAAGGACGGTCTGCTCGAGCGTCTGCAGGCGGGTCAGTGGAACATCATCCTGGGCGTCGAGTTGGCGCGCCAGCTGGGCGTGCAGCGCGGCGACAAGATCACGCTGGCGATCCCGTCGGGGCAGGTGACGCCGCTGGGCGTGCAGCCGACGCTGCGACAGTTCACGCTGGTGGGCGTCTTCGAAGCCGGCCATTACGAGTACGACAGCGGCCTGGCGCTCATCCATGTGGGCGATGCCGCGAAGCTGTTCCGCACCGGTACCCCGAGCGGCGTGCAGCTGAAGCTGCGCGACGTCCAACTGGCCCGCCAGGTCGGTGCCCAACTGCAGCGCGATCTGCTGCAGGCGGGGCAGGCGATCTACGTCCGCGACTGGACCCGCACCAACGCCAACTGGTACGACGCGGTCCAGGTCGAGAAGCGGATGATGGGCATCATCCTGACGCTGATCGTCGCGGTCGCCGCGTTCAACCTGGTGTCGACGCTGGTGATGACGGTCACCGACAAGCAGGCCGACATCGCGATCCTGCGCACCCTGGGCGCCAGCCCGCGCTCGATCATGGGCGTGTTCATGATCCAGGGCGCGCTGGCCGGCGTGATCGGCACGCTCGGCGGCCTGGGGCTGGGGCTGGTCATCGCGCACAACCTGGACGTGATCGTCCCGTTCATCGAGAAGCTGCTGCACACGACCTTCCTGCCGGCCAGCATCTACGTCATCAGCCACATGCCGAGCGATCCGCAGTGGTCCGACATCGTGCCCATCACCGTGACCTCGCTGATCCTGGCGTTCGTCGCGACGGTCTATCCGAGCTGGCGCGCCAGCCGCGTCCAGCCCGCGGAGGCGCTGCGCTATGAATGACGCCAAGAACAGGGTCGCGCCCACGGGCACCCGCATGCCTGCCGGACAGGTCGTGCTGCAAGGCCAGGGCCTGGGCAAGCGCTTCGTCGAAGGACCGCTGGACGTGCAGGTCTTCCACAACCTCGACGTCAGCGTGAAGGCCGGCGAGACGCTGGCGGTGCTCGGCGCCTCCGGATCGGGGAAGAGCACGCTGCTGCATCTGCTCGGCGGCCTGGACAAGCCGTCCGCCGGACGTGTCGAACTGATGGGACGCGACCTCGGCGAGCTGGGCGAGAAGGCCCGCGGCGACTGGCGCAACCAGCACCTCGGGTTCATCTACCAGTTCCACCACCTGCTGCCGGAATTCAGCGCGCTGGACAACGTGGCGATGCCGCTGCGCATCCGTCGCGTTCCGCAGGCGCAGGCCCGGGAACAGGCCGAACGCGTGCTGGCGCGCGTGGGCCTCGGCCCGCGCGTGCTGCATCGTCCCGGTGAGCTGTCCGGCGGCGAGCGCCAGCGCGTGGCGATCGCCCGCGCCCTGGTCACGGGACCCGCCTGCGTCCTGGCCGACGAGCCCACCGGCAACCTCGACCGCTCGACCGCCGCGACGGTCTTCGACCTGATGCTGGAGATGGCCCGCGAACTGGGAACCGCCTTCGTCATGGTCACGCACGACCAAGAGCTGGCCGCGCGCTGCGAGCACCAGCGCCGGCTGGTCGGTGGCGCCTTGCAGCCCCTGGCCGCCTGAGGGCTCGGCGCCTCGGCGATCCCGCCGAGGCTGGGTTGCCCGATCGCGAGGCCGCGGTCGTCCGTTCCCCTCGCGCCCGCCCCGGCGCGACGTGACCGCTCGATTACGATGCGGGTCATCATGACCGCCTCGAAGCCCTCCCCGGAATCCCCGTCCACCCGCTTCATCCTGAAGCTCAGCTGTCCCGACCAGGCCGGCATCGTCCACGCGGTGACCGGCATCCTGCTCGAGCAGGGCGCCAACATCCTGACCTCGGCCCAGCACGGCGACGCGGATCACCGCCGCTTCTTCATGCGCATCGAGTTCGAGTGCGCCGAACCCCGCCCGGCGGCCGTGTTGCGGGAGGTGTTCGCGCCGCTGGCCGCGCGGCTGGCCATGGATTGGGAACTGGTCGACGCGCAGCGCAAGACGCGTGTGCTGCTGCTGGTGTCCAAGCTCGGCCATTGCCTGAACGACCTGCTGTTCCGCGTCCAGACCGGCCACCTGGCCATCGAGATTCCCGCGATCGTCTCGAACCATCGCGACTTCTACCAGCTGGCCGCCTCGCACGACATTCCCTTCCACCACCTGCCGCTGCTGCAGGCCAGCGAGGAACAGAAGCAGGCGCAGGAACGCAAGCTCCGCGAGCTGATCGAGGAGCAGCAGATCGACCTCGTCGTGCTCGCGCGCTACATGCAGATCCTGTCGCCGGAGATGTGCCGTTTCCTGGAAGGGCGCGCGATCAACATCCATCACAGCTTCCTGCCCAGCTTCAAGGGCGCGCGTCCCTATCACCAGGCGCACGAGCGCGGCGTCAAGCTGATCGGCGCGACGGCGCACTATGTGACCTCGGACCTCGACGAAGGACCGATCGTCGAGCAGGACGTGGCCCGCATCGACCATTCGATGACGCCCGACCAGCTCGTGGCCATCGGCCGTGACGTCGAGTGCGTGACGCTCGCCCGCGCCATCCAGTGGCATGCCGAGCACCGCGTGCTGCTGAACGGGCATCGCACGGTCGTCTTCCGCTGAGCGTCACCAGCGTCCGTCGAGCTCTCCATCTTTCCACCCTTCCACCCTCCAGCGGTCGCCATGTGGACTGACACGCACTGCCACCTCGACGCCTCGGAGTTCGACGTCGACCGCGACGCCGTCGTCGCGCGCGCGCTGGCATCGGGCGTGTCGCAGGTCGTGATCCCGGCGGTCGTCGCCGGGAACTTCGAGCAGGTGCGGGCGCTCGCGCATGCGCATGGCTTCAGCTATGCGCTGGGCATCCATCCGCTGTACGTCATGCACGCGCGCGACGAGGACCTCGGCCGTCTCGACCGGATGCTGGCCGAGTGCCGCGACGATCCGCGCCTGGTCGGCATCGGCGAGATCGGCCTCGATTTCTTCGTCAAGGACCTCGACGCGGCCACGCAGCAGCATTTCTATGTGGAGCAACTCAAGCTCGCGAAGCGGCATCAGCTGCCGGTGATCCTCCATGTGCGACGCAGCGCCGACCCGCTGCTGGGCGGCCTGCGCCGCATCGGACTGCGGACCGGCGGCATCGGTCATGCGTTCAATGGCAGCCGCCAGCAGGCGGACGCCTTCCTCGAGCTTGGCTTCAAGCTGGGCTTCGGCGGCACGCTGACCTTCGACCGGTCCCTGCAGATCCGCCGCCTCGCCGCGGAGCTGCCGTCCGAGGCGCTGGTCCTGGAGACGGATGCCCCGGACATTCCGCCGCACTGGCTGTACCGCAGCGCCGAGGAGCGCGCCGCGGGGGCCATCTCGCGCAACGAGCCCGGCGAGCTGCCGCGCATCGGCGCGGTGCTCGCCGGGTTGCGTGGCTGGACGCTGGAAGAAGCTGCGGCGATCACCAGCCGCAATGCGCGTGCGGCGTTGCCGCGACTGGGCGCGCTGGAGGCGGCGGACGCCTTGCGGCCGCATGGCTGACGCGCCGGATCCGCCCGAGGCCATCGGGCCGGCCCGCTGGCAGGGGCTGGCGCCGGTCCATGCGCCCGATGCGCACTGGCTGCTGCTGGGGAGCTTCCCCGGCGTCGCCTCGCTGCGCGCGCAGCAGTACTACGGCCATCCGCGCAACCAGTTCTGGCGGCTGGTCGGTGAGGTCTTCGGCGTCGATCTGGTCGCGATGGCCTATCCCGAACGCCTCGCCGCATTGCGCGCGCACCAGGTCGCCGTCTGGGACGTGATCACCGAGACCGAGCGCGAGGGCAGCCTCGACAGCGCGATCCGCAATCCCTTCGCCAGCGACCTGGGCCGGCTCATCCAGCAACTGCCGGCGCTGCACACGATCGGCTTCAACGGCGGCACGGCGTTGCGGTTCGGGCTCAAGCAGCTCGGACCGCTTGCAGCCCGTTACCGTGTGCTGGGGCTGCCCAGCTCCAGCCCCGCCTACACGATGCCCTACGATGACAAGCTTCGCGCCTGGCGGGAGCTTGCCGGGCCTTCGAACAACAGATGACGAGACCGGGCCCCGCGGACCCGGCATGGGAACGACAGCCGTGAGCAAGCAACGGGACTCGAAGGACTCGAAGGGCAGGAAGGGCGGCAGAACGGCCGGATCGGCGGCATGGGTCGAGGCCACGCTGAGCGAATTCGACGGCGTGCGCTTCCTCCACCTCGACTCGATCTGGGTGCAGGGCGCGATGCGGCTCAAGAAGCCGGAGAAGCTCGAGCTGGAATATGTCCAGCGCATGATGGCCTGGATGCTCTGGCGCGATGTCCGCGAGATGACCAGCGGGCAGGCGGTGCAGCTCGGTCTGGGCGCCGGCGCGCTGACACGCTTCTGCCGCAAGCAATTGAAGATGAAGACCACGGCGGTCGAGATCAACCCGACCGTCATCAGCGCCAACCGGCACTGGTTCCATCTGCCCGACGACGACGACCGGCTGCGCGTGGTCAACGAGGATGCCGGCGCGTGGGTGGCGGACGTGGACCACTGGGGCAGTGCGCAGGTCCTCAACGTCGACCTCTACGACCATGAGGCGGCCGCGCCGGTCCTGGACGACGAGGCCTTCTACGCCGACTGCCGTCGCGTGCTCGCCGACGGCGGGCTGATGACGGTCAACCTCTTCGGCCGCAGCGCCAGCTTCACGCGCAGCGCGGCGCGGATCGCGAAGGTGTTCGGTTCCGACCAGGTGTGGCACCTGACGCCGACCCGCGAGGGCAATACCATCGTCGTCGCCGGACGGGGCGTGGCCGTGCCGGAGCGCGACGTGCTCGAGCAGCGCGCCGCCCACATCGAATCCCGCCATGAGCTGCCGGCCACCAAGTGGCTCAAGCTGGTCCGACCGCTGCCGATGAACGTGACCCATCAGCTCCACGCCGCCGCGGCCGACGCGGCTCAAGACTCCGACGAGTGACCATGAAACCCAGCACGTCGACGCCTTCCAAGGACAAGAGCGGTGTTGCCGCGTCCATTCCCGCTCCCGGGGTTGCGGCCGCGGCCAAGTCGGGCGCGCCTGCCCCGGTGTCGTCCGCCACGGCGGCCAAGCCCAAGGCCGCGGAAAGCGGGGCACGCCTTGAATGGCGCCAACTGCTGCACTGGCTCGCCGAGGACAGGGTCATCGACCAGGACCAGGTCCAGCGCACCGAAGCCCGCTTCGGCACCAGCCAGAGCGCCCAGCATCCGCTCACGCGGCTGGGCGCCGCCGGACTGGTGCGCGCCGGCAATGGCCGTGCGTTGGATACCGAGACGCTGACCGAATGGCTCGCGGGCCGTCTGAAGTTGCCCTACGTCCGGATCGATCCGCTCAAGGTCGACGTCGGCCGTGTCGCCGACGTGATGTCCGCCAGCTACGCCGAGGCGCGTCGATGTCTGCCGATCCAGGTCGGCCTGAACGAGGTGACCATCGCGGTCGCCGAGCCGAACGACACGGGCTGGGTGCCGCAGATCGAGTCGCACACCCGCAAGCGGGTGAAGCTCGCGCTGGCGAATCCCCAGGAGATCGCGCGGTTCACGACCGAGTTCTTCACGCTGGCGCGCTCGGTGCGCGCGGCGACGAAATCCGGCGAGTCGAGCCAGCAGGCGAGCTTCGAGCAGCTCGTCGAGCTGGGCCGCAGCAACCGCCAGCTGGACGCCAACGACCAGGGCGTGGTGCAGGTCGTGGACTGGCTCTGGCAGTACGCCTTCGACCAGCGCGCGAGCGACATCCACCTGGAGCCGCGGCGTGAAATGGGCGTGATCCGGTTCCGCATCGACGGCGTGCTCCACACCGTCTACCAGTTGCCCCCCACGGTGATGGGCGCGATGACCGCGCGCATCAAGCTGTTGGGGCGCATGGACGTGGTCGAGAAGCGCCGGCCGCTCGACGGCCGCATCAAGACGCGCAACCCGGCCGGCGAAGAGGTGGAAATGCGGCTGTCGACGCTGCCGACCGCCTTCGGGGAGAAGATGGTCATGCGGATCTTCGACCCCGACACCGCCGTCAAGGATCTGTCGCAGCTGGGGTTCTCCACCCATGACGCCGAACGCTGGAACCGCCTCACGGCGCGGCCCCACGGGATCATCCTCGTGACCGGTCCGACCGGCAGCGGCAAGACGTCGACGCTGTATTCGACGCTCAAGCGCCTGGCCACCGACGAGGTCAACGTCTGCACCGTCGAGGATCCGATCGAGATGATCGAGCCCGCGTTCAACCAGTCGCAGGTGCAGCCGACCATCGACTTCAATTTCGCCGAGGGCTTGCGGGCGCTGATGCGGCAGGACCCGGACATCATCATGGTCGGCGAGATCCGCGACCTGGA
>CBIHMU010000096.1:0-20686 GCA_966211105.1 uncultured Burkholderiales bacterium
ACGGAGAAGGGGGCGTGCGGGATCGATGACTGGATTCTTCTCCCGACGTGGTGCAAAGTGGAGTACCAAGAATTGCAGGAATCGCTGTACCACGATGCGTCCGCTGAAGGTCGAACTCGACAAGTCCTCGGCCGTCCCCTTGGCCGACCAGATCCACCGGGGCATCGCGACTGCCATCGAACAGCAGGTGCTGCTGGCCGGCATGCGGCTGCCGTCGTGGATCGACCTGGCGGCGCAACTGGGCGTGGCGCGCGGCACCGTCCGCGTGGCCTACGAGAAGCTCGCCGCCGCGCAGATGATCGAGGCCTCGCGCTCCGCCGGCACGCGCGTGGCGGAGCGGCCCGCTGCCGCGCGCGGGGGCGATCAGGCGCTCGACCCCGGGCCGTTCATCTCGATGTACCGCGAGCTGACCGCCGGGCCGGGGATCTTCCAGCCCGGTATCCCCTCGCGGGACAGCCTGCCCTCCAAGCTGATGCACCGGCTCCGCGCACGGGCGCTGCTGGCGGAGACGACCGGCGCCGCGCTGTATCCCGATCCGCGCGGGGAGATCGAGTTGCGGCGCGAGATCGCCGGCTACCTCGCTGTCGCGCGCGGCCTGGTGTGCTCGCCGGACCAGGTGATCGTCACCGGCGGCTACGCGGCGGGGCTGGGGATCACGCTGCGCGTGCTCGGGATCGAGGGCCGGACGGCGTGGATGGAGGAGCCGGGCTTCTTCTTCACGCGCCAGGCCTTGGCGCTCGGCCGCGTGACGCCGGTGCCGGTGCCGGTGGACGCGGAAGGCCTCGACGTGGACACTGGCTGGCTGCATGCGCCGGACGCCGCGCTGGCCGTCGTCACACCGGGGCAGCAGGCGCCGCTGGGCGTGACGATGTCGCTGCAGCGCCGGCTGCGGCTGCTCGACTGGGCCGCCAGCACCGGCGGATGGATCGTCGAGGACGACTACCTGAGCGAACTGCAACTGCAAGGTCGCGCCGCACCGGCGCTCGCCTCGCTCGACCAGCACGGACGGGTTATCCACATCGGCTCGTTCAGCAAGACGATCGATCCGCGGCTGCGGCTCGGTTTCGTCGTCGCGCCGGCGGCGATGGCAGCCCGCTTCGCGGAAGTCGCCGCCTGCCTGGCGCCGCCGCCGGGTCCCGCGGCGCAGCTGGCGATCGCGGCGTTCATGCGCGACGGGCACTACCTGCGCCACCTGCGGCGTACCAAGCGCCTGTACCTGGCTCAGCGCGACGGTCTGCGGGACCAACTGCGCGAGCGCGGCCTGGACACCCTGAACGCGGCGCTGGCGGTGCTCGTCCGGACGCCGACGGGCGCTTCGGACCTCGCGATCGCCCGGGAGCTCTTCGCCTTCGGCATCTCGCCGGCGCCGCTGTCGGTCTGGTTTGCCGATGCCGGGCGGGCGCAGTCGGGCTTGATGCTCAGCGTCGCGACCGCGCCGAAGGCCCAGGTCGCGCGTGCCTGCGACCGTCTGCAGGCGGCGATCGCCCGGCATGCGCCGCGCTGAGGCGCCGGCCCGGACCCCGTCATCCTGGGAGGAACGACCCTTGCCACAAGGGCCGCTGTACCTCCCCCTCCACCTCGACCTTGACGGAACGCCCATGGACATCGACCACCGCCCGCCGCGCGACCTCTGCGCCGGCGCCGCTTCCGGATTGCTCGGCGGCCTGATCGGCGCCGCCGCGATGACCGCCTTCCAGGCCGGCCTGGCGCGGGTCGGCATCACCTCGGGCGTCCGGGGCATGCCGTCGACCGAACGCGCTGCCGATCGCCTCGCCAAGCTCGCCGGACGCCGTCTGCCGCGTCGGCGGCGCCCGGTCGCGGGTGAGGCGGTCCACTACGGCATGGGGTCGCTGATCGGCGGTCTCTATGGCGCGGCGGCCGAACTCGATCCCCGCGTCACCTGGGGGCGCGGAACCGCGTTCGGCGTGACCGCCGCGACCGTCGTCGACGAGACGCTGGTCCCCGCGATGCGCTTCGGCGACCCGGTCACGCGGGCGCCGCTGCAGTCGCATCCCTACTCGTACGTGTCGCACCTGGTCTACGGCGCGTTCACCGAAACGGCGCGCACGCTGTTCCGCAGGTTCTTCGGCCACGTGCGCGCGGGCGCCCAGGTCGTCCGGGAAGCGAGAGCGCAGGGCGTGCCGGTCGTCGCGGCCGGCAAACCGGCCGATTCACGCCGGACGCTCCTGCTGGCCTTCCTGCTGGGCAGCACGGCCGGGCCGCGGACCAGCGCGCCCCTCACCGTCTCCAGCTGGGCGGCGAAGCTGGGCTGGATCGACGTCAAGGACTCGCCGCTGGCCTTCCTCGCGTCGACGCACGCCGTGGCGGTGACCACGCCGATGGCGATCGGCGAGCTCATCGTCGACAAGCTGCCCGCCACGCCCGATCGCACCGATCCGCCGGGGCTGGCGGCGCGGGCCGTCAGCGGGGCGATCTCGGGCGCCGCGCTGGCGGGCGGGCGCTCCTGGCCCGCCGCGTTCGCGGGCGCCATGGGGGCCGTCGTGGCGACCTACGCGGGCTACACGCTGCGCGAGAAGCTGGCCGACGCCCTCGGCCATGATTTCCCCGTCGCGGCGGTCGAGGACCTCATCGCCTTCGGCGGCGCGACGATGGTGTGCCTGGCCCAGCTGGGCAGCAACGAGGCCGACGCCGCGTCACCCGCAGCCGCTTCGCACTCCGCATCGGGAACGTCCTACGACGAGGCGCTCACGGTGCTGGGCTGGCCGCACAGCTGAAAGGGCCAGCCGTCGTGATGGTGGTCGTGATGGTCGTCGTGATCTTCGTTGCGATGTTCGTTGCGATGTTCGTTGCGGCGACGGTTCTGCGCCGGCGTCCCTGGCCCGTGCAGCTCAAGCCAGCAGGACGATCATGACGGCGCTCAGCGCCATGGCGCCGAGGTACAACGCCCAAGCCCGCAAGCCGCGGTCTCTGCGCCCCGGACGATCGGTCCGGTCCTGCGCGCCGCGCGACAGCAGGGCCCCGGCTGCGTAGAGCCCCGCGGCGATCACCGCGGCCGCGATCAGGTTGCGGCCTTCGCTCATGTCGTCGCTGGCGTCGAGCCAGACGGCCGATGCCGCACCCGTCATCGCGACCAGGCTGACCGCGCGCCAGCGGTCCAGCCGGCTCACCGCCGGATCGAAGCGCGGCTGTCGCAGGCGGTCGCCGTCGGTCGTCGTCGTCGTCGAGGTCCCCGGCGGCACCCACCCGGGCGATTTGAACAGCACGCGGACGCGGTCCGACCACCGCGGCGTGGCCCGCGCGCGCTCGAAGAGCTCGCCGTAGAACTGGCCCACCGCCTTCAGCGGGTTCCAGCTGTGCAGCGGCTTGACGGTGCCGTAGACGCAGGGGACGGTTTCCTCGGCGAAGGTGCCGAACATCCGGTCCCAGATCACCAGCACCGCGCCGTAGTTCTTGTCCAGGTAGGCCGGATTCACCGCATGGTGGACGCGGTGGTTGGAGGGCGTCGAGAACACCCGGTCCATCCATCCCAGGCGCCCGATGTGCTCGGTGTGGATCCAGAACTGGTAGAGCAGCACGAACAGCCCCGCCGCGACGTACTGCGCCAGCGGCATGCCCAGCAGCGCCATCGGCAGGAAGAATGGCCAGCCCATCACCGCGTAGAAGCTCTCCTGGCGCAACGCGGTCGTCAGGTTGAAGTGCTCGCTCTGGTGGTGCACCGTGTGCGCCGCCCAGAACAGCGCGCTCTCGTGGCTGACGCGGTGCAGCCAGTAGTCGCAGAAGTCGTAGGCGACGATCGCCGCGCCCCAGCCCCACCAGCCGTCCCAGACCGCCTCCGGCACCAGGGCCAGGTGCGGCTGCAGCCACGCGTACATGCCGTTCTGGAACAGCGGCGTGATCGCGGCGACCGCCAGGCTCATCAGCCCCTGGCTCAGGCTGCTGATCGAATCGGACAGCCGGTAGGTATCGCGTCCCTTCAGCCGTCCCCAGAGCCACTCGAAGGCGATCAGGAGGCCGAACAGCGGGACGGCGATGAGGAGGACGCGATGCATGGCGGACGGTTCGAGGAGGACAGCTCGGGAGGGCGGCGCGGCGACAGGGTCAGGACTTGCCTGGGGGCGACGGGGGTCGCGGTCTCAGAATCGGTACCAGAAGCTGGCGCTGAAGCTCTGCTGCGCCCTGGCGGTCGTCAGCGGCGACCGCGACGCGTCACCGACCAGCCGGGCGTTCAGCCACTGGCCGCTGACGGACCAGCGCTCGGAGAACTTGTGCTCGCCGCTCAAGGCGATGCTCCAGTCCATCATCCCGGCGCGCGGACGCCATTCGGGCAGTCCGCTGGCGAGGGATTCGCGGGGACCGATGCCGTAGCTGCTGCGCAGGTGCGCGCCATTGGCCGCCGTGGCCCCCAGCGTGACGGCGATGAGGTCGTCGCCGACGGGGATGCCGGAGGTGAGGCCGAGCTCCAGCAACTGGCCGTCACGGCGGCGGCCGCTGCCCCAGGAGAAGCCCGACTGCAGCATCAGCCAGGAGGTCGCCTGGACGTTGGCGAAGGCCTCGGTGGTGAGGCGCGACCCGAGCCGGTCGATGCCCTGGGGCGTGACCCGCGACGGCCGCCCGAACTGCGGCCAGAGCCGCGCGCCGACCTGCCATGTCTTGGCCGTCTCGGCATCGGCGAGCAGCGGCACCAGGTTCCACCCGACGCCGAGGTCCGTGGAGACGAAGGCGCCGTTCGGCGTCAGGACCTCCAGCGCGGGCAGCAGGTCGGTGCTGCGCGCACGGCTGCCGGGCGCCGACGGCCAGCTGCGCGTCGACAGCCCGCCCGACCAGCTCGTCGCCGACGGCGGGGCATCCATCAGCACCAGGCTGCCCGCGGCCCGGACTGGCGCGGCACCGGCCCACAGGCCGGCGACGAGGACCGCAAGGGCGGGCAGGCCGGGCAGGGCGGCGCGGCGGACCGGCGACGGTCGGTATGGGGGGCGAGGGAGGGCGTGGTGCATGGGGAAATAGAGCTGCCGCGATTCTAGGGAGCGAGCCCCTCAGCGACCTTGCTGGAGTCTGTCGGGCGCCGGGCGTGCCCTCGCACGGGGGGGCCCATCGGATTCCCACCAGAAGGGGGATGGCGCGCGCATCTCCGGACCTATAGGTAGGGATGGCGGGTGACAACGTTGACGATCCCAATCCGCAACATGTCGTCACAAGTGTTTCCGGCATCACCCCTCAGGGTTCCCCCTGAAGAGGGGGCGACGCAAGTGACCATCGGCCTATCATGCGGGCCTGCTCCGGCGTGAAGTAGAAGGTGGCGACGACCGTGCCGGAGACCCCTCGGTCAGTCGAAAAAGGGAGGCCCTATGGAAGCAGTGTCCGTTGCCCGCACGTTCGAGGCGGCTGGAAATGGTGGCTATGCGTTGCCGGCGGTGAAGCGCCGCGTGCTCCTGGTCGACGACCACGAGCTGGTGAGGGCGGGGATCCGCACGCTGTACCAGTCGCTGGACGAGATCGACATCGAGTGGGTGGAGGCGGCGTCGCTGCAGGAAGGCCTGCAGGCGTACGCGCAGGCCGGCGCGGTGGATGCCGTGCTGCTGGACCTGAACCTGGGCGACTGCAAGGGCCTGCAAGGCCTGCGGCAGTTCATGGAGGCCTATCCCGAGGCCCGCGTCGTCGTCTTCAGCGGCACCCAGGATGAATTCGTCGTCCGTCAGGCGCGGGCGCTCGGCGCCGTGGGCTACCTGCCCAAGGGCGCGATGATGGCCGAGATGCGCAGCACGCTGCGCGCGCTGCTGGCCGAGGGCCAGCGCCATCGCCAGTCGCAGTCGGGCACCTTGTTCCCGCGTTTCCCCTCGTCGGCGATGTACGACCGCGTGGCCGAGCTGGGCCCGCGCCATCTGGAGATCCTCGAGCTGGTGCTGTCCGGTTGCAGCAACCAGGAGATCAGCAACTCGACGCAGCTGTCGCTGGGCACGGTGAAGAACTACGTCTCCTCGCTGCTGCTGGCGCTGGACGTCAAGTCGCGCTCGCACATGATCAGCCTCTTCCGCTGACGCGGTGGCCACGGTCCACCGAGGCGGACACCGGGTCGAGGAACAGGCGCCCGACACGAGCTTTCCGCCGACCGAGCTCTTCATCGACTCGCGCATCGACTCGCCGGACGTCCCTGACGTGCCGGCGAGCGTCGTTTCTGGCCCGCCGTCCGGTGCTTCATCGAACGGCGGCAAGGTCGCGGCCGCTGCGCCTGGTGCGCCTGGTGCAGATCGCGCCGCGGAGCCATTCGCGCCCCCTGGCCCCTCGACACCCGGCACCCACGCCGGCGATGCCGGTTCCGGGGCCCAGGCGCCAGCGGTTGCGGCGGCTCCGCCTCCGGCCGACGGCCCGGGCGCACGTCCGAAGCGCGCCCGGCGCCCTCCCAAGCCCAGCCTCTTCGTCGCGGTGGCCGGCGCCGTGCCCGAGAACGACGAATCCGTCCAGGAGGGCCGCCGCCGCGAGCGCCGCGCGATTGCCCGCCGGCTGCAGGACGCCGGCTTCGACGAAGCCTGGAGCCACTGGCCCTGGCTGCTGACGGCAGTCGCCGTGCCGCTGGTCTCGGCGCTGCTGCGCGGCATGCCGGCGGCGGGCCTGGTGGTCTGGGTCTTCGGCGTCATCGCGCTGGCGCTGGGCTGCGTCTTCACCGCGCGGTCGCTGTCGCACCGCGGCGCCAGGTCCGACAGCAGCCGCATGGCCTTCTCCGACCGCGAGGGCCGCCGCCTGCTCTACCTGCAGGCGGCTGGCTGCCTCTTCCTGCTCAGCCTGCATCCGTGGCTGGCCGAATCGCCGGGCGCGCGCGGGCTGCTGACCGGGCCGCTGCTGGCGGCCACGGCGGCGGTGGTCGGCGTGCTGCTGGCGCCGATGGGGCGCTGGTCGGCGGTGATCGCGGTGCTGCCCGCCTCCGAAGGCCTGGCGCGACTGTTCGATCCTGCCGCGCGGCCGGGCGCCGGCCCGGTCTGGTTCCTCGCCGCCGCGGTGGTCGGCGGGCTGGCTCTGCTCGAGCACCACCGCTGGCAGCGCGCCAAGCGCCTGCTGATGGAGCAGGACCTGCACGTCAGCACGCTCGAGCAGGACCGCGACGGCGCGATCCGTGCCGACCAGGAGAAGAGCCGCTTCCTCGCGATCGCGAGCCACGACCTGCGCCAGCCGGTGCATGCGCTCGGGCTCTTCGCCGCGAGCCTCGAGCGTCGTCTCCAAGGCACCGAGGAGGAGCCGCTGATCCGCAACGTCATGCGCTCGATCGAGGGGCTGGAGCGGTCCTTCAACGCCATGCTGGACATCTCGCGGCTGGACGCCGGCACGGTCGAGCCCAACCTCCAGCACTTCACCTTGCGCGACCTGTTCCGCCGGCTGCACATGCACTACGCGGGCCAGGCGGAGGGGGCGGGGCTGGGGCTGCGTTTCTCGCCGGGCGGCAAGTCCGTCACCAGCGATCCGCAACTGCTCGAGCGCATCCTGGGCAACCTGATCCAGAACGCCATCAAGTACACGGAGGAGGGCGGCGTGGTGGTGGTCGCGCGCTCGACCTCGACCCACCTCAACCTCGAGGTCTGGGACACCGGCATCGGCATCAAGTCCAGCGACCTGCCGCGCATCTTCGCGGAGTTCTACCAGGTGGGCCAGAGCGAGCGCAGCCGCACGCAAGGCCTCGGCATGGGCCTGGCCATCGTCAAGCGGCTGGCGCATCTGCTGGGCTACCGGCTCATGGTCGCCTCGCGGCCGGGACGGGGCACGATGTTCCGGCTCAGCATCCCGCTGGGCGGGCTGCCCGAGATCCCCGAATTCACGACCGCCGCGGACACCGTGCCCATGCCGGTGATGGAGCCGCGCTCGGTGCTGGTCATCGACGACGAGGAGCCCATCCGCATCGGTCTGCAGCTGCTGCTGGAGGAATGGGGCTACGAGTCCATCATCGCGGCGACCGCGGCCGAGGCGGCGGAGGCGGTGCGCACGCGTGCCGAGCCGCCGGACCTGATCCTCTCCGACCTGCACCTGGGCGACGGCCCGGACGGCATTGCCGCCATCCGTGCGGTGCGCGAGCTCTGCCGCATCGAGGTGCCGGCGATCCTCGTCACCGGCGACACCAGCCGCGAGGAACTGCGCAGAGCGACCGAGAGCGGCCACACCGTGCTCTTCAAGCCCCTGCAGCCGCGCAAGCTCTTCAATGCGCTGCGCGGCATGGTGTCCTGAGACCGGGCGAGGGTCGCGCGTGGGGCGCCCCATGGCGCCTACAGTAACGGGCCCTTCACGCCGCTCCACGATGACCTCCCTCTCTGAGAACCTGACGCCCCGCCGCCTGACGTCGGCGGCGTGGGCGCTGCGCGTCCAGTTCTTCGTCTCCGGCGCGTTGTTCGCGACCTGGGGCGTGCATGTGCCGACGGTGAAGGCGCATTACGGCCTGGGCGAGCAGTCGCTGGCGATCGCGATGCTGGCTTCGGGGGTTGGCGCGCTGCTGGCGCTCACGCAGGCCGGGCGCGTCGTGGCGCGATTCGGTCCACGCGGCGTCGCGGGCCTGACCGGTGTGCTCTGCGCGGCGGGTGTCTCGATGCTGATCGCGCCCAGCGTGTACCTCGGGCTGGTGCTGCTGCTGATGCTTTTCGGCGCGACGGCGAGTCTCTTCGACGTCGCCATCAACGCCGAGGCCACCGAGATCGAGCACCTCGCCGGCCGTCCGTTGATGAGCGGTTTCCATGCGATGTTCAGCCTGGGCGGCATGGTCGGCGCGGGCGTCGGCAGCCTCTTGCCTTTCCTCGGCTGGACGCCGCAGACGCACCTGCTGGTGGCCTGCGGCACGGGCATGGTGCTGATCCTGGGTGCTTGCGCGGCGATGCTGAAGATGCGGACCCATGCCGGCGAGTCGCAGCCGCTGAGCCTGCCGCGCGGCGTGCTCGCGCTGATCGGCACGCTCGCGGCGCTGGGACTGATTGCGGAAGGCGCGATGTACGACTGGAGCGTGCTCTTCATGAAGCAGGAGCGCGCCAGCGATGCCAGCCTGTCCGCGCTCGGTTACGCGAGCTTCAGCCTGGCGATGGCGCTGGGGCGCTTCGGCGGCGACTGGGTACGGGCGCGCGTCGCGCCGGTGCCCTTGATGGTCGCGAGCGGGCTGCTGGCGGCCGCCGGCATGGCGACCGCGCTGCTGGTGCCGGTCGCGTCGGCGGGCCTGGTGGGCTTCGCGCTCGTCGGCCTGGGCCTGTCGAACGTCGTGCCGGTGCTGTTCAGCGCCGCCTCCAAGGTGCCCGGCGTCAGCGCCGCGCATGGCATCGCGGCCGTCTCGTCGCTGGGCTACCTGGGCATGATGGCCGGTCCGCCGCTGATCGGCATGATCGCGGAGCACACCTCGCTGACGGCCGGACTGTCCTGCGTCGTCTTCTTCGCGCTGTTCATGGCCGCGAGCGCGCAGCGCGCGCTGGGCGGCACCTCGCGCGCGACCGCCTCCGCCGCCGCCGATTGAGCGCCGTGTAGGCGAACGCCCGACACCGGCATCGGGCGATCGCCGAGGCGACGATGCGACGATGCCCGCGTGTCACGGCACGTCGTCGTCCCTACAGTTGATCCTGACAACGGAATTCGAGCTTCCGTTGTTCATGCTTCTCTCTCGCATGGTCCGCCTTTTCCCTCTGCAGGCGGACGAACTTTCGGCCCCGGTCTCACGACCGGGGCCTTTTCTTTTTGGGGCTGCGCCGGTGCGCGCTGGTCCGGGTGCAAGAGCCTCCGCGCGCCCGCGTGACTGCGGGTCTCGGCGCGCGTGCCTAAGATGCGTGCCCATGAACAGCACCACACCGACGCAACGGCTGCACATCGACTGGCGCGGTCAGGCCATCGAGATCGAATACGCCTGGGTCAACAACGCGATCGGCGAGGCGATGAGCAACGCGCCGGTGATGGTGTTTCTCCATGAGGGGCTGGGCTCGATCGCGATGTGGCGGGACTTCCCGACGCGCTTGTGCGAGGCGATCGGCATGCGCGGGCTCGTGTACTCGCGCCCGGGTTATGGGCGCTCGACGATGCGCGCGCCGGACGATCGATGGGACGTCGATTACCTGCATCGCCAGGCCCATGAGGTGCTGCCCGCGGTGCTGGCGGGATTGGGTGTCACCTCGCCGCCCTGGCTGTTCGGGCACAGCGACGGCGGCTCCATCGCGCTGTTGCATGCGGCGAAGTTTCCGACGGCGGGGGCCGTCGTTGCCGCACCGCACATCGTTGTCGAGGACATCTCCCTGGACGGTATCCGCAAGACCGTCGAGATCTACCGGGCGGGGCCTTTGCGAGAGCGCCTGGCGCGCTTCCATGACGATCCGGATTCGCCGTTTGGCGGCTGGAGTGGGACGTGGCTGAGCGCCGCCTTCCGTGACTGGTCGATCGTCGAGCAGATCCGCGCGATCACCTGTCCGGTGCTGGCGATGCAGGGCGTCGACGACGAATACGGCACCCTCGAGCAGATCCGCGGCATCGCGCGCGAGGTACCGCAGACGCGGCTCTTCGAGATCCTTGCCTGCGGCCATTCGCCGCACAAGGACCAGCCCGTCGAAGTGATCAACGAAGTCAGCGACTGGTTGGGGACGGTGGTCCTTGGGGTTTCGGCCCTTGCGGCCGGGGCCCCATGGTCCAGCGGCCGACGCCCGGACGACGGCAGGTAGGCGGTCTCAGACCGTCAGCAACCCCATCGTCATCGCCTTCAACGTCGCTGCGGCCCGCGTGCTGCATTCGAGCTTGCGGAACGCGCTTTCCAGATGTGTCCGCACGGTCGCCGGGCTGATGCCGAGCACTTTCGCGGCTTCCTTGTTGCTTTCGCCGATCGCGATGCGACCCAGCACTTCGGTCTCTCGTGCGGAGAGCGTGATGCCGGCGGCGGAACCGCCAGCAGCGGGCGCGGGCCCAGGCGGAGCGACCCGACGGCGCTCGGCGCCGCAGACGGCATCGGCTGCCTGCGGGTCGAGGCGTCCGTCGGCCACTTCCCGGCCCATGGCCGCGCGCGCGGCCTCGGCGTCGAGCGCGGGGGCGCCGGGTCGTGGCGTCCGGAGGGTCACCCAGGCCGCTGCCGCGGCCAGCACGCGCGCGGGCATGGGGATCGCCGCGCCCGCCGCGCTGCGGAAGGCGCCGGACCCATCCATGCGTTCATCGACATAGGATGCCAGCTCCGCCTCCGCATGCAGCGCGGCCAAACGGCGCGCGGCGCGGCCGGTCCAGTAGGACATCAGGCGGAGCTTCTCGCGATCGGCCTCGCCGAGCCGGCGGCCTTCGCTCCAGATCGCGTTCGGCACCGACGCGCGGCCGATGCCGTGCAGCAGGCCGGCGCGATGGAGCCGCGCCAGCGCTGCGGCGTCGAAGCCGAGCGCCGCGCCCGCCTCGCGGGCCGCATCGGCCACGCGCCGCGATAGCCCCGTCATCCAGGGGAGCTTGAGGTCGATGACATCGGCGACCAGTTCGAGCGGTGCCTCGAGGGAGTGCAGCGTGGCCAGCGAGCCCAGTGCGGCATCGAGGTCACCGGCAGCGTGGCCGGGCGCGCGTTCATGGCCGACGGCTTGCGCGCCGCCTTCATGCGCACCGGCCTCCAGCGCGGCCATCCATGTCCGCGCATGCATGGTCACGAGGTCCACCAGCGCCTTCGGGTATTTCGCGTCCGACCGCTCGCCGATGTAGCGCAGCGCCGCGGCCACCCCGTGCACCCGCGAAAAGATTTCCAGGTCGCCCGCCAGCGCCACATGGAACACGACCGCCGGCACCTCGTCGCCGCGCAGGCCTTCGGGTTTGCCGTGACCGTTCCAGGTTTCGAAGAGATGGCGCATCGCGCGCTCGATGTTGGCCGGCAGGCCCAGCAGCCGGGCGATCTCGCCCGCGACCTCGCAGTGGATCAACGCGGCCTCGCCGAGCGTGCCGGCCAGCGCGGACGCTTCCTCGGCCGAGCCGTTGGACAGCATCGCGTCGCGTCCGCCGACGTCGTCGCCCATCAGCACCGAGAACTCGGGCGCGTTGGCCGTACAGCCGGACCAGCGCAGCAGCGCCACGCAGCCCGCGTGCCCGGGCGCCTGCTCGGCGTCGCGACCGAGCGCGAGGCCCTCGGCCTGGGCGGCTTCGGCGATGCGGGCGGCGAGCCAGGCGGTCCGCGTCGAATGGTCGACGGGCTGCCCCATGCTGAGGTCGCCCACGAACGCGAGCGCGCGCACGGCGTCGAGCACCGGTACGCGCGAAGCCGCCGGGCCCGCCGTGGTTGCGGAGGACGCGGCAGACGCTGCGGTCGCTGCCGAAGTCGAGGGGATCGGAAGGAGCGGGGAGGAAGAGTCGGTCACGGCGTCCCAGGGGCATGGTCGAGCGCGCCGCGGGCACCGCGCCATGGGTGCCCGCGGCCCGCGCGGACCTTACCGGGATTGCCGCACCGCGTCCAGGATCACCTTGGCGACCGCTTCCGGCTTGGACTGCTGCGGCACGTGCGAGCTGTCGACCTTCGTCACCTTCGCGCCCGCGCGCGCCGCCATCGCGGCCTGCGCTTCGGGCGCGATCATGTGGTCGGCCGTGGCCAGCAGGTAGTACGAGGGCTTGGTCTTCCATGCCGCGGCGGACACCGTCTGCTCGAAGGCCTTGGCCTGGATCGGGCCTTGCGTCGCGGTCATGACGGCCGTGGTCGCGGCGGGCAGGTCCTGCGCGAAGTGGTGCTTCATGCCTTCGGCGGTCAGGCTGAGCCAGCCTTGCGCGTCGGCCTTGAAGTGGGCCACGCCGGACGGCGTCGGGAAGCCCTTGCCCTGCTCGGCGGTGTTCTGGCCGACGTCGGGCGCGAACGCGGCCACGTAGACCAGCGAGGCGACCTTGTCCGAGCTGCCGGCTTCGGTGATCACCGTGCCGCCCCACGAGTGGCCGACCAGCACGACCTTGCCAGGCTGCGCGTCGATCGCGCGGCGCGCGGCGGCGACGTCGTCGGCCAGCGAGCTCAGCGGGTTCTGCACCGCGGTGACCTGCACGCCTTCGCGCTGCAGCAGCGGGATGACCTTGGCCCAGTCGGAACCGTCGGCGAAGGCGCCGTGGACGATGACGACCGAGGGCTGGGCCGAGGCCGCCGGCGTGGCGGCCAATGCGGCGGTCGACAGTCCGGCCGAGGCGGCGAAGGCGCTGGCGGCGACGGCGGTGGCGATGAGGCGGCGGGTGACGTTCATGGTGAGCTCCTGGTGGTTGGGAGGGTGTCGGAACAGGGTTCTACTGTCGCGATTCGAGGCCGCGACCGGTATCGGACGAATGTCCGAGGGGGCGGCGAGCGCGCTGCTCCGACCTCCCCGGCGTGTCCCCTGGAGTAGGTGACAAGAAGGTGACAAAACGGGTGACCTCGTCCCGAAATGCCCATCGGTGTTTACACGGAGTCCGCCACACTCCCGGCGAGCGGTGTTTGCACCGCGTGAAGCGCCAATCCGCGCCGGCCGGGCGGACGCCGTCGTCGTCCAGCGACCCGCTCGCACCCCCTGTCTTCCCACATCCCCAATGCGGATGCGTTTGCGCGGCGTTTGCGACCCGCCCGGGCGGGTCGCCACGGCAAGTCCTGACCCCTCCGACCGGGTGCCGGCTGGCCCGAAAGCGTCACCCCCTAGGGAAACAACCACCCCCGCACCGAGGGGGAAACCCGGTCCGACCCCCTCGTGCGCTCCGTGACAAGAGTCACAGAATCGACACGCCCGAAGGTCGTCCTCCCGCCGGCCCTCAGCAGTCAAGACGGCGCCTCGCATCACGGCGCGCCGTCGCCACAAGTCCAGGTGGACATCCCACCTTCCTCCTGAAGAAGGACATCGAACATGTTCAAGAAGACCTGTCTGGCCCTGGCGCTCGTCGGCGCCGCGGCCGCGGCCCACGCGGGGCCGACCCTCATCAACGAGGGCTTCGACGACGTCACCGCGCTGCCCGGCTGGCTGATCTCCAACCAGGGCACCCCCGGCGGCACCACCCAGCCGTGGGTCCAGGGCGACCAGTCGATCTTCACCGCGCTGAGCGGCGCGGCCAATTCCTACATCAGTTCCAACTACAACAACGTGCCCGTCGGCGGCACGCTGTCGAGCTGGCTGATCAGCCCGGTGTTCTCGACCGCCGAGAACCTGGAAGTGTCCTTCTGGGCCCGCGGCGACATCGTCCCCAGCTTCTTCGACCAGCTGACCTACGGCCTGGTGAACGCGGCCGGCGTCTTCAGCAGCTTCGCGCCGCAGGCGACCGTGACGGTGACCGGCGACTGGACCCAGTACAGCTTCATGCTGGCGGGCCAGGGTGCCGGTTCGACCTCGCGCTTCGCCATCCAGTACGTCGGTGCCGGCGACAGCGCGAACTACGTGGGCGTCGACAACGTCACCGTCAACGTGCCCGAGCCGTCGACCTGGGCCCTGGCCGGCGTGAGCCTGCTGGGCCTGCTGGCCGCGCGCCGCCGCAAGCAGTCCTGAGCCGCATTTCGCGCCCTCGCGTCATCGCGTATCGCGTCATCGGAACTTCCGAGTCATCTCCGCAAGGACAAAGACCATGATCACCCGCATCTCCCTGGGCCTGGCGATCGCCGCGGCCCTGCCGCTGGCGGCCCAGGCCCACGAAGCCGCCACTCCGGCTGCCACGCCGGCCGCTGCCGCCTCCCTGTCCGTGGCCGACGCGGCCGCGGCCGCCACCGCAGCCGCCGCCGACACCAACAACATCATCATCGTGCGTGACGCCGACACCGGCCTCCTGCGCCTGGCGACGCCCGAGGAGCACAGCGCCCTCAAGGCCCTGCCCGCCAACGTGAACGCCCGGGCGCGTGTCGCCTCGCGCGCCGCCGCGCTGACGCCGCTGCTCAAGCAGCACCGCAGCGGCGCCGTCGGTGTCCGCCTGACCGACGACATGGTGAGCCAGTCCGTCATGGTGCGCGGCGCCGACGGCAAGCTCATCGAAGCCTGCTTCGCCAGCAAGGAGGAGGCCGAGGCCTTCATGAAGAACGGCGGCGCGGTCGCCAAGTCGGCCCTGCCCACGGAGTAAGCCATGCAGCAATCGTTCAAGAAAACCGTCCTTCGCACGGCCCTGCTGGCCGCGCTGTGCGGCGCCGGCGTCGCGCAGGCCGCCACCATCGTCATCCAGAGCCGTGACCCTGCAGGTGTCGGCTTCAACGACACGACGCCGGTCGCGCCGGTCGGCGGCAACCCCAAGACCACGCTGGGCGAGCAGCGCATGTACGTCTACCGCTACGTGGCGGACGTGTGGGAGAAGGCGCTCGACAGCGACGTGACGATCACCGTCAACGCCGGCTGGGAAGCGCTGACCTGCACCTCGTCGCAGGCGGTGCTGGGCAGCGCCGGCGCCTGGAACATCTGGCACGACTTCCCCGGCGGCACGCCGGGCACCTGGTACCCGCAGGCGCTGGCCAACAAGCTGGCCGGCGAGAACCTGAGCGCGGACCAGCCCCCCGGCCAATCCGGCTACGACAACGTCGACATCAAGACCCAGTTCAACATCAACCTCGGCAAGACCGGCTGCCTGGACGGCTCGCCGTTCTACCTGGGGCTGGACGGCAACTTCGGCACCGGCGTGAACTTCGTCGAGACGCTGCTGCATGAACTGGGCCACGGCCTGGGCTTCTCGGTGCTGACGGTCTACACCGGCTCGGTCGCGTCCGCGGTCGGCTACCGCCTGAATGCGGACGGCACGGCCTACGTCGCCAACGGTGGACTGCCCAGCGTCTGGGAGCAGTACATGTATGACAACACGGCGGGCAAGAGCTGGCTGACGATGACCAGCGCCGAGCGCCGGGTGTCGGCGGTCAACCCGCTGGGCCTGGCCTGGACCGGTCCCAACGTGCTGGCGGGCGCCGGCATGCTGGCGGCCACCCCGGTACTGAAGGTCGCTAGCTCGGCACCGGGCCAGTCCGGCCAGTACGCCTACGGCACGGCCTCCTTCGGCCCCGCGGTCAGTTCCGGCCTGACGTTGGGCGGCCTGGCCACGGTGACGCCGGATCCGACCAACGGCATGGGATGCCTGCCGTTCAGCCCGGCCGACACGGCGGCGGTGGCCGGCAAGGTCGCGGTCATCGATCGTGGCACCTGCGGCTTCGCCGTCAAGGCCAAGAACGCGCAGAACGCGGGCGCGGTCGGCGTGATCATCGCCAACAACGCCGCGGGCGCCGCGCCCGGCCTGGGCGGTGCCGATCCGACGATCGTGATCCCGACGGTCAGCGTCTCGCAGGCGGACGGCGTCAAGCTGCGCGCGGCGATCCTGGCCTCGGTGCCTTACGGCAGCCGCGGCAAGCCGGGCCTGGCGACCTCGTCGCTGTCCACCGATCCGAGCAAGCGCGCCGGTGCCGACGCGCTGGGTCGTCCGCTGCTGTACACGCCGAACCCGATCGCTTCGGGCTCGTCCGTGTCGCATTGGGACGTCTCGGCTTCGCCGAACCTGCTGATGGAGCCGAACATCAGTCCCGACCTGGGCCTGATCCTGGTGCCGCCGAAGGACCTGACCAAGCCGCTGCTGAAGGACCTGGGCTGGTAATCCCGGCCGGTTCGGACTCCCGACAGCCCCCTCCCGGGGCGAGTCGGGTAGGATGAGCCTCGAAAGCCTGGTGCGAAAGCGCCAGGCTTTTTTCTTGCACGCGGCAGCCGGCAGCCGCCGGATCTCGCTCGAACGTCGTGGAGATGATGGGGGTGTGGCGCGGGAATGTCGCCCGAACGGGCGATGAAATCCGCCATGCGGACGATCGAGGGGGCGAAGGGGGCGGCTGGTTGCGTCTTCAAACAGGCGGGTGGTCAGGACTGGCTGATAATCGCCGGCCCCGGCTAGCCGGAACCTGGTTTTTTACTGGAAGCATTGATGAACAAGAGTGAACTGATCGAAGGCATCGCCACCAAGGCTGGCGTGACCCGTGCCGTGGCCGCGACCGCCCTGGACGCGACCCTGGAAACCATCACCGAAGCGCTGGCCGCTGGCGACCAGATCGCCCTGGTCGGTTTCGGCACCTTCAAGGTGAGCGACCGCGCCGCCCGCACCGGCAAGAACCCCGCCACCGGCGAAGCGCTGGACATCCCGGCCTCCAAGGTCGCGAAGTTCACCGCCGGCAAGGCGCTGAAGGATGCAGTGAACAAGTAAGCCTCCCGGCTTCTTCCACTGGGCGACGCCCGCTCCTGCGAAAGCAGGGCGGGCGTTGTCGTTTGCAGGGGGAAGGGGCGTCAGCCCTCGCGGAAGAACTTCAAGGCCGCGAGGTCGGGGAAGGCCGTCGGCCGCTTGGCCTGCGCCGCCGCGAACGCCTCCATCAGGTTCTTGTTCTGCCAGATCGCCGCCTGCAGCCAGCCCATCTGCTGCAGGCTGTCCTTCACCCCGTGATCGCGCGCGTAGTGCAGGGCCTGCTTGCTGCCCCACACCGCGACCGGCGGCTTCTGCGCGATCTCGCGCGCGCACTGCAGCGCGGCTTCGACGCACTCGGCCTGCGTCGCGAAGACCTCGTTGACCAGGCCCACCGCCTGCGCCCGCGCGGCTGGCATGCGACGGCCCGTGTACGCGAGTTCCTTGACCACGCCCAGCGGCACCAGCTTCGGCAGGCGCTGCAGCGTGCCCAGGTCGGCCACCATGCCGATGTTGATCTCCTGGATGCAGAAGAAGGCGCCGGTCTCCGAGTAGCGGATGTCGCAGGCCGCGACCAGGTCCACCGCGCCGCCGATGCAGCCGCCGTGGATGGCCGCGATCGTCGGCACGCGCAGGTCGTCGAGCTGGTTGAAGGCCCGCTGCATGTCGGCCAGCAGGTCGACGATGGCCGCGCGGCCCTCGGCGCTGCGGTCGTCGAGCTGGATGCCGCCATTCTGGAACACCTCCAGCGACATCCCCGCGCTGAAGTGCTTGCCCGTCGACGAGATCACCAGCGCCCGCAGCGTCGGGCTGCGGTGGAGCTGCGCGAGCACCGCCTCCAGCTCGCGCCACAGCTGCGGCGACATCGTGTTCATCGCATCGGGCCGGTTCAGCACCAGGTGGCCGACGCCGGCTTCTTCGCTCAGGGTGAGGCAGTCCATTCGAGTCTCCTGTAGTCCTTGCTGTCGCTCCTGTCCTCGTATCGCGCAGGGCAGGGGTTCGGCCGATGCTAGCGGGAGACCGACCGACGCCGCGTCAAGGACGCGACGCCCGATGCCGATTGGAGCGCGCTCTCAGGCGCCCACCAGTTCCTCCGCCGGGCCGAAGAACTCGTAGCGGAGCTGCGCCGTCGGCACGCCGAGCGAACGGCCCGCGCGGTAGATCGCCTGCATGAAGGGCTTGGGGCCGAGCAAGTAGAGGTCGACATTGCGGTCCTCGGGCAGGTGGCGCGCGAGCAGCGCATCGGTGACGTGGCCGACCTCATGAGGCTCGTCACCGTCACGCGGCGCGTCGTAGACGTAGAGCGCCTGGACGTTGTCATGCGCCGCCGCGAGCAGGTCCACGCGCTCCCGGAACGCATGCACGCCGCCATGACGCGCCGCGTGGATGAAGCGGATCGGCCGTCCGCTGGCCGCCGCCGATTCGAGCATCGACATCGCCGGCGTGATGCCCACGCCGCCCGTCACCAGCACCAGCGGTCGGGTGGCGGTGGCGTCGAGCGTGAATTCGCCCGCCGGCGCCTGCACGGAGAGGCGGGTGCCGACCTCGGCCGTGTCGTGCATCCAGTTGGACACCAGACCGCCGTCCTCGCGCTTGATGCTGACGCGGTACCAGGGCTTGCCCGGCGCGTCCGACAGCGAGTAGTTCCGCCGCACCGTCCTGCCGTCGATGTCCAGCACCAGGGTCAGGTATTGCCCCGGTTGGAAGGGCGGCAGCGGCTGCCCGTCGACGGGCTCCAGGTAGAACGAGGTGATCAGCTCGCTCTCGCGCTCCTTGCGCGCGACGACCATCTCGCGCTGTCCGCGCCAGCCGCCGGGCAGCGCCGCGGTGGCGGCGTAGACCTGCTCCTCGGCGTCGATGAGCAACTGCGCCAGCGCGCCGTAGGCCTCGGCCCAGGCGGCGATGATCTCGTCGGTCGCGACGTCCGCGCCCAGCACCTCGCGGATCGCGGCCAGCAGGCAGGCGCCGACGATCGGGTAGTGCGCCGGCTGCACGCCCAGCGCCACGTGCTTCTGGATGATGCGGGGCAGGGCGGGGGCGAGTTCATGCACGCGGTCGATGTGGCTCGCATACGCCAGCACCGCGCCCGCCAGGGCGCGCGCCTGCGTGCCCTCGGCCTGGTGCGCCTCGTTGAAGAAGGCTTTCAGCTCCGGATGCCCGGTCAGCATCGCGCGGTAGAAGTGCCGCGTGATGTCTTCGCCGCGCGACTTCAGCAGCGGCACCGTGGCCTGGATCAGGGCGATGGTCTGAGGCTTGAACATGAGCTTCTCTACTCCGGCTTCGTTGAGGATGGTCCTTCTTACTCACGATCCGTGCCAGCGCCCGCAACTTTCAGAGTCGCTCATAACTGATTGATTTACATTGAAGTCAATGCCATCAACTCGCGGCGCGCTCGCCATTGAGGTCCAAATGACCGAAGATGCGATGGTGTCGGATTGACAACGCGCAGGTCGAAGTGACTCCAGATTCCCGCTACCGCCAACTGCTCGCGGCCGTGCGCGGCCTGATCCGCTGCGACGCCGCGGCGCTGCTGCGCCTGATGCCCGATGAGGCCGCCCCGGTGCTGCAGCCGGTGGCCGTCGACGGCCTGGCGGAGGAAGCCCTCGGCCGGCGCTTTCCGGTGGCGGCACATCCGCGCCTGGCGCGCTTGCTCGGCAGCGGCAAGGGGCTGCGTTTCGCGGCGGATGCGGGCCTGCCCGATCCGTATGACGGCTTGCTGGAGCATCAGCAGGAGCTCGAAGCGGTGCATGACTGCATGGGCGCGCCGCTGCGCGTGGAGGGCAGGATCTGGGGACTGGTGACCCTGGACGCGCTGGACCCGCGCGCGTTCGACGGCGTCGACGACGCGCGGCTGCAAGGTATCGTGCGGCTGCTCGAGGCCGGCATCGCCGCCGAGGAGACCATCGCCGAGCTGGCCCGTCGCGCCGAGCAGGAACAGGCGCTGGCGCGCGCCGCGTCGCGCGGCGGATCGCGCGAGCTGCTCGGCCGCAGCGCCGCGATGGCCCGGCTGCGCGAGGAGATCGACACCGTCGCGGGCTCCGACCTCACGGTGCTGATCCTCGGCGAGACCGGCGTGGGCAAGGAGCTCGTCGCGGAGCGGCTGCATGCGCGCTCGATGCGACGCGATCGACCGCTGGTGCAGATCAACTGCGCGGCGCTCCCGGAGACGCTCGCGGACAGCGAGCTCTTCGGCCACAAGCGCGGCGCGTTCACCGGCGCGGTCGCGGACCGCAGCGGCAAGTTCGAGCTGGCCGACGGCGGCACGCTGCTGCTGGACGAGGTCGGCGAGCTGCCCCTGCCGGTGCAGGCCAAGCTGCTGCGCGTGCTGCAGAGCGGCGACGTGCAGCGGCCCGGCAGCGATCGGGTGCAGCGGGTCGACGTGCGCGTGATCGCCGCCACCAATCGCGATCTGCGCGAGGAGGTCGCGCGCGGCCGCTTCCGCGCGGACCTGTATCACCGGCTGTCGGTCTATCCGCTGCACGTGCCGCCGCTGCGCGAGCGCGGCCGCGACGTGCTCGCCCTGGCCGGCGGCTTCCTGGAGGAGAACCAGCACCGCCTCGGCGCGCGCAACCTGCGGCTGTCGCCGGCGGCATCGGCGGCCTTGCTGGCGCACGACTGGCCGGGCAACGTCCGCGAGCTGGAGCACCTCATCAGTCGAGCCGCGCTGCGGGCG
>CBIHMU010000097.1:0-20401 GCA_966211105.1 uncultured Burkholderiales bacterium
GTCCTGGCTCCACGCCGGCAGCGACAGCGTCGCGGTGCCCAGCAGGCAGGCGGCGAGGCGGGTCAGGCGAGGGGCGGATGCCACGGGCGCGGCCCGTGGGGCCCGGCGCGGGCGGTTGGACGTGGACGTCCCGAGGCGGGTCCCAATGCGATGGGGCATGACGTTGTCTCCAAGGTTCTTCTGCGGTCGCGGGCGCGGGATCGTGGCCCGTCGCTCTCGCGGCATGGGGTCGCAGGCGCGCGCAGGGCGCCGGCAGGGTAGGGAGCGGGAGCGCTGCAGTGCGCCGCCGCCTCGGTACTGCTGGACGATGCGATCCGCGGCGCGCGCGGACCCTGGGGATTCAGTTCAGAGGTAGTCCCCGCGCCGCGGCGAGAACTGGTCCAGCAGCGTGCTGCCGGCCTCCAGCGCGACGACGCCGTGCGGCGTCAACCGCGGCGCCACGAAGGCGTCGCCGGGCTTGAGCACGCGCTTCACCCCGCCGACGTCGCACTCGAACGAGCCGCTGATCACGAAGGCGATCTGGTCATGCGCGTCGTGCGCATGGGGCGTGCCGATGGCGCCCTGGTCGAACTGCACCAGCACCGACATCAGCTCCGGCGTGTGGCCGACGATCTTGCGGCGGATGCCGTCGCCGAGCTCGGTCCACGGCTGGTCGTCGTTCAGGAAGTACGGGCGGGTCATCGGGCTTGTCTCCTGGAGTCGGGACGGTTCTCGGCCGTCGTTGCGAGCAACTATAACGACGTCGCAGAAAATTGAAACAGCGGTTCACTACATAGAAACCATAGTTCCGGGAAAGTCCGCAGCCCCGTACGCTGCGAACCCATCAGAGCTCGTGAAGCCCCAGGACCGCCAGGAGACGACATGGAAATCCGCCAACCCATCCACAGTGAACACGCCCGCACGCTGGACACCGAAGGCCTGCGCCGCCAGTTCCTGGTGGACGAGATGTTCAAGCCCGACGAGGCGACGCTGACCTACAGCCAGATCGACCGGATCATCGTCGGCGGCATCATGCCGGTGACCCGGCCGGTGACCTTCTCGGCGGAGCTAGGCAAGTACACCGGCACGGACTACTTCCTGCAGCGGCGCGAGCTGGGCCTGATCAACATCGGCGGCGCGGCGCGCATCTTCGTCGACGACACGCAGTACGACGTCGGACCGCGCGAGGCGCTCTACATCGGCCAGGGCGCGAAGATCGTCGAGTTCAAGAGCGTGGACAGCGCCAACCCGGCCAAGCTCTACTTCAACTGCGCGCCGGCGCACACCGCCTATCCCACGCGCAAGGTCACGCTGGCCGAGGCCTCGCCGGAGACGCTGGGCTCGGCCGAGACCAGCAACCGCCGCACCATCCACAAGTTCCTGGTGCCGGACGTGCTGCCGACCTGCCAGCTGCTGATGGGCATGACCCAGCTCGAGCCGGGCAGCCTCTGGAACACGATGCCCTGCCACCAGCACGACCGCCGCATGGAGGTGTACTTCTACTTCGACATGAAGTCGGACGCGGTGGTGTTCCACATGCTGGGCGAGCCGACGCAGACGCGCCACCTGGTCGTGCGCAACGAGCAGGCGGTCATCAGCCCGAGCTGGTCCATCCATTCCGGCGTCGGCACGCAGGCCTACACCTTCATCTGGGGCATGGTCGGCGAGAACCAGGTGTTCAAGGACATGGACCACGTGCCGATGACGACGCTGCGCTGAGCGCGGGTCGGGGTGTCACGGCAATCAACGGAACGAATCACATGATCCTGGACAACTTCCAACTGGACGGCCGCGTGGCCATCGTCTCGGGCTGCAACACCGGCCTGGGGCAGGGGATGGCGGTCGCGCTGGCGCAGGCCGGCGCGCACATCGTCGGCGTCAACGTGTCCGACCCGGCGGAGACGCGCACCGAGGTCGAGCGCCTGGGACGCCGCTTCCTCGACCTGCGCGCCAACCTGGGCGACATCAGCTGCATCGAGGGCCTGGTGGCCGAAGCCAAGTCGCTGACCGGCCGCGTCGACATCCTGGTCAACAACGCCGGCATCATCCGGCGCGAGGACGCGATCCGCTTCAGCGAGAAGGACTGGGACGACGTCGTCGACCTCAACCTGAAGACGGTGTTCTTCTTCTCGCAGGCGGTGGCCCGGCAATACCTGGCCCAGGGCGGCGGCGGCAAGATCATCAACGTCGCGTCGATGCTGTCCTTCCAGGGCGGCGTGCGGGTGCCCTCGTACACGGCCAGCAAGAGCGGCGTGATGGGCATCACCCGGCTGATGGCCAATGAATGGGCGTCGCACGGCATCAACGTCAACGCGATCGCGCCCGGCTACATGGCGACCAACAACACCGCCGCGCTGCGCCAGGACGAGACGCGCAACGCCGCGATCCTCGACCGCATCCCGGCGGGCCGCTGGGGCAGCCCGGACGATCTCGCCGGGCCCGTTGTGTTCCTCGCATCGAAGGCGTCCGATTACGTGAACGGCTATACCGTCGCGGTCGACGGGGGCTGGCTGGCCCGGTAGCCGGGCCCATCCCCTACGCGCTGCGCGCGCCTCCTCAAGGGGGCGAACCTGACGGCCCGGCCAAGCCGGTCCAAGGGTTCCGCTGGATGAAGACACCCCGCGCGCGGTTTTGATGATCGGCCACCGACGAGACAACGGGGGATCGATGTACGAGAACAAGAAGCTGGGCTTTCTGTTCGTCCTGCCATTCGTGCTGGGCGTGCTGCTGTTCAAGCTATTCCCCTTCGTGATGAGCTTCGCGCTCAGCTTCACGCAGTACGACCTGATCGACCCGCCGACCTTCGTCGGACTGCGGAACTATGAGGAGCTCGCGACCGCGGATCCGCTGTTCCGCAAGTCGCTGGGCGTCACGCTGATCTTTGCGCTGCTGGCGGTGCCGTTGCGCGTTGGCTTCGCGCTGTTCATCGCGCACGTGCTGAACTTCAAGCTGCGCGGCATCAACTTCTTCCGCGCCGCGTTCTACATCCCGTCCATCCTCGGCGGCTCGATCGCGGTGGCGGTGCTGTGGCGTTTCGTCTTCGCGCGCAACGGCCTGGTCAACCTGGTGCTGATGAAGCTGGGCATCGAGCCGATCGCGTGGCTGGCCGACGAGCACTACTCGATGTGGACCATCGTGCTGCTCTTCACCTGGCAGTTCGGCTCGGCGATGGTGATCTTCCTGGCGGCGCTGCAGAACGTGTCGATCTCACTCTACGAGGCGGCGGAGTGCGACGGCGCCAGCAAGATGCAGCAGTTCTGGAAGATCACGGTGCCGCTGATCACGCCGGTGATCTTCTTCAACGTGATCATGCAGATGGTGCACGCCTTCCAGGAGTTCAACGGCCCGTACATGATCACCGAGGGCGGCCCGCTGCACTCGACCTATGTGCTGGCGCTCTACATCTACGACCAGAGCTTCCGCTTCTTCAACCTGGGCTACGGCGCGGCGCTGTCGTGGGTGCTGTTCGCGCTGGTCGGCGGCCTGGCGGGGCTCTCCTTCTGGAGTTCCAAGTACTGGGTCTTCTACTCCGGCGAGAAGGAGGCCAAGCGATGAGCCGACGCTCTTCCGAGCTCCCTCTCCCGCTTGCGGGAGAGGGCGGGGGTGAGGGCAGCGGTGGTGGCACCGCGCCAGCCCTGGTTCTGGGCCGCGACCGCGGCAACCGCACGCTGCGCTACCTCGCGCTCGGCGCGGTGGCCATCGTGATGCTCTACCCGCTGCTCTGGCTGATCGGCGCCTCCTTCAAGAGCAACGCGGAGATCTTCAGCTCCGCCGGTTTCCTGCCGGACCGCCTCGACTTCAGCGCCTACGCCAAGGGCTGGAAGACCAGCACCGAGTACACCTTCGCGACCTACTTCCTCAACAGCTTCCTGATCACCATCCCGCGCATCGTCGTGACGGTGATCTCCTGCGTGCTGGTGGCCTATGCCTTCGCGCGTTTCGAGTTCTGGGGCCGCAAGACGCTGTTCAGCATCATGATCGCCACGATGATGCTGCCGCTGATCGTGCTGCGGCTGCCGCAGTACCTGGTCTTCCGCGAGATCGGCTGGTTGGACTCCTACCTGCCGCTGATCGTGCCCTCGGCCTTCGCCACGGACACCTTCTTCGTCTTCATGCTGGTGCAGTTCCTGCGCGGCATCCCGCGCGACATGGAGGAGGCCGCGCAGATCGACGGCTGCAACGCGCTGCAGCTGCTGTGGCACATCATCGTGCCGCTGCTCAAGCCGGCCATCATCTCCGTGGTCGTCTTCCAGTTCATCTGGACGATGAACGACTTCATGGGCCCGCTGATCTACCTCGCGTCCGTCGAGAAGTATCCGGTGTCCCTCGCGCTGAAGATGAGCATCGGCGCCACCGAGGAGGTCGAGTGGGCCAACGTCATCGCGATCTCGGTGGTGGCGCTGATCCCCTCGGTCGCGGTGTTCTTCGCGGCACAGAAGCATTTCATCGAGGGCGCGACGTCCTCCGGAGTCAAGGGTTGACGACATGGCAAGACTGAGCCTCAACAAGATCGAGAAGGTGTACCCCAACGGCTTCAAGGCCGTGCACGGGGTGGACCTGGAAGTGCGGGACGGCGAGTTCATGGTCTTCGTCGGCCCGTCGGGCTGCGCGAAGTCGACGCTGCTGCGGATGATCGCGGGCCTGGAGAGCATCACTGGCGGCGAGCTGCGCATCGGCGACCGCGCCGTCAACGCGCTGCCCCCCAAGCAGCGCGGCATCGCGATGGTGTTCCAGAACTACGCGCTGTACCCGCACATGAAGGTCTACGACAACCTGGCCTTCGGCCTGAAGCTGGCGGGCACGCCGAAGGCGGAGCTGGACCAGCGCGTGCGTCACGCCGCCGGCCTGCTGGAGATGGAGCATCTGCTGGACCGATATCCGAAGCAGCTGTCCGGCGGACAGGCGCAGCGGGTCGCGGTGGGCCGGGCGATCGTGAAGAAGCCCGACGTGTTCCTCTTCGACGAGCCGCTCTCCAACCTCGACGCCAAGCTCCGCGCCGCGATGCGCGTGCGGCTCACCGAGTTGCACCGCACCTTGCGCGAGAGCCGCCAGCCGGCCACGACGGTCTACGTGACCCACGACCAGGTCGAGGCGATGACCATGGGCGAGCGCATCTGCGTGCTCAAGGACGGCGTGATCCAGCAGGTCGACACGCCGACGGCGCTGTACGACCGGCCGGCGAATGCCTTCGTGGCGAGCTTCATCGGCTCGCCGGAAATGAACCTGCTGGCCGCTCGACTGGTCGCGACCGACGTCGGCCTGGCCGTCGAGGTCGGCGGCGCGCGGCTGCCGCTGCCGGCGGAGAAGTCGGCGGGCATCGCCGCGTTGCCGCGCCTGGCGGACGGCGCGGTGACCTTCGGTCTGCGGCCCGAGCACATCGGCCTGGCGCCGCGGGCGCAGGGCGACAGCGTCGCCGTCGGCGCGCGGCTGCGCTTCACCGAGCACATGGGGTCGGAGGTCTACCTGCATGCCGACCTCGGTCCGCTGCCGATCACCGCGCGCGTGCCCGCGGAGCAGGCGGTGGCGCTGAACGGCCTCGCACGCGGCGACGCCGTGACGCTGCACCTGCAGATCTCCGCCTGCCACCTGTTCGACGCGACGAGCGGCCTGAATCTGCTGTCGACCTTCTCGTCCTCGTCCGCGTCCGCGTCCACCTCCTCGACCGTGTCATCAGCCTCGGCCTCGTCCTCGTCCTCGTCCTCGTCCTCTTCCTCTTCCACTTCCTCTGGAAGCTACGCATGAGCCTGCCCCGACGACAGCTGCTCGGCATCGCCGCGGGGTCGGCCGCGATCGCGGCGACCGCGGGCGTCACCGCCGCGCTGACCGCGCCGGCGCGCGCGCAGGACAAGCCGACCGTGCTGCGCTTCGCCTGGTGGGGCGGCGCCGGCCGGCACGAGGCGACCTTGAAGGCGCTCGCGCTCTTCGAGCGCCGCCACGGCGTGCGCGTGAAGGCCGAGTACATGGGCTTCAACGGCTACCTGGAACGGTTGACGACGCAGATCGCCGGCGGCTCCGAGCCCGAGGTCATGCAGATCAACTGGGCCTGGATGGCGATGTTCAGCAAGCGCGGCAACGGCTTCGCGGACCTGAACCGACACGGACGCCTGCTGGACCTCGCGCAGTTCGACCGCGAGGACCTGGCCTACGGCGACGTCGACGGCAAACTCAACGCACTGCCGGTCTCGTTCAGCGCGCGGGTCATGCTGTGGAACCAGGCGGCGTTCGACCGGGCCGGTCTTGCGCTGCCCAGGACCTGGGACGAACTCTTCGCGGCGGGCCCCGCGTTCCGTCGGATCCTTGGCGAGGACGCCTATCCGCTGGACGGCGAGCTCTACGACATGATGCTGCTCTCACAGGCCTGGGTGCAGCAGCGGCACGGCACGGCGTACGTCGATCCCGCGCAGCCGCGCGTGGCGATGAACGAGGCGGCGGCGCTCGACTGGGTGCGCACCTACAAGCGGCTGGTCACCGACCACGTCGCGACGCCGCTGCCGCTGCGCGCGAGTCTCGGCGGCGCCGAGAAGCCGACCGAGCAGCAGCCCGACTGGGTCGTCGGCCGCTGGGCCGGCAACTACACCTGGGACTCGGTCATCGCGCTGCGCGCGTCCACGCTGGACAAGCAGCAGAAGCTGGTGCTCGGCGAATTCCCGACGCTGCCGGGCGCGCTCGACAGCGGCATGTTCGGGCGGCCCACCGTGATGTACGCAGTCAGCCGCCATGCCGAGAAGAACGGCCGCGCGGAGATGGCCGCCAAGCTCGTCAACTTCCTGCTGACGGACCCCGAGGCCGCGGCGCTGCTGGGTCGCACCCGCGGCCTGCCGTCGGCGCGCGGGCCCTACGAGCAGTTGAAGGCCGCCGGCAAGCTGCCACCGCTGGAGGTCGCGGCGCACGAGCAGATCAAGGTGCAGCGCGAGTCGGGCCGGCTCAAGCGCCCGGCGCCGCTGTTCGAGCACGCCCGGCTGCACAAGTTCATGCGCGAGGTCTTCGAGACCGTGGCCTACGGCAAGACCAGCGACGTCGACGCCGCGCGCCGCCTGGTCACGGAAGGGCAGGCGCTGCTGCAGCGGATCAAGTGAACACGCCCTACCAGCGACAACACCAGCGACAACACCAGCGACAACGCCGGCGACAACATCAGCGATCAGAACGACCATGAAAGCCAACGAACGACAGCTCCACTTCGCCACGCGCGAGGACCCGGACACCGGCGCGCGCGTCACGCGGCTGACGCCGACCGACGTGACCTGCCACCGCAACTACTTCTATCAGAAGTGCTTCACCAACGATGGGTCCCAGCTGATCTTCGGCGCGGAGTTCGGGCCGGGCACGAGCTGGAACTACCACCTGCTCGACCTCGGGACGCAGGTGGCGACGCAACTCACCGACCAGCCGGGCGAGAACACCTTCGGCGGCTTCCTCAGTCCTGACGATCGTCATCTCTACTTCGTCCGTGCCGAGCGGCAGCTGATCCGCCTGTCCCTGCGGGATCTGGGCGAGGAGGTCGTCTACGCCGTGCCCGAGGGCTGGGTCGGCTACGGCACCTGGGTGGCCAACACCGCCTGCACGAAGATGGTCGGCATCGAGATCGCGGCGAGCGACTGGTTCCCGCTCAGCGACTGGCAGAAGTTCCACCAGATGTTCCATGCGAAGCCGCGCTGCCGGCTGATTCGCATCGACCTGGCGACGGGCGCGCGCGAGGTGATCCTCGAGCAGCAGGGCTGGCTCGGTCATCCGCAGTACCGGCCGGGCGACGACAACACCGTCGCGTACTGCCATGAAGGGCCGCACGACCTGGTCGACGCGCGCATGTGGTTCATCGACGAGGACGGCCGCAACGTCCGCTGCGGTCGCCGCCACGATCCGGGCGAAAGCTGCACCCACGAGTTCTGGGTGCCGGACGGCTCGGCGATGATCTACGTCTCCTACCTGAAGGGTCAGCGCGACCGATGGATCTGCTCGCTCGATCCGGTCACGCTCGAATCGAAACGACTGACGCGCATGCCGCCGTGCTCGCACCTGATGAGCAACCAGGACGGCACGCTGCTGATCGGCGACGGCTGCGATTCGCCGGCCGACGTCGCCGATACCGGCAGCCACCAGATCGCGACGGATCCGTTCCTGCATCTCTTCGACCTGAAGGCCGGCACCGAGCGCCGCGTCGCGCGGCACGACAGCTCCTGGCGCGTCTACAAGGGCAACCGGCAGGTCACCCATCCGCATCCGTCCTTCACGCCGGACGAGAAGCAGGTGCTCTTCAGCGCGGACGCCGAAGGCGAACCCGCGCTGTATCTGGCGGACCTGTGATGCGGAGGCGGATGCCGGTGCAGACGCGGACGCGGACGCGGAGCGCGATCGTGACGGCGGGCGTGGCCCTCGCCGCGTTGTGCGGCGGGAGCGCGACGGCGTCGACAGGCCCCGCCCAGGACCGGCCGCAACTCACCGACGCGCAGGCGGCGACGGCGACCGTGGCTGCCTACCTCGGCGACTGGGCGCCCGCGCCGCTCGATCCGTCGCGCTGGACGCCGACCTTCATCGTCGCCGCCGACGGCAGCGGCACGCACCGCACGGTGCAGGCCGCCGTCGATGCATTGCCCGCGAAGACTGCGGCGACCTCGACCTCGACCTCGACCGCGCCGACCGCGCCGCGCGCGTACGTGCTGGTGAAGCCCGGCACCTACCGGGAGCCGCTCTGCATCCAGGACAAGGCGCCGTTCGCGCTGTATGGCGCCGGCGATCCGTCTGAGGTCGTGATCGTCGAAGGCCGCTACAACGCGCTGCCGAAGGCGCGCGGTGAGGCCGCCCACCGCTGCATGCCCTTGCTCGACGCCGAGACCCACGGCACGCCCGGCAGTGCCAGCGTGATGCTGTTCAGCGACGACGTCCAGCTCGCCCGGCTGACCATCGCGAACGACGCGATGGACCGCGTTCGCGATGGGCAGGGCTATCCGGCCGGCGTCGGCGAAAGCGGCGGTGCGCAGGCGGTCGCCTTGATGACCCGCGGCGACCGGATCCAGCTGGAGCAGGTGCGGCTGATCGGGCATCAGGACACGTTCTACGCGGAGCGCGGCGTCGCATCCGCACCAGCGCCTGCGTCCTCGAGCGCGCAGCCCCCGCACGGTGCGCCCGACGAGGCGCGCGTGCTGGTGCGTCGCGCGGAGATCCGCGGCGATGTCGACTTCATCTTCGGCGGCGCGACGCTGGTCATCGACGACAGCCTGATCGTCAGTCGCGCCGGTCGCCGCGTGCCGGGTCACGGCGGACACGTGATCGCGCCCAGCACGCCCCACGCGCTGGCGCGGGGGTTCCTGATCCAGGACTCGCGCTGGCTGGCCGAGCCCGGCGTGGCACCGGCCAGCATCAGCCTGGGCCGGGCGTGGGACCGCGGCGTCGCGCGCGGCGACTGGCGCGCGTCGCCGGCGATCCCCGACGGGCAGGCGGTGCTGCGCGGCAACCTGCTCGGGCCGCATCTCGCGCCATGGTCCGCGTCGACCTCGCGACGGCCGTTCAGCACGGTCGGCGAGGCCGCCAACCGCATGGCGGAGTACCGCAACGTCGCGCTTCCCGTCGCGCTGCCGGTCGCCGCGTTCGACACGATCCCGTCGGGCGACGGCTGGGCATCGCTGAACGGCGGCACGATCGGCGGCGCGAAGGCCGGGCCCGAGGCGGTCCGCATCGTGCGTACGCGTGCGGAGCTCGATGCGGCGCTGGCGCTCGGCGATATGCCCAAGCTGATCGCGCTTGCGGCACGCATCGACCTCGCCGCGGATGCGGCGGGGCGGCGCCTGGGCATCGACGATTTCCGCGATCCCGCGTTCGACCTCGAGGCCTTCGTCAGGCAGTACGACCCCGCGACCTGGGGCCGCCGCGAGCCCGCGGGACCGCTGGAGGACGCGCGCAGGCGTTCCGCGAAGCGCCAGGCCGCGCAGGTCGTGGTCAAGCTGCCGTCGAACACGACGATCGTCGGCATCACGCCCGACGCCGGGTTCGACGGCGGCTCGCTGATGCTCGACAAGGTCTCGCAGGTGATCCTGCGTAACCTGCGCTTCTCCGACGCCTACGACTTCTTCCCCGCCTGGGACCCGAACGACAACGGCCACGGCGAGTGGAACTCCGAATACGACACCGTCTCGCTGCGAGAAGCCACGCAGGTGTGGATCGACCACTGCGCCTTCGACGACGGCGAACGTTCCGATCCGCGCGAGCCGGTGGCGCTGGGCCAGCGCATGCAGCGGCACGACGGGCTGCTCGACATCACGCGCCGCTCGGACTTCGTCACCGTGTCCTGGAATGTCTTCCGCCGGCACGACAAGACGATGCTGATCGGCGGCGGCGACGGCCATCGCGACGATCGCGGCCACCTGCGCGTGACGCTGCACCACAACCTCTGGGAGCAGGTGAAGGAGCGCACGCCGCGCGTGCGCTACGGGCAGGTGCACGTCGCCAACAACCTCTACGTCGCGACCGCCGGCGGCGACTACCCTTACGGTTATTCGATCGGCGTGGGCCTCGGGTCCCAGGTGCTCAGCGAGGCCAATGCCTGGGAGGCGACGCCGGGCATCGTGCCGGAGCGCGTCGTGCGCCTGCTCAAGGGCGAGCGCCTCGAGGACCGCGGCTCCCGCTTCAACGGCGACCCCGTCGATCCGGTGCGCCTGCTGCGCGCCACCAACCCCGACAAGGCGCTTGTCGGCGACGCCGGCTGGACTCCGCCGTACCGCCTGCCCATCGATGTTGCGGCCGATGTGCCGGCCCGGGTTCGCGCGGGCGCGGGGACGGGCCGGCTGTGGTGAAATCTCCCCTTTCCAGGAATACCTTGCGCATGGATGACGATCTGAACGATGGCAAGCAGCAGCCCGAATCCGTGGCCGCGGTGCTCAAGGTTTTCGCCATCCTGCAGGCCTTGTCAGAACGCAGTGATACCGGTATCTCGGAGCTGTCCGTCCGGCTGGCGATGCCCAAGGCGACCGTCTACCGGTTCCTGCAGACGATGAAGACGCTGGGCTATGTCCGGCAGGAGACCGACAGCGAGCGCTACGGCCTGGCGATGAAGGTCTTCGAGATCGGCGCGAAGGCGCTGCAGTACCCGGACCTGGTCGACCTGTCCAAGCACCACATGCAGATGTTGGCCGACGCCACCGGCGAGACGGTGCACCTGGGCACGCTGATCGACAGCGAGATCATCTACGTCCACAAGGTCGATTCGAAGCACATGCTGGGCATGTACTCGCGCATCGGCCGGCGCGCGCCGCTGCACTGCACGGCCATCGGCAAGGTGCTGATGGCCTGGGAGCACCCGGAGCGCCGGGCGCGCGTGCTGGCCGGCGCCGAGTTCCAGCGCTTCCGCGACAAGACCATCACCGAGCCGGCGGCCTTCCAGGCCGAACTGGAGCGGGTGAAGCGGCAGGGCTTCGGCGAGGACCGCGAGGAATTCGACGACCACATCCGCTGCCTGGGCGTGCCGATCTTCGACCGGCTCGGCCAGCCGATCGCCGGCATGAGCGTCAGCTTCCCGACCTTCCGCTACGACGACGCCAAGGCGCCCGAGGTCGTGGCGATGCTGCAGGCGGCCAGCCGGGATATCTCGGCGCGGCTGGGCTGCACGAAGTTCCCGCTGGACGGCGCCTGACGCGCAGCATCGACGCGATAACGCGACAGCGCGATAACGAGCTTGTCGCGGCAGCCGATGTTGTCGTACAACTGACCCCGTGATGACCGCCTCGTTGACCCGTTCCCGCCCGAAATCGCTGGCCCTCGGCCTTGTCCGCGCGCTGGAGGACCGGATCCGTGCGGGTGCGCTTGCCAACGGCGACAAGCTGCCGACCGAGGCGGCGATCATGGCCGAGTTCGAGGTCAGCCGGACGGTGGTCCGGGAGGCGATCTCCAAGATGCAGGCCGCGGGGCTGGTCGAGACCCGGCACGGCATCGGGACCTTCGTCCTGGGCCTGGGGGAGGGCGGGCCCTTCCGCATCGGCGCCGAGCAGATGGCGACGCTGCATGACGTGGTCGCGGTGCTGGAGCTCCGGATCGGCATCGAGACCGAGGCGGCGGCGCTGGCCGCGCAGCGTCGCAGCGATGCGAATCTGAACAACATGCGCGCGGCGCTGTCGGCCTTTGCCGAGGCCGCGGAGGCGGGCCGTGATGCGGTGGCGGCGGACTTCCAGTTCCACCTGGAGATCGCCCGTGCCACCGGCAATCCGCACTTCGAGCAGCTGATGGCGACGCTTGGGGCACCGAGCATCCCTCGCGCGCGCCTCGCGAGCCTGGCGGCCGCCGGCGATGAGGATCCGGTGGCGCAGCGCGACTACCTGCTGCGCGTCAACGCGGAGCACGAGAGCATCCTCGACGGCATCGCCGCGCGCGACCCCGAGGCGGCCCGCGCCGCCATGCGGACGCACCTGGCCAACAGTCGGGAGCGGCGCCGCCGTGCGGCGTTGGCGCTTCAAGAGAAGCGCTGACCTGCGACGTCGATCGACTGGGCCGTCAGGCCTCGACCGGTTCCTGGTTTTCGGCTCGCTCGGTCTCTTCCACCTTGAACTTCCAACCGTTGCGGCCCGCAGTGGCCACGATCTTCTGATGCACGAGACGTTCGACGGTCATGATCCGCTCAAACGCGGAATTCAATGACTCATCCCCCGCGGCGTGCTTGAGATAAAGCAGCCGCTGGAGGGTGTCGTTGGACTTCGGCACGCGACCTCGACGCTCCCAGAGGCTGATGTTCTGCTCGGTGACACCCTGCAGCTTGGCCATGGCCGTCTGTGAGAGGTGCATCTTCGACCGAAGATAGCGGAACTCCTTGCCTGTCAGCCGGCCGGGTTTGCGAACGAGGTGGGCGGCGATGGCATCGAGCAACTGCTCCAATGCCGCGAACGAGACGGCGGGCCCGAAGGGCGTTTCCTTGCAGGTGAATCCGTTCTTCAGCCAGACATTGTCCAGCCCGCATTCGGTGAAGTGGTACAGCGTCATTTCTTCTCCTAAGCAATCACCGTCACGACGATGAATCCAGGGTTCTCGTCGTCCAGACCCACGCAGACCTGAAGGTCCCGCTCGCCCCCGTACCACTGGACGCGACAGATGAGTAGCGTCGACTTGATATCCACCTCCGGAGGCATCCCGATTTGGCCCTTGCGAAGGCATTCCAGGGCGTCTTCGATGTTGACGCGGCGCTGCCGCATTCGCTGTTTGGCATGACGGGTCCAGTCGATCTGCGTGGGTTGTTTGACGATGCGACGGATGTGTCGTTCCAGTTGTGAGATTGAAAACTTCTTGAACGTCACTTCAGTCTCGCTCCACGCCAAGTTGGTGCCCATAAGTTTTATGGGTTCAATCGTAGGCGCGTCCACGGAGGTGGCGCGAAAGGGGTGTTGCGTCCTTCCCATAGTTTTTATGGGTTGTTTGCTGACTGCAATCGGTAGTTCTGCGTGTTTTCCCTCATCGTCAGCCGGTTCACGGCGCCTTGTCATCCGTTCGACTCAACTTGTATGATGACTGACAACAAGACCGCCGAAGCACCCCAGGGCTGAGTCCCGAAGGCGCACCAAGAGCGGTTTCCACGGTTCCTTCCCGGAGACAAAACCATGACCGTTCCGACCCGCCGCCTGGCCGTCAAAGTGGGTGCCGCCCTCGGCGCCGCCGTCCTGTCCACCTTCGCAGCCGGCCTGGCCCACGCCAGCGGCTTCCCCGATCGACCGGTGACCATCGTCGTCCCGTTCCCCGCCGGCGGTTCCACCGACATGCTGGCCCGCGCCATGGGCGCCGAGCTCCAGAAGAAGTGGGGCCAGACCGTCATCGTCGACAACCGCCCCGGCGCCACCGGCACCCTCGGCACCACGCAGGTCAAGCGCGCGGCGCCGGACGGCTACACGCTGCTGGTGTCCTCGCTCGGCCCCTTCGTCATCGCGCCGCATCTGATCAAGGCCGTCCAGTACGACGCCCTCAAGGACATCGACCTGCTCACCGTCGCCATCCAGGCGCCCAACGTGCTGGTCGTGCCCGCGGCCTCGCCGCTCAAGAGCGTCAAGGACGTGATCGACACGCTCAAGAAGGAGCCGGGCAAGATGAGCTTCGCCTCCTCGGGCAACGGCTCCTCCGACCACCTCACCGCCGAGCTGTTCTGGCTGCAGACCGGCACCAACGGCCTGCACGTCCCGTACAAGGGCGGCGCCCCGGCGATCAGCGACCTGCTGGGCGCCCAGATCGACGCCTCGTTCCAGAACGTCAACGCGGTGCTGCCGCACATCCTCGGCGGCAAGCTGCGCGCCCTGGCCGTGACCGGCGACAAGCGCTCCGCCGTGCTGCCCAACGTGCCCACCTTGTCCGAGTCCGGCATCAAGGGCGCCGACGTCTACTCCTGGCAAGGCGTCGCCGCCCCCCGGGGCCTGCCGCCCGCGGTGCGCGCGCAGCTGCAGAAGGACATCGTCGCCGCGCTGCACGACCCGGCGGTGAAGCAGAAGTTCTCCGACATCGGCATCGAGACCGTCGCCAACACGGCGGACCAGGCGCAGGCCTTCCAGAAGACCGAGTTCGCGCGCTGGAAGCAGGTCATCGAGACCCGCAAGATCACCGCCGATTGATCCAGATCGACCAGGAGCTTCCCGTGAGCGCAAGCAGTCCCCTCGTCACCTCCGCCCGCGCGATCCCGGTCGCCGGCCGCGACGGCATGCTCATGAACCTGAGCGGCGCCCACGCGCCGTTCTTCACCCGCAACCTGCTGATCCTCGAGGACGACGCCGGCCATGTCGGCATCGCCGAGATCCCCGGCGGCGAGCCCATCCGCAAGACCCTGGAGCAGGCCGGCGCGCTGCTCGTCGGCCAGCCGGTCGCGAAGTGGAACGCGCTGCTCGCGCAGGTGCGCGAGCAGTTCAAGGGTCTCGACAGCGGCGGTCGCGGCCTGCAGACCTTCGATCTGCGGACCACCATCCACGTGCTCACCGCGGTCGAATGCGCGCTGCTGGACCTGCTCGGCCAGCACCTCGGCGTGCCGGTGTGCGAGCTGCTCGGCGAAGGCAAGCAGCGCGACAGCGTCGCGATGCTGGGCTACCTCTTCTTCGTCGGTGACCGCACGAAGACCGGCCTGGCCTACAAGACCCCGGAGGACGAAGCCGGCAGCGACGCCGCGACCGACGCCTGGCTCAAGGTGCGCCACCACGTCGCGATGACGCCGGAGACCATCGTCGAGCAGGCCGCCGCCGCCCAGGCGCGCTACGGCTTCAAGGACTTCAAGCTCAAGGGCGGCGTGCTGCGCGGCGAGGAGGAGGTCGAGGCCATCAAGGCGCTGAAGGCGCGCTTCCCCGACGCGCGCGTCACGCTCGATCCCAACGGCGGCTGGCTGCTGAAGGACGCGATCCGGCTGCTGCGCGACCTCGGCGGCGTGCTCGCGTATGCCGAGGATCCCTGCGGCGCCGAGGAAGGTTTCTCCGGCCGCGAGGTGATGGCCGAGTTCCGCCGCGCCACCGGCCTGCCGACGGCCACCAACATGGTCGCCACCGACTGGCGCCAGTTCACGCATGCGCTCAGCCTGCAGTCCGTCGACATCCCGCTGGCCGATCCGCACTTCTGGACCCTGTCCGGCGCGGTCCGCGTCGCGCAGACCTGCCGCGACTTCGGCCTCACCTGGGGCTCGCATTCCAACAACCACTTCGACGTCTCGCTGGCGATGTTCACGCATGCCGCCGCCGCCGCGCCGGGCCGCCTCACCGCGATCGACACCCATTGGATCTGGCAGGACGGCCAGTTCCTGACCGAGAAGCCGCTGCAGATCGTGGACGGCGAGGTCGCCGTGCCGACCGCGCCCGGCCTGGGCGTGACGCTCGACATGAAGGCCGTGGACGCGGCCCACCAGCTCTACCTGCAGCACGGCCTGGGCGCGCGCGACGACGCCATCGCCATGCAGCACCTGATCCCCGACTGGAAGTTCGATCCCAAGCGGCCCTGCATGGTCCGCTGAACGATCCCCCCGAACGACACCTGGAGAGAGACAACATGCAAGACAACAGATCCACCCGCCGTGCCGTCATCGCCGCCGCCGCTGCCGCCGCTTTTGCCGCGATGGCAGGTGTCGCCCCCGGCGCCTACGCGCAGGCCGCCTGGCCGAGCAAGCCGCTGAAGATCATCGTGCCGTACACGCCGGGTGGCTCCTCGGACATCATCGCCCGCATCATTTCGCCGATGCTGGGCGAGGCGCTCAAGCAGACCGTCATCGTCGAGAACAAGCCCGGCGCCAGCGGCAACATGGGCGCCGACCAGACCGCCAAGGCCAACGACGGCTACACCATCATGCTGTGCGACGTCAGCGCGCTGGCCATCAGCCCGTCGCTGTACACCAAGCTCGCCTTCGATCCGTCCAAGGACCTGAAGGGCGTGGCGATGCTGGCCTACTCGCCGCACATGCTGGTCGTCCACCCGTCGGTGCCGGCCAGCAACCTGAAGGAACTGGTCGAGCTGTCCAAGAAGTCCAAGATCGACTTCGCCGTCACCGCGATGGGCAGCGCGCCGCACCTGGCCGGTTACCAGGTCGCCAGCCTGACCGGCGCCAAGTGGGAATACATCCCGTACAAGGGCGGCTCGCAGGCCGTCACCGACACCATCGCGGGCCAGACGCAGGTGCTGATGAACGGCATGCTCGCGACGCTGCCCTTCGTGCAGCAGAACAAGCTCAAGGTCATCGGCGTGAGCAAGTCCACCCGCGTGCCGCTGCTGCCCAACGTGCCGACGCTGGCCGAGCAGGGCGCCACCGGCTTCGAGTCCGGCACCTGGCAGGGCATCCTGGCCCCGGCCAACATGCCCAAGGCCAACATCGACAAGCTGTCGGCCGCGCTGATCTCGATCATCCGCTCGCCGGAAGTCCGCGCGCGCCTGGCCGCGCAGGGCGCCGAGGTCAGCACGATGAACCCGGCCGAGATGGACACCTTCTTCAACGCCGAGCGCAAGAAGTGGGCGGGCGTGGTGGCCAAGAGCGGGCTCAAGCTCGATTGACCGCCGATGAACGCATCGATCGCCGCATCGATCGCCGCATCGACGGCCGCGTCCTTGGATGCGGTCATGGATGCGGACTGTGGATGCCCGTTTTGATTCAGACCTGAGGAGCCCGTCATGCCGACGCCGACCACGCCCTATTCCGCCTTCCCCAACACCCTGCGCCAGCGTCTGATCGCCGGCGAACGCCTGATCGGCTGCTGGTGCTCGCTCGCCAGTCCGATCAGCACCGAGGTGCTGGGCGTGGCCGGCTTCGACTGGCTGCTGCTCGACGGCGAGCACTCGCCCAACGAAGTCAGCAGCTTCGTGCCGCAGCTGATGGCGCTCAAGGACAGCGTCAGCGCGCCGGTCGTGCGACCGAGCAGCAACAACCCCGTCGAGATCAAGCGGCTGCTCGACGCGGGCTTCTCGAACTTCCTGGTGCCCTTCGTCGAGAGCGCGGAGGAGGCGGCCCGGGCCGTCGCCTCGACGCGTTATCCGCCGCAGGGCATCCGCGGCGTGTCGGTCTCGCAGCGCAACAACCGCTACGGCACGGTGCCGGGCTACTTCCAGGGCATCAACGAGCAGATCGCCGTGATCGTCCAGATCGAGAGCCCGGCCGGCGTGGCCGCGGTGGCGGACATCGCGGCGGTGGCGGGCGTGGACGCCGTGTTCATCGGCCCGTCCGACCTGGCGGCCGGCTACGGCCACCTGGGCAACCCGCAGCACCCCGACGTGCAGGCCGCCATGGCCGCCATCTACGCCGCCTGCCGGGCGGCGGGCAAGCCGGTCGGCATCCTCGCGCCGGTGGAAGCCGACGCGCGCCGCTACATCGAGCAGGGCGCGAGCTTCGTCGCCGTCGGCAGCGACCTCGGCATCTTCCGCGCCGCCACGCAGGGACTGCGCGACAAGTTCAAGGACTGAAAGAGAGAACTGACATGAGCATCAAGATCGGCTTCATCGGCCTGGGCATCATGGGCGCGCCCATGGCGGTGCGTCTCGCGCAGGGCGGGCATCAGCTGTTCGTCCACACCCGGTCCCAGGTCCGCGAGGACGTGGCCGCCGTCGGCGTCACCGTCTGCGACAGCGCGACGGAAGTCGCCCAGCAGGCCGAGGTGATCTTCACGATGGTGCCGGACACGCCGGACGTGGAGCGGGTGCTGTTCGGGGAGGGCGGCATCGCCGCGGCGTTCGCCGGCGGCAAGGGCGCAGGCAAGACGGTCGTGGACATGAGCTCGATCTCGCCGATCGCGACCAAGGACTTCGCGGCCCGCATCGAGGCGCTCGGCGCCGAGTGGCTGGACGCGCCGGTCTCCGGCGGCGAGGTCGGCGCCAAGGCCGGCACGCTGTCGATCATGGTCGGCGGCAAGGAGAGCACCTTCGCGCGCATCAAGCCGCTGTTCGAGCTGATGGGCAAGAACATCACCCTGGTCGGCGGCGCGGGCGCGGGCCAGACCACCAAGGTCGCCAACCAGATCATCGTGGCGCTGAACATCGCCGCCGTGAGCGAGGCGCTGGTCTTCGCCTCCAAGGCCGGCGCCGATCCGGCCAAGGTGCGCGAAGCGCTGATGGGCGGCTTCGCGTCCAGCCGCATCCTCGAGGTGCACGGCGAGCGCATGATCAAGCGCACCTTCAATCCCGGCTTCCGGATCGCGCTGCACCAGAAGGACCTGAACCTCGCGCTGCAGAGCGCCAAGGCGATGAGCGTGGCGCTGCCCAACACCGCCAACACCGCGCAGCTCATGCAGGCCGCCGCGGCGCAGGGCTGGGACCAGCTCGACCATTCGGCGCTGGTGCGGGCGCTGGAAGTGCTGGCCAACCACGAGGTCGGTAGCACTACGGACGCCGCCTGAGGGGCGGGGTCTCCACAATCGCCGGTCATGAGCCAGCCCCACGACGCTTCCGTTTCTCCGGCCGACCTGGTCGCCGATCCCCGCGCGCTGCTGAAGCACCTCTACCGCGTGGCGGTGGACCGGGCGCTGCCGGGCAAGATCCTGGCGAGCCACCTGCCGCCACCGCCCAAGGGCCGCACGCTGGTGATCGGCGCGGGCAAGGGCGGCGGGTCGATGGCGCAGGCCTTCGAGGCCGCGTGGTCGGCGAGCGCGCCCATGACCGGGCTGGTGATCACGCGTTACGGCCACATCCCGCCGGACTACCGGCCGCGCCGCATCGAGATGGTCGAGGCCGCGCACCCGGTCCCCGACGCCGCCGGCGAACGCGCCGCGGCCCGCATGATGCAGAAGGTGCGGGACTTCAACCCGACCGCCGACGACCAGGTGATCTGCCTGATCTCGGGGGGCGGCTCGGCGCTGATGCCGCTGCCGGCGCCGGGACTGACGCTGGCCGACAAGCAGGCGGTCAACCGCGCGCTGCTGGCCAGCGGCGCCAACATCGTCGAGATGAACTGCGTGCGCAAGCACCTCAGCGGGATCAAGGGCGGGCGGCTGGCCGCCGCCTGCGCGCCGGCCAAGGTGCTGACGCTGATGATCTCCGACGTGCCCGGCGACGATCCGCAGGTGATCGCCTCCGGCCCGACGGTGCCCGACGCGAGCACCTGCGCCGAGGCGCTGGCGATCTGCCGCCGCTACCGCATCGCCTTGCCGCCGCTCGCCGTCGACGCGCTGGAGCGCGGCGAATGGGAGACGCCCAAGCCCGGCGACCGGTGCTTCGACGGCCATGAGCAGCGCATCATCGCGGCGCCGCGTCAGAGCCTGCTCGCGGCCGCCGAGGCGGCGCGTGCGCTGGGCCTCACCGCGCACGTGCTGTCCGACGAGATCGAGGGCGAGTCCCGCGAGGTCGGCCGGGTGCATGCGGCGCTGGCGCGTTCGGTGGCGCGGCACGGCGAGCCCTTCGCGAAGCCCTGCCTGATCCTGTCCGGCGGCGAGACCACGGTGACGCTGGTGGCGCAACCCGGACGCGGCGGCCGGGCCGGCGAGTTCGTGCTCGGCTGCGCGATCGCGCTGGACGGGCAGCCGGAGGTCTGGGGCCTGGCCGCGGACACCGACGGCATCGACGGCGTCGAGGACAACGCCGGCGCCTTCTTCAGCCCCAGCACCCTGGAGCGCGCCCGCGCGCTCGGCCTCAAGCCGGCGGACCTGCTGGCGGCCAACAACGGCTATGCGCTGTTCGAGGCGCTCGGCGATCTGCTGATCACCGGGCCGACGCAGACCAACGTCAACGACTTCCGCGCGCTGCTGATCCGCTGAGCCGCTGAGGCGCAGAGAGCCGTTGAGCCGTTGAGCCGCTGAGCCGCTGAGCCGCTGAGCCGTCACGCCCGGGCAGGGCGGCAGGACGGCGAGGCGGCGCATCTCCCCCCATCGAGCGAATCGAGGGGGAGATTGACCAGATGTTGACGCGCCTCAAGGCAATTTCCGTCGAGGGCGAGGACAGTCCGGCATTCCCGCTTTCCGAGAGTTGCCGAGCATGCCCGTGACTGCCCCCCTGATCTCCGACCCGTCTCCTCCCGCCAGCGCGG
>CBIHMU010000098.1:0-20063 GCA_966211105.1 uncultured Burkholderiales bacterium
CCTCGAGCCGCATCGTTTCCAGCGCCTCGATGGGCGCCCGGGCGCGCGTCAGGAAGCGGGCCTTCGCGCGCCACTCGTCGATCTCTTCGCTGGGCCGCGAGTCCAGCGTGATGCCGCTGCCCACGCCGCAGCGCAACAGCCGCCCCGTCTGCTCGACGGTGCGGATCGGCACGTTGAAGGTCACCGCCCCGCCCGGCTGCAGCAGACCGAGCGCGCCGCAATACCAGCCGCGCGGTCCGGGCTCGAGCTCGTCGATGACCTCCATCGCGCGCTTCTTCGGCGCGCCGGTGATCGACCCGCAAGGGAAGAGCGCGGTCATGACCTCGTCCAGCGCCATCCCGCCGCGCGTGACCGCGCCGATCGTCGACGTCATCTGCCAGACCGTCGGCAGCGCGTGCAGCTCGAACAGGCGCGGCACGCGCACCGAGCCCGGCACCGCGACGCGCGACAGGTCATTGCGCAGCAGGTCGACGATCATGAGGTTCTCGGCGCGCTCCTTGGCGCTGGTGCGCAGGTAGGCCTGCGCGGCCTCGTCGCCGGCGCGGTCGCGGCCGCGCGGCGCCGTGCCCTTCATCGGTTGCGCCGACAGCAGCCAGGTGTGGCTGGCCTGCGGCGTCTCGGGCAGCGGCCGCCAGTCGAAGAAGAGCTCGGGCGACACGCTGGCCACGCTGGCCATGGCGCCGCCGTCACCGTCCGCGCCGGTTCCGGACCCGGTCCGCAGGAACATCGAGAACCCGCCCGGCTGCGACGCCTGCAGCGCGAAGAAGTGGGCGACCTCGTCGAAGCCGTCGAACGCCTCGGCGGCCAGACGCGTCGTGAGGTTGACCTGATAGCAGTCGCCATTCCGGATGTAGTCGCGGATGCGCTCGACCTGCGCCTGCTCATCGGCGTCGGCCTGCGTGTCGCGCCACGCCGTCATCGGATGCGCGCGATTCGCGCCTGCCGCCGCGAGGTCGTCCGGCCACGGCGCCGGCGCGTCATGCCAGACGTGGAATTCCGCCAGCGGCGCCTCTCCCGCCGGCCGCGTGCGCAGCACCGCGTCGAGCGCCGCCGCCGCCTCGTACCGCAGACCGCCCAGTACCCACGCCCCGGCGCGCGCGGCGGCATGCGCCAGGCGCAGCACGGCGCGCAGCCGATCGGGGTCGCGTGCGATCAGGCGCTCGGCCGGCGGCGCGAAGAAGGCGCCACGCAGGCGTTCGCCGTCCTCGCGCGCCAGCGGATGGCGCGGAAAGTCGAAAGCCGCCCACAGGTCTTGCGGGCGACGCGGGGTGTCCATCGGTGCCTCGGGCGGACTCAATCCAGCTTCAGGAAATGCTCGCGGTAATGGAGCAGCTCGTCGATGGATTCGTGGATGTCGGCCATCGCCGTGTGCTTCTGCGCCTTCTTGAAGCCCTCCATCGCGGCGGGCTTCCAGCGGCGTGCCAGTTCCTTGAGCGTCGAGACGTCCAGGTTGCGGTAGTGGAAGAAGTCTTCCAGCTTGGGCATGTAGTTGGCCAGGAAGCGGCGGTCCTGGCAGATCGAGTTGCCGCACATCGGCGACTTGCCGGCCGGGATGTAGGCCTTGAGGAAATCGATGACCTGCTGCTCGGCGTCGGCCTCGCTGATCGTCGACGCCTTGACGCGGTCGATCAGACCGCTCTTGCCGTGCGTGCCCTTGTTCCAGGCGTCCATGCCGTCCAGCATCGCGTCGGACTGGTGGACCGCGAAGACCGGGCCCTCGACGCGCACCGTCAGCTGGGCGTCGGTGACGACGACGGCGATCTCGATGATGCGGTCCTTGTCCGGATACAGGCCGGTCATTTCCAGGTCGATCCAGATCAGGTTCTGGTCATTGAGCGGCAGCACGGGATTGGCACCGGAGCCTGCGGCGGGGGTGGCGGGGGTAGCGCTGGTGTCGGTGGTCATGGGCTTGTCCTTCTGATTGGGCGCGATTGTCGCCGAGTCGGGCCCCTCTACACTTGCGTCCATGCAGATCCCTCCCGCGGCGTTCGCCGCCGCTCCGGCGCCCTCGGCGCTGAGCTCCTCCCCGCTGGTGCTGACCGCGGCCTTCGTCGCCGCGGTCATGCTGTCCTTCCTGGTCAAGCTCTGGCTGTCGTCGCGCCAGATGCGCCATGTGGCGCGGCATCGGGGCGCGGTGCCGGCCGCGTTCGTCGGCACCGTGCCGCTGTCGGCGCATCAGAAGGCAGCGGACTACACGATCGCCCGCGGACGCTTCGGCACGCTGCACCTGGCCTGGGACACCGCCCTGCTGATCGGCTGGACGCTGCTGGGTGGTCTGGACCTGCTCAACCAGTGGGCGCTGTCGTGGCGGCCCGCGCTCGGCGACATGGGCTACCAGCTCGGCCTGCTGACGGCGTTCTCGCTGCTCTCCGGCGTGCTGGACCTGCCCTGGACGATCTACAACACCTTCCGGCTGGAGGAGCGCTTCGGCTTCAACCGCACGACGCTGAAGCTGTTCCTGGTCGACGGCGCGAAGGGACTGGCGGTCGGCGCCCTGCTGGGCCTGCCGATCGCGGCGTTGATCCTGTGGCTGATGGCCCAGGCCGGCACTCTCTGGTGGCTGTGGGCCTGGGGCGCATGGATGGGCTTCAACCTGCTGATGCTGGTGATCTACCCCACCGTCATCGCCCCCTTGTTCAACAAGTTCCAGCCGCTCGAGGACGCCGTGCTGCGCGAGCGCGTGCAGACGCTGATGCAGCGCTGCGGCTTCGCGGCCAAGGGACTGTTCGTGATGGACGGCAGCCGGCGCTCGGCGCACGGCAACGCCTACTTCACCGGCCTGGGCGCGGCCAAGCGCGTGGTCTTCTTCGACACGCTGCTGGAACGTCTGAACCCGCCCGAGGTCGAGGCCGTGCTCGCGCACGAGCTGGGCCACTTCAAGCGCCGCCATGTGCCGCAGCGGATGGTCCTGATGTTCGCGTTGAGCCTGGCGGGTTTCGCGCTGCTGGGCTGGCTGAGCGCGCTGGCGGGCTTCTACCTCGGCCTGGGCGTGCGCCCCAGCCTGGACGCCCCCAACGACGCGCTGGCGCTGCTGCTGATCATGCTGGCGCTGCCGCCCTTCGCCTTCTTCCTGACGCCGCTGATGTCGCTGTGGTCGCGCAGGCACGAGTTCGAGGCTGACGCCTACGCCTGCGCGCAGGCCAGCGGCGCCGACCTGTCCAATGCGCTGCTGAAGCTGCATGAGGACAACGCCGGCACGCTGACGCCGGACCCGGTGTTCGCGCGCTTCTACTACTCGCACCCGCCGGCCAGCGAACGCCTGGCGGCGATCGCCTCGCTCGCGAGACCCTCGACGCTGCCCTCCCCCGCGGGGCATGCGGCATGAGCAAGGACATCCAGACCGGGCTGGTGGTGCGCGGACACGGCCGTCACTACGTCATCGAGGACAGCGAGGGCCAGCGCATCCATTGCCTGACCCGCGGCAAGAAGAGCGATTGCGTCGTCGGCGACCGCGTGCGCTGGTTGCGCAGCAGCGATCACGAGGGCGTCATCGAGAAGGTCGAGCCGCGCCGCAACCTGCTGTTCCGCCAGGACGAGTGGAAGACCAAGAGCTTCGCGGCCAACCTCGACCGGCTGCTGATCCTGGTGGCGGTGGATCCGCAGTTCTCCGAATCGCAGCTCACGCGGGCGCTGATCGCGGCGCGCAGCGCCGGCATCACCGCCGACATCGTGCTGAACAAGACCGACCTGCCAGGCGCGGATGCGGCGCGCGAGCGACTCGCCCCGTACAAGGCGATGGGTCAGCGCGTGATGGAGCTCAGCTTCAAGGGCCGCCCCGACGCGGCGAGCGACACGCTGCGGCCGCTGCTGCACGGCCAGGCGACGCTGGTGCTGGGTCCCAGCGGCACCGGCAAGAGCACCCTGATCAACCTGCTGGTGCCGGATGCGAAGGCGCAGGTGGGCGAGATCTCGGTGGCGCTGAATTCAGGACGCCACACGACGACCACGACGCAGTGGTACTGGATGGATTCGGCGCGTGAGGCCGCGCTGCTCGACTCGCCGGGCTTCCAGGAATTCGGCCTGCGGCAGATCGCCGCACCGGACCTGGCGAGCTACATGCCCGATTTCCAGCCGTATCTGGGCGAGTGCCGCTTCCACAACTGCAGCCACCGGCACGAGCCCGGCTGCGCGGTGTTGGCCGCGGTCGAAGCGGGCAAGATCAGCCCGTCCCGCTACCGCATCTACGACGAGCTCTGGGATGAGCTCAGCGCGCCGCCGAAGTACTGAGCGGCCTCGCGCAGTCAGCGTTCCAGGCGCGGATCGCTGTTCGGGACTTCGCGGACTTCCGCGTCGATCACTTCCCCTTGCGGCGCACGGCTGCCATTCATGCCGTTCATCCCGTCCGGCCGGAAGGCCTGCGAACGGAACTGCGCGGCGCGACGGAAGGTAGCCGTGTGCAGCGTCGGCTTGCGGCCGCGGACCAGGCTCCACAGCAGCACGACGGCGAAGATCACCAGCCCGGCGGCGAGCACCGCCAGGAACAGCACGATGGAAGCCACCGCCAGCACGAGGCGGGCGGCGATCGAGAAAAGCGTGGAGAGCAGGTTCATCGGTCTTTCAGATCGGGGCGATCGGGCAGTTTCAAGTACGCGCATCACACGACGCAGGAATCACCGCCTGGATTCACCCCCGGTATCAGCCTCGGCCAATGTAGGGCATCTTGGTGGCCATGACCGTCAGGAAAGGCACGTTGGCCGACAGCGGCAATTCCGCCATGTAGAGCAGCGCGCTGGCGGCGTGGGCGACGTCCATCCGCGGCTCGACCATCGTGCCGCCGTGCGCCTGCGGCACGCCGTGCACGAAGCGTTCGGTCAGGTCGGTCTCGGCGTTGCCGATGTCGAGCTGGCCGGCGGCGATGTCGTGCTTGCGGCCGTCCAGCGCCAAGGTCTTCGTCAGCCCGGTGATGGCGTGTTTGGTCGAGGTGTAGGCGATCGACCCCGGGCGCGGCGCGTGCGCCGAGATCGAGCCGTTGTTGACGATGCGTCCGCCGCGCGGCGACTGACGCTTCATCAGCCCGAAGGCGGCGCGGGCGCACAGGAAACTGCCGGTCAGGTTGATGTCGACCACGGCCCGCCAGGTCTCGATGCTGAGCTCGTCGATGTCCGACGCCGGCGCTCCGCGTCCGGCGTTGTTGAACAGGAAATCGAGTCGGCCCCAACGGCGCTCGATCGCGTCGAAGGCGGCGGCGACCTGTGCCTCGTCGGCGACGTCGGTGGGCAGCACCAGCGCGCGCTCGGGGGCGAACGCGGCGGTCTCGCGCAGCATCTCGTCGCGGCGGCCCAGCAGCGCCACCTGCCAGCCGGCCTGCATCAGCGCCTGCGCGGCAGCGCGGCCGATGCCCGAACCGGCGCCGGTGACGGCGGCGAAACGGAGCTTGGAGGGCGTCGCCGCGGCGAGCGGGACGACCTCCGGCGAGGCGGTCACGTCGGCAGCGACGGGATCGAGGGCGGCGTGGGCAGAGTCCATCCCCGCATCATAGGGAGCACGGCGGACATCGGCTGACGCGAGGCTGAAGCGGCGGCGCGCCCTGCGCCCGCCGTCATCCCCCGCTCCACGCCTTGCACCTCCCCCTGCACAACCCCTTGCACAACCCCTTGCGTCCCCGCTTGGAGCGGAGCCGGCCAGGACAGGCGGATTCCGGACAGGGCGTCATGTTCGCTCATCGCGCGGCCACCTGTTCGCCGTCCAGCGCGCGGTCGGCGCGGCGGGACGTGACCACCACCGTCGGCAGCGTCCGCACGTCGCCGGCGGCGCGCAGCGCGGCCAGGGTCTGGGTGGACTTGCCGTTGATGACCACCGTGGGCAGTCGCTGCGGTTCCTCGGCCCGGCTGGGCAGCGCCAGCAGCAGGCCGGCGACGATGCCGGTCGCGACGCCGATCAGCGCGGCGATGCGCTTGACGTTCGTGAATCGGTCGTAGCAGCGAATGGTGTTCATCTCGTTCTCCCGAGCCGCGGGTGGTTCTTGCGGCACGGGACGAATGATTCCAAGGGTCAACCCCGACCGAAAGCCGGCTGCGACCAACCCGTGCCTGCCGGCGATGAACTGCGGCTGGGCGCGATGAATGAACCCCGCCGCCAGGGTTTACCCCAAGAACTAGGGGCCCCTTCCGGGGCCCCGCTTCAGGCGGATCCAGCGAGGGGTCAGGCGGGAATGAGCCCGCGTCCCTTGAGCATGGGCACCACGCTCGCATCGCGACCGCGGAAGGCGCGATAGGTCGCGCCCGGCTCCCGGCTGTTGCCGACCGACAGGATGTTGGCCAGCAACGATTGCGCGGTTGCCGCGTCGAACGGGTCGCCCGCCTCGACGAAAGCCTCGAAGGCGTCGCAGTCCAGCACCTCCGCCCACAGGTAGACGTAGTAGCCGGATGCGTAATAGCTGCCGGAGAACAGATGCTGGAAATGCGTCAGCCGGTGGTTCAGGCCGATCGCTGGCGGCAGGCCCAGGCGCTCGAGCGTCTCGCGCTCGAAGGCGACCGGGTCCGGCACCTCCGCCTGCTCCCGCGCGTGGATCGCGAGGTCCACCAGCGCCGATGCGCAGTAACGCACCGTCTCGTAGCCCTGGTTGAAGGTCGCCGCCGCCTTCAGGCGGTCGAGCAGCGCATCGGGCAGCGGCTCGCCGGTCTTGTAGTGGCGCGCATGCCGCTTGAGCACCTCGGGTTCGGCCATCCAGTGCTCCATCAGCTGCGAAGGCAGCTCGACGAAGTCGCGCAGCACCTGCGTGCCGGACAGGCGCTCGAACTCGACGTCCGAGAGCAGCCCGTGCAGGCCATGGCCGAATTCGTGGAACAGGGTGCGCACGTCGTCGAAGGACAGCAGCGTCGGCTCGCCCGGCGCGCCCTTGGCGAAATTGTTGTTGTTCAGGATGATCGGCAGCGCGGCCATGCCGTTGCGCGCCTGCCAGCGCAGCGCGTTCATCCAGGCGCCGCTGCGCTTGGTCGGCCGCGCGAAGTTGTCCTGGACGAAGATCCCGCGCAGCAAGCCGTCCGGCCGCTGCACCTCGTAGACCTTCACGTCCGGGTGGTAGCCGGCGACCTGCGGCTGCGCGACGAAGCGCAGGCCGTAGAGCCGGGAGGCGCAGTCGAACATCGCCTGCACCATCGCGTCCAGCGGGAAGTAGGGCTTGACCTCGGCCTCGTCGAGCTGGAAGCGCTGCTGGCGGACCTTCTCCGCGTACCAGCGCCAGTCCCAGGCCTCGATCGTCAGGTCGTGGCCGAGTTGCGCGCGGACCTCGTCGAGCAGCGCCCGCTCGCGCGCCGCGGCCGCCTTGGCCGGTTCCCAGACCTGGTCCAGGAGGCCCTGCACGGCGGACTGGCGGCCGGCCATCGTGTCGGCGAGCGCGTAGTCGGCGAAGCTGCGATGCCCGTGCAGCACCGCCTGTTCATGGCGCAGCGCGAGAAGCTCCCTCACCAGCGCGCGGTTGTCGGTCTCGCCGGCGATCTCGCCGCGGCCGACCCAGGCGCGCCAGGCCTGCTCGCGCAGGTCACGGCGTTCGCTGAAGGTCAGGAAGGGCACGATCAGCGAGCGCGACAGCGTCACGACGTGCACGCCCGCCTCCGCGTGTCCCCGGTCCAGCGCGGCCTGGCGCGCGGCGGCGCGGACGAAGTCCGGCAGACCGGCCAGTTCGGCCTCGCCCCGCAGCACGAGCTGGTAGCTGCTCTCGTCCGCGAGCACGTTCTGCGCGAAGCGGGTGTTGAGCTCGGCCTGGCGCTCCATGTTCGCGGCGTAGCGCGCGCGGGCCTCGCCCTGCAGCCGGGCGCCGGCACGGACGAAGTCCAGGTGCACGCGCTCGAGCAGCCGCAACGATTCGGGCGGCAGGCCCAGCGACGCGCGCCGCTCGTGCAGCCGCTCCACGCGCTCGAACAGCGCGGCGTTCAGGTAGATCGCATTGGTGTGCGCCGCCAACGGCGCGGCCATGCGGCGTTGCACGGCCTGCAGCTCGGGCGAGCTGGCCGAGGCGCTCAGCGTCGAGAACAGGTGTTCCAGCGCGGTGAGCGCGCGGCCGGCGCGATCGAGCGCGGCCAGCGTGTTGTCGAAGTCCGGCGCGGCCGGATCCGCCGCGATCGCGTCGAGCTCGGCGCGATGCGCGGCGAGCGCGGCCTCGAAGGCGGGTTCGAAGTGTTCGGCGCGGATCGCGTCGAACGGGGGCAGCCCGTACGGGCCGGTCCAGGCGGACAGCAGCGGATTGGTGCTCATCGGGTCTGCCCCTTGCTCATCACTTCTTGTTGAGTTCCTTCTTGATCGCGATCTCGTCCGCTTCGTCGTACGAGCGGTTGCCGCACTTGAACTTCCACTCGTTGCGCTTGTCGTTCAGGTCCTCGACGGCCTCGTTGAACTCGTCGGCGATCTTCTGGTGCGCATCCACGCGGGCGTTGAAGGTCTTGTTGACCTCGACGCGGTCGTTGCGCGACTTGTTGAAGGCGTCGATCTTCGGCTGCAGGGCGTTGGCGCGGGCCTGGTACTCCTCCTGCTTGGCCTTCAGGTCGGCCTTCTCCATCTTGGATGCGCCGGCCTCGATCTCGGCGCCGAAGGCCTTGACCGCGTCGATCTCGGCCTTCAGGGCCACGCCTTGCGCCTGCATGTCGGACTCGAACTTGTCGGATTCCGCCTTGGACGCCTTGAGCTCGTCGCGCTCCTTCATGACGACGGCCTTCTTCTTGTCCAGCTCGGCGGCGGTTTCCTCGTTCTGCTGGTTGGAGCTCATGCAGGCGCGCAGCTCGTCGCGCGTCATCAGCTTGCCCTTGCCGCCCTTCGTGGCCGGGGCCGCGGCGGGGGCGGCGGGGGTCGACGTGGCCGGCTTGGCCGCGGGCTTGGCGGGCGCGCTCGTCTGGGCGGAGGCCAGACCGCAGGCCAGCAGTGCCGCGACGGCGAGGGAGGTGCGAAGAGTGTTCATGTCGTCTCTCAAGTCATTGCGCCGCAGGGGCGCTGTCTCGTCGGTACGGACCGTCCGGCGCGCGGCCGGTCCGAGGTGCGGGTCGGCATGATGCCACGACCCGGATAATGCGCCGCTTCAGATCGTTTCCGGCCCGCGTGCAGCCCGCACGGCAGGCCGTCCACCCCGACCACGACCGCCTCCGGCGGCACCCCACCATGGCGCTCAAGGCCACCATCCACAAAGCCCAGCTGCAACTCTCCGACATGGACCGCCATGTCTACGGCGAGCACTCCCTCACCGTCGCCCGCCACCCGTCGGAGACCGACGAGCGGATGATGCTGCGCATCCTCGCCTACGCGCTGAACGTGCCCGCCGACGACCTGCAAGGCAGGCTGGAGTTCAGCAAGGGCCTGTCCGATGTCGAGGAACCGCCGCTGTGGCAGCTCGACCTGACCGGACAGGTCGTCCACTGGATCGAGCTCGGCCAGCCCGACGAGCGCCGGCTGCGCCAGGCGCACGGCCGGGCGGATCGCGTCACCGTCATCGGCTACGCGTCCAGCACGCCGGTGTGGTGGGCCGGCATCCAGAACAAGCTGCAGCGCACGCCCAAGCTGGCGGTGTGGCAGATCCCGGCGGAGCAGGCGCAGGCCCTGGCCGCGCTGGCCGAACGCGGCATGCAGTGGCAGGTCAGCATCCAGGACGGGACGGCGTACGTCAGCACCGAGAAGGGCGCGGTGGAGATCACGCCGCAGTTGCTGAAGGAACGCGAGGCCTGAGACCTGGAGTAAGGTGAGGTGCGGAGATCCCAGCCCTCACCCGCACCCTCTCCCGCACCCTTCCCGCAAGCGGGAGAGGGCGTCAGACATCGATCAGGAGTTCGTTGTGCCGCAATCCGTGCCGTCCGCTTCCACCGAAGCCACCGCTTCCTTGACGACCTCCGGCGCCCTCGCCGACGGCTCCGTGGCCCCAGCGGCCGGGGACGACCCGTTCCTGTGGCTCGAAGCGCTGGAAGGCGACGCGGGCGAACGCGCGCTGCAATGGGTGCGCGAGCGCAACGAGACCACCCTGGCCGCGCTGAAGGCCGAGCCCGAGTTCGAACCGCTGCGCGAGGAGCTGCTGCAGATCCTCAATGCCCGCGACCGCATCCCGCATGTCGCGCGGCGCGGCGACTGGTTCTACAACCTGTGGCAGGACGAAGCCCATCCGCGCGGCCTGTGGCGGCGCTGCACGCTGGAGGAGTACCAGCTCGCCGAGCCGCCCTGGCGCCTGGTGCTGGACCTGGACGCGCTGGGCCGCGACGAGGGCCGCAGCTGGGTCTTCCACGGCGCGACGGCGCTGGCGCCCGAGTACCGGCGCTGTCTGGTCTCGCTGTCCGACGGCGGCGCAGACGCGCACGAACTGCGCGAGTTCGACCTCGAGGCGCTGCGTTTCGTGCCGGCGGCTGAGGGCGGCTTCTTCGTGCCCGAGGCCAAGAGCGACGTCGAGTGGCTGGACGCCGACACCTTGCTGGTGGGCAGCGATTTCGGTCCCGATTCCCTGACCGAATCGGGTTATCCGCGGCAGGTCCGGCGCTGGGCGCGCGGCACGCCGCTGGACGCGGCGCCGGTGATCTTCGAAGGCGAGAAGGCGGACGTGTCGGTGTCCGTGTCGGTCGACCGCACGCCGGGCTTCGAGCGCGTCGTCTTCAGCCGCGCGCTGGACTTCTACAACGAGTCGCGCTTCCTCTGGAAGGACGGCGAGTTCGTCCCGATCGACCTGCCCAGCGACATGAGCGTCCACCTGGAAGGTCCGTGGATGCTGCTGCGTCCGCGCACCGACTGGGCCATCCCGCACGGACCGACCTATCCGTCGGGCTCGCTGCTGCTGATGGAGGAGGCGTCGTTCTGGAAGGACGAGCGGCACGACAAGCACATCCGCGTGATGTTCTCGCCGACGGCGGGGCGCTCGCTGGAGGACTACACGCTCACGCAGCATCACCTGCTGATCAACGTCAGCGAGCATGTCGCGAGCCGGCTCGAGGAGTGGGACCTGTCCCACCGGCCGCCGACGCTGCGCCAGGTCAAGGCGCCCTTCCCCGGCACGCTGAGCGTGCAGAGCCTGCACGACCCCGAGCTGCTCGAGGATGCGCTGGGCGACGCCTACCTGCTGCACTACTGCGACTTCCTGACGCCGGACGTCGTCTGCCTGGCGCGGGCGGGCACCGATGCGCGGGAGACGCTGAAGCAGCGCGGCGCGCAGTTCGACGCCCACGGCATGACGGTCGAGCAGCGCTTCGCCACCAGCGCGGACGGCGAGAACGTGCCCTACTTCGTGATCGGCAGGCGCGGCCACGACGCCAGCGCGCAGCAGGAGACGCCCACCCTGCTCTACGGCTACGGCGGCTTCGAGGTCTCGCTGCAGCCCTGGTACTCCGGCGGCAACGGCCGCGCGTGGCTGGCGCGCGGCGGACAACTGGTGGTCGCCAACATCCGCGGCGGCGGCGAGTATGGCCCGCGCTGGCACCAGGCGGCCACGCTCGAACACAAGCAGCGCAGCTTCGACGATTTCATCGCCGTGGCCGAAGACCTGATCGCTCACGGCCTCACGCGGCCGGAACGGCTCGGGATCATGGGCGGCAGCAACGGCGGGCTGCTGGTCGGCGCCTGCATGGTGCAGCGGCCGGAACTGTTCGGCGCGGTCGTGTGCCAGGTGCCGCTGCTCGACATGAAGCGCTACCACCTGCTGCTGGCGGGCGCGTCGTGGATGGCCGAGTACGGCGATCCGGACGAGCCCGACGACTGGGCGCACATCGCCGCGTACAGCCCGTACCAGCAGTTGAAGCCGGGCGTGACCTATCCGAGGGCGCTCTTCGCCACCTCGACGCGTGACGACCGCGTGCATCCCGGCCATGCGAGGAAAATGGCGGCTCGCCTGCAGGCCTTGGGGCAGGCGTGCTTCTATTACGAAAACATCGAGGGCGGCCATGGCGGCGCTGCGGACAACCAGCAGCGGGCGCTGTTGCAAGCCCTCGAGTTCGCCTACTTGTGGCGTCAACTCGGCAGGGAGGCCTCTCGTGGAGACGCATCTTGAATTTCGTCATCCAGCATCATCCTGACGCGAGATGCTTCCTGGCGCAGCCGCAACCCGGGCTGCAATGCCGGCTCGACTACGAACGTCACGGCGAACAGCTGATCATCACGCACACCGGCGTGCCGGCGCAGTTGACCGGGCAAGGCCTCGCCGCTGCGCTGGTGGAGGCGGCGGCGCGCTGGCTGGCGGAGTTCCCGCTGCAGCTCGTGCCCGGCTGCAGCTACGTGCGGCACTGGCTGCTGCGGCATCCGCGCTGGCAGCGTCTGCTGACGCCTGCGCCGGCGCAGCGCGTGCTCAACGAATGGTTCGGCCTGCCGGGCAGCGAGCAGGACGGTCAGGTCCAGATGAAGTGGTTCAAGAAGGACGCGGAATTCGATGCGGCGCTGCGCGAGCGCTTCGGCCCCGTCATCGACCAGGCGCTGAAAGGCGGTCTGCGCGAGTGGGATTCCACGGCCTGGGGTGCGCTGGCGCGGATCCTGGTGCTGGACCAGTTCACGCGCAACGTTCACCGCGACACGCCCACCTCCTTCGCCGGCGACGCCCTTGCGCTGGAGGCCTCACTGGCGCTGCTTCCTCGCGCGCAAGACCTCGGCCCGCTGGAGCGCTGGTTCGTCGCGATGCCGCTGGAGCATGCGGAGGATCTGGCGATGCAGGATCGCAGCGTCGCGACCTTCGAGGCCTTGGCCGCCGAGGACGAGCGCCTCAAGGATGCCCTGGACTACGCGCACAGGCACCGCGACGTCATCGCGCGTTTCGGCCGCTTCCCGCATCGCAACGAGATCCTTGGCCGAGCGAGCACCGACGAGGAACGCGCGTTCCTGACACAGCCCGGTTCGCGGTTCTGACCGCCCTCGGGCAGTCCTCTACCTGGTTTCCAACTCCTGCAGCAGCCGCCACATGACCTTCCCCGATCCCGACTTGGGAAGGGCGTCGACGAACTCGACGATGCGCGGCGCCTTGTAGGCGGCCATGTGCTCATGGGCCCAATCGATGATGTCCTTGTCGGTGGTCTTGCCCTTGGCTTCGGCGCGCAGCACCACGACTGCTTTCACTGTCTCGCCGCGGTACGCGTCCTTGGCCGCGATGATGCAGGCCTCCTGGACCGCGGGGTGGCGGTACAGCAGCATCTCGACCTCCGAGGGCCAGACCTTGTAGCCGCTCGCGTTGATCATCCGCTTGAGGCGATCGGTGATGAAGAAGTAGCCCTCCTCGTCCATGCGTCCGAGGTCGCCGGTGCGGAAGAAGCGCTTGCCGTCCAATTCGACGAAGGCCGCATCGGTCGCCTCCGGCTGACGCCAATAGCCCTGGAACACCATCGGGCCATGCGTGATGATCTCCCCCACCTCGCCGACGGGCAGTTCCTCCAGCGTCGTCGGATCCACGATGCGCGAATCGACGCCGAAGATCGGAATGCCCAGACACTGCAGCTTCGCGCGCTCGGGCGGATTGCCGTGGCTGGGCGCGGCGGTCTCGGTCAGGCCGTAGCCTTCCGCGAAGGTCAGGCCGAACTCGGCCTGCAGCCGCTCCGCCACCGCCTTGGGCATCGCCGCGCCGCCGCCGCTCAGGTAGCGCAGGCTGCGCAGGTCGAAGGACTTGTAGTTCGGGCTCGCGAAGAGGTCGATGATCATCGTCGGGATGCAGGTCCAGTGCGTGACCTGGTAGCGCGAGATCAGCCGCCCGCAGAGCTCGCGGTCCCAGCGCGGCATGATCACGAGCGTCATGCCGATGAACACCGGGCCCAGCACGCCGTAGAGCGTGCCGGTGATGTGGAACATCGGCACCACCGCCAGGCCCACCGACTCCGCGCTCGCGTAGCCCCACTGGCACCCGCCGCAGCTGTTGGACATGAGCGTCGCGTTCGTGTGCACGCAGCCCTTGGGCAGCCCGGTGGTGCCGGAGGTGTAGGGCAGCATCGCCAGGTCGTCCGGTCCCGCGGTGTGCGGCCCCGGCGTCAGGCCGGCGGCGATCGCCTCGCGCCAGTCGGTCGCGCCCGGCGGCAGCTCGTGCACGGCGGTCAGCCACTGGCGCATCGCCTCCGGCGCATCGCAGGCGGGATCCGGGCCGGCCGGCGGCAGCATCTGCCAGTACTGCGTCACCAGCACCGCGCGCGGCCGCTGCGACGCGGGCAGCTTCTCCGCGGCCCGGGCGACGATGCCCGCCAGTTCGCCACTGCAGATCACGACCTTGGTCTCGGGGTCGGTCAGGTAATGGCCGAACTCATCCTCCCGGTTCATCGGATTGACGGGCACCACGACCGCGTCCGCGCGGTTGATCGCATAGAAGGCGATCAGGTATTGCGGACAGTTCTGCAGGAACAGCGCGACGCGATCGCCCTTGCCCACGCCCTGCGCGCGCAGCCAGCCGGCCAGCGCCTCGGCCTGCCGCCGCATCTCGCGGAAACTGAGCGTGGCGCCGAGGAACTGCGTCGCCGCCTTGTCCGGGTAGCGGTTCGCGGCGACCTCCAGGTTGAACCACAGCGAGGTCCGCGGGATCGCCAGCCGCCGCGGCAAGCGGGCCGGCCAATGGCTGTACTGCACGTCGGCGTTCTCGGGACGGGGGGTGACCACGCGCGTCATCGATCTGTCTCCTGTCTTTGTTTGAACCGATCTTCAGTCGGTCTCTCCGCCCGCCTTGTCACAGCAGCGACAAGGGACCGGTCAAGCCGGGCGCTGGGCGGTGTGGCGTAAAGCCGACTGGTCCCCGTCATTGGGGTGGTCCCGTAGATGCTCCTCCCCACCCCCGCGCGTAGCATGCGGGCTTTTACCAATGCCCCTGCGGCACGCGCCTCCGACACGGCGGCCTGGGCGTGCCATCGGGCCGTGCTCCCGTCCATGCTGATCGCGCGCCGTTCCGCCCTGCTGGGGCTGCTGACCTGTGTCCTGGGATCCACTGCCGCCACGGCGTGGGCGATCCCCGCCGAGCAGACGCTGGACCTGCCTGCCGGCCCGGTCGTGCTGACCGTCGGCGGTGCGCTGCGCAACGCCAACCGCGACGGCCGTGCGGCCTTCGACATGGCGATGCTCGAGAAACTCCCGCAGGTGAGCTTCAGCACCCAGACCCCCTGGTACCCGGGCCCGCGCAAGTTCACCGGTCCGCTGCTGCGCGACGTGCTGGCCGCCGCCGGCGCGCAGGGCCGCACCATCGAGGCGCGCGCGCTCAACGACTACCGCGTCAGCATCCCCATCGGCGACAGCGCACGCTTCGACGTCATCGTCGCGCGACTGATCGACGACAAGCCGATGGCCGTGCGCGACAAGGGCCCGCTGTTCCTGATCTATCCGTTCGACCGCGCGCCCGAATTGCGCAACAGCGTCTTCTACGGGCGCTCGGCGTGGCAGCTCACCCATCTGGAACTGCGTTGAGCATGTCCCGCGACGCCGCCCGCATCGTTTCGGCCAAGCAGCGCCGCTGGCGCATCGCCGTCTCCTCGATGGGCCTGCTGCTGGTGCTGGCGCTCGCGGGCGTGGCCTGGCTGCAGGCGCGCCAGTACGAGGCGCTCAACGGCACGCGGCGCTACCAGGACGACTACCTGGTCTGGAGCCTGTTCCAGTTCGAGACCGAGTACCTGAAGCTGCGCCTGTCGCTCGAACAGGCCGCCGGGCCGAGCGTGGCGGTCGATCCCGACCAGGTCGCGCAACGCTATGAGATCTTCGTCAGCCGGCTCAACCTGGTGGAGAGCGAACACGCCGCGCTCGTGCTGGCGCATCACCCCGACTACCAGCGCACGCTGACGCGCACGCAGGACTTCGTGCGCTGGGCCGATGCGCTGCCGCTCAACGGCGCGCTGATCCGCGAGCACCCGGAGCGCATCGCAGAGATCGTCGACCGGCTGGAGCCGCTGGCCGACCCGATCCGCGACCTGTCGCTGACGTCCACCCACCACGTCGCCGAGGACGTGACGCAGCGCAACGAGATCGTGCGCAACCAGAGCCGCATCAGCCTGGGCCTGACGGCCGTGCTGTCGGCGATGACGCTGCTGTTCGCGGCGGTCATCTACCGCCAGTTCCGCGGCCTGGAACGCTACGGCGACAAGCAGAAGGCCCTGGCCGCGCGCCTCATCGACGCGCAGCGCGAGGCCGACGCCGCCAACCGCGCCAAGACGGTCTTCCTCGCCAACATGAGCCACGAGCTGCGCACGCCGCTGCAAGGGCTGCTGGGCATGCTGGGCCTGATCAAGGACGCGCCGCTGACCACCGCGCAGCAGGACCAGCTGAAGGCCGCGAACGACTGCGCGCGGCATTTGCTGGCGGTGCTCGGGGACATCCTGGACGTGACGCGCATGGAGGCCGGCGGCCTGTCGATCGCGCCGGAACCGCTGCAGCCGGGCGCGCTGATGAAGGAGCTCGAGGCCTTGAGCCGGCCGCAGGCCGCGGCCAAGCGGCTGTCGCTGCACTTCGGCGTCGACGACGACGTGCCCGGCTGGGTGCTGGCCGATCCGACGCGGCTGCGCCAGATCCTGCTGAACCTGCTGAGCAACGCGCTGAAGTTCTGCGACCGGGGCCACGTCGGCTGCCAGATGCGGCGCGGCGTCGGCGCGCTGGGCGAGGACCTGCTGATGGTCGAGGTCAGCGACACCGGCCCGGGCATCGACGCGGAGACGCAGGCGCGGCTGTTCCAGCGCTTCAGCCAGGGCGACGCGAGCACCTCGCGGCGCCACGGCGGCGCGGGGCTGGGGCTGGAGATCTCGCGCCGGCTGGCGCGTGCGATGGGCGGCGACATCCATGTGCAGAGCGCCCTCGGCCAGGGCGCACGCTTCACGCTCGCGCTGCCGCTGCGCGCCGGCGCGGACCTGCCGCCGGGGCGCATGCTGCCGGGCGGCATGGCCGCCGCCAACGCGGCCCCAGCGGGGTCGATCACCGCGGCGCCCGTGACGGCCGTCGCGCCCGTGACCGGCCTGCGCGTGCTGGTCAGCGAAGACAACCCGACCAACCGCATCGTCATCGAGGCGATGCTGGAGCGGCTCGGGCACCATCCCACGCTGTGCGAGAACGGCCTGCAGGCGCTGCACGCGCTGCGGCAGCAGCCCTTCGACCTCGTGCTGATGGACCTGCACACGCCGCAGATGGACGGCTTCGAGGCGACGAGACGGATGCGCGAACTGCCGGCGCCGCGCGGACGGCTGCCGATCGTCGCGTTCTCGGCGGACGCGTTCGAGGAGTCGCGCCAGAAGGCCGACGAGGCCGGCATCAGCGCCTTCCTCGCCAAGCCGGTCGAGCTGGAAACGCTGCGCGCCTGCCTGCAGACGCTGACGGCGTCGCCGGCGCGGCCCGAGGCCGCCTGATCCGCGCCACCGCGGGCAGCCGCACGGGCGATCGCCTGTGCTGAAGCCGGCGGTCGGTCTCTTATAGTTGCTCTCCCCCACGGAGAGTCCCGCCCATGTACCTGTCCCGGATCGCGCTGACCAACGTGCGCTCGATGGCGTCGCTGGCGATCGACTTCGGCGCCGGACCGGGCGCGCCCGCCGGCACGAACCGGCGCTGGACGCTGCTGCTCGGCGAGAACGGCTGCGGCAAGAGCACCGTGCTGCGGGCGATCGGCCTGCTGCTCGCGGGCAGCGAGGCCTTGCCGGACCTGCTCGGCGATGCGGATGCGTGGATCCGCAACGGGGCGCGGCAGTGCCGCATCGCCGGCACGCTGGTGACCGCCAAGGGCGAGCCGCGCGAGATCGCGCTGGAGCTGCATCGCGGCGACGGCCTGCGCCAGATCTTCGAGCGCAATGCGCAGACGCTGGAAGCGCTGGACGCGGCGATCCGCCATGCCGACCGCAATTACTTCGTGCTGGGTTACGGCGTCTCGCGCCGGCCACCCGAAGGCGGCATGCGCATGAGCGGCCCGCTGGACGATCCGGCGCGCTCGTCGCGGGCCCGCGCGCTGGCCTCGATGTTTTCGCCCGAGGCGTCGCTGGTGTCGCTGCAGCGCTGGGCCATGGACCTCGACTACCGGCGCGGCGAAGCGGCGCTGGCGCCCATCCGCGCGGCGCTCAACCAGCTGATGCGGGGCATGAACTTCTCGCGCATCGACAAGGCGTCGGGCCAGCTGATGTTCAAGACGGTCGACGGCGAGGTGCCGTTGAACCAGCTGTCCGACGGCTACCAGAACATGGCGGCCTGGTGCGGCGACCTGCTCTTCCGCATCACCGAGGCCTTCCCCGATCGCAAGGATCCGCTGGCCACGCGCGGCGTGCTGCTGATCGACGAGATCGACCTGCACCTGCATCCGGTCTGGCGCCGGCAGCTGGTGGATTTCCTGTCGGCCCTGCTGCCTCACTTCCAGTTCATCGCCACGACGCACTCCGCGCTGACCGCGCAGCAGAGCGGCGAAGGCGAGCTCTTCGTCATCCGCCGCGAAGGCCCGAAGCAGCAGCCGACGCTGGTGCCCTTCGTCGGCGAGCCGCGGCTCATGATGCTGCACCAGCTGCTGATGAGCCCGATGTTCGGGCTGGAGTCGATGGACTCCGTGGCGGTGGAATCCGCGCGGAACACGGCGCGCAAGCTGCACACGAAGACGAAGACCCAAGGCAAGGCACTGACCACCCGAGAGCGCTCGCAGCTGCAGCGCAGCGCCGAGGTCCTGCGCGCCGCGCCCGAGTGGGACGCGGTGCCCGATTACGCACGCCAGCAGACCGCGCTGCTGAAGGAGCTGAAGACGACGATCGCGAAGCAGGCGGCAGCATCCGCGAAGGCGATGAAGGCGACGCCGGCAGCGCCGCCGTCCACCAGGCCCGCGCCTGCGAAGAAGTCCGCTGCGAAGTCAGCGGCGAATGCTGCGGTGAAGGCTGCGGTGAAGAAGGCCGCACCAGCACCGGCGCTGTCGCCGACCAAGCTGAGGGCGGCGGTGAAGCGGGTGGAGCGCTCGAAGTGATCCGGCTGAGGCGTGGCCGGGATGCCGCGAGCCTGGGCGCGTTCACCGGCGCGAAACTGCAACAGCGGCTGCTCAAGCTCGAAACTTATTTCTACGAGGACGGCGGCAAGGTCGACTTCAAGCCCAAGGCGCGCCAGATCTGGTCGACGGCCAAGGCCGCGCTGAAGCTCGACTCAGCCGGCAAGTGCGCGTACTGCGAAGCCGACACGGCCGTCGTCGCGCATGGCGACGTCGAGCATTTCCGCCCCAAGGACCTGTACTGGTGGCTCGCCTACTGCGTCGACAACTACACCTTCAGCTGCCAGGTCTGCAACCAGGTCTACAAGGGCAACACCTTCCCCGTCACCGGCGCGCGCCTGAAGCCGCCGCGCATGCCCGCGGCGCAGCCGGCGGATGCCGCCAAGGCGGCGGCGCTCGCGGCCACCTTCTGCCTCGATCCGGCGAGTGCCACGGACGCGACGCTGAAGCGTTTCTTCGCCGGCGAGCAGCCGCATCTGCCCGACCCCTACCTCGTCGATCCCGAGAAGCTGCTGTCGTGGAACGCGATCGAAGCCACGCACGAGGTCTGGCTGATCGCGCGCGGACGGTCCGCGAAAGCCAGGGCGGCCGCGAAGGCCGCCGAAGAGGTGCTCGGCCTCAACCGCACGGAGCTGCTGCGGCTGCGCTGGAACCACTACGACCTGCTGCGCACCCTGGCGCTGGCGTTCCAGGAGATGGACCCGGCGTCGCCGAACGCGGCCAAGGTGCTCGCCGGCATCCGCCGCCGCGCCGACGGCGACCAGCCGTTCGCGGCGATGACAAGGCACTTTCTCCGTGCCTGGGGATTGCTCCCCTGATCTCCTGTTCCCCCAACAGTCTGCCCCCTTCAACCCCTCTTCGGAGGGCAGCTTTCCGACTGGCGGCGCGCGCCGATTCCTCCGATATTGGACGCATTCTTTTCGTCCCATCAGAAGCCACCTCATGAGCATTCTCATGTCCAATGAGTTCATGGGGTCAGGCGTTGCCGGAGAGCCTCGCATGACGTCGATACATCAGCCTTCCCCACCTGTCGAAGCCATTGACCGCGCGTCGGCATCGACCCACGATCGGACCCTTGCCGTCCGGGTGGCGGTCCTGGAGACCAACATGCATGGGTTGAAGAACGAATTCAGCGAGTTGAAGAGTGAGTTTCGCGAGTTCCGGAAGGAGATGCGCGCCGATATCACGGGGCGGTCTCAACTCTGAAGCGCAACACCTCTACGCAAGTAAGGTGTCGCGATGG
>CBIHMU010000099.1:0-20035 GCA_966211105.1 uncultured Burkholderiales bacterium
GGGAGAGGACGAAGGGGAGGAGGGGGTCGATGTCATGCGGAGCTCCGGAGAGTGGATGGGAACGCCGCCATGCTAGGAAGGCGACGCCCGCGCGCCCAGGGCCCAAGGGCGGGATCGCGGTCCGACCCTGGTCGCGACGCGTCGGGACCTTGGTCCATGGGCGGGCCGGATGCACGCTGTTACAGTGCCGCCCGATGACGCCATCGGCCCTGCCCAAGACCCCCCGGCGCCTGTCGCTGTCGCAGCAGTTCCTGCTGGTCAGCTTCCCGGTGCTGCTCGCGTCCACGCTGGTCATCGGCTGGTGGGTGGGACGGCAGGTCGAGGAGAGCGTCGTCCACCGGATCGGCGGCGACACGGCGCTGTATGTGGACGGCTTCATCGCGCCGCATCTGGAGGGGCTGAACCGCAACGGCCAGATCGGCGACGCGGACCGCCGCGCGCTGGAGGCGCTGGTCGTCGACGCCGACTGGGCGCGGCGCATCGTGTCGCTGCGGATCTGGCGTCCCGACGGCGTCGTGCTGTTCAGCAGCGACGGCGAAGGCGTGGGCCGGACGCTCGAGGTCGACGAAGGCCTGGCGATCGCCGCCGCCGGCAGCGTCTATTCGGAGATCAGCGTGCGGCGGGGCCGCCGGCAGACCGATCACGGCCAGCCGCTGGAACGGATGATCGAGACCTACACGCCGATCCACACCGCCGGGCGCGGGCACATCGGCGCGATCGCCGAGTTCTACCAGATGCCCGACGAGATCGACCGCGAGGCCGGCAGTGCGCAGCGGCGCGGTTGGCTGATCGTCGCGGGCACGATGCTGGCGACCTACCTGCTGCTGTTCCTGATCGTGCGCCGCGGCAGCCAGACCATCGTCAGACAGCGCAACGAGCTGCGCGAGAAGCTGGCGCAGCTGACCGCGATGCATGCGCAGAACGACGCCCTGAACGCCCGCGTGCGGCGCGCGGCCGAGGAGGCGATCTCCATCAACGAGGCGCTGCTGCAGCGCGTCTCCGCCGACGTGCACGACGGCCCGAGCCAGGACCTCGGCTTCGCCCTGATGCAGATCAAGAACCTGCGCGACAGCCAGGCGGACGCGCTGCGGGGGGCGGGGCCGGGGGCGCCGCCGCTTGTGCTGCCGAGTGTGCTGCCGGGGTCGATGCCGGGCCCCGCGGCCGCCCCGTCGCCAGGCGTCGTGAGCCCGCACGATCTGGACCGCATCAGCGACGCCGTGCAGGCCGCCATGCGCGACCTGCGGGCCATCTCGGCCGACCTGGAGCTGCCGGAACTGGCCCCGCTGACGCTGGCCGACGTCGCGGCGCGCGTGGTCCGCGACTTCGAGGCGAAGACGCAGGGCGCCGTGCCCGTGACGCTGGAGGCGGTCGTGGCGCCGGACCTGCCGGCGCCGTTGCGGATCAAGACCACGCTGTACCGGCTGCTGCAGGAATCGCTGGCCAACGTGTTCCGGCACGCGCGCGGCAGCCGGTGCCGCGTCGAGCTGCGCGGCGACGCCGCCGGCATCCGGCTGGCCGTGGACGACGACGGCCCGGGCTTCGATCCCGCCGAGGCGCGCTCGCGGCGGCGGCTGGGCCTGAGCGGCATGCGCCAGCGCGTGGAGTCGCAGGGCGGGACCTTCGGCGTGACCAGCGCGCCGGGGCAGGGGACGCGCATCCGCGTGGACCTGCCGTCGACGCTGCGGGAAGGGGCGGACGAGGACATGAACGGGAAGAGGACGGACGATGAGCGGTGACACGATCGAGGTGCTGGTGGTCGACGACCACCCGCTGTTCCGCCAGGGCGTGGTGCATTCGCTGACGCTGGATCCGGCCTTCCGGGTCGTCGGGGAGACCGCGTCCGGCGAGGAGGCTTTGGCGCTCGCGCAGGCGCTGCTGCCGGACGCCGTGCTGCTGGACATCAGCATGCCCGGCTGGAACGGCATCACGACGGCGGGGCGCATCGCGATGGCCTGCCCGGCGACGGCGATCGTGATGCTGACGATGTCGGAGGACAAGGACAAGCTGCTCGCGGCGCTCAAGGCGGGCGCGCGGGGCTATGTGCTCAAGGGCGTCTCGGGCAAGGAACTGGCGGGCGTGCTGCGCGCGGCCGTGGCCGGCGAGGTGTATGTGTCGCCGACGATCGCCGCGGAGATGCTGGTGTCGCTGACGCAGCGCAAGGCGCCGGATCCGTTGCAGGAGCTGACCGAGCGGGAGCGCAGCATCCTGTCGCTGATCGGCGCCGGCAAGACCAACCGCGAGATCGGCGACGCGCTGTTCCTGTCGGAGAAGACGATCAAGCACCACGTCACCAACATCCTGCAGAAGCTGCAGGTGCGCAGCCGCGTCGAGGCGGCGTTGCTCGCGAGCCGGCACGGCGATCCGGATCGCGGTGATCGTCCCGGTCGTCCCGATCGCCCCGATCGTCTCGATCACACCGGCTGAGGAGCGCGCACGCGCCCGGTCGACCGGGATAGACTGGTCCGCATCGACGCGCTCCTGCGGGCGCGTCTTCATTCCCGTCTTCATTCCTGTCTCCCTTCCCGTCTTCCTCCCGTCCCCCTGTTCCCTTCCTCCGAAAGGCCCCGCCATGAAATCCCGTGCCGCCGTCGCGTTCCAGGCTGGCCAGCCGCTGCAGATCGTCGAGATCGACGTCGAGCCGCCCCGCAAGGGCGAGGTGCTGGTGAAGATCACCCACACCGGCGTGTGCCACACGGACGCCTTCACGCTCAGCGGGGACGATCCGGAAGGCCTGTTCCCCGCCGTGCTCGGCCATGAAGGCGCGGGCATCGTCGTCGAGGTGGGCGAGGGCGTCACCAGCGTCCGGCCTGGCGACCACGTGATCCCGCTCTACACCGCCGAATGCGGCGAGTGCCTGTTCTGCAAGTCCGGCAAGACCAACCTGTGCGTGGCCGTGCGCGCCACGCAGGGCAAGGGCGTGATGCCCGACGGCACGACGCGCTTCTCCTACGAAGGCAAGCCGGTCTACCACTACATGGGCTGCTCGACCTTCAGCGAATACACCGTCGTGGCCGAGGTGTCGCTGGCCAGGATCAGCCCGGACGCCAATCCGGAGCAGGTCTGCCTGCTGGGTTGCGGCGTGACCACCGGCCTGGGCGCGGTGAAGAACACCGCCAAGGTGCAGCCGGGGGACTCGGTGGCGGTGTTCGGGCTCGGCGGCATCGGCCTGGCGGTGATCCAGGGCGCGAAGCTGGCGCAGGCGGGCCGCATCATCGCGATCGACACCAACCCGTCGAAGTTCGAGCTGGCCAAGGTCTTCGGCGCCACCGACTTCGTCAACCCGAAGGACCACGACAAGCCGATCCAGCAGGTGATCGTCGAGATGACCGGCTGGGGCGTCGACCATTCCTTCGAATGCATCGGCAACGTCCACGTGATGCGCGCGGCGCTCGAGTGCGCGCATCGCGGCTGGGGCCAGTCCATCGTCATCGGCGTGGCGGGCTCGGGCCAGGAGATCTCGACGCGGCCGTTCCAGCTGGTCACCGGCCGCACCTGGAAGGGCACGGCCTTCGGCGGCGTCAAGGGCCGCTCGCAGCTGCCCGGCATGGTCGAGGAGGCGATGCGCGGCGACATCCAGCTGGCCCCGTTCGTGACCCACACGATGCCGCTGACCGGCATCAACGAGGCCTTCGACCTGATGCACGACGGCAAGTCGATCCGCTCGGTGGTGCACTTCTGAGCCTGGCACCGGGACCGAGGCCGCCGCGGGAAGCGGCGGCGGTCCGCGGTCAGCGCGACTCGCGCCAGCCCAGCACCCGTGCGGGCAGGAACAGGATGGCCTTGAGCAGGGCGAAGACCGCTTCCACGCTCAGGCCGATCAGCCGGAACGGCAGCGTCAGCAGCCAGACGATCGGCCACAGGACCAGCGCCAGCAGGGCCAGCGGCCAGCACAGCACGAACAGGACCAACCAGAACAGCAGGCCGACGAAGCCCATGGCGCACTCCTCGAGAAGGGGGAAACGGAAGGTGGAGCGACAGGACCCCGCAAGGCCGTGACCGTTCCACACCACAGGGCGCCACCTTAGCGGGCCTGCCGGGCCGTGGCACCGGTCGCGCGACCAAGCGGCGCTGGAGGCTCACAGACTGCACGCCGGGGGGATACGGCGTCGATGGCCCTCCGCGGGTGGGAGGCCGGCATCCGCTGTGGGATAGTGGACACCTCCGTGCAAAGCGCCCTGGGCGCCCCGCTGATGCCTCGAGATTCCGCCTCCTCCGCGCCGGGTGACCGCCCCGAGAACGGCCCGCAAGACCAGCGAGGCCCGCAAGGCCCGCAAGGAGCGCACGGACCGGGGCAAGGACTGGCCCCGCTGACGCTGGGCGCGCTGGGCATCGTGTTCGGCGACATCGGGACCAGCCCGCTGTACACGATGCGGGAGGTGCTCAACCCCGCCAACGGCGTGAGCCTGCAGCCCGCGGACATCATCGGCGCGGTCTCGGCCATCCTCTGGGCCTTGATGATCGTGGTGACGCTGAAGTACGTCGTGCTGATCCTGCGCGCGGACAACCGCGGCGAGGGCGGCATCATGGCGCTGACCGCGCTCGCGGTCCGGGCAGCGGGCGACACGCCGGCGCGGCGACGGATGCTGCTGCTGGTCGGCGTCTGCGGCGCGGCGCTGTTCTACGGCGACAGCGTCATCACGCCGGCGATCTCCGTCATGGGTGCGGTCGAGGGGCTGGAGATCGTCACGCCGGCCCTCAAGCCGTTCGTCCTGCCGATCTCCGTGGCGGTGCTGACGGGGCTGTTCCTCATCCAGCGCCGCGGCTCGGCCGCCGTCGGCGTGATGTTCGGGCCGGTCATGCTGCTGTGGTTCAGCGTGCTCGGCGTGATCGGCGCGCTGCAGATCGCGCAGACCCCGGCGATCCTCCAGGCGCTCGATCCCCGGTTCGGCCTGGCCTTCCTCCAGGCGCGGGGGCCGGGCCTGTTCCTGGTCGTCGGCGCGCTCGTGCTGGCGCTGACGGGCGCGGAGGCGCTGTATGCGGACATGGGGCATTTCGGCCGCCGGCCGATCCGGCTGGCCTGGTCGGCCCTCGTGCTGCCGACGCTCGCGCTGAACTACGCGGGGCAGGGCGCGCTGCTGCTGCGCGAGCCGGTCGCGCTGGACAACCCGTTCTTCCGCCTCTTCCCGTCCTCCTGGCTCATCCCTTGCGTGCTGCTGGCCACCTTCGCCTCGGTGATCGCGTCGCAGGCGGTGATCTCGGGCGCGTTCTCGCTGACCAAGGAAGCCATCCAGCTCGGCCTGCTGCCCCGGATGCGCGTGATCTACACCTCCGAGCAGGCGATGGGCCAGGTCTACCTGCCGGCGATCAACTGGACGCTGCTGGTCGCCGTGCTGCTGGCCGTGCTGGGCTTCGAGAGTTCCTCGGCGCTGGCGTCGGCCTACGGCATCGCCGTGACCATCACCATGCTGATCACGACGGTGCTGACCTTCTTCGTGGTCCGGCATGCCTGGCGCTATCCGGCCCCGCTCGCGTGGGCCGCGACGGCGGGCTTCCTGGCGGTCGACGCGCTGCTGGTGGCGTCCTGCTCGCTCAAGATCATGCAGGGCGGCTGGTTCCCGCTGGCGCTGGGGCTGGTGCTGTTCGCCATCATGGCGACGTGGCGCCGCGGCAAGGAACGCCTGCACGAACAGGTCGCCGGGGACGACCTGCCCCTGCTGCCCTTCCTGGAATCCCTGTCGCACGACGTCCAAGGCCCGCGGCCCGACCGGATCGCCGTCTATCCGGTCTCCAACCCCGAGGTGGTGCCGCCGGCGCTGCTGCACAACCTGAAGCACTACCAGTTGCTGCACGCGCGCAACGTGATCGTCACCGTCCGCTTCGACGAGGTGCCCTTCGTGCCGGAGGATCAGCAGCTCAGCGTCGAGCATCTGCGGCCGGGGTTCTGGCGCGTGGTAGTGCGCTACGGGTTCAAGGACGAGCCCAACCTGCCGGCGGCGCTGGGGCGCTGCGCGCGGCACGACCTGCAGTTCGACCCGTTCCTCGCGTCCTACTTCCTGAGCCGGCAGGTCGTGGTGGCCGGTGCGGGCCGGCAGAGCTCCGGGATGGCGCGTTGGCGGCAGCAGCTGTTCATCGCGATGGCGCGCAATTCCAGCAGCGCCGCCGACTACTTCCGGCTGCCCGACAACGGCGTCATCGAGCTGGGCTCGCGGGTCCAGCTGTAGCGTCCGGCTCGCGTGGGGCGCGGGTGTTCCTGCCCGCCTGTCTGACGGTCAGCGCGGGAGCGGCGCGTCCGTCGCCGCTCCTTTCAGACTGGCCGGGGTCGAAGACGATCTCCAGCGGTGTGACCTTGGCGAAGAACGCCAGCGGCGACTTCGCGAACAGCTCGAAGCCTTGCTGCCCCGTCGCGCGCGCGAACAGCCGGTTGCCGTCGGCATGCACCGTGATCTTCATGGACGGCGACAGCACGTACACGCCTTCGAGCGGCTTGAGCTGTTCCGGTGTCAGCGTCACCGTGGCCTGGCGCGTCAGGCTCATGTCCGCCGGCGGGAAGGCCGGCTCCAGCAGGTGCAGGGCCAGGTCCACGACGCCCACGCCCGCGTTCGCCAGCACGGCCGAGGCGTTGCCCTTGGACGGATCCAGCCAGAGGGAGGTGCTGAAGCCGAAGGTCGCGCCGTCGTGGTTGAAGGCGATGCGCCCGGGCAGGACGCCGCCGTTCCAGGCGAGGCCGATGCCCGCGCCGGGGATGTCGCGGGCGCCGTGGCGGCGCAGGCACAGGGCGAAGGCCTCCTTCAGCGGATGGTCGAACTGTCCCAGCGCCGCCTGCGCGTAGCGCGCCACGCCGCGCGTGCTGCCGAGCAAGGCCCCCGCGCCCGCCATCGCCGGGCGGAAGGTCCAGTGGGCGACCGGCTTGCCGGACTTGTCGTGCCCGTCGAGCAAGCGCCGGCCTGGCGGCGGGCTCAGGAAGATCTGGTCCGCGAGCCCCAGCGGCACCAGCACGCGTTCGCGGAGCAGCGTCGCACAGTCGCGCTGTTGCAGGAAACCCAGCGCCTGGCCGAGCAGGCCGAAGCCGAGGTTCGAATATTCATAGGCGGTGTCGCGCGGCTTGTCCGCCTTCCAGCCGGCCAGGAAGGCGGCCATCTGCGGCCAGTCGTAGGCGGCGTAGGGATCGCCGTCCTCCGGGCGGACGACCAGATTGGCGGGGAGGCGCGGCAGTCCCGAGCGCTGCGTCGCCAGGTCCACCCAGCGCAGCGGCGCGTCCTGGCTGTCGCGCAGCGGGAGGCGATCGGGCAGGGCGGCCTCGACGGGATCGTCGAGCTTGATCAGCCCGCGCGTGACGGCGTCCGCCAGCAGCAGCGCGGTGAAGGTCTTCGTGATCGAGCCGAGTTCGAACAAGGTCTGCGGATCGGGCACCGGCCCGCGTGCGCTGGCGCCGCTGAAAGTGGTCGCGCCGTCACGGACGCGCATCGCTGCGAGCGCGACGCCCTCGTACTTCAGCCGCTCGGCGAGCAGGGCGCCTTCGGGGCCTTCGTGCTGGGGCTGCTCGCGGGACGAGGGCGCCGGGGCGCTGGCGGCGGCCGCGGCCGATTGTGCGAAGGCGCGCCATGGGGCAGTCAGGCTCGCGGTCATCAGTGCGGCCGAGGCGTGCAGACCGGTGCGACGCGTGATCTTGGGCATGAAGGGACTCCCTGGATGTCAGACCCTGCGACGCCGCTGCTTGTGGCCGAGGACTGTGTGCCGCGTCAGTGTAAGACGGGGTCAGGGGTTGCCTCCATCCCCCAGGAGGACCGTCGTCGCAACCGATGCATCCCCCCATTCGGACGAAGATCTTTCGCCGTCCTTTGACGCGCCGCAAGGCGATTCCAGATCGAGACCAACTGATGGGGGAAGCGGGTCCGATTTCGATTCTGGAGTCGATCAGCGGTGGCAGAGTCGTTCTCCATGGCGGGCAGGGGCCGGCTGTTGATGGAGGAAACGACGATGCAGAGGAATGCCTACGAAAGCGGCGCCACCGAGCGCGCCGCGCGGTCCGATCCGGAGTTGATCGCTCGCGTGCAGGCCATCGAGACGGTCCTGCCCACGCTGGCCACGCGGGCCCAGCTGGAGCAGCTCCGCGGCGATATGAAGGAAGGCTTCGGCGAGCTGCGCGCGGAAATGAAGGAGAGCTTCGGCGCCATCCGCGCCGAAATGTACAAGACCCATGGCGACCTTCGCGTCGACATGCGGCTCATGATCGTGAGCGCCATGAAGTGGTCGATCGGCATGGCGGTCAGCCTGGCGACGCTGGGCGTCACCGTCATCGTTGCGGTAGCGCCGCTCATCGCGGCGCGCCTGCATGGGTGAAGCCGATGACCCGCGTCGCTGGGCGGGCGGGGGAGTCCATCACCCCGACTTCTCCAACGCCTTCGCCAGATGCGCCACGAACTGCCTCACCCGCGCGGTGCCCTGGACCCGTTGCGGGTACACCGCATAGATGTCCGCGTCGGGCGTCTCCCAGTCCGGCAGCACCTGGACCAGGCGCCCAGTCGCGAGGTAACGCGCGATGTCCCATTCCGCGCGCATCAGGATGCCCAGCCCGTCGAGCGCCCAGTTCACCGCGATCTCGCCGTCGTTGGTCGTCAGCGCGCCGCGCGTCTTCACCGCTTCCGTGAGCGTCTTGCGGCCGCGCTTGGACGTCAGCCGCCACAGCCCATACGCCTCCTCGCCTTGACGGATGCCGATGCAGTCGTGCCGCACCAGATCGGCCGGCGTCTTCGGCATGCCGTGCGCGCTCAGATAGGCCGGCGACGCGCACAGCAGGCGGCGGTTCGCAGCGATGCGTCGCGCGATGATCCGTGCATCCGGCGGCGGGCCGAAGCGGATGCAGACGTCGAAGGCGTCTTCGCTCAGCGGCGGCGGATTGACCGACAGCTGCAGCTGGACCTGCAGCTTCGGATGCTGGCGCACGAAGCTGGAGATCAGCGGCGCGATGTGCGTCCGCCCGAAGCCCAGCGTCGCGTTCACGCGCAGCAGGCCGCTCGCCGTGCCGCCGCTCGCGCTCATCACCTCCTGCAAGTCATCGATGGCCGCCAGGATCCTGCGCGCATGCTCCAGGTAGAGCTCGCCTTCCTGCGTCAGGCTCATCCGGCGTGTGGTCCGGCTCAGCAAGGCCGTGCCCAGCCGGCTCTCCATCTGCGTCAGGTGCTTGCTGACGGCCGCCGTCGTGATGCCCAGTTCGCGCGCCGCGGCGCTCAGGCTGCCGGCGCCGCACAGCGCCGAGAAGAAGCCCAGGTCGGCGGGCGCGATCGCCGCCGCCTTCGCGATGCCGGCGGCCGGCGAGGTCTTGGAAGCCATGAGGAAACCCTGCTGAGGGTGATGTCCGGATTGTTGAATCCAGGTTGAAGACGCCTTGACTTTAGCCGCGATCCGCAGCGCCCGTCGCTCCTAGAGTCGGACCAGGATTTGACGACATCACCAGGAGACAGACACCCATGAAGACCTATCGCATCGCCACCATCCCCGGTGACGGCATCGGCAAGGAAGTGATCCCCGCGGGGCGCGAGGTGCTCGCGGCGCTGGCCGCGACGAGCGACCGCTTCCGCTTCGAATTCGAGGACTTCGGCTGGGGCGGCGACTGGTACCGCGCGCACGGCGAGATGATGCCGGCGGACGGACTCGACGCGCTGCGCGACAAGGACGCCATCCTGTTCGGTTCCGCCGGCGATCCCGACATCCCCGACCACATCACGCTGTGGGGTCTGCGGTTGAAGATCTGCCAGGGCTTCGACCAGTACGCCAACGTGCGCCCGACCCGCGTGCTGCCCGGCATCGACGCGCCGCTCAAGCGCTGCGGCCCGAAGGACCTGGACTGGGTCATCGTGCGCGAGAACTCGGAGGGCGAGTACGCCGGCGTCGGCGGCCGCGTCCATCAGGGCCATCCGATCGAGGCGGCCACCGACGTGTCCATCATGACCCGCACCGGCGTCGAGCGGATCATGCGCTATGCGTTCAAGCTGGCGCAATCGCGGCCGCGCAAGCTGCTGACGGTGATCACCAAGAGCAACGCGCAGCGCCACGCGATGGTGATGTGGGACGAGATCGCCGCGCAGGTCGCGGCGGACTTTCCCGACGTCACCTGGGGGAAGGAGCTCGTCGACGCCGCGACCGCCCGCATGGTCAACAAGCCGGCGACGCTGGACACCATCGTCGCGACCAACCTGCACGCGGACATCCTGAGCGACCTGGCGGCCGCGCTCGCCGGCAGCCTGGGCATCGCGCCGACGGGCAACATCGATCCGGAACGCCGTTATCCGTCGATGTTCGAGCCGATCCATGGATCGGCCTTCGACATCATGGGCCAAGGCCTGGCGAATCCGGTCGGCACCTTCTGGTCCGCGGTGATGCTGCTGGAGCACCTGGGCGAGTCCGAGGCCGCCGCGCGCCTCATGCGTGCGATCGAAGCGGTGACGGCCAACCCGTCGCTGCACACCGGCGACCTCGGCGGCCAGGCGAAGACGACCGACGTCACCGCCGCCGTCATCGCCGCCCTGCGCCAACGCGGCTGACGCGCCTCACTTCCACGGCCGCTGGCCCTCACCCCTGATCCTCTCCCGCAAGCGGGAGAGGGAGTCTGACCGGGGCCCTTCTCACTTCTCTCCCGCTTGCGGGAGAGGGTGGGGGTGAGGGCTGCGGTCCCATGCAGTACCCCCCCTCGAATGGCCGTCAGAGCCATCGACCAGGAGACAACCATGACCCACGTCCCGTCCTTCCCCCGCCGCCGCGCGCTGATCGCCGCCTCGGCGATCGCTGCAAGCGCCGTCGCTTTCAGCACCGCGACGCCCGCCTTCGCGCAGGCCTGGCCCGCCAAGCCCATCACCCTGATCGTGCCTTTCCCCGCCGGCGGCACCACCGACGTGCTCGCCCGCGCGCTGGCCGAGAAGCTCCAGCAGAGCCTGGGCCAGCCCGTGATCGTCGAGAGCCGCCCCGGCGCCGGCGCGACGCTGGGCGCGGACTACGTCGCCAAGTCCAAGCCCGACGGCTACACGCTGCTGATCGGCGCCGTCCACCACACGATCGCCAGCAGCGTCTACAAGAAGCTGCCCTACGACTTCCAGAAGGACTTCGTGCCCATCACCAGCATCGCGCTGGTGCCCAACGTGCTGGTCGTCAATGCCAGCCAGACCTCGGCGAAGACGGTGCAGGAACTGGTCGCGCTGCTCAAGGCCAAGCCCGGCGCGTGGACCTACGGCTCCAACGGCAACGGCACCGCGCAGCACCTGATCGGCACGCAGTTCCAGAACCTCACCGGCACGACGCTGCTGCACGTGCCCTACAAGGGCAGCGGGCCGCTGGCGACGGACCTGCTCGGCGGACAGATCCAGATGTCCTTCGACACCATCACGCCGGTGCTGCCGCACATCAAGGCCGGCAAGCTGCGTGCGCTCGCGGTGACCACGGCCAGGCGCTCCAGCGCGCTGCCCGACGTGCCCACGCTGGACGAGGCCGGCCTGAAGGGCTTCGACATCGGCACCTGGTTCGGCGTGCTCGCGCCCGCGGCCACGCCCAAGGACATCGTCCTCAAGCTGAACACCGAGATGGTCAAGGTCCTGCAGGCGCCCGAGTTCCGCAAGCGCATGGAGGAGATCGGCGCCGAGACCACCGGCGGCACCAGCGAGCAACTGGCGTCCCAGATCCGCAACGAGACGGGCAAGTTCGCGAAGCTGGTCAAGGAGGCCAACGTCCAGATTGAATGAGCCCCTGCGACCGACCCGCCTTCGGCGCGCGCCCTGCGAATGGCAAGCAGGGAATGGCAAGCAGGGAATGGCACGCCAGCGCTGGAACGCGGGGCCTGAAACGCAAGAATGGGGGAGTGCCGACGAACGAACATTCCGGGCAGGTTGTCGACTGACAGGGTCTTCTGCCCTTGTGGTCCTGCCATGATCGATCCGTCGACAAGCGCCAGACGCTTCAACCAACTCATCGCCGCGCTGTCGCGGCGCACCGCCACGCCACTCGAGGCCCGCGACGGGCTGCTCGTGCTCGTCGATGCCGGAGGGACCGTCCAACTCGTCGTCGAGTTGACGGACGCTGGAGACGCCGTGGCGATCGTCGCGCGGGTGATGCCCGTGCCGCAGGAGGATGCCGGCGGCACCTTGGCCCTGCGCCTGCTGCGCTTCAACGCTGACCGTGCGGCGCTGGACGGCGCCGTGATCGCGGCGGACGGGCTGCGACGCCAGTTCGTGCTGATCCGCGAGCTGCCGCTCGCCGATGAGGCAGAAGCAGAAGCAGAAGCAGAAGCAGATACAGAAGCGGCGGCAGAGGCGCTGGCGGGCCGCATCGAGGCCCTGATGGACCTGGCGGCGATCGTGCGCTTCGACGCCCTCGGCGAGCGGTCGCCGGGCGCCGGCACCGCCGCCTTGCTGCTGCGCGCCAGCCGGAGCCTGCGATGAGGCTTCCCGGCGACCCGGTCGCCTGCGCCGCGGCGATCCCCTCATGCAGCGAAGAGACTTTGCCGGAACCGACGCCGGCACCCAGGCCACCGTCGACGCCCCTGTCCTCTCCCGCAGACTCCCGGATGAGCGGATGGCGGCAGCCCGAAGCAGGGGAGGCGGGCACCACGGCCTTCCATCGTCGGGGGGGCGTGCGCAGGCCCGACGGACGATCGTTGAAGACCGCCGGGACGCTGTCCAGTTCGACCACGCCGACTGCGCCGACTGCGCCGACCGCGGTCCCGCTGAAGGCGCTCGCCCAGACGCCGACCACCCAGGCCGCGCACTACGAACAGCGCGACATGCCGACCGACACCGCCTCGCTGGATCGCCTGCGTGACGACGCCCTGTTGGCGAGTTACCCCTATCACCGCGACCAGATGGCGCTGCCGTCGGGCTGGGCCCCGGCGGGCGACCTGGCCAACCAGCTGCGCCGGGAGCTGACACTGACGAACCGCGGGGTCGACGCCAAACCCGGCGCGATCGTCGATCGGGACAGCGGACTGACGGCGGTGCTGCTGCGCGGCCACAAGACGAACGAAGTGGTGCTGGTGTTCGGCGGCACCACCGCGGGCAGGAAGACGGGCGCCACCTTGGCCGAACGCTCCAGGCCCGGCCGCAACTTCATGTCGACGCTGTCGCAGTGGGGCGCCAACCTCTGCGCCGGACTCGGCGGCACGCCGAGGAGCTATCGGCAGGCCGAGGCGCTGCTCGCCGCCGTGCAGCGTCGCCTGGCGACGGATCCGGCATTGGCCGGGCACACGGTGCGCGTGCTCGGGCATTCCAAGGGCGGTGGGGAAGCGATGTACGCCGCGTTGAAGGCCAGAGCGCCGGTACCGGTCACCGCCTTCTGCCCGGCGCATCTGAGCGACCGCTTGATCAGGCAGTTGCCGGAGAAGAACCTGGCCAGCGCCAAGGCCTGGGTCCGCAGCTTTTCGCCGAAGGGCGATCCCGTGGCGGGCTTGCGCGGCCTCCTGCCCGGCATGCACGGGGTGGGCATCGGCCATCATTTCGATGGCATCCCGGGCAGCAGCGCCATGAACCGCCACGACCAGTTCCACCAGCACGTGCTCCACCATCACGCGATCGCCACGGCCTCCAACCATCGTGCATGAACCTGCATGAACGTGCAGGAAGATCGGCGGCGAGGTCGATCCGCCCCTGGGCGTGGAGGCCGGGACGGGGCGCCGGCAAGGGGGCGCTGAACACGACCTCGAGGATCTGGCGGCGGTGTTTAGCGGAGATCCCTAAACACTTGGGAAACTTGCGCGACTTCGTTGACCCCTGAAAAGGGCCCTTCAAGAATCGCCGCAACCCCATGAGCAGCATCACCATCCGCGATATCGCCAAGGCCGCCGGCCTGTCCATCGGCACCGTGTCGCGCGGCTTGCGCAACCAGTCCGGCCTGTCGGAAGAGACGCGCCAGGTCGTCCGCGACACCGCCCTGCGCCTGGGCTACGACTTCACGCAGCTGCGCAAGAACAGGATCCGTCGCATCGGCTTCCTGCTGCACAGCCAGCACAACACGCTCGCCTCCAGCCCATTCTTCTCCGCCGTGCTGCACGGCGCCGAGCAGGTCTGCCGGCGCGAAGGGCTCTCGCTGTCCTTCATCGTCGCGGGCCCGGGCCAGCCGATCGTGGAGCAGACCCGCGGGCATCAGCTGGACGCCTTCCTGTGCGTCGGCTACTTCGAGCCGGAGGTCCTCGACACGCTCAAGCGCAGCGGCAAGCCGACCGTGCTCGTGGACATGCACCGCCGGGGGATGACCTCGGTCAACCCGGACCACCAGCACGGCAGCTTCCTCGCGACCAGCCACCTGCTGCGCAGCGGGCGGCGGACCATCGGGCTGATCTCGGGATCGCCGGCGCATTACAGCCTGGAGCAGCGCGCCCGCGGCTACCGGCGGGCGCTGTTCGAGGCGCAGGTCCAGGCCGATCCGGACCTCGAGGTGATCGCGCCGCAGCTCGGCGACGGCGAAGCCGGCGTCATCGCCGCGATGCGCGTGCTGCTGGCGCGCCGCAAGCGGCCCGACGCGGTCGTCTGCTTCAACGACAGCGCGGCGCTGGTCGCCCTGCGCCAGTGCCTGAACGACGGCCTGCGCATCCCCGAGGACATCGCCGTGGTCGGCTTCGACGACATCGGCGGCGCCTCCGTCGCCCATCCGCCGCTGAGCACGGTCCGCGTGGACAAGGAGGCGCTCGGCGCCAAGGGCGTGGACCTGCTGCTGGCCACGCCGGCGGACGAGCCCCTCGAATTGACGCTGCCGGTCGAGCTGATCGTTCGCGACAGCTCCAGCAGCAACGACTGACCCCCTCCCTGCCTCGCATGACAACCACGACACCGCCCGTGACACGCGCCCCAGCCCCAGCCCCCGACCTGCCCGACTTCCGTTCCCGCGAGGTGCTGCTCGCGCACGCGCGGCACACGATGGACTTCTACCATCCGCGCTGCGTCGATCCGAGCGGCGGCTTCTTCCACTGCTTCAGGGACGACGGCAGCGTTTACGACGCGCATCAGCGGCATCTGGTGAGCAGCACGCGCTTCGTGTTCACCTACGCGATGGCCTACCGGCGCTTCGGCGACACGGCTTACCTGGACGGCGTGCGGCACGGGGTGCGATTCCTGCGCGAGGCGCATTTCGACGACGCGCTGCGCGGTTACGCGTGGCTGCTCGATTGGCGCGACGGCCAGGCGCAGGTGCTGGACGGCACGCGGCACGCCTACGGCCTGGCCTTCGTGCTGCTGGCCTACGCGCATGCGGCGATGGCCGGCGTGGATGAGGCCCGGCCGTGGATCGCCGAGACCTTCGCGCTGATGGAGGAGCGCTTCTGGGACGAGGCCGCCGGCCTCTACGCCGACGAGGCGAGCCCGCAGTGGCACGTGCTGTCGCCGTACCGCGGCCAGAACGCCAACATGCATGCGTGCGAGGCGCTGCTGGCCGCCTTCGACGCGACCGGCGAGCGGCGCTACCTCGCGCGCGCCGCGCTGCTGGCGCAGCACATCACCCGCCGCCAGGCCGAACGCTGCGGGGGCCTGATCTGGGAGCACTACGACGCGCACTGGCAGCCGGACTGGCTGTACAACCGGGACGATCCCGCCAATCTCTTCCGTCCCTGGGGCTACCAGCCCGGCCACTTCACCGAGTGGACCAAGCTGCTGCTGCAACTCGAAGCGCGCGCCGAACACCTCGACCAGGACCTCGGCTGGGTGCTGCCGACCGCGACCAAGCTGTTCCTCGTCGCCGTGCGGCACGGCTGGGACGCCGGACACGGCGGACTCTGCTATTCGCTGGCGCCGGACCTGAGCATCTGCGATCCCGACAAGTACTTCTGGGTGCAGGCCGAGAGCGCCGCCGCCGCCGCCCGCCTGGCCGCGCGCACCGGCGACGGGGTCTACTGGGACTGGTACCAGCGCCTGTGGGCCTACAGCTGGACGCACTTCGTCGATCACGCGCACGGCGCGTGGTACCGGATCCTCGACGGCGAGAACCGCAAGTACAGCGACGAGAAGAGCCCGCCCGGCAAGGTCGACTACCACACGATGGGCGCGTGCTACGACATCGTCGACGTGCTGGACGGCGTCGGCATGCGGCGTGTCGATCAAGGAGCCCGCGATGCGTGAAGCCACGTCCGGAGCCACGTCCGGAGCCACGTCCGCAGCGATGTCCGCAGCGATGTCCGACGCCCCCGAGCTGCTGTGCATCGGCGAAGCGCTGACGGACATGCTGCAGCAGGCGCCCGATCAATGGATCAGCCGCGTCGGCGGCTCGACCTGGAACGTGGCCCGCGCGCTGGCGGCGCTGGGCGGCCGCACGGCCTTCGCCGGCGCGGTGAGCCGCGACCTGTTCGGCGACGAACTCGTGCGGGCCAGCGCGGCCGTCGGGCTGGACACGCGGCTGCTGCAGCAGGTCGAGCGTGCGCCGCTGCTGGCCATCGTCGAGCAGGGCGAGCCGCCGCGCTACTTCTTCGTCGGCGGCGACAGCGCCGACCTGCACTTCGATCCGGACGCGTTGCCCGCCGGATGGGCCGGCGCTGCGCGGCGCGCGCACTTCGGCGGCATCAGCCTGGCGCGCGAGCCGCTGGCCTCGCGGCTCGTCGCGCTGGCGGAGCGCCTGAAGGGGCAGGGCGTGGCCATCAGCTACGACCCCAACTTCCGCAAGCTGATGGCGCACGGCTACGCGCCGACGCTGCGCCGCATGTGCGGGCTGGCCGATGTGATCAAGGTCTCCGACGACGACCTGCGCGGCCTGTTCCCCGAGCTCGCGCTCGATGACGCGATGACTCGGCTGCGCGCGTTCAATCCGGACGCGCTCTACCTGCTGACGCGCGGCGGCGGCGTGGCCTACCTGTCGCGCGGCGACGCGGCCTGCATGGCCCGCGCGCCGGCAGTGAGCGTCGCCGACACCGTCGGCGCGGGCGACGCCGCGGTCGCCGGCCTGCTGCACAGCCTGCACCGGCATCCGGAGCGGCCGCTGCGCGCGCATCTGCATGCGGCGCTCGCGGCCGGCTCCGCCGCCTGCCTGCAGCGCGGCGCCACGCCGCCGGACGCGGACACCGTGCAGCGCCTGTTCGACCAACTCGAATCCAACACCCCCTGAGACCACAAGAAGGAGACAACGATGACAAGGACAAAGACAACGCGCACGACACGCACGACACGCACCTGGTCCCGTCGCGGCCTGATCGCCGCGGCGGCGATGGCGACCCTGGGCGCACTGGCGACGCCGGCCCAAGCCGGCGACCTGGAGGTCCTGCACTGGTGGACCAGCGGCGGCGAGGCCAAGGCCATCTCCGGCCTGAAGGACCAGCTGCAGGCCAAGGGCCACAAGTGGAAGGACTTCGCCGTGGCCGGCGGCGCCGGCGACGCGGCGATGACGGTGCTGAAGTCGCGCGCCATCTCGGGCAACGCGCCCACGGCCGCGCAGATCAAGGGGCCGCTGCTGCAGGACTGGGCGGCCGAGGGCATGCTCGCCAACATCGACGACGTCGCCAAGGCCGACCACTGGGACGAGCTGCTGCTGCCGGTCATCAGCAACATCGTCAAGTACAAGGGCCACTACATCGCGGTGCCGGTCAACGTGCACCGCGTCAACTGGCTGTGGATCAACCCCGAGGTGATGCGCAAGGCCGGCGTCAAGACGCCGACCACCTGGGACGAGTTCTTCGTCGCGGCCGACGCGCTCAAGAAGGCCGGCGTGACGCCGCTGGCGCACGGCGGCCAGTCGTGGCAGGACTTCACCACCTTCGAGACCGTGGTGCTCGGCACCGGCGGTCCCGAGTTCTACCGCAAGGCGCTGATCCAGCTCGATCCCGCCAGCCTGAAGAGCCCGACGATGGAGAAGTCGCTCACGACCTTCCGCCGCCTGAAGGCCTACACCGACCGCAACGCGTCGGGCCGCGACTGGAACCTTGCCACCGCGATGGTCATGAAGGGCGAGGCCGCCATGCAGATCATGGGCGACTGGGCCAAGGGCGAGTTCCTGGCCGCCGGCAAGACGGCGGGCAAGGACTTCCTGTGCGTGCCTGCGCCGGGCACGGCCAGGTCCTACACCTTCAACGTCGACTCCTTCGCGATGTTCAAGGTCAAGGGCGAGGCCAACCAGCAGGCGCAGCGCGACATGGCCTCGGCCATCCTGTCGCCGGCGGTGCAGGAGTCCTTCAACCTCGAGAAGGGCTCGATCCCGGTGCGCAAGGGCGTGAGCCTGGCCAAGTACGACGACTGCGCCAAGGCCTCGGCCGCGGACTTCGCCGAGGCCGGCAAGGCCAACACGCTGCTGCCCTCCATCGCGCACGGGATGGCGGTCCGGCCCGCCGCGGAAGGCGCGATCAAGGACGTGGTCAGCCAGTTCTGGAACAGCGAGTCCATCACGCCGGCGCAGGCCATGGACCGGCTGGTCACCGCCGCGAAGACGCAGTAAAGGGCCGCTTCGCCGACGAGGCGTTCGCTTCGCTTCCGGCGCGGTCTCCGGCGGACGGAGGGCGAGACTCGCCGCTCCATCCTCCGGAGGCTCCATGGACGAGGCGCTCATCGATACGGTCCGGTCGCGCGACCGCGCGGACGTGGACCGCTGGCTGTGGGACGGCTACCGGCGCATCGACACGATGCCCGATTCGCCGCGGCGCCGTCGCGCGCACATGACCCACGTGCTGGACTGCCAGCGCCGGGTGCTCGCGTTGATGCCCAGGGACGACGACCGCACGTCGACCGACGAGCGCGCCCGCCAGCTCGCGCTGATGTCCTACGGCACCGAGCGCTGGCTCGCGCTGCTCGCGCAGGTGCGCCTGCGCCATCGCGATCGCGTGGCGCGTCGCGATTACGCCGCCGAGCACGCCGGCGATCCGCCGTTCCGCGATGCCGACCACGGCGTGGTCCACGTCGTCGACGTGCTGGACCGCCTCGAGGCCTTCGCCGACGTCGAGCCCTACACCGACGCCGGTGTCGGTCGACGCACCCGCGCCGCGCACGCGCTGCGGCTGCTGGAGCCGCGGCGCATCGCGGCCGCGGACCTGCGCTCGCCGCGGGAGGCCGCGCTCATCGGCCAGCGCGGCCTCTTCGCGCGGCACGACATCGCGGCCGGCACCTGCCTGGGCGTCTACGGCGGTCAGTTGCTCGACGACGTCGATCTCTTCCTGCTCGACGACGACCGCTACCTGATGTCGGCCTCCGATCCCATCGGCGAAGTCGCCGTCAACGGCGAGAACCTGCTGTCGCTGATGAACACCTTGTTTCTCTTCGACGCCGACGGCCGTCCCGACGGCCATCCGGTGGCCGGCTACAACGTGCGCGGCGAGTCCTTCCGCGTGCGCCTGCGCCATGGCTGGACGGCGCGCATCCACGCCTTCCGCGCGTCGGAGGACATTCCCGCGGGCCGTGAGTTGCGTTGGAACTACGACCTCGGCGGCATCCGCTGACATGACCAAAGTTGCACCAAGCGCGCGCACCCGGTCGCTCGGATGCCCCATGAACACGCACATCCCGGCCCTTGAGCGCGTCAGCGCTCTGACATTCTCCTGACAGCTGTGCGGGAATCCGCACGGCTTTCGCGGTCGCGATCGTCATGCCGCCGACATGTGCACGACAGTCAACGCTGTCAAGGCCTGACCCCCTTCGGGAACGTCCCGAGTTCCCTGGACGTTGTCATGACGCACCCTTAAACTCGCGCCCACTTTCGTGACCCCGTGCTCGTGAAACGCGTGTGCATCGGGGTGCGATGGCGTACGGCGTGCAGGGTCCTGCCGTCGGTGACAGCCATGAAGGGCAAGCTGAAGTGACGAGTCGTTTTCGCTTCGAAGGGTTCGTGCTTGACATGGCCTCGCGCGTCCTCCTGTCGGAGGGCGTGCCCGTGCCGCTCAGCGGCCGGCAGATCGATCTGCTCGGCGTGCTGGTCGCGCATCGCGGCGCGGTGGTGTCCAAGAGCGAACTGTTGAATCGGGTCTGGCCCGGCCAGGCCGTGGAAGAGAACAACGCGGCCGTGCACGTGTCGGCGTTGCGCCGCACGCTGGGCCGCGAAGCCATCGCCACGGTGGCCGGGCAGGGCTATCGATTCGCGTTGCCGCTGCGGCACGACGAGGACACGCCCGTCGAGCCGACCGACCGGGCGGTCGAGCCCCCGTCCCCCCTGCTGCGCCCGC
>CBIHMU010000100.1:0-19997 GCA_966211105.1 uncultured Burkholderiales bacterium
CGCGAACTCAGAACTTGAAGTCGTAATCGATCGTCAACGGCGCGTGGTCGCTGAACCGCTGGTCGAGGTAGATGGCTTCGCGCGTGGCCAGATGCGCCATGCCGGGCGTGGCCAGGTGGTAGTCCAGGCGCCAGCCCACGTTCTTCGCCCAGGCCTGGCCGCGGTTGCTCCACCAGGTGTACTGGTCGGGCTTGTCGTTGAGCAGGCGGAAGACGTCGACCAGCCCGATGTCCTTCTCGAGCAGGCGGGTCATCCAGTCGCGTTCCTCGGGCAGGAAGCCGCTGTTCTTCCGGTTGCCCTTCCAGTTCTTCAGGTCGATCTCCTTGTGGGCGATGTTGACGTCGGCCACGAGGATGAACTCGCGCTCCGCGCGCAGGGCCATCAGGTAGGGGTACATCTCCGCCAGGAAGCGGAACTTCGCGGCCTGGCGCTCCTCGCCGCTGGAGCCGCTGGGGAAGTAGCAGCTGATGAGGCTGAGCTTGCGTCCCGGCTTGTCGAAGCGCTTCTCGATCCAGCGGCCTTCGTTGTCGAACTCGCTGCTGCCGAAGCCGACGATCACGTCGCTGGGCGTCTCTTTCGTATAGAGGCCGACGCCCGAGTAGCCCTTCTTCTGCGCGTAGTGGAAGTGCCCGGTGAGGGTGTCGTAGCCCGCGAACTGGGACTCCACGACGTCGGCTTGCGCCTTGAGTTCCTGCACGCCGACCACATCGGCCTGCTGCGGCGGCAGCCAGTCGAAGACGCCCTTGGTGGCGGCCGAGCGGATGCCGTTGAGGTTGAGGGTGATGAAGCGCATGGACGGTGGACGGGTGACCCTGGAAGAGGGCGGCAGTATCGCAAAGCCCCGTTCCGAAGTTGGCAGCAGCGGGGGAGATCGAGACCGCCCTAGGCGCGCACGTGCTCCTCCCGATCGGGGAACGCGCTGCACCACGTAGCGCCCGGGCCGTGCGCCGACGACGCCCATTCGGGCGACACGCGAGCGGGTGCTGTGTTTGGGCAACAGAAAACGCACCGCCATGGTGCCTAGGGTGACGGCTTTATGACGAACTTGCTAGATTCGCGTCCACCGCGCCAACCTGCGCTCACATTTTTGCTGTCTGTGCCCCCGGTTTATCCATCGGTGCCGCAGCGGTGCCCCCGGTTTCCCATCCTTCCCCGGAGTACTCCCCCATGAATCGAATCGCCACCCAGCGCGTTGCCGTCCCGGCCCTGCGCGAGGCCGTCGCGGCCGTGTCGCTGGCCCTGCTCGCCTGGCCCGTGATGGCCCAGGAAGCCGCCGACGCGCCCGCCAAGGAGAAGGGTCAGCTCGAGACGGTGACCATCACCGCGGAACGCCGGGTCGAGAACATCAAGGAAGTGCCGAACGCGGTCACCAAGATCTCCGGCGAGAAACTGGACGTGCTGAACTCCGCCGGCCAGGACGTGCGTTTCCTGTCGGGCCGCGTGCCCAGCCTGAACATCGAATCGTCCTTCGGTCGCGCCTTCCCGCGCTTCTACATCCGCGGCTACGGCAACACCGACTTCCGCCTGAACGCCTCGCAGCCGGTCTCGCTGGTGTATGACGACGTGGTCCAGGAGAACCCGATCCTGAAGGGCTTCCCGGCCTTCGACCTGGCCGCCGTCGAAGTGGTGGCGGGCCCGCAGGGCACGCTCTACGGCCGCAACACGCCGGCTGGCGTCGTGAAGTTCGACTCCGTCAAGCCGTCGCAGCGCCAGGAAGGCTACCTGAACCTCTCCTACGGCAACTACGGGACGATGAACCTGGAAGGCGCCGCCAACGTGCCGCTGACCGGCGACTGGTCCGCCCGCATCTCCGCGCAGATCCAGCATCGCGACGACTGGGTCAAGAACCAGGTGCCCACCGGCAAGACCGGTGAGCTCGAGGGCTACGACGACCGCGCCCTGCGCCTGCAGGCGCTGTACCAGCCGCACAAGGACTTCAGCGCCCTGTTCAACTTCCACGGCCGCGACCTGAAGGGCAGCGCGCGCGTGTTCCGCTCCTCCATCATCAAGACCGGCACCAACGATCTGGTCGACGGCTTCGATCCCGAGAAGGCCTACACCGACGGCGTCAACGAGCAGACCCTGCACGCCACCGGCGGCAGTGCCCGCCTGCGCTGGGGCCTGGGCGCGATCAACCTGTACTCGATCACCGGCTACGAGTCGGTGCGCCCGTTCAGCCGCGGCGACGTGGACGGCGGCTTCGAATACTTCGGCCCCAAGCCCTACACGCAGGAAGGCCAGGCGACCTTCCCGGCCGAATCCTCGAGCTCGATGAGCGGCCACCGCCAGATCACCCAGGAATTCCGCGTCGAATCCGCCGCGCCCGGCCCGCTGCGGTGGCAAGGCGGCCTGTACTTCTTCGACGAGCGCTACACCGCGCGCAGCACCGACTACACGACCGCGACCGGCGTCGCCGCCGGCTACGTCGACACGTACCAGAAGAACACCGCGTGGGCGGCCTTCGGCTCGGTGAACTACGCGGTCACGCAAGACTTCCAGCTGCGTGGCGGCCTGCGCTTCACGCACGACAAGAAGGACGTCAAGGTCACCAGCGACTACACCGACCTGAACACCTCCACCGGCGTCACGGCCAACACCGGCGACTCCAAGTGGAACTGGGACGTGTCGGGCACCTACAAGCTGACCAACGAGACCAACGTCTACGCCCGCGTGGCCACCGGCTTCCGCGCGTCGTCGGTCCAGGGCGCGTCGCGCTTCGCGGGACAATCGCAAGCCGCGCCGGAAAACGTCACTTCCTACGAAGTGGGCGTGAAGTCGGACTTCTGGGATCGTCGCGCGCGCTTGTCGGCCAGCGCCTTCACCTACACCGTGAAGGACCTGCAATTGACCGCCGTCGGCGGCCAGAACAATGCGAACCGTCTGCTGAACGCCAGGAAGGCTGAAGGCAACGGCGTCGAACTGAACCTCGAAGTCCTGCCGGTCGATCAGCTGCTGATCACCCTGGGCGGCAGCCTGAACAACACCAAGATCCGCGACAACTCGCTGTCGCTGCCGGCTTGCGGTGGCGGCTGCACGATGACGGATCCGCTGGTGGCCGGCTCGACGACCAACTACAGCATCGACGGCAATCCGCTGCCGAACGCGCCGAAGTGGGTCGCCAACCTGACCGCGCGCTACTCGATCCCGACCGCGGCCGGCAACGAGTTCTACATCTACACCGACTGGGCCTACCGCTCGAAGGTCAACTTCTTCCTGTACGAGGCCAAGGAGTTCACCGGCAAGGCGCTCACCGAAGGCGGCCTGCGCGTCGGCTACATCTGGAACAACGGCAAGTACGAGGTCGCCGGCTTCGTCCGCAACATCACGGACCAGATCCGTGTGACGGGCGCGATCGACTTCAACAACAACACCGGCTTCATCAACGATCCGCGCACCTACGGCGTCCAGTTCAAGGCGATCTTCTGATCGGCTGAACCACGCTGCCTCGCGCAGCAAAGCGGCCCGCGGGCCGCCCTGCAAAAAACAGGCCTGCTACCGGCGACGGGGCAGGCCTTCTTCTTGCTTGAACGGCTGGATTCAGGCGACATGACGCGTTGTGTCACTCCAGGGTCGCCAGGACCCGCGCCCTACAATTCCGCCCCAATTTCACTGTCACGCCTCGACGTCGCGCCGCCATGACCACCGCCGCCTCCCACCCCGATGCCCAGGACGCCCTGGCCCAGGAATTCGTCGCCTTCGCCGTGGACACCGGCGTGCTGCGCTTCGGCGAGTTCAAGACGAAGGCGGGGCGTCTGAGCCCGTACTTCTTCAACGCCGGATTGTTCGACGACGGTCTGAAGATCGGCCGGCTGGCGCAGTTCTACGCGCAGCGGCTGCTGGCCTCGGGCGTCGAGTTCGACATGATCTTCGGCCCCGCCTACAAGGGCATCACGCTGGCCGCGGCCGTCGCGATCGAGCTGGCGCGGCTGGGCCACAACAAGCCCTTCGCCTACAACCGCAAGGAAGCCAAGGACCACGGCGAGGGCGGCACGCTGGTCGGCGCCAAGGTCCAGGGCCGCGTGCTGATCATCGATGACGTCATCTCCGCCGGCACCTCGGTGCGCGAATCGATCGCGATGATCCAGGCTGCCGGCGCCACGCCCTGCGGCGTGGCCATCGCGCTGGACCGCCAGGAGAAGGCGGCCGAGAACGGCCAGGATCTTCCCTGGTCGGCGGTACAGTACGTGCGTGACCAGTTGAAGCTGCCGGTCGTCGCCATCGCGGGGTTGTCGGACCTGCTGCAGTATCTGCAGACCACCAGCAGCACCGCCGTCTCCGCTCACGCGACGGCGGTCCATGCCTACAGAGATCGCTACGGAGTCTGATGCGCGCTTCCCATTCCCGCCGTCTGCTGTCCCGATCCTTCGCCGGGGCCGCGCTGTCCGGTCTGCTGCTGACCGGCGCACTGGCGGGTGCCGCCTGGGCGCAGACCAAGGCAGCGCCGCCACCCAACATCTACACCTGCACGACGCCCGATGGCCGCCGGCTCACTTCCGATCGACCGATCGCGGAGTGCCAGGCGCGTGAGCAGCGCGTGCTGAACTCGGACGGTTCGGTCCGGAAGATGCTGCCTCCTGCGATGTCGCCCGAGGAGCAGTCGGCCTTCGATCAGCGCAAGCGCATGGAGGAAGTCCAGCGCGCCGCCCAGCAGGATGCGATCCGTCGCGACCGGAACCTGCTGCAGCGCTATGCCGATCAGGCCGCGCACCAGCGCGCCCGCGAAGCGGCGCTCGACGACATCCGCGAGGCGATGCAGCAGTCCGAGAAGCGCCTGCAGGTGCTCGCGGCGGAGCGCAAGCCGATGCTCGAGGATGCCGAGTTCTACAAGGGCAAGCGCATGCCGATGAAGCTGCAGCACCAGCTCGACATGAACGATGCCGCCGCCGCCGCGCAGCGCGAGTCGATCGACAACCAGAAGGCCGAGATCGTGCGCGTCAACAGGCTCTATGACGAGGAGCTGTCGCGGCTGAAGCGGCTGTGGGCCGGCGCGGCGCCGGGCTCGCTGGAGAAGGCGGCGATGCCTCCCGCGTCGCCGCCCGCCCCTGCGGCCGCGAAGCCGCCGGTGCAGGCCTTGCCGGCCAGCGGACGCTGAAACCGACGCGGGCGCTGCTGGCGCTGCTGGCGCTCCTGGCGCTGACGCGCGGCTTGGAGGCCCGTCCGGCCCCCGCCGCCCTTCCGTTCAGGCGCCGAGCTTCTTCTTCAGCAGATCGTTGACGGCCGACGGATTGGCCTTGCCCTTCGTCGCCTTCATCGCCTGACCGACCAGCGCGTTGAACGCCTTCTCCTTGCCGGCGCGGAATTCCTCGACCGACTTGGCATTGGCCGCGAGCACCTCGTCCAGGATGCGCTCCAGCTCGCCGGTGTCGCTCATCTGCTTGAGGCCCTTCGCATCGATGAGCGCATCGACATCGGTGCCCTCGCCCGTCCACAGCGCCTCGAACACCTGCTTCGCCGCATTGTTCGAGATCGTGCCGTCCTGGATGCGCTTGATCAGCGCGGCCAGCAAAGCTGGCGTGACCGGCGCGGCGTCGATGCTGCGCTCTTCCGAATTGAGCCGGCGCGAGATCTCGCCCATCACCCAGTTCGCCACGAGTTTCGGCGCACCGCAGCCGTCGCGCGCAGCCTCGTAGAAGCGCGCCGTCGCCAGACTCTGCGTCATCATGGTCGCGTCGTAGGCGGGCAGGCCGTCGGTCTCCTGGAAGCGTGCGGCCATCACGGTCGGCAGTTCGGGCATCTCGCCGCGCACGCGCGCCACCCAGTCCGCCGAGATCATCAGCGGCGGCAGGTCCGGATCGGGGAAGTAACGGTAGTCCGCCGCGTCTTCCTTCGTGCGCATCGCGCGGGTCTCGCCGGTGTTCTCGTTGTAGAGCACCGTCGCCTGCTGGATCGTCAGGCCGTCCTCGATCTGGTCGATCTGCCAGTTGACCTCGAAGTCCACCGCGTCGACCAGGTGGCGGAAGCTGTTGAGGTTCTTGATCTCGCGGCGCGTGCCGAAGGGCGCGCCGGGCTTGCGCACCGAGACGTTGACGTCGCAGCGGAACGAGCCCTCCTGCATGTTGCCGTCGCAGATGCCCAGCCACATCACCAGCGCGTGCAGCGTCTTCGCGTACTCGACGGCCTCGGCGCCGGAGCGCATCTCGGGCTCGGAGACGATCTCCAGCAGCGGCGTGCCGGCGCGGTTCAGGTCGATGCCCGACTGGCCGTGGTAATCCTCGTGCAGGCTCTTGCCGGCATCCTCTTCCAGATGCGCGCGGGTGAGCTTCACGACCTTCTTCTCGTCGCCGACGAAGAACTCGATGTGACCGCCCTGCACGACGGGGATCTCGTACTGGCTGATCTGGTAGCCCTTGGGCAGGTCCGGATAGAAGTAGTTCTTGCGCGCGAAGATCGACAGCGGCGCCACCTTCGCGCCGACCGACAGGCCGAAGCGGATGGCGCGCTCGACGGCGCCGCGGTTGAGCACCGGCAGCGTGCCGGGCAGCGCCAGATCGACGGCACTGGCCTGCGTGTTGGGCGCCGCGCCGAAGGCGGTCGACGACCCGCTGAAGATCTTCGATTCGGTCGAGAGTTGGACGTGGTTCTCCAGGCCGATGACGACCTCGTAGCCCCGCACCAGTTGACTGTTCTTGCTCATGACGTTCACACCCCCGCCGGCGTCTGGCGATGCCAGTCGGTCGCCTGCTGCAGCGCGTGCGCGGCGTGCAGCAGGGTGCCTTCCTTGAAGTAGTTGCCCAGCAGCTGCAGGCCCACGGGCATGCCGCCCTCGCCGCTGCCCACCGGCACGCTCATGCCGGGCAGGCCGGCCAGCGAGCCGGGCAGCGTGAAGATGTCGGCCAGGTAGGCCTTGACCGGATCGTCCGCGCCCTCGCCCTGCTTCCACGCGACCGTCGGCGCCACCGGGCCGGCGATCAGGTCGCAATGCTGGAAGGCCTGCTGGAAGTCGTCCGCGATCATGCGGCGCAGCTTCTGCGCCTGCAGGTAGTAGGCGTCGTAGTAGCCGTGCGAGAGCACGTAGCTGCCGATCATGATCCGGCGCTTGACCTCGGCGCCGAAGCCTTCGGCGCGGGTCTTCTCGTACATGTCGATCAGGTTGCCGTAGTCCTTGGCGCGATGCCCGAACTTCACGCCGTCGAAGCGCGACAGGTTGGAGCTCGCCTCGGCCGGGGCGATGATGTAGTAAACCGGGATCGCCAGCTCGGTGCGCGGCAGCGACACGTCCACCAGCGTGGCGCCGAGCTTCTCCAGCTCGGCCAGTCCCGCGTGCACGGCGCCGTTCACGTCAGCGGACAAGGCCGCCGGGAAGAACTCCTTCGGCAGGCCGATGCGCAGGCCCTTGAGCGGCTGCGTCGCGGTGGCGCCTTCGCGCGCCGTCAACATCTGCGCGCTGAAGTCCTGCGGCGGTTGCTGGACGCTGGTGGCGTCGCGTTCATCGAAGCCGCTCATCGTCGACAGCAGCAGGGCGCAGTCCTCGGCCGAGCGCGCGAACACGCCGGCCTGGTCCAGGCTGGAGGCGAACGCGATCATCCCGTAGCGCGAGCACACGCCGTAGGTGGGCTTGATGCCGGTGATGCCCGAGAAACTGGCCGGCTGGCGGATCGAGCCGCCGGTGTCGGTGCCGGTCGTCGCGGGGACGAGGCCCGCGGCCACGGCGACCGCCGAGCCGCCCGACGAGCCGCCCGGCACGCGCGTGCGGTCCCAGGGGTTGAGGGCCTTGAAGTAGGCGCTGTTCTCGTTGGCGGAGCCCATCGCGAATTCGTCGCAGTTCAGCTTGCCCAGCGAGACGGTGCCGGCGGCGTTCAGGCGCTCGACGACCGTCGCGTCGAAGGGGCTCAGGTAACCCGCGAGCATCTTCGAGCCGGCCGTGGTCGGCATGTCGCGGGTGACGAAGATGTCCTTGTGCGCCAGCGGCACGCCGATCAGCGCGCCGGCCTCGCCCTGCGCCAGCCGCGCGTCGGCATCCCTGGCCCGGGACAGCGCATAGGCTTCGTCGATGTGCAGGAAGGCGCCGAGATCCTTCGTCGCGGCAACACGCGCAAGCAGATGTTGCGTCAGCTCGGTGCTGGAGACGGTCTTGGCGCGCAAGGCGCGGCCGAGCTCGGCCACGCCGAGGTGGTGGAGGGGCGGGGTCATTCGATGACTTTCGGGACCAGGAACAGGCCGTCCTCGACGGCGGGAGCGCTGCGCTGGTTGAGCTCGCGCTGGTCGGTTTCGGTGACGCGGTCCTCGCGCAGCCGCAAAGCCACTTCCTGGACCGCCGACAGCGGCGTGTAGAGGGGATCGACGCCGCTGGTGTCGACCGCGCCCATCTGCTCGACGATCGAGAAGAAGCCGTTGAGCTGGGGCAGCAGGGCGGCCTGCTCGTCGCCGGAAAGTTGCAGCCGGGCCAGTTTGGCGATGCGGCTGACGTCGTCGTGGGTGAGTGCCATGGGGTGTGCTCGTGGGCCGGTCGGACAAGCGGGACGCCGGGCGCGCGAAACATTCGACGAACGCTGACGGAAGGCTTGCAGACGGGCCAAACCAGGGGGTGATCAGTTATTATCCCCGCTTATCTCCATGAGCCGAGGCTGCCAGCGCAGCCTCGTTCCTTATGGCAAGGAATCTCGCTCGCGCGGACGCCGCCGGTCCGTGCGATTACTCGACACGAACCGCCCCGAATCGCAGCCGCCCGGACAGAACGCAGACGAACGCCGCTTGATGCCGTCGAATGCCGCCGATTGCGTGTAGTTCGACGATGACTGGCGGCTCCAGGTGCCGAAGCGTCTTGTCCAGGTCTTGCCTACACACATGTTCGCCTCCCTGCGCCGCTATTTCTCCACCGACCTCGCCATCGACCTGGGCACCGCCAACACGCTGATCTACGTCCGCGGAAAAGGCGTGGTGCTGGACGAGCCGTCCGTCGTCGCCATCCGCCATGAAGGCGGGCCCAACGGCAAGAAGACGATCCAGGCCGTCGGCCACGAAGCCAAGGCCATGCTGGGCAAGGTGCCCGGCAACATCGAGGCGATCCGCCCGATGAAGGACGGCGTGATCGCCGACTTCGTGGTCACGGAGCAGATGATCAAGCAGTTCATCAAGATGGTGCACGACACCAAGCTGCTGCGTCCCTCGCCCCGCATCATCATCTGCGTCCCCTGCGGCTCCACGCAGGTCGAGAAGCGCGCCATCCGCGACGCCGCGCTGGGCGCGGGCGCCTCGGAGGTCTACTTGATCGAGGAGCCGATGGCGGCCGCGATCGGCGCCGGCCTGCCGGTGTCGGAAGCGTCGGGCTCGATGGTCATCGACATCGGCGGCGGCACAACCGAGGTCGGCGTGATCTCGCTGGGCGGCATGGTCTACAAGGGCTCGGTCCGCGTCGGCGGCGACAAGTTCGACGAGGCCATCATCAACTACATCCGCCGCAACTACGGCATGCTGATCGGCGAGCCGACGGCGGAGTCCATCAAGAAGAACATCGGTTCGGCCTTCCCCGGCTCCGAGGTCAAGGAGATGGAAGTCAAGGGCCGCAACCTCAGCGAAGGCGTGCCGCGCAGCTTCACGATCTCGTCCAACGAGATCCTGGAAGCGCTGACCGACCCGCTGAACCAGATCGTCTCGGCCGTGAAGAACGCGCTGGAGCAGACCCCGCCGGAACTGGGCGCCGACATCGCCGAGCGCGGCATGATGCTGACCGGCGGCGGCGCGCTGCTGCGCGACCTGGACCGGCTGCTGGCCGAGGAAACCGGCCTGCCGGTCCTCGTGGCCGAAGACCCGCTGACCTGCGTGGTCCGCGGCTGCGGCATGGCCCTGGAGCGCATGGAACGCCTGGGCTCGATCTTCACGAACGAATAAGTGGATGCGGCCCCGGACGGCCGCTTTGCGTTGAATCTCCTTCGCTGAGACCTCCATGCCTCTCGGCACTCTCGACCGCAATCCACCGCCGCTGTTCCGCGAAGGCCCGTCCGCGTTGACGAAGCTGGCCTTCTGCGCGGCATTGGCGGTGTTCCTCATGGTGGCGGACTCCCGCTTCCAGGTCACGGCGCCTGCCCGCGCGGGGTTGGCGCTCGCCCTGCATCCGCTGCAGCGCGCGCTGCTGGCGCCCGTCGATGCCTGGGAGCAGGCCGGCGACTACGCCCGCGGCATGGAGAAGGCCACCGAGGCCGAGAACCAGGCCCGACAGCAGCTCGCCTCCCAGGCGGTCATCCTGAGCCGCGCGGCGCAGCTGCAGGCCGAGAACACGCGCCTGCGCGCGCTGCTCGACCTGCGCGAGGCGCTGCCGGTGAAAGGCCTCGCCGCCGAGGTCCTCTACGAGGCGCCGGATCCGTTCTCGCGCCGCATCGTCATCGACCGCGGCGGCCACGGCGGCGTGCGGCTCGGCGCGCCGGTGGTCAATGATGCTGGCGTGCTCGGGCAGGTGACGCGGGTCTATCCGCTCTCCGCTGAAGTGACCCTGCTGACCGACCGCGACGCCACCATCCCGGTGCTCAACACCCGCACCCAGCAGCGCGGCGTCGCCTACGGCGGTGAGCGCGGCGTGATGGAGCTGCGCTTCATCGCCGCCAACGCCGACATCAAGCCCGGCGACGCGCTCGCGACCTCGGGCCTGGACGGGCTCTATCCGCCGGGCCTGCCGGTGGCGAAGGTCGCCGAGGTCGAACGCCGCGGCGACACCAGCTTCGCGCGCGTCGGCCTGGCGCCGATCGCGCAGCCCGACAGTGCGCGTCACGTGCTGGTGCTGGAGCCGCTGGAAGGCCAGGAGTCGGCCCGCACCGAAGCCGCGCAGGAAGCGGCCAGCGCGGCGAACGCCGCCGCCGCCGAAGCCGCCAGCCGGCCGCCGCGCACGCGCGCCTCGGCCGCGTCTGCGCCGAAAGGAGGCACCCGATGATCATGCCCCGCGGCGCGAGCCAGCTGCTGCTGCCCGCCAATCCCCTGTTCATCGCGTTCAGCCTCATCGTCGGCCTGCTGATCGACATGGTTCCCGTCGGACGGCAGCCCTGGATGCCTGACGTGCTGGCGCTGGTGCTGGTGTTCTGGAACGTGCACCAGCCGCGCCGCGTCGGCGTCGGCTGGGCCTTCGTCTTCGGCCTGATGATCGACGTCCACCATGGCGCGCTGCTCGGCCAGCATGCGCTGGCCTACAGCCTGCTCGCCTTCGGCGCGGTCGCGCTGCATCGGCGCCTGTTGTGGTTCACGCTGGGCGCGCAGGCCCTGCACGTGTTGCCGCTGTTCGTGCTCGCGACGGCCATCGCGTTGATCGTCCGCCTGATGGTCGGCGGCATGTGGCCGGGCTGGAGCCTGCTCCTGGCCCCGCTGTTGCAGGCGGTGTTGTGGCCGATCACGGCGGCGCTCCTGCTGGCACCGCAGCGTCGCGCGCCGGATCCCGACGCGCACCGCCCGCTCTGAGCGTGCCGGGAACAGGCTCGCGATGACGGTCATCAAGAACCTCCAGGCGGAGCTGAGCCGCTTCCGGCTGCGGCTGTTCGCCGCGGCCGCGTTCGTGCTGTTCTGCTTCGGCCTGCTCGTCGCGCGCCTCGTCTACCTGCAGATCACGCAGCACGACACGCTGCTCGAGCGCGCCGAGACCAACCGCGTCTCGGTCGTCCCCATCGTGCCGAACCGCGGCCTGATCGTCGACCGCAACGGCGTGGTGCTGGCGAGCAACTACTCGGCCTACACGCTGGAGATCACGCCGTCGAAGGTTCCGGACCTCGAGCGCACGATCGACGCGTTGTCCGCGGTCATCGAGATCCAGCAGCGCGACCGTCGCCGTTTCAAGCGCCTGATGGAGGAAAGCAAGAACTTCGAGTCGCTGCCGATCCGCACGAAGCTGACCGACACCGAGGTCGCCCGCTTCGCCGCGCAGCGCTTCCGTTTCCCGGGCGTGGACATCAAGGCGCGGTTGTTCCGCAGCTACCCGCTGGGCGACATCGGCGCGCACATGCTGGGCTACATCGGCCGCATCAACCAGGCCGAGAAGAAGGCGATGGACGACTGGTCCGAGGAGGACGTCGCCAACTACCGCGGCACCGAATACATCGGCAAGCTCGGGCTGGAGCAGGCCTACGAGCGCGAACTGCACGGCCAGACCGGCTTCGAGGAGATGGAGACCAGCGCCGGCGGCCGCGCGGTGCGCCGGCTGCGCAACCGCCCGCCGACGCCGGGCAACACGCTGCACCTGTCGGTCGACATCAAGCTGCAGGCGCTGGTGGAGCGGCTCTTCGGCGACCGTCGCGGCGCGCTGGTCGCGATGGATCCGCGCAACGGCGAAGTGCTGGCCTTCGTGTCCAAGCCGAGCTTCGATCCCAACCTGTTCGTCGACGGCATCGATGCCGACAGCTGGCGTGAGCTCAACGAGGACATCGACAAGCCGCTGCTGAATCGCGCGTTGCGCGGCACCTATCCGCCGGGTTCGACCTTCAAGCCTTACATGGCGATGGCCGCCCTGAATACCGGCAAACGCGCCGCCAACGTGGTGATCCAGGACAACCTGAACTACAGCTTCGGCGGACGGGTGTTCGGCAGCGCGACCGGCGACCGCGCGGGGCCGAAGGACATGCGACTGGCGATCGTGACCTCGTCGAACGTCTACTTCTATTCGCTGGCCAACGAGATGGGCGTGGACATGATCCACGACCAGCTCGAGCCCTTCGGCTTCGGCCGCAAGACCGAGATCGACCTGCAGGGCGAGGTGACCGGCATCCTGCCCAGCACCGAGTGGAAGCGCCGCGCGTACAAGCGGCCGGAGCAGCAGAAGTGGTACGCCGGCGAGACGATTTCGCTGGGTATCGGACAGGGCTACAACAACTTCACGATGCTGCAGCTGGCGACGGCGATGTCGACGCTGTCCAGCGGCGGCGAGCGCTACCGGCCGCGGCTGGTGCGGGAGATCGAGGACGTCGTCAAGCACACGCAGCGGCGCGTCGCGAGCGATGCGCTCGAGCCGCTGGCGCTGCGCAAGGCGGACGTCGACGTGATCCGCAATGCGATGCATGACGTGACGCTGGAAGGCACGTCGCGCGCGGTGTTCGCCGGCGCGCAGTATCAGAGCGCCGGCAAGACCGGCACGGCCCAGGCGGTCGGCCTGCGCGCCGGGCAGACCTACAGCAGCATCAAGGCGGACGAGCGCAAGCGCGACCACTCGCTGTACATCTCGTTCGCGCCGTACCAGGCGCCGACGATCGCCGTGGCGCTGATCGTCGAGAACGCGGGCTTCGGCTCCGAATCGGCGGCGCCGATCGCGCGACGCGTGTACGACTACGTGCTCACCGGCACCTACCCGAGCGAAGAGGACATCGCCAAGGTGCGGGTCGGCCAGGTCGGCGCGCCCATCGGCACGCCGCGCCGTGTCGAAGACATCCCGCTGCCCAACGCCGCGGCCAGCGCGCCGGAGGCGGCCGCATCGGCAGCGTCGGCGCCCGCGTCGGCGCCCGCACCCGCGGCGGCCCCCGTCCCGGCGCCGGTGCGGGCGGCATCCGCCACGCGCTCCGCCGCGGCGGCCACACGTCCCACGCCGGGAGCCTCACGATGAGCGCCGTCTTCAGCAAACCCAGCCTGCTGCAGCGGGTGAAGCCGCTGTTCCAGGGTTTCGACATCCCGCTGCTGCTCGCGATGGCCTGGCTCATGGGCCTGGGTCTGATGTGCATGTACTCGGCCGGCTACGACCACGGCACGCGTTTCGTCGATCACGCGCGCAACATGGCCCTGGCCATGGGCGTGCTGTTCGTGACCGCGCAGGTGCCGCCGCAGCGGCTGATGCAGCTCGCGTTGCCGCTCTACGCCATCGGCGTCACCTTGCTGATCGCGGTGGCGCTGTTCGGCATCACGAAAAAGGGCGCGACGCGCTGGCTGTATGTCGGCACGCAGATCCAGCCGTCCGAGCTGCTGAAGATCGCCGTGCCGCTGATGCTGGCCTGGTGGTTCCAGAAGCGCGAAGGCCAGCTCCGGCTGCCGGATTTCATTGCCGCCTTCATCCTGCTCGTCGTGCCGGTCGGGCTGATCGCGAAGCAGCCGGACCTCGGCACCTCGCTGCTGGTGCTGGGCGCGGGCCTGTACGTGATCTTCTTCGCCGGGCTGTCGTGGAAGCTGATCATCCCGGCGATGGTGCTGGCCGGCGCGGGCATCACGGCGCTGGTCTTCAGCGAGGACCAGATCTGCCAGCCCGACGTGAAATGGGTCGTGCTGAAGGACTACCAGAAGGACCGCGTCTGCACGCTGCTGGACCCGACGAAGGATCCGCTGGGCAAGGGCTTCCACATCATCCAGGGCGAGATCGCGATCGGCTCGGGCGGCGTGACCGGCAAGGGCTTCATGAAGGGCACACAGACGCACCTGGAGTTCATTCCGGAGCGGACGACCGACTTCATCTTCGCCGCCTACGGCGAGGAGTTCGGACTCATCGGAGCGGCGGGGTTGCTGATCGGCTTCACCGCGCTGATCCTGCGCGGACTGGCGATCGCGCATGAGGCGCCGACCCTGTTCTCGAGACTGCTCGCGGGGGCGATCACGCTGAGCTTCTTCACCTACGTGTTCGTGAACATGGGGATGGTGACCGGCATCCTGCCCGTGGTGGGGGTGCCGCTGCCATTCATCTCGTACGGTGGAACGGCGATGGTGACCCTGGGCCTGTCGCTGGGGATGCTGATGTCGATCGCCAAGAGCCGGGGCGGGACGCAGCGCTGATCAGGCGGCGCACCGGGTCGCCCCTGTCGTGCTTATTGCGGCGAGGGCACTCAGGCAGGGGCGCTCAAGCGGGGGCGCTCGACAACGGATGCGCCGCGAACCGGACCGTGAAGCGCGCGCCGGGTCCGACGCCGTCCGACTCCGCCTGCCGGCGCGCCCGCGTGTCGTCGACCGCGATCTCGGCCTCATGCTGCTGGACGATCTCGCGCACGATCGCGAGGCCCAGGCCGGAGCCGTCGACGTTCGTGCCCAGCGCGCGGTAGAACGGCTGGAAGATCTGCTCGCGTTCCGACTCGACGATGCCGGGTCCCGAGTCCTCGACCTGAAGGACGCAGACCTGTCCGAACGGGTCCTCGACCACGCGCACGGTGACCGTGCCGCCGCTGGGCGTGTAGAGCAGCGCGTTGTCGACGAGGTTGCGGATCAGCTCGCGGATGAGCAGGGGGTGCCCGTTGATGCGCAGACCCGCCTGGCTCGCCTCCGGTCCCTCGTAGCCGAGGTCCAGCCGCTTCTCCATCGCGCGCGGCACGAAGTCGCGCACCGTCTCGATCGCCAGCACCGCCAGGTTCACCTCGCTGCGACGCGCGGCGTGCTCCTGGTCCTCGGCGCGGGCCATCGCGAGCAGCTGGTTGACCATGTGCGCCGCGCGCTGGCTCGACACGGCAATCTGTTTCAGCGAGCGGCGCAGCTCTGCCGGAGAACTGCGACCTTCGTCGATCTCGCGCTGCGCCAGCTCGGCCTGCGTGCGCAGCCCGGCGAGCGGCGTCTTCAACTGATGCGCGGCGTCCGCAAGGAAATGCTTCTGCGAGCGGATCGACTGGTCGAGGCGCTCGAGCAGGTCGTTGATGGCCTGCACCAGCGGCGCGACCTCGTCCGGGATGCGCTGCTCGTCGATGGGGCTCAGGTCCGAGCTGTCGCGCGAGCGGATGCGCCGCTGCAGATCGTTCAGCGGCGCGATGCCTCGCGCCAGCGCCAGCCACACCAGCAGCACCGCCAGCGGCAGGATCACGAACTGCGGGAGGATGACGCCCTTGATGATCTCGTTGGTCAGGCGTGAGCGCTTGCCCAGCGTCTCCGCGACCTGCACCAGCATCATCTTGTCGCTGCCCGCCATCCCCTCGGGCACCACCCACAGGTAGGAGATGCGCACGGGCTCGTTGTTGACTTCGTCGAAGCGCCGGTTGACCTCCCAGGGGACGATCGGCGGCTCCACGTCGGGGACCGGCAGTTGTGCATCCCCGCTGAGCAGTTCACCGCGCAGGCCGAGGACCTGGTAGTAGACGGTGTCGGACTCGTCCGCGCGCAGCAGCGCGGCCGCCTCGGGCGCCAGCGCGTAGCGCGAGCGGCCGCGCCTGGCGACCGCGTCACCGGGTGCGGGTTCCGTCACCACCTGGAGCCCGAGCGTGCGCGCCATCTCGTCGAGCTCGCGGTCGTAGGGCTTGTTCGCGATGCCCTGCGCCACCAGCCAGGTCAACGCGACGCTGATCGGCCAGATGACCAGCAGCGGGGCCAGCATCCAGTCGAGGATCTCGCCGAACAGCGAGCGGTGGCCGGAGGAATCAGCCGCCATGCGGCAGCTCAGCCGGGAATCTTCTCAAGGCAATAGCCCAATCCGCGTACCGTGGCGATGCGGATCGGCCCCTGCTCGATCTTCTTGCGCAACCGATGGATGTAGACCTCGATCGCGTTGTTGCTGACTTCCTCGCCCCACTCGCACAGACGCTCGACCAATTGGTCCTTGCTCACGAGGCGCCCGGCGCGTTGCAGCAGGACTTCCAGCAGCGACAGTTCCCGCGCCGACAGTTCCACCATCTGCTCGTTGATGTAGGCGACCCGGCCGGTCGCGTCGAAGCTCAAAGGACCGTGACGGATCACGCTCGACGCGGTGCCGAGTCCGCGCCGCGTCAGCGCGCGCACGCGGGCTTCGAGTTCCTGCAGCGAGAACGGCTTGGCCATGTAGTCGTCGGCGCCCAGGTCCAGCCCCTTGACGCGTTCCTCGATGCTGTCCGCCGCAGTCAGGATCAGCACCGGCACGGCCGAGCCGCGTGCGCGCAAGCGTCTCAGCACTTCGAGGCCGTGCAGCTTGGGCAGTCCCAGATCGAGGATCAGCAGATCGAACTCATGCGAGGCGAGGGCCGCATCCGCCTCGCTGCCGCTGCCGACCTGATCGACCGCGCAGCCCGACGCCCGCAACGAGCGCAGCAGGCCATCGGCGAGGACCTGGTCGTCTTCGGCGATCAAGATGCGCATGTGTCGTCCCCTCTGGTCATGGAGACATTCTAGGGAGCGGTCCGTCGGTGTTCCCTAGGCGTTTCCGAGGCGTCCGCCAAGGCGACCGTCGGGGGTGTCGGGTCAGGCCGGCGACAGGTTCGAATGAGGGCGCTTCCCACCCCTGAGGGAAAAGAGCGGGAATCGGGTGCCTGGCTCATCCTGTGAGCCAGCGACTGCCTAAGATGACGCCATCGACCTTCCACGGCCCTTCACAGCGGGCCGACGGACTCGACAAAGTACTGTACAGATATACAGATTGCGCCATAATCCGCCGCAGCCAACAGGAGAAGATTGCATGGACGCCCCCGTCAAGAACGCCAACACCGAAAAAGCCAAGGCCCTGCAGGCCGCCCTCGCCCAGATCGAAAAGCAGTTCGGCAAGGGCTCCATCATGCGATTGGCCGAAGGCGAGAAGATCGAGGACATCCAGGTCGTCTCCACCGGCTCGCTGGGCTTGGACATCGCGCTGGGCGTCGGCGGTCTGCCGCGCGGCCGCGTGGTCGAGATCTACGGCCCGGAATCCTCCGGCAAGACCACGCTGACGCTGCAGGTCATCGCCCAGATGCAGAAGCTGGACGGCGTGTGCGCCTTCATCGATGCGGAACATGCGCTCGACGTCCAGTACGCACAGAAGCTCGGCGTCAACCTGCAGGAACTGCTGATCAGTCAGCCCGACACCGGTGAACAGGCGCTGGAGATCGTGGACTCGCTGGTGCGCTCCGGCTCGGTCGACCTGATCGTCATCGACTCGGTGGCCGCGCTGACGCCGAAGGCGGAACTCGAAGGCGAAATGGGCGACTCGCTGCCGGGCCTGCAGGCCCGTCTGATGAGCCAGGCGCTGCGCAAGCTGACCGCCACCATCAAGAAGACCAACTGCACCGTCGTCTTCATCAACCAGATCCGCATGAAGATCGGTGTGATGTTCGGCAGCCCGGAAACGACGACCGGCGGCAATGCGCTGAAGTTCTACGCGTCGGTGCGTCTGGACATCCGCCGCATCGGCTCGATCAAGAAGGGCGAGGAAGTCATCGGCTCCGAGACCAAGGTCAAGGTCGTCAAGAACAAGGTCGCGCCGCCGTTCAAGACGGCGGAGTTCGACATCCTCTACGGCGAAGGCATCAGCCGCGAGGGTGAAATCATCGACATGGGCGTGGCTGCCAAGATCGTCGAGAAGGCTGGCTCCTGGTACGCCTACGGCGGCGAGAAGATCGGTCAGGGCAAGGACAACGCGCGCGAATTCCTGCGCGAGAACGCGGACCTGGCGGTCGAGATCGAGAACAAGATCCGCGATTCGCTGGGCGTCCCGCTGCTGGGAGCGACGCCCGGCAGCGACGCCGAGTAAGCGCGGGGCAGTCGCATGACCCCGCCAGACGGTCGGCGGGGCCGGGCCTCGCAGCCGCTGTCGCTGAAGGCCCGTGCGGTGGCGCTGCTCGCGCAACGGGAGCACAGCGCCATGGAGTTGCGGCGCAAGCTGCTGCGCATCGCGCGTGATCGCCAGGCCGAGGCTGGCGAAACCCCGGCGGACTCGAGCGCTTTTCCGGATGAAGACGAATCGCAGGGTCCCAGCGTCGAAGTCGATGCGGTCCTCGACTGGCTCAAGGCCAACGGGTATCTCGACGAGTCGAGATTCGTCGAGTCCCGGATCCATGTGCGCTCGCAACGATTCGGCCAGAGGCGCATCGAGCAGGAGCTCGCGCAGCATGGGCTCTCGATGGACGCGGAGCAGCGTTCGACGCTCGCGGCCGGCGAACTGGAACGGGCTTGCGAGCTGCTGCGACGCAAGTTCGGCGAGGGGCCGGCAGCGGATGCCGCGGCGCTGGCCAAGCGGCTGCGCTTCCTCGTGGGGCGCGGATTTGGTTCCGACCTCGCGCGCCGGGCGGTCCGGCGCGTCGCGGTGGGCAGTGACCTCGAGGAGTGAGCTGTCCCTCGGCCCGGCGAGCGCTCGTGCCGCCTGAAAGAGCGACAGTCCCTGAAACTCGACGAAACTCCGTGCGTCACGAGCACCTTGCGACGCGCTGACAAGCCTACGGCAGTGCGCGTCTCAACCGCGCCAAGGGCTTGATGCAACGCAGCATGCTACATTTTCGGCTTCGCAAAACAGCCCGCCGGCGTTCGTCCGCGGGCGTGTTTTCGCGTGTTTGCATCGGTTTTATGTCTTCCTCCGCCTCCCCCGAGCGCCGTCCACCGCCCCTTCGTCGCTCCGTCGACGCGCGGTCCTATGGCCGCGACGACGGGTTCCTTGCCGCGGGGGGCCGGCTGAATCCGGCGTTGCAAACCTCCTCTCCACGCCGGCACCGCGGAGCGTCCGCGGCACTGGCTGCTTCTTCCTGATTCATCCATCAAGCGAGACCTCCCTATGAAGATTCACGAGTACCAGGGCAAGGAAATCCTGCGCCAGTTCGGCGTGCCGGTGCCGCGCGGCATTCCCGCGTTCACGGTGCAAGAGGCGGTCGAAGCCGCGCAGAAGCTGGGCGGCCCGGTCTGGGTGGTCAAGGCGCAGATCCACGCCGGCGGTCGCGGCAAGGGCGGCGGCGTCAAGCTGGGCAAGAGCCTGGACGACGTGAAGGCGCTGTCCGAGCAGATCCTGGGCATGCAGCTGGTCACGCACCAGACCGGCCCGGTCGGCCAGAAGGTCCGCCGCCTGTACATCGAAGAAGGCGCGGACATCAAGAACGAGCTGTACATCTCGCTGGTGACCGATCGCGGCACGCAGAAGGTGGCCTTCATCGCGTCGAGCGAAGGCGGCATGGACATCGAGGAAGTCGCCCACTCGACGCCCGAGAAGATCATCACCGAGTACATCGACCCGCTGACCGGCATCACGACCGAGCAGTCGAAGAAGATCGCCGCGGCCATCGGCCTGAGCGGCGCTTCGGTGGACCAGGCCGTCGACCTGTTCGCCAAGCTGTACAAGTGCTACATGGACACGGACGCGTCGCTGGTTGAAATCAACCCGCTGAACTGCGATTCCAAGGGCAACCTGATCGCCCTGGACGCCAAGTTCAACTTCGACGCCAACGCCCTGTTCCGCCATCCGGAAATCGTCGCCTACCGCGACCTGGACGAAGAAG
>CBIHMU010000101.1:0-19807 GCA_966211105.1 uncultured Burkholderiales bacterium
GGGCGCTTCCGCCGCTTCGGCGGCGGGCACCTCGACCGGCACCTCGACCGGCGCCTCGGCGGCGGCCGCCGTCTTGCGACGTGCGCGCGGCTTGGGCGCGTCCTCGGCCGTCGGCGCGGCGGCCGGTTCGGTCGCCTCCGCCGGGGCCGCGGCAGCCTTGCGGGTGCGCTTGGGTTTCGCGGGCGCGTCGGCCGGGTCGGTCGTCAGCGTCTCGGGCTTGGAATCGTCGATATCGTTGGAATTCATGTGTCGGCTTGCACCTTGTCAGCGGTGGACACGGCCCCTTCCCGGGGCGCTCAAGTGGGCTCGGGGTTGACAGCCCCAGCCTGTGGTTCTTCACCCGGTTCGCGCGTGGCGACCGGCTTGGATTCGTCTTCAGTGGCGGCGTCCGAAGGTTCGGGCGTCGCCAGGTTCGTTTCAGCGGGCTCGGCGGTTTCCGTCGTATCGACGGCTTCCGCAGCCTCCCCGGCAGCCGGAGGTTCAGCCGGCTCGATCTCGACCACCACGTCGCCGGGCGGCTCCTCGAGCAGCGAGGCCTGCAGCGCCCCGGCGATCGGCGTCGGGTCGCCGCCCTGGATCAAGGCCGGCAGCTGCTCCAGCGAATGCAGCCCCAGGTCGTCCAGGAAATGCTTCGTCGTCGCATACAGCGCCGGGCGTCCCGGCGCCTCGCGGTGCCCGATGACCTCGATCCAGTCGCGGTCCTCGAGCTGCTTGATGATGGGCGTCGCCACCACCACGCCGCGGATGTCCTCGATGTCGCCCCGGGTCACCGGTTGACGGTAGGCGATGATCGCCAGCGTCTCCAGCACCGCCCGCGAATACTTAGGCGGCTTCTCCGGATGCAGCCGGTCCAGGTGCTCGCGCATCTCGGGCCGGCTCTGGAAGCGCCAGCCGGAGGACAAGGCCACCAGCTCGACACCCCGCCCTTCCCATTCGCGCAGCAGCTCGTCGAGCAGCGACCGCACGCTGTCGCCGTTGAGTTCCTCCGCGAACAGCGAACGCATGTCACGCAGCGTCAGCGGCGCCTGCGCACACAGCAGCGCCGTCTCCAGGACACGCTTGGCCTCCTGCGTATTCATCGGATCAGCATCGGATCAGCATCGGATCAGCATCGGATCAGCATCGGATCAGCATGCGCTCGGCATGGGCTCAATTCATGACGCCGGCCTCGTGACCGGTCAAATCGGTGTGTGTCGCCATCTTGGGCGCCGACAGCGGCAACGGGCCGCGCCGGACGGATTCGATCTGCTTGCTTGGGAGCTCTGTGCTCCAACGGCCGCCGCTCAGTGGGTGGATCCGGCCGGTCAGTGGGGCGCCGCGTCGGTGCGCGGCCAGCGCTGCGAACGGGGTCAACTGCCAGCCCGTCGCCGCCTTGCGCACGCTCTTCACGTCGGTGTCAGCGCAAGTAATGGGACGCATTGTAGCGCGAGCGCACGCACTCCTCTCAGAACGCTGGATCGGGCAAACCCGCGACCCGCCAAGCCGACGCCAGATCGTCCGGCAACGGGGCTTCGAAGCGCATCGCCTCGCCGGTGAGGGGGTGCGCGAAACCGAGCCGCGCCGCATGCAGCGCCTGGCGCGGCACGCCCAGCGCCTCGGCGCCGCCGTAGAGCGCGTCCGACACCAGCGCATGCCCGCGATGCGCGGCATGGACGCGGATCTGGTGCGTGCGGCCCGAATGCAGCACGCAGTGCAGCGCGGAGACCGTCCGGCTCAAGCCGCGCGCGTCCTGCCACTCGCCCTCGGCCAGCTTGAAGAAGTCGGTGCGCGCCGGCTTGCCGCCGCCGACCACGGCCATGCGCGTGCGCGACTGCGGATCGCGGCCGATCGGCGCGTCGACGATCCATTCGTCGGGCGTGCGGCCATGCACCAGCGCGAGGTACTCGCGATGCACGTCGCGCGCCGCGATCATCCGCATCAGGGCGGTGACCGCCGGCAGCGTCTTGCCCACGACCATCAGCCCCGAGGTGTCCTTGTCCAGCCGGTGCACGATGCCCGCGCGCGGCAGCGTCGCCGCCTTCGCGTGATGCGCGAGCAGCCCGTTCATCAGCGTGCCGGACCAGTTGCCCGCCGCCGGATGGACGACCAGGCCGGCCGGCTTGTTGACCGCGAGCAGGTGCTCGTCCTCGAAGACGATGTCGAGATCGAGCGGCTCGGCGCGGAAGGCCAGCGCCTCCTCGGTCGGGACCAGGTCGACGACCAGCGTCTGCCCCAGCCGGGGCTTGCGCGACGCGTGGGTCACGCGCTGCCCGTCGAGCGTGACGCAGCCGCGCTCGATGAGCCCCTGCAGATGGCTGCGCGAGAACTCCGGCGCCAGTTGCACCAGCCATTTGTCCAGGCGCAGCGCGATTTCGTCGCGGCCGGCCTCGGCGCTGCGCCGCTCGGGCGTGTCGATGCCGACGTCCTGGGCGTCGTCGACGCCTTCCGGGAGGGCCGCAGGCGCAGGCGACCGCCCGGGTTCCTCACCCGGGTAAAGCCCGTCCTGCGCCGCCGGGTCGTGACCGACCTGAACCATATAATCGCCGCTCCAATTTCAGATGAGGGCCGCCGTGGCGCGCGCCCTGTGGACCATGATCGAGACTCGGGTGTTGCGCCGCCGGACCGCGGATTCTTCTGAAGCGTCCGGCTCCTGGCGCGCCGTGTGGCGCTGCGCGGCGATGACCGCCGCGACGGCTGCCGTGCTGGGGCTGGCCGCCTGTTCGTCGGCCCCCAAGGAGGACCCGAATTCCCAGGCCAACCTGGAGAAATTGTACGCAGAGGCCAAGGAGGACATGCTCTCCGGCTCCTACGACCGGGCGATCAAGACGCTGGAACGCATCGAAGGCCGCGCCGCGGGCACCACGCTGGGCCAGCAGGCGCAGCTGGACCTGGCCTGGGCGAACTACAAGAGCGGCGAGCGCGTGCAGGCCGTGACGGTGCTGGACCGCTTCATCAAGCTCAACCCGTCGAGCCCGGCGCTGGACTACGCGCTGTACATGAAGGGCCTGGTCAACTTCAACGACGACCTCGGCCTGTTCGGCCGCATCGCCCGCCAGGACATCAGCGAGCGCGACCAGCAGGCCGCGCGCGACTCGATGCAGGCGTTCAGGCAGCTGGTCGAGCAGTTCCCGGAATCGAAGTATTCCGAGGACGGCCGCATCCGCATCGACTACATCACCAACAGCCTCGCGGCCTACGAGGTGCATGTGGCGCGCTACTACTACAACCGCGGCGCCTACCTGGCGGCGGCGAACCGCGGTCAGGCCGCGTTGATGGAGTTCCAGAACGCCCCGGCGCTGGAAGAAGCACTGTTCCTGATGGTGCAGAGCTATGACAAGCTCGGCCTGGAGCAGCTGCGCGATGACAGCCGCCGTGTGTTGCAGGCGAGCTTCCCGGACAGCTACTACCTGACCACCGGAAAGGCGAAGCCGAAGGACAAGGCGTGGTGGCAGATCTGGTAAGCCGTCGCCCTCGCATCGGATGAACGAAGCCCGCTCTTGAGCGGGCTTCTTCGTTTCAGGACCGCGCCATGGCGGGGATGCGCATGCGCGTCACTCGTCGTGTGACGCCTTCAGTTCGGCGAGCCAGGCCTGCGCCGTCGTTTCGTCCGGCACCTGGGTCATCGGCGGGAGCGCCTCGCGCAGGCGCTTGCCGTAGTGCGAGCCCGCCAGGCGCGGATCGCAGACGACCAGCAGACCGCGGTCGGTCTCGGTGCGGATCAGTCGCCCGGCGCCCTGCTTCAGCGCGATCGCGGCCTCGGCGACGAAGTACTCCATGAACGGGTTGCGGCCCTCGGATTCCAGCCGCGCGACGCGAGCCTCGACCAGCGGATCGTTCGGCGGAGGGAACGGCAGCTTGTCGATGAGCACGCATTGCAAGGCGTCGCCGGGCACGTCGATGCCTTCCCAGAAGCTGGCCGAGCCGACCAGCACCGACGCGGGCTGGTCGACGAACTGCTGCAGCAGCTGCCGTTTGGGCATCGTGCCCTGCACCAGCACCTCAATGCGATGGCCGCCTTCCTCGAAGCGCTGGCGCAGCACGTCGGCCACCGTCTGCAATTGGCGCAGCGTCGTCGTCAGGATGAAGGTGCGTCCGCCAAGCCGCGCCGCCAGGCGCGCGCCTAGCCAACCCACCGATTCCCCGTGATCGGGCTCCGAAGGCTTCGGGAAGTGTTTGGGCACGTAGAGCCGCGCGTGCGACGCATAGTCGAAGGGGCTGCCGACGCGCAGCGTGCGCGCCTCAGCGAGCCCGGCAGGTTCGGTGAACCAGGTCAGCGCCTCGTCCTCGCCCAGCGTCGCCGAGGTGAACACCCAGGCCTTGGGCGAGCTGGCGAGCGCTTCCTGCATCGCTTCACGGATGTCCAGCGGCGATTCCATCAGGCGGACCTGGTGGGTGCCGACATCGACCCAGCGCACCGCGCCGGGATCCGGCGCCCGCGCGAACAGCTGCGCCGTCTTGTAGAGCTCGACCGCGCGCTCGTGCAGACGCACGAGGTCCGGTCCGACTTCCATCACCGTCGCCAGGGCCTCCACGCTGAGCTCGATCGCCTGCGTCACCTGCACCAGCGCGTCCTCGAAATCGGTCCGACCCGAACACTCGCTCCAGCGCAGCTTGAGCACGCCGCGCAGCTCACGTCCGCCGGCGCAGGCCAGCCGCAAGGCGCGCGCCGCGCGCTCGACACCGCCGGAGATCGCCTGCCACTCCTGCAGCCCGCGCGCATGCGCCAGGCCCTGCGCGAGCATGTCGCGTCCGAAGTCGAACAGCTGCGCGCTGCCCAGCAGGCGACCGAGGAAGTTCAGGCCGGCTTCGGGCAGCTGGTGGGCTTCGTCGAAGATCGCCACCTCCACGCTGGGCAGCAGCTCCGCGACGCCGCTGTCGCGCAGCACCAGGTCGGCGAAGAACAGGTGGTGGTTGACGACGACGAGGTCCGCCTCCATCGCCTCGCGCCGCGCCTTCACGACGTGGCAATCGCGGTACGACGGGCAGTCGGTGCCCAGGCAGTTGTCGCGCGTCGAGCTGACGATCGGGATCACCGGCGACCGCTCGTCCATGCCGTCGATCTCGGCGAAGTCGCCGGTGTGGGTCGTCATCGCCCAGCGCTCGATGCGCGCGAGCTGGGCGACGGCGCGCCGGTCCGGCAGCTCGGCACTGTGGCGCGCCTGCTGCAGCCGATGCAAGCAGAGGTAACTCCCCCGCCCTTTCAGCAGCGCGGCGCGCAGCGGCAGCGCGAAGGTGTCCAGCAGGCGCGGCAGGTCGCGCATGAAGAGCTGATCCTGCAGGCTTTTCGTCGCCGTGCTGATGAGCGTGCGGCCGCCGCTGAGCAGCGCCGGCACCAGGTACGCGAAGGTCTTGCCCACGCCTGTCCCCGCTTCGACGACCAGCGTGTCGCGTGCGGCGATCGCCTGCGCGACAGCCAGCGCCATGCGCTGCTGGGGCTCGCGAGGGGCATAACCGGGACCATGTCGCGACAGCGGTCCGCCCGTGTCGAACGCGGCGATCACCGACTGTTCCAACTCGCCCGGACGGAGCTCCTCGGCGGCGGCGCGCGCACGCGAGGCCGCCAGCGCCGGCGACGCCTCGGCCGCGCCCCAGGGCGCCTCGGCCATCAGGTCGTCGGTCGAATCCTCGGTGAGGTGCTCGGTCGCGTCGCTGATGGCGGAGTCGTGACGATCAGGCGGGCTCATCGGGGTCGCTGGCCCGTTCAAGCCGCGCGATCTCGTCGCGCAGGGCCAGGCGTTGCTTCTTGAGACGGCGCAGGGTCAATTCGTCGACGGACGACATCGCCAGCCTGCCGTCGTGCGTCGGATCGATCGCGAGTGCAGCGAGCGCCGGGGCCGGATGGATCTCCACGACAACGTCTGCGCGCGGGACGCCCATCAAGGCGTCGATGCGGCCATCCAACTCCGCATGCGCGATGCGAAGTTCAATCAGACGGCGCGCGGGAGAGTGAAGTTGTTCATCCATAAACGGGGAACCACCCGACCGGGAAGCCGGGCGGCACGATTATAGTTTTGGGATGAGTCGCAACATCCCAGGCTATCGCCTCAGCGCCGCCACCGGCATCCATCGCGGCGATCGCCTGTACCAGCAGGATCAGGTCCAGGTCATCGCCCATCCCAGACAGAGCGGCTGCGTCCTCGGCATCGTCGCCGACGGCATGGGCGGCAAGAGCGGCGGCCGCAAAGCCGCCGACCAGGTCATCCTCACCGCCCAGCAGCTGTTCGAGCGTTTCGTGCCCGGCGAGGAGGACGAATCCGAACTGCTGCGCCAGATCGTCTCGGAAGCCCACCTGATGATCCGCCTGACGGCGATCTCGGCCGAGGAGGAACCGCACAGCACCCTCGCGGCCTACCTGCTGACGGCCGACCGGCGCTGCTACTGGATCCACACCGGCGACTCCCGCATCTACCACTTCCGCGGTCCCAACATGGTGACGCGCTCGCTGGACCAGTCCTACGTGCAGCGTCTGGTCGACGAGGGCCAGATCACCGAGGACGAGGCCCTGGTCCATCCCCAGTCCAACCTGCTGACCGCCTGCCTGGGCACGGTGCAGGAGCCGACGCCGGTCGAATCCTTCATCGAGCACCTGGAGCACGGCGACACGCTCATGTGCTGCAGCGACGGCCTGTGGCACTACTTCTCGCCGGCCGAACTGGGCACGGTGATGCACAGCCTGCCGCCGCGCGACGGCGCGGAACTGCTGGTCAACAAGGCGCGCCAGCGCGCCAAGGGCACCGGCGACAACCTGTCGCTGGCGATCGTGCGGGTGGATCCGCTCGAATAATCAAGGTCTGGGCAGCGCGCGGATGTCGGACGCCGACGGCGTCGGCAGATGCGCCGCGGGCGGCTTGGTGTTCTTGCCGACCGGCGCGGACGCCGCGGAAGCAGCTTTCTGCGCCGACTTCGCCTGCTGCTCGCCGGCCTTTCTCTGGCGGTCCAGCGCCTTGCGCTGGCGCTCCGCGGCCGCTTCGCGACGCTGGGCCGCGTCGGCCTTCGCTTCGGCATCCAGCCTCGCCTCGCGGCGCTGGTGGAGCTCGGGATTGGCCCGTGGCGTCCGCGCGCCGGGCACCACCGGCGCCGACGCCGGCTGGGCGGCTTCACGCACCGATTCGGTCTTCCGACGAGCCTCGTCCTTGGCCGCCTCGCGCTCGTTCTGCTGGACACGCTCGCGCGCGGCGGCGCCGCGGCGCTGGCGCTCTTCGGCATTGACCTGATGTTCCGCGTGATCCAGCGGCCGCAGCTGCCGGACGCGCTCCTCGCGGGCGTCCTCCAGGCAGCCGGTGACGACGAAACGCTGGTTGCACTCGCGCACCTTGTCCTGGTAGGTCCGTTCGATGCGGGCGCGGGCGGCACCGATCTCGGCGCGGGTCATCTCCGCCGCGCAGACGGCCGTCGAGACGGCCGCGCCCGACAGCGCCAGCGGCAGGAGAACAAGGACGGAGCGGAAAGTCATGGACGCGATCATCGCATCCGGCGACGCCCGTTCCGGTGACATGCGGCCCGTGACTTCCCTACACCCCTCTCCGGGGGGAAGGGGCGGCCACAGAGGCGGATGAAGGCGGCTGACGCGGAGCCACCGGCTTCAGGTCAGCCGCGTGTCGACGTCGCGGCGCTCCAGTTCCAGGTATTCCTTCGACTGCATCTCCTGCAGCCGCGACACGGTGCGCGGGAACTCGTGGGCCAGCGGCCCCTCGGTGTAGAGCTGCTCCGCCGGCACGGCCGCGGAGATGATCAGCTTCACGCGCCGGTCGTACAGCACGTCGACCAGCAGGGTGAAACGGCGCGCCTCACTGGCCAGCCGTGGCGGCATCGCCGGCACCTTGGACAGGATGACCGTGTGGAACTGCGTCGCCAGCTCGAGGTAGTCGTTCTGCGAGCGCGGCCCGCCGCAGAGTTCCGAGAAGTCGAACCACACCACCCCGCCGGCGCGGCGCCGGGACCGGATCTCGCGGTGTTCGATGTGCAGGATCGGGTCTTCGTCGCGCGCCTCGGCGAGCGACTCGAAGGCCGCCGTCAGCGCCTGCTCGGTCTGATCGTTCAGCGGCGTGTGATAGAGCTCGACATGCTCGAGCGAGCGCTGCCGGTAGTCGGTGCCGTTGTCGACATTGATGACTTCCAGATTCGCCTTCAGCAGCTCGATGGCCGGCAGGATGCGGTCGCGGTGCAGGCCGTTCGGATAGAGCCCGTCGGGATGGAAGTTGGACGTCGTCACGATCGATACGCGGTTCTTGAACAGCGCATCCAGCAGCCGGTACAGGATCATCGCGTCGGTGACGTCGGCGACGTGGAACTCGTCGAAGCAGATCAGCCGGAAGCGCCGTGCGATGCGCTTGCCGAGCTCGTCCAGCGGATCCTGGATGCCCTTGAGCTCCTGCAGCTCGCGGTGCACCTCGCGCATGAACTCGTGGAAGTGCAGCCGGGTCTTGCGCGTCAGCGGCACGGCCTGGAAGAAGCAGTCCATCAGGAAGCTCTTGCCGCGACCCACGCCGCCGAACATGTAGACGCCGCGCGGCAGCGGCGGGCGGACCAGGAACTTGGTCACCGCGTTCGAGCGTCGCGCCTTGTAGTCGGCCCACTCGTCCTGGCAGCGCTGCAGCGAGGCGACGGCGCGCAGCTGCGCCGCGTCGGCGGTGTAGCCGCGTTCGGCGAGGGTCTGGTGATAGAGCTCGGTGACGGTGGTCATGCGATGGTGGTGCGGGCGGCGTTCATCTCAACGCGGGAACAGAAGGACAAGAAGAAGGGACAAGAAAAAAGGGGCGACTCCTCGCCGCCCCTTGTTCATGCGTCCGATGCGCTTCGAGCCGGAGCTCAGAAGTTCAGCGTGCGCTTGTCGATGGCCAGGGCCGCTTCCTTGGTCGCTTCGCTCAGCGACGGGTGCGCGTGGCAGATGCGGGCGATGTCCTCGGCCGAGGCCTTGAACTCCATCGCGACCACGGACTCGGCGATCAGCTCCGAGGCCATCGGGCCGATGATGTGCACGCCCAGGATCTCGTCGGTCTTGGCGTCGGCCAGGAACTTGACGAAGCCGGTCGTGTCGCCCAGCGCGCGGGCGCGGCCGTTGGCCAGGAACGGGAACTGGCCCGCCTTGTAGGCCACGCCGTCCGCCTTCAGCTGCTGCTCGGTCTTGCCGACCCACGCGATCTCGGGGCTGGTGTAGATGACCCACGGGATCGTGTTGAAGTTGACGTGGCCGTGCTGGCCGGCGATGCGCTCGGCCACGGCAACGCCTTCTTCCTCGGCCTTGTGCGCCAGCATCGGGCCGCGCACGACGTCGCCGATGGCCCACACGTTGGGCAGGTTGGTCTTGCACTCGTCGTCGACGATCACGGCGCCGCGATCATCGAGCTTCAGGCCGACGGCTTCCGGATTCAGGCCGATGGTGTTGGCCGTGCGGCCGATCGAGACGATCAGCTTGTCGACCGCCAGCGTCTGCTCGCCGCCCTTGGCATCCGTGTACTTCACGGCCACGCCGTCCTTGCCGTTCTCGACGGCCGTGATCTTCACGCCCAGCTCGATGTTCAGGCCCTGCTTCTTGAAGACCTTGGCGGCCTCCTTGGCGACGGACTCGTCAGCGGCGCCCAGGAAGGCGGGCAGCGCTTCCAGGATCGTCACTTCCGCGCCCAGGCGGCGCCACACCGAGCCCATTTCCAGGCCGATGACGCCGGAGCCGATCACGCCCAGCTTCTTCGGCACGGCCGGGATGCGCAGCGCGCCGTCGTTCGACAGGATGTTGGTCTCGTCGAACGGGGCACCCGGCAGCTGGCGGGCGTTGGAGCCGGTGGCGACGATCACGTGCTTGGCCGTGACGGTCTCTTCAGCAGCGCCGGCGACCTTCAGCTCGTAAGCGCCGTCCTTCGCCGCCACGAACGAGCCGCGGCCGTGGAAGAACGTGACCTTGTTCTTCTTGAACAGGTACTGCACGCCGTCGTTGTTCTGCTTCACGACGGTGTCCTTGCGACCGATCATCTTGGCGATGTCGATCTTCAGGTCGTTCATCGAGATGCCGTGGTCGGCGAAGCCGTGGCCGGCGTGCTCGAAGTGCTCGCTGGACTGCAGCAGGGCCTTGGACGGGATGCAGCCGACGTTGGTGCAGGTGCCGCCCAGGGCGGGACCGCCCTTGTCGTTCTTCCACTCGTCGATGCAGGCCGTGTTGAAGCCCAGTTGCGCCGCGCGGATCGCCGCGATGTAGCCGCCGGGACCGCCGCCGATGACGACGACGTCGAATTGCTTGCTCATGTCGTGATCGTCCTTGGCTTAGATGTCGAACAGCAGGCGCGAGGGATCTTCCAGCGCGTCCTTCATCGCGACCAGACCCAGCACGGCTTCGCGGCCGTCGATGATGCGGTGGTCGTAGGACATCGCCAGGTAGTTGATCGGACGGATCACGATCTGGCCGTTCTCGACGACGGCGCGGTCCTTGGTCGCGTGCACGCCCAGGATGGCCGATTGCGGCGGGTTGATGATCGGCGTCGACAGCATCGAACCGAAGGTGCCGCCGTTGGAGATCGAGAAGGTGCCGCCGGTCATCTCTTCGATGCCGAGCTTGCCTTCCTGGGCCTTCTTGCCGAACTCGGCGATCTTCTTCTCGATGTCGGCGAAGCTCATCTGGTCCGCATTGCGCAGGATGGGCACGACCAGGCCGCGCGGCGAACCGACGGCGATGCCGATGTCGAAGTAGCCGTGGTAGACGATGTCGTTGCCGTCGACCGAGGCGTTCAGCACCGGGTACTTCTTCAGCGCGTGCACGGCGGCCTTCACGAAGAAGCTCATGAAGCCCAGCTTCGTGCCGTGTTCCTTGGTGAAGCTGTCCTGGAACTTCTTGCGCAGCTCCATCACCGGGGCCATGTTCACTTCGTTGAACGTGGTCAGGATGGCGTTGGTCGACTGCGATTGCAGCAGGCGCTCGGCGATGCGGGCGCGCAGGCGGCTCATCGGCACGCGCTGTTCCGGGCGGTCGCCCAGGTTGGCGGAGGACACCGGCGCGGCGACGGCCTGCAGCGGCGCCTTGGCGGGAGCGGCCGGAGCCTGCACCGGCGCGGGGATCGCAGCCGGCTTGGCGCCGCCTTCGATCGCGCCCAGCACGTCGCCCTTGGTCACGCGGCCATCCTTGCCGGTGCCGGCCACCGAGCCGGCGGCCAGGTTGTTGTCGGCCATGATCTTCGCGGCGGCGGGCATCGCGACGCCGGCCTTGCTGTCCGACGAGGCGGCGGCGGCGGCGGGGGCGGCCGCTGCAGCGGCGGGTGCCGGCGCAGCGGCGGCGGCCGGAGCGGCGGCGCCGGCCTTGCCTTCCGAATCGATCTTGGCGATGACCTGGTCCGACGTGACGGTACCGCCGTCGCCGACGACCAGTTCGGACAGCACGCCGGCGGACGGCGCCGGCACTTCGAGCACGACCTTGTCGGTCTCGATCTCGATCAGGATCTCATCGATGGCCACGGCGTCGCCGGGCTTCTTCTTCCACTGGAGCAGGGTCGCTTCGGCGACCGATTCGGACAGCTGGGGGACTTTGACTTCAACGATTGCCATGATGTTTGTTCTCTCGGTTTTTCAGTAAACCGGAGCCTTGCGCCTGCCGGCCGCCGGGGAGCGTGTGCCCGTCCCCGGCGCCGGTGTCATTGCGGCGCGCGGCGTCCGCAATGACTCACTTGGTCAGCACGAAACCCTTCAGCTTGCCGAAGGCCTGCTCCAGCAGCGCCTTCTGCTGCTCCTGGTGCAGGTGGGCGTAGCCGACGGCCGGCGAGGCCGAGGCGGGACGGCCCGCGTAACCGAGCTTCTGGCCGTCGGCCATGTTCTCGTGGATGTAGTGCTGCACGAAGAACCAGGCGCCCTGGTTCTGCGGCTCGTCCTGGCACCACACGATCTCGGCCAGGTTGGGGTACTTCTTCAGCTCGGCCGCGAACGCCTTGTGCGGGAACGGGTACAGCTGTTCCACGCGGATGATCGCGACGTCCTTCTTGTCGCCGCGGGCCTTGATCAGGTCGTAGGCCACCTTGCCGGAGCAGGCGATCACGCGCTTGACCTTGCCGGCGTCGATCTCGGCGCTGGTCTCGCCGATGACGGTGCGGAACTCACCCTTGGTGAACTCGCTGACCGGGGACGTGGCGTCCTTGGCGCGCAGCAGCGACTTGGGCGTCAGGATGACCAGCGGCTTGCGGAACATGCGCAGCATCTGGCGACGCAGCAGATGGAAGATCTGCGACGCCGTCGTCGGCTGGACGATCTGCATGTTGTTGTCGGCGGCCAGCTGCATGAAGCGCTCCAGGCGGGCCGAGCTGTGCTCCGGGCCCTGGCCTTCATAGCCGTGCGGCAGCATCAGCGTCAGGCCGTTGGAGCGGCCCCACTTCACTTCGCCCGAGGCGATGAACTGGTCGATCACGACCTGCGCGCCGTTCACGAAGTCGCCGAACTGCGCTTCCCAGATGGTCAGCGTGTGCGGGTCGGCGGCGGCGTAACCGTATTCGAAGCCCAGCACCGCCTCTTCCGACAGGATCGAGTCGATCACGACGAACGGGGCCTGGCCTTCCGCGACGTTCTGCAGCGGGATGTAGATGCCTTCGTCGAAGCGCTCTCGGTTCTGGTCGTGCAGCACCGCATGGCGGTGGGTGAACGTGCCGCGGCCGCAGTCTTCACCGGACAGGCGGATCGGGTAGCCCGAAGCCACCAGCGAGGCGAAGGCCATGTGCTCGCCCATGCCCCAGTCGACGTTGATGTCGCCGCGACCCATGGCGGCGCGGTCGGCGATGACCTTCTCCACCAGCGTGTGGGCCTTGAAGCCGCCGGGCAGCGTCGTGACCTTCTCGGCCAGGCGCTTCCATTCGGCCACCGGCAGCGCGGTGTCGCAGCTGTCGGTCCACTTCTTGCCGAGGAACGGGGTCCAGTCGGTCGCGTACTTGCTCTTGAAGTTGGTCAGCACCGGGTCGACGGTGTGGCGGCCTTCGTCCATCGCGGCGCGGAAGGCCTTGACCATGCCGTCCGGACCTTCGGCGTCCAGCACGCCCTGGGCCACCAGCTTCTCGCCGTACAGCTTGCGGGTGCCCGGGTGCTTGGCGATGGTCTTGTACATCAGCGGCTGCGTCAGCGCGGGCGTGTCCTGCTCGTTGTGGCCCAGCTTGCGGAAGCAGACGATGTCGACGACGACGTCCTTCTTGAACTGCTGGCGGTAGTCCAGCGCCAGCTGCGTGCACAGCACGACCGCTTCCGGATCGTCGCCGTTCACGTGCAGCACCGGGGCCTCGATCATCTTGACGACGTCGGAGCAGTACAGCGTGGAGCGCGTGTCGCGCGGATCGCTGGTGGTGAAGCCGATCTGGTTGTTGATGACGATGTGGACGGTGCCGCCGGTGTAGTAGCCGCGCGTCTGCGCCAGCGCCAGCGTCTCCATCACGACGCCCTGGCCGGCGAAGGCCGCGTCGCCGTGCACCAGCACGGGCAGCACCTGCTCGCCGGTCTTGTCGCCGCGGCGGTCCATGCGCGCCTTGACCGAGCCCTCGACGACCGGGTTCACGATCTCCAGGTGCGACGGGTTGAAGGCCAGGCTCAGGTGGACGGGGCCGCCGGGGGTGGTCACGTCGCTGGAGAAGCCCTGGTGGTACTTCACGTCGCCGGACGGCAGGTCCTCAGGGGCGGTGTGGTCGAACTCGGCGAACAGGTCCTTGGGCATCTTGCCCAGGGTGTTCACCAGCACGTTCAGGCGGCCGCGGTGGGCCATGCCGATCACGATCTCCTGCACGCCGCGCGCGCCGGCGCACTTCACCAGCTCGTCCATCGAGACGATGAAGCTCTCGCCGCCTTCCAGCGAGAAACGCTTCTGGCCGACGTACTTCGTGTGCAGGTAGCGCTCCAGGCCTTCGGCGGCCGTCAGGCGCTCCAGGATCTGCTGCTTCTTCTCGGCCGTGTAGGTCGGCTTGCTGCGGATCGCTTCGAGGCGCTCCTGCCACCAGCGCTTCTCGGTCGGCTCGGTGACATGCATGAACTCGGCGCCGACGGAGCCGCAGTAGGTGTCACGCAGGGCCTGCACGATCTCGCGCAGGGTCATGCGCTCGGCCTTGGTGAAATAGGTGTTGGTCGCGCTGAAGGTCCGGTCCATGTCGGCTTCGGTGAGGCCGTAGGACGAGGGTTCCAGTTCCGCGATCTTGGCGCGTTCGGTGCGCTTCAACGGGTCCAGGTCGGCCCAGCGCGAGCCCAGCGTGCGGTACGCGGCGATCAGCGACTGGACGTGCACCTGCTTGCCGGCCACTTCTAGCTCGGCGGAGGACACCTTGTTGTTGAGCGCGTTGGCCTTGGCGCGTTGCGCGAAGGATTCGACGACGGGGGCGTGGGGCACATCCCGCTTGTCGCTGCCGTCCACCGCGGGGACGTGCTGCAGCGCGTCGAAGTAGGCGCGCCAGTTGTCGGGCACGGCGCCCGGGTTGTCGAGGTACTGCTCGTACATCTCCTCGACGTAGGGAGCATTGCCCCCGAACAGGTAGGAGTTCGAGCTGTATTGCTGCATCATCTTTCGCTCACCTCTGCCCCGGCTTCCGGAGCTATCGGCTGGTTATGAACCTTCCGCGACACGGCTTGACCGGTTGGCGGATTGCGACCCGCCTTTGCTGTTGCCAGAAAAGGGGTACGGGAAGGACCTGAAGTCACAAGCGCAGGACTGTAGCACCACGCTGGAACCCGTGCTGTTGCGGGATCGCCCACTTCTTGTGCACCTGTTACCGACCGGGAACGAGCGCACGGACCGTCACCCCGCCTCGCCCCCCGCCAACAACTCACAAACGTTTGCGAGCAGGGAACTCGACGCAGTAGACTGCGGGTTGGCGTACCGCCCCGACATTGAATGGCGGACTGCCCGGGACACAGGAGATCCCACATGCAAGTTCGAGTCGTCGACTACCGCGCCGCGGATGCGGCCGAGCAATTCACCCGCTCCCTGCACGAGACAGGCTTCGGCGTCCTGGTGAACCACCCCCTGCCCCAGGACCTGGTCGAGAAGATCTACGCCGACTGGCTCGGCTATTTCAACGGGACCGAGAAGCACGAACTGGCGTTCTCCAAGGAGACGCAGGACGGCTATTTCTCCACCGAGATCTCGGAGACCGCCAAGGGCCACACGCAGAAGGACATCAAGGAGTACTTCCACATCTACCCGTGGGGAAGGATCCCGGCGTCGCTGAAGGACGACGCGATGCGCTACTACCGCATCGCCAACGACCTGGCGGCGGAGCTGCTGTCGTGGGTGGAGAAGCACACGCCGGCCGACATCGCGAAGAACTATCGCGAACCGCTGTCCAACATGATCAAGGACAGCCGGCACACGCTGCTGCGCGTGCTGCGGTATCCGCCGCTGACCGGCAACGAGCCGGCGGGTTCGCTGCGCGCGGCGGCGCACGGCGACATCAACCTGCTGACGATCCTGCCGGCGGCCAACGAGCCCGGTCTGCAGGTGCAGGGCAAGGACGGCGCGTGGGTCGACGTCCCGGGTGATTTCGGCATGCTGATCATCAACATCGGCGACATGCTGCAGGAAGCGTCGCAGGGCTATTACCCGTCGACGCAGCACCGCGTGGTCAATCCGACCGGCGAGGGCGCGAAGAAGAGCCGCGTCTCGCTGCCGTTGTTCCTGCATCCGCGCGAGGACGTGGTCCTGTCGGATCGCTACACCGCCCATGAGTATCTGGAAGAGCGGCTGCGGGAGCTGGGCGTCAAGACCTGACACCGGCATACCCAGCCACAAGGCCCCTTCCCTCCCGGGAAGGGGCTTTTTGCTTAGAGGCTCTTCAGCGGCACGACATCCTTGCCCTTGAGCGTGAACACCGTGACGGCGGACGACTTGAGGTCGTGCTTGTCGTCGTAGGCGTATTCGCCGGCCACGCCGGCGTAGGTGGACTTCGCCAGGTGTTCGCCGACCTTCTTCGGATCGGTGGACTGCGTCGCCTCGATGGCGCCGGCCAGCAGGTAGGCGCCGTCGTAGAAGGACGCCGCGTAGGTCAGCGGATCGCGCTTGAACTCGGCCTTGTACTTGTCCAGGAACTGCTTGCCCTTGGCGCTGCGGTCGATCAGCGCGCCGCCCTGCGTGCAGTACGTGTTCAGGTCGGTCGCGATCTGCGACAGCGTGGCCGTCTCCGACGAGCAGATGCCGTCGCCGCCCAGCAGCGGCACCGTGATGCCGAGCCCGCGCATCTGGCGCAGCATCGGACCGCCCTGCGCCGAGTAGCCGCCGTAGAACACGGCGTCGGGCTTGGCGGCCTTCACCGCGGTGAGGATGCTGCTGAAGTCCGTGGCCTTGTCGTTGGTGAATTCCTTGGACACGACCTTGATGCCGAGCTTGGCCGCCTGGGCGGTGAACTCCTGCGCGACCCCCTGGCCATAGGCGGTGCGGTCGTCGATGACCGCGACCGTCTTCACCTTCAGGTCCTGCGCCGCGTAGACGGCCATCTTCGCGCCGAGCTGGTTGTCGGTCGCGCCGATGCGGAACAGGTTGGACTGGTTCGGCTGCTGCGTGATGCGCGGGTTGGACGCGACGGTCAGCACGATCACGCCGCCGTCGGAGAACACGCGCGAGGCCGGCATGGTCACGCCCGAGTTGTAGGGGCCGAGCACGAACCTGATCTTCTTGTCGACCAGTGCCTGGGCGACCTGCACGCCCTGGCGCGGATCGGCCACGTCGTCGTTGACGTCGAGTTCGAACACGACCGGCTTGCCGCCCACCTTCACGCCCTTGGCGTTCAGTTCCTTGATGGCGAGCGCCGCGCCGTCGCGGTTGTCGATGCCGTAGCCGGCCTGCGGACCGGTGACCGGGCTCATGAAGCCGATGCGGACACGCTCCTGCGCGTGGGCGCCCAGGGCGGCGAAGCCGGCGGCGAGCACCAGCAGTTTCAGAGAGAACTTCTTCATAGGTCTTCCTCGGTAAGGTCTTCCCCGGTAAGGGAGAGGCCGAGTCTACGTAATGCACCCGTGAGAAGCGCGCTTCAACCCCGTCTACAGTGGTGCATGTCCTCTCGATCAGGCAGCGTGGTCTGGATCCATCCGGAAGCGCCACCCAAACCCGCCGTCGGCGACCCCTGCAACGGCTGCGGCGTGTGCTGCCTCGCCGAGCCCTGCCCGCTCGGGATGCTGGTGAGCCTGAAGCGCGAAGGCGCCTGCCGCGCGCTGCAATGGTCTGGGGACGGCGGTCGATACCAATGCGGCATGCTGGTGCACCCGTCGCGCTATGTCGGCTTGCGAACCCTCGGGCCCGATGGCCTCGTCAATCGCCTGATCCGCCGCTACGCGCGTCGCCTGATCGCCGCCGGCATCGGCTGCGACGCCGACCTCGAACCGACGACGACCGCACCGGCGCCCGCGCCGCCGACGGCTGGGCCCCCATCCCCGGAGAAGCGCTAAGCAACGCCTGGCCCCGCCGGGCATAGCATGGGGTGAGCACCGCCTGACCAGGCTTCATCGGAGTCCGTCCATGTCCCACCGCCCGACCGTCCGCGTCCCGACCGCGTCCCGCTTCGCCCGCGCCCGCCTGGCGCTCACCGTGGCCCTCGCCTTCGGCGCGATCGCCGCCGCGCCCGGCGCGCAGGCCGTGGCGCTCCGCTGGGCCGCCCAGAACGACGTGCTGACGCTGGACCCGCACTCGCAGGACCACACGACCACCAGCGCCATCCTGCAGCATGCCTACGAGGGCCTGACCCGGTACAACGAGCGGTGGGAGGTCGAGCCCTGCCTGGCCACGAAGTGGACCCCGATCAGCCCGACGCAGGTCCGCTTCGAGCTGCGCAAGGGCGTGAAGTTCCACGACGGCTCGCCGTTCACCGCGGACGACGTGATCTTCAGTTTCGACCGCATCCGCCAGCCGCAGGGCACGATGCAGATCTACGTCACCGGCATCAAGGAGATCAGGAAGATCGACGACTTCACCGTCGACCTGATCCTGGAATCGCCGCAGCCCATCCTGCTGCGCAACCTGGTCGACTTCCGGATCATGAGCAAGGTCTGGGCGGAGAAGAACAAGGCGACACAGATGGCCGACTACAAGGCCAAGGACGAGAACTACGCCAGCCGCCACACCGACGGCACCGGCCCCTACGAGATCGTCTCCTGGCAGCCCGACCAGAAGATCTCGATGACGATCAACAAGACCTGGTGGGACAGGAACAAGGGCAACATCACCGAGGTCAGCTACATCCCCATCAAGTCCGATCCCACGCGCGTCGCGGCGCTCACGTCGGGCGACGTGGACCTGCTCACCGAGGTCCCGACCCAGGACGTCGCCGCGGTGAAGGCCGACGCGAAGCTCAAGTCGATCGAGGGCCCCGAGACCCGCACCATCTTCTTCGCGATGGACCTGGGCAGCGACGAGCTGCGCGGCGCCTCGGTCAAGGGCAAGAACCCCTTCAAGGACATCCGCGTGCGGGAGGCGCTGTCCATCGCGATCGACCGCGAGGCGATCAAGCGCAGCATCATGCGCGGCATGTCGGTGCCGGCGTCGCTGATGGTCCCGCCCGGCGTCAACGGCTACGACGCCGCGCTGGACAGGCCCGCCAAGCCGGACCTGGTCCGCGCCAAGCAGCTGCTCGCCGACGCCGGCTATCCGAACGGCTTCGAGCTGCCGCTGAACTGCCCCAACAACCGCTACGTCAACGACGAGAAGGTCTGCCTGGCCGTGGTCTCGATGTGGAGCAAGATCGGCGTCACCGCGCGGCTGACCGCGCAGCCGATGTCGCAGCACAGCCAGTTGTTCCAGCGCTTCGAGGCGCCGCTGTACATGCTGGGCTGGGGCGTGTCGACGATGGACGCGCTCTACTCGCTGCAGGCGCTGGCGCGCACCCGCAGCGGCGGCGCGGACGGCAGCTTCAACTTCTCCAAGGTCAGCGATCCGGCGCTCGACAAGCTGATCGACGCCGCCAAGAGCGAGATCGACATCCCCAAGCGCAACGCGCTGTTGCGCGACGCCCTGGTGCGCACGCGCGACCAGTACCTCTTCATCCCCCTGCACCATCAGGTGCGCCCGTGGGCGATGCGCGCCAACCTGCAGACGCTGCACCGCTCCAACGACCGCCCGGAAGCGCGGTTCACGACGATCAAGTGAGCGCGTGCCCGGAACCGCGTCACGCGGAATCCGGATGTCCTTCCTCGGCGGCTGGATTTTCCGGTCCGTCCTTGGGGCAATCCCCAGGGTGGACCGGCCTCCCGGCGGCGGCCCCGGCGGCTAGCATCCAGGCGACTTCACGTTTGCTTAACGACGTTGCCAAGGGAGCTACCGCTCATGTCGAGGAATCACTCCGGATCGATCCGATCCGCTCGTACCGCTCGTACCGCTCTCACCGCCCTGTGCCTCGCCGCCCTCGCGGCGGTGGCAGGCACCGCCCAGGCGGCCCCGCTGCGCTGGGCCGCGCAGAACGACGTGCTGACGCTGGATCCGCACTCGCAGAACCACAGCACCACGAACGCGATCACGCAACACGCCTATGAGGGCCTGACGCGCTACGACCGCCAGTACCAGGTCGAGCCCTCGCTGGCCACCAAGTGGACGCAGGTCAGCCCGACGCAGGTCCGCTTCGAGCTGCGCAAGGGTGTGAAGTTCCACGACGGCTCGCCGTTCACCGCGGACGACGTGGTGTTCTCGTTCCAGCGCATCAAGCAGCCGGTCGGCACGATGCACCCGTTCGTGGCCGGCGTCACCGAGATCAGGAAGGTCGACAGCCACACCATCGACGTGATCCTTGCCGCGCCCAATCCCATCCTGCTGCGCCAGTTCGTCGACTTCCGCATCATGAGCAAGACCTGGGCGGACAAGAACAAGGCGACCAACCTGCCGGACTTCAAGGCCAAGGAAGAGACCTTCGCCACGCGC
>CBIHMU010000102.1:0-19780 GCA_966211105.1 uncultured Burkholderiales bacterium
TGCTGCAGGAAGACCAGCACCGAGCAGCCCAGCACCGTCAGGATGACCACGCCGGCCAGCGCCGCCTGCTGCACCACCTCGCCGCGCCAGGCGGCCAGGAACTCCGCCGTGCTCGAACCGGTGAAGATCGTCAGCGGATAACCCCGCACCTGGCGGTAGCAGGTGATGCGCTCGATGTTGTCGAGCTTGGTCCGCGTCATGTACCAGCCCTGCTGCGGGTTGGCGGCGATCTTGCGCATCAGGTCCTCGGACACGATCACGTCGCCGACGCCGCGGATCGAGTGCGGCTCGGTGGCCGAGTAGCGCGCGATCAGCCGCTGGCTGCGTGTGCGCAGCGAGATCGCGCCCTCCGTCCCGATGGTGAGGCCCTTGAAGCTCTCGATGAAGTGTTCCGTCGACAGCGTCGTGTAGACCACGCCGGCGAAGCTGCCGTCGTCGTGCGTCAGCGGCCGCGAGACGACGATGCCCCACTTGTGCTGGACCCGGCCGAACAAGGGTTCGGAGATGACCGCCTCGTTGCCGTTGCCGTTGCCGTTGTCGTTGCCGTCGCGGGCGCGCTGGAAGTAGTCGCGGTCGCCGACATTGAGCGCGCCTTCCCCGCCGGTCAGGCCGTAGACGACCTGGCCCCGCGCGTCGGTGATCCGGATCGCGTCGACCTGCGGCAGCAGGCTGCGCTGGTCGGCGAGGGCGCGTTCCATTGCGCGCCGGACCTGGTCCGTGTCGCCGGCCGTGCGCCGGAACTGCAGCGCGAGCGTCTCCAGCGCGTTGTCCACCTGCTTGAGTTCGGCGCCGATCTCGATGCTCAGGCTGGCGGCCAGGTTCTCGGTGGTCTCGCGGGCGCGGGTCAGGTCGGACGCGCGCCCGGCCTGCAGGGCCAGCCAGGTGGCCGTCACGATCGCCGCGGCGATGACGAGGTTGGCCGCCGCGAGCCACAGGGCCAGTCGCGTCAGTGAGCGGGGGGCGTAGAGGGGCGGTCGGTCCATCGGAGGCACGCAGGCGAAGCGGTCATCCTAACCGCGTCGGCGGGTTGGCAAACGCCCCGTCGCCGCGCGCCCACCAAGGCGGAAGCGGCGGGCACCTGTCTGCCGCCGCGGAACGCGCCGCAAGGTGTTCCGCGTCTTCCTGTCCCTCGGAGACCGGCCCGACCGGTCGTTGAAAGGAATCGAGATGAATGGCCAGACAGTTGTCGATCCCGTGGCGTCGACTTCAGGGGCGATGACCGCCGCGGACACCACCGACTGGTGGGCGCCGGTGACGCAGTTCGTCCAGTGGGGGTGGGGTCAGCTGCACGCCACGCTGTCGGGCGCCGACACCGGCGATGCCGCAGGCGCCTTGACGAGCGCCTCCTCGACGATCACCGACCCGGCGCCGGCGGACTCCGCGTCCTCCCGGGTCCTGGATCTCGGCATCCTGGACAGCGACTCGGAGGTCCGCTCACGCAACTTCGAGGGCACGATCCTGGTGGAAGTCGTGTCGCAGGACGAGCACGTGCTCGCCCGGTATGACCCCGACAGCGCCAGCCTCGATACCGTGCGCGTCGCATTCGACTGCGGCGGCGATCCGCTCGACCTCCCGAGCAGCCAGTTCAATGATGGCCTCGTCACCTACATCAGGGCTGATTTTCTCGATCCATCGAGTGCCAGCTGCGCGCTGCTGGCGATCGGCCAGCCGGTGCCGCCCGATTCGCCGGTCCTGCCGGCGCACGCGTCGAACGCGGTGATCTGAGCGCCTCACCCGCCGCGCAGCTGACGCTCCAGTCCGGCCAGCACCTGATAGCAGGGCAGGACCTGCGCGACGCTGGCCTCGGGCTCGCGGCCTTCGCGGATGGCCGCGATGAACTCGCGGTCCTGCAGCTCGATGCCGTTCATCGAGACCGCCACCCGGCTGACGTCGACCGTCTCGTCCCGGCCGGTGACCAGGTCGTCGTAGCGGGCCAGGTAGGTGCCGGTGTCGCCGATGTAGCGGAAGAAGGTGCCCAGCGGCCCGTCGTTGTTGAAGGACAGCGACAGCGTGCAGATCGCCCCGTTGGCGGCCTGCAGCTGGAGGCTCATGTCCATCGCGATGCCCAGCGTCGGGTGGATCGGCCCCTGCAGCGCGTTCGCCCGCACGACCGGGCTGCCGCACTGCCAGGCGAAGAGGTCCACCGTGTGTGCGGCGTGGTGCCACAGCAGGTGGTCGGTCCAGCTGCGCGCCTGGCCCAGCGCGTTGGTGTTGGTGCGGCGGAAGAAATAGGTCTGGACATCCATCTGCTGGATGTTGAACTCGCCGGCTGCGATGCGGTGGCGGATCCACTGGTGGCTGGGGTTGAAGCGGCGGGTGTGGCCGCACATCGCCACCCGGCCGGTCTCGCGCTGGCGACGCACGACGGCCTCGCCGTCGGCGAGCACGTCGCAGAGCGGGATCTCGACCTGCACGTGCTTGCCGGCGTCCAGGCAGGCCAGCGCCTGGCTCGCGTGCAGCTGCGTCGGCGTGCACAGGATGACGGCGTCGACGTCGTCGCGGGCGAGCGCCTCGTCGAGCTGGGTCGTCGCGTGGCCGATGCCGTACTTCGCGGCGGTCTCGCGCGTCTTGTCGAGATCGCGGCTGACCAGCGACACGACCTCGACGCCGTGGATGTGCTGGAGCGCGTCCAGGTGCTTCTGCCCGAAGGCGCCGGCGCCAGCCAGGGCAATGCGGATCGGTGCGGTCATGGAGTCTCCGGAGGGTCGAGGGCGCGTCATGTCGCCGGGGTCGGGGAAGATCAAGGGTTCTCGAGGATCAGATGACCCACGGCCGTGTTGGACGCGGGCACGTGATAGAAGCGATGCGCGACGCGCGGCGCGGGAGCGCCTGCCGTCTGGCCGTGCTCGCCGTGGTCGGCCAGATCGGCCATCGCGCCGCGGGCGATCAGCCACATCACCAGCTCGATGCCTTCGGAGCCGGCTTCGCGCACATAGTCGAGGTGAGGCATCTCCGACAGGCCGCGCGGATCGGCGATCAGGCGGTCCATCCAGGCGTTGTCCCACTCGCGGTTGATCAGGCCGGCGCGCGGCCCCTGCAACTGGTGGCTCATCCCGCCGGTGCCCCAGACCTGGACCTTCAGCGGCGAGTCGAAGCTCTCCACCGCGCGGCGGATCGCCTGGCCGAGCTGCAGGCAGCGCCGGCCCGACGGCACCGGGTACTGCACGACGTTCACCGCCAGCGGGATCACGGGCACCGGCCAGCCGGGCGCGCCAGCGTCCTGCTCGCCGAACATCAGCGACAGCGGCACCGTGAGCCCATGGTCGACCGCCATGCGGTTGATCAGCGTCAGGTCGAAGTCCTGCTGGATGACGCTCTGCGCGATGTGGGCCGCGAGCTCGCCGTGGCCGTGCACCGGCGGCACCGCGCGCGGCCCCCAGCCCTCGTCGGCGGGCTCGTAGCGGTCCGCGGTGCCGAGCGCGAAGGTCGGGATGATGTCCAGGCTGAAGGCGTTGGCATGGTCGTTGTAGACCAGCACGATCGCGTCCGGCCGGTTGGCGTCCATCCAGCGGCGCGAGGGCGCGTAGCCGGCGAACAGCGGCGACCAGTACGGGTCCTGCGTGCGCCCCTGGTCCATCGCGACGCCGATCGCCGGCACGTGCGAGGTGTAGACGGACGCGGTGATACGCGCATGCATGCTCATCGAGGGGTTCCCTTCGTGTCCTGGCGCGTGTCCTGGCGCGTGTCGCCCTGCGTCGCGTCGCGCGCATCGGCGGCCAGGTCCGCGGCGACCGGCGCCCGGCGCGGCGTGCCGTCGGGCCGGCGGCCGCCGGCCAGCATCATGTCGCGGTAGTCCGCCTCGCTCATGCCGGTCATGCCGGCGGCCATCTGCTGGTAGCTGCGGCCGTCGGTCGCGCCGATCTTGGCCAGGAAGTAGATGTTGCCGCCCAGCCGGATGCACTGGTTCAGGTCGCGTGCCAGCACGGCCTCCTTCTGCGCCTCGGTCATCGCCCATTCATCCAGGTAGGCGCGCTCGCCGGCCTTGAAGCGTTCGCGGTTCTCGGCCTTCATCAGCGACATGCAGAACTGGTTGAGCCAGTAGCCCTTGCGCGCCTGGTCGGCGTCGAAGACGGTGGTGCCGGGGATGTCCTGGTAGGGTTTGTCGATCGGCATGGCGGTCTCCATCAGCGGATGGCCTCGGGCCAGTAGAGCCGCATCGGGTTGTCCACCAGCAGCCGCTGGCGCAGCTCGGCGGTGGGCGCGATGCGCGGGATCACGTCGACCAGCAGGCCGTCGTCGGGCATGTGGTCCTTCAGGTTGGGGTGGGGCCAGTCCGTGCCCCAGAGCACGCGGTCGGGAAATGCCTCCACCACGCGCCGCGCGAACGGGATCACGTCCCGATACGGCTCGGGCTCGCCGTTCAAGGCGGGCGGCCCGGCCACGGAGAGACGCTCGGGGCAGGTGACCTTGGTCCAGATGAACGGGTGCTCGCGCAGGAAGCGCAGGAACAGCGCGAACGCCGGGCCGTCCACCGGCTTCGTGACGTCGGGACGCCCCATGTGGTCGACGACGACGGTGGTCGGCAGCGCGCTGAAGAAGTCCCAGAGTTCCGGCAGGTCGGGCGCCTCGAAGTAGACGACGACGTGCCAGCCCAGCGCCTTCACGCGCTGCGCGATCTCCATCAGCTCGTCGCGCGGCGTGAAGTCGACGAGCCGCTTGACGAAGTTGAAACGCACGCCGCGCACGCCGGCGTCGTGCAGATCCTGCAGCTGCCCGTCGGTGATGCCGCGGCGCACGGTCGCGACGCCGCGCGCGCGGCCGCCGGAGGCGCGGCAGGCGTCGACCATGGCGCGGTTGTCGTCGCCGTGGCAGGTGGCCTGCACGACGACGTTGCGGCTGAAGCCCAACCGGTCTCGCAAGGCGAAGAGCTGCGCCTTGCCCGCGTCGCAGGGCGTGTACTTGCGCTCGGGCGCGTAGGGGAACTCGGCGCCGGGGCCGAAGACATGGCAGTGCGCATCGACGGCGCCATCGGGCAGCCGGAAGCGCGGCGTCGACGGGTCGGCATGCCAGTCGAGCCAGCCCGGGGTCTTGTCGAAGCCGCCGGAGGTAAGGAGCGTCATCGTGGGTCCTTCTGCAGCATCAGCATGGAGGCTTGGCCAGATGAGCCAGCAGCCGGTCGGCCTCGGTGCGCCAGTCCGGGCTGCGGCCGAACTCGGCGTCGCCGCGCCGGCCGAACACGCCGTCCTCGGCCAGGTCGGCCATCCAGGCCTGGCGTTCGGCGGTGCCTTCGGCGCTCCACGGCGTGAGGCCGGCATCACGCACGGTCTCGGCGACTTCGCGCACCTCCTCGCTGCGACGGCGTCCGTGCTGGATCACGCGCTGGAAGAAGTAGGCGGTCTGCTTCTCCCAGTCGATGCCGGGGAAGGTCTCCTTCAGCGACGCGAGCACCGCGTCCTCCACGCCGTAATGGCGCGCCGAGGTGAGGCTCTCGATGACCATCGCTTCCAGCCCCTTGATCATCACGCTGCGGCACATCTTGGTCGCGCTGACGACGCCGATCTCCGCACTGCCGAGCGTGGGCACGAAGCCCAGCTGCCGCAGCAGCGGCTCGGCAGCCGGCGCATGCGGTCCGCCGAGCAGCAGCGGCACGCGGAGGCGGTGAGGCGGGACGCTGGTCATGACGGCGCCCTCGACGTAGCGGCCGCCGGCCGCGTGCACCGCGTCGGCCGCCGCGCGCTTGACCTTGGGCGAGGCCGAGTTGAAGTCGAGCACGAAGGTGCCCGGCCTCAGCCCGGCGGCGGCGGCGCGCGCCGCGTCCAGCGTCTGGCTGGCGGTCACCGCGCTGATCACCAGGTCGGCGGGCGTCGCCACCGTCGTCGCGGACGCGCCGAGCTCGACGCCGAACTCGACCGCGTGCACGCGCATGATGTCGGCGTCGCTCGACGGGGACGCCAGCTTCAGGTCGTAGGCGCTGACGGCGATGCCGGCGGCGCGCAGGTCCTCCGCCAGGATCCGGCCGACCTCACCGTAGCCGACGAGGCCGATGCGCGGCGCCGCGGCCGGTGTCGCCGGCGACGCGCCCGCGGGCGATTTCGATGGCGATTGCGACTGCGATGGCGATTGCGATGGCGACGGGGTCGGGGGGACGGCGGCGCTCATGTCAGTCCAACGAGAGGTTAAGTCGCTTGATCAGGTCGGCGTACTTGGCGGATTCGCTGGCGATGAAGGTTTGGTACTGCTCCTTCGTCGTCGGGAAGACGTCGTAGCCGAAGGTGGCGTAGCGCTCGCGGATGTCGGGCTCGGCCAGGGCGGCCTCGATGTCGCGCTGGATCTTCTCCTGCACCGCCTTGGGCAGGCCGCGCGGCGCCGCGATCGTGGTCCAGCCGGTGACCTCGTAGCCGGCGGGGCCGCCGGACTCGCTGACGGTGGGCAGGTCCGGGAAGGCCGGATGGCGCTTCGGCCCGGTGACCGCGATGAAGCGGATCTTGCCGGCGCGCTGCAGCGGACCGGCCGTGGCCATCGAGCCGAGCGCGAAGTTCAGTTCGCCGTTGGCCACGGCGGTGTAGAGCATCGTCGTCTCCTTGTAGACCACGTGCGTCATCTGCGTGCGGGTCATGGCCTCGAGCTGGGCCGCGCCCAGGTGCACCGGGTTGCCGATCGACCACGAGCCGTAGTTCAGCGCGTTGGGATGGGCCCGGGCGTCGGCCACGATGTCGCCGACGGTCTTGTACTTGCTGTTGGCCGGCACGCCGACGAAGAAATAGGTCTTGAACAGCGGCGCGATCGGGTCGAAGTCCTTGACCGGGTCGTAAGGCAGCCTCTTGAACAGGTGCGGGTAGACGACCAGGTGGACGTTGTCCAGCTGGATCAGGTCGTGGCCGTCGGACGCGCCGCGCTTGAAGGCGTCGATCGCGATGAAGCCGTTGGCGCCGGGCTTGTTCTCGACGATCACCGGCTTGCCCCACTTCTTCGAGAGCTTCTCGGCGACGACGCGGGCCACCGTCTCAGGACCGGCGCCGGCCGGGAAGGGCGTGATGATGCGCACCGGCTTGGTCGGCCAGTCCGCGGCCCGAGCCGCCGGCGCGCTGGCCTGGGCGGCGGCCAGACGCGGCAGTGCGGCGCCGAGCAGCAGCATCGCCAGGGTCAGGCCTTGCCCCGTCCGGACGAGGGTGGCGGCGAAGCTCGTCTTGCTCCCTCTCCCGCTTGCGGGAGAGGGCAGGGGTGAGGGCCAGCGGCGGTGGCAGTACGGAACCCCGGTGCTGGAATCCGGCGTGGCGGTGAAGGCAGTCATCGTCGTTGTCTCCGTCGATCTCTTGTTGTTGGCGACTTCTGCGAGGCGGGTCGCTCGAAAGGGTGGGACCTGCTGCGTGCTAGTTCCAGGGGGTACTGCGGCAGGATTGCATCAGTCGATGTAGCGCAGGCCGGCCTTGGCCAGCGGCTCGCGCATCTTGTACATGTCCAGGCCGAGCACGCCGGCCGCGAACTGCTCGCGCTTCGCGCCCTCGTTGGCCTCGCGGGCGGCGGCGGCGTCGAGGGTCTTCTGCGCCATCGCCGCCGGCACGCAGACGATGCCGTCGTCGTCGGCGACGATGACGTCGCCGGGATGGACCAGTGCGCCGGCGCAGACCACCGGGATGTTCACCGAGCCCGGCGTCGCCTTGATCGTGCCCTTGGCGGAGATGCATCGGCTCCATACGGGGAAGCCCATCTCGTTGAGCGTGCGCACATCGCGCACGCCGCCGTCGATGATCAGCGCACGGGCGCCCCGCGCCTTGAACGAGGTCGCGAGCAGGTCGCCGAAGTAGCCGTCGCCGCATTCGGCGGTGACGCCGGCGACGACGATGTCGCCCTCGCGGATCTGTTCGGCGGCCACGTGCAGCATCCAGTTGTCGCCGGGCTGCAGCAGGACCGTGACCGCGGTCCCGGAGACCGCGACGCCCGACTGGATCGGCCGCATGCAGGGCTTGAGCAGGCCCACGCGGCCCAGCGCTTCATGAACGGTGGCGGCGCCGAAGTGGCGGAGCGCATCGGCGGCGATGCGGTCGGCGCGGGTGATGTTGCGGTAGACGACGCCGAGTTCGTACATGGCGGGTTCCTCCTTCTGGGGGAGCAGGGAATAGGAATCAGGGAATAGGAATCAGGGAACGGACATCGCCCGGCGCGCCTCACGTTCAGACGGCCGGCGAAGCGAGACCCAGCCTGCGACGCAGCGCGTCGTGGCGGGCGGAGGCGAAATCGTCGACCACCCGCTGCGCGGTCGCGGGCTCGGCGCTGGTGGTGGCGACGGCGGCGGTGAAGCGGGTGACGGTCTCCAGCCCCGGGGGCATCGGGCCGAGGATCGTGAGGCCGCCATGGCCCAGCAGCTCGCTCAGTTGCTGGAAGCCGAGGTCGACATCACCCTGCGCGACCATCTTCGCCACGGGCACACCCGCGGGCGACTGCCGCAGGCGGTCGGCGAGGGCGTTGCGAAGGCCCCAGTCCTCGAGCAGCTTGAGCAAGGCCTGGCCGCTGGGACCCGTGGAGTAGCCGATGCCCCGCGCGCCGAGCAGGGCTTGCCGCAGCGCGTCGGCGGTGTCGACGGCGGGGCGGGCATGGTCTTGCGGCGACGCGATGAACATCGGCGAGTCGGCGATCGGACGCAGCGAACCGGCGCGCAGGTGACCGGCGTCCAGCAGCCGCTCCATCGCGTCCGCGGCGAGCACGACCAGGTCCAGCGCCTCGCCCGCCTCGACCCGCCGGGCGGCGTCCATGCCGCCGATCGATTCGATGCGCAGCTCCAGGCCCTGCGCGGCGGTGAACGCCGCGGACAGTTCCGCCAGCAGGGCGCGGGTGGCCATCGAGGAAAGGCCGGCGAGGGGTGCGATCACGGGGCGGTCAGGAAGCGGTCGAGTGGGGCGGATTCTGGTCCCGACGGGCCGGGCTCACCAGTTCTGGGTTGCACTAGCTGCTATTCCGATCCGGCATGACACGGATGCGGGGCCATGCCGGCTCATGAGAGCATGCACCGCATGAACCTGACCCAACTGGAAACCTTCGTCCACGTGGCGGAGCACGGCAGCTTCAGCAAGGCCGCCATGGTGCTGGGAGTGGCGCAGCCGGCGTTGAGCCGGCAGGTGCGGGCGCTGGAGACGGAGCTGCACGAGACGCTGTTGCTGCGCAACGGCCGCGGCGTGGCACTGACCGAGGCGGGGCGGCGCCTGCTGCAGCACGGGCAGGACATCCTGAACCTGGTCAGCCATGCGAAGGACGACCTGCGGGCGCGCCGCAGCGAGCCGGTGGGGCAGATCACCATCGCGATGCCGCCGACGCTGGCGCGGCTGCACACGCTGGCGCTGATCCGGGCCTTCCAGGCGGAGATGCCGCAGGCACGGCTGACGATCATGGAGGGGTTCTCGGTGCACCTGACCGAGTGGCTGCTGACCGGCCGCACGGACCTGGCGCTGGTCTACAACCCCGAGCCCGTGCCGGCGCTGGAGATCCTGCCGCTGCGACGCGAGCGGCTGTGCCTCGTCAGCCCGAAGGACCAGGCGCCGACGCGGCCGCCGACCTTGGCGCAGCTGTCCCGCTATCCGCTGGTGATGCCGCAGCGGGGGCACATCTTCCGCGCGCTGATGGAGCAGGCGGCGGCCATGGCGGGGGTGCCACTGGACGTGCGCTGGGAGGTGGCCAGCGTCCCCGCGATCCTGGACTGCGTCGCGGCCGGCATCGGCCACGCGGCCTTGGGCGAGGACGCGCTGCAGATCTACGAGAAGCCGGAGCGTCTGGTCACCACGCCGTTCGCGAAGGCGGACATCCAGAGCACGCTGTGCCTGGTCACGCCGACCAGCAAGCGGGCGACGCCGTTGATGCAGAAGACGGCGGGGGTGCTCAAGAGGATGGTGGGGGAGCCGGCCAATTCGTTCATCGGAGTGGGACCATGAGCAGCATCGGATCGAGGGGAGACAAGCTCCAGCCCTGATGAAGATAGAAAGATTTGGCGCGATCGTCGATCGCTTGGCAGACCAACGCTTTGCCACCGGCAAGCTGCGCGGCCTGTTGGACGCGGGAAAGCGCGTCCTGCAGCAACGCAGCGCCCAGCCCTTTGCCTTTCCAGCAAACATCGACGGCAAGCTGCCCCAACAAGTACATCGGAACTGGCGACGGCGCGTTTCGGCGGACTGCGCTCGTTGCCAGCGACAACTCCTTTGGTTGTCGCAACGACGTAAGTCCGGGATGCTCCGCTGGCTTGATTGGGAACCGCGCGCTGTCGAAACCATCGGTCCAAGACGACCTGACCACATCAAAACTCGCAGCAGCTGTGGGCGGCGGTCAGCAACTGAGGGGCGTCGATGTCGCATCGCGTCAGCGTTTCCATGGCGCCTTCCTCGCCAGGAATTTCTGAAATGCGACGTTCTCGTCCAAGGGTTGCTCAAGCGCATGCTCGAAGGCCTCCATCTGTTCGTCGCTCACGCGGAAGAGCGATTGCTCCAGCAGGGCGCTTTGAGCGACATCCAAAAGGGCATTCAGCATGAAATCGGCGCGAGACTTGCTCGCAGTCGCTGCCGCCCGGTCAATGAGTCGGCAGATCTCCTCTGGCACTTGAAGGTGGTAAGTGATGGCGCTGTCTGGCAAACTCATGAAGAAGGCGTCCGAGGTGAATCGAGGGGCTGGCATGCTGCTGCCGATGCGGGAACGAAGCAAGCGAGCCGGTAGGCGTCGCGACAGGAATCCGGCGTTCCGTTGACGTGCCTCAAAAAAATCCCTGCGCGACGACGTCATGCTCCATGAAGGCGCGATGCCGCGCATCGCCCCGAGTGGGGCGTTGAAGGGGGCCCACCAAAAGGGGGCGATGGGGGAGACGGCCCGCGATGACGGCCCGCGATGACGGCCCGCGATGACGGCCCGCGATGACGGCCCGCGATGACGGCGTCGCTCAGGCCGCTTTCGCCGCCGGTGGCTTGGCGCGCTTCACGTACTGCGGCAGGAAGCTGCGCTTCTCCGGACCGAAGGCGACGGTCACGCTTTCCGCGCTGGCTTCGACGACCACGCCGCCGCCGTAGCGCTTGACCCGGACCACATCGCCGGGTTGGAACAGGACCGGCATCGCGACCGGGGTGTCAGGGCTTGCCTCGGCAACGCGCGACGAGGACTCGCGCTCGTGCGCGTCGAAGCGCTCGCAGTTGTCGCAACCGTGGCATCGCTCGAAACCCGCCGCCTCGTCGAACGCCTCCAGCATGACGCGCCAGCGGCACAGGCCGCTCTGCGCGTAGAACACCATCTGCTCCAGCCGCCGCCGGTCCTGGCGCGCCTTGGATTCATAGCGGGCCAGCGCCGCCATCAGCGACGCCACGTCGCCCGGCGGGGGATCGGCCAGCTCGAACGCATCGCCGTCTTCCGTCAACCAGCCCTCGCGGACCAGCAGGCCCGTCAGCACCTCGAGCTTGTTGCGCGGTCGGCCGAGGCGCTCCCGCAGCGCATCGAGTGTCCACCCCGTCTCGTCCGGCGGGGCGGTGCGCAGCGCCTCGGTCACCGATTGCGCATCCGCCGGTGCCGGATACCGGCCGTTGAGAAAGAACTGCTGCACCGCCCGGTCGCCCGCCACGAACAGCAGCGTGCAATCCGCCGGCTCGCCGTCGCGACCGGCGCGTCCCGATTCCTGGTAATAGACGTCGAGCCCCGCCGGCAGCTGGTAGTGCACGATCCGCCGGATGTCCGGCTTGTCGATGCCCAGGCCGAACGCGTTCGTCGCGACCATCACCCGCGCATCGCCCCGCATGAAGCGGTCCTGCGCCTCCTGGCGCTCGGCGGCACGCAGACGGCCGTGGTACAGCGCCGACCGGACCCCGGCGCCGACCAGCGCGTCATGCACCGTTTCCGCGGCCTTCACCGTGGCGGTGTAGACGATCGTCGACGGCAGTGCCGGGTCCTCGCCGGCGACGAGCGCGAGCACCCGCCGCAGCTTGTCCTCGTCGTCCGCCAGCGGCTCGACGCGATAGTGCAGGTTGGCGCGGTACGTGCCGCCGATCAGGCAGCCCGCGCCGGGAATGTCCAGTTGCCGCGCGATGTCCTCGATCACCTCCGCCGACGCGGTCGCGGTGAGCGCGAGCACGGCCGGACGCCCCAGCCGCTCGCGCGCCTCGCCGATGTTCAGGAAGGCCGGCCGGAAGTCGTGGCCCCATTGCGAGATGCAGTGCGCCTCGTCGACGACCAGCAGGTCGGTGGGCCGCTCCGCGAGGCGCGCCAGCCACCCCGCGTCGTCCAGGCGCTCCGGCGTCAGCAGCACCACCCGCGCGGTGCCGTCCAGCGCGGCCGCCTCCTGCGCCGCGAGCGTGGCCGCGTCCAGGCCGCTGTGCACCTGCGCGCACCGGATACCCAGCGCGGAGAGGCGCTCGCACTGGTCCTTCATCAAGGCAATGAGCGGCGAGACGACGATGGTCCGTCCCGGCAGCAGGGCGGCGGGCAGCTGATAGCACAGCGACTTGCCCGCGCCGGTCGGCATCACGGCCAGCGTGTTCAAGCCGCGCAGCACCCGATCGATCACCTCCTTCTGGCCGGGCCGCCAGACGCGCAGCCCGAATCGTCGCAGTTGCTGCAGGAGAAGACGGTCGGAAGGCGTGGCGCGGCGCGTGGGCATAGGGTCTCGGTGCTTTCAAAGGGTCGCGATCGCCTCCAGCAAGCCGCGAACCCGAGGCGCTCGACGTTCACGTCCCCAAGTTCGTACACCGGGCACAGGGGTTGCCGTACAGGGGCAAGCGCCCACGGGCAGCCTCACCGGCTGCGCGCGGGTCCGACCCACGTCCATCACATTCGGAGATCCGCATGATCAGCACCATCCTGCTCGTCATCCTCATCCTGCTGCTCGTCGGCGCCCTGCCGTCCTGGCCTCACAGCCGCAGCTGGGGCTACGGCCCCAGCGGCGGCCTGGGCCTGGTCGTCCTGATCCTGATCGTCCTGCTGCTGCTGGGCTACATCTGACGACCCGCCGGGGTTTCATCTGGAATCCCGGCTTCTCCCGTCGCCTCGACGTCCGTATTGCCGTCCGCACTGCCGTCCGCGTCGAATCACGCGGACATGAAAGCGTTGCCGAAGGGCTCCTGAGCCCACTGGGGCGCATGCGGGCAAGCGACTCGGCGGCTCCACCTGCCGAGGTCGAGCGCGGCGCTTACGCGCCCAGCAGCGACTGTCCGCAGACCCGCAAGACCTGACCCGTGAGCGGGTGCGCGCCCGGCGACGCCAGGAAGGCGATCGCCTCCGCGACGTCCGCCGGCGTGCCGCCCTGCTTGAGCGAGTTCAAGCGCCGCCCGGCCTCGCGCACCATCAGCGGCATGCGGCGCGTCATCGCGGTCTCGATGAATCCCGGCGCGACGGCGTTGATCGTGCCGCCGCGTTGATCCAGCGTCGCCGCCCGCGCGCCCACATAACCGATCAGCGCGGCCTTGGCCGCGCTGTAGTTGGTCTGGCCGGCATTGCCCGCGATGCCGCTGATCGATGACAGGCAGACCTCGCGCGCACCGGCGTTGAACAGCCCGGCCTCGTCCAGTCCCGCGTCGATCGCGAGGATCGCCCCGAGGTTCAGCGCCATCACCGCGTCCCACTCGGCCGCGGACATGCGCGCCAGGGTCCGGTCGCGCGTGATCCCGGCGTTGTGCACGAGCACGTCCACGCCCTGCAGCCGTCGCGCCGCATCGACGAGCTCCGCCGCGGCACCGGGCGCGGTCAGATCCGCCGCCAGCAGCGAGCCGCCGATCTCGCGGACCAGCGCCTCCAGCGGCTGGCGGGCCGCGGGCACGTCGACACACAGCACGCGCATCCCGTCCCGCGACAGACGGCGGGCCGTGGCCGCGCCGATCCCGCCCGCCGCGCCCGTGACGATCGCCACCGGCACGCGCCCGTCGATGCCGTCGTCGGCGACCGCCGCGACGAGGTCCTTGCGCCAGGCCAGCACCTGGCCGGACACATACGCCGAGCGATCCGTGCCGAAAAAGCGCAGCGCACCTGCAAGCGACGCCATCGAGGCCGCGCCTTCCTGCAGCACGAGCGCGTTGGCCGTCGCGCCGCGGCGGCCGACTTCCTTGGCCAGCGCGCGGACAAAACCCTGGACCGCCTGCAGGCAGGCGGCCTCCGCGGCGCTCATGACGCCCGCCGACGTCAAGGCCAGAATGCGACCGCCCGGCGCGACGCGGCCCATCGCGAGTTGCGTCTGCTCGAACATCACGCGCAGCGCCGCGACGTCGCGACAACCGGTCGCGTCGATCACCAGCGTGCGCACCGGGCCGTCGCCGCTCGGCAGACCGCCCTGATCGACGATCGCCGCCAGCAGCGACGGCAGCGGCGCCGTGCTGCCCGGCGCGATCGCGAGCACGGACCGGCCGGCGAGTTCCGCCGCCGTCCAGGCCTTGTGCAGACGTGCCAAGGGCATCGGCTGCGGCAGATTCAACCAGCGCGCGATGCGACGTCCGACGGGATGCTGGACGAAGGAGAGCAGGCGATCGGTCATGGAGGCAGGGAGGGGGGCAGGGTGGACGCCAAGGTCGTCGGCGTTGGCAGCGCCGCGGGCGAGGGCTGGGAACGGCGCGCAGTGTAGGCGCGCCCGGACGTGCCGCCGCTCAACGTCAACCCGATGCGCGTCTCCCGTTCGTCCGATCGCGCGAAGGGCGCGCCGCCGTGCATCCGCGCGATCGCGTCGACGATCGACAGCCCCAGGCCGAGATGGTCCTCCGCCGTCGCGAGATGTTCTGCGTTCATCGCATTCATCGCATTCGTCGCCGCGTCCCTGCCATGCATCGCACCCACGGCGCCGGTGACGGTCACGGGCTCCATCGCGTCGGCGCGGTAGAAGCGATCGAACAGGCGCGGCAGCCGTTCGGCGGCGATGACCGGCCCCGTGTTCGCCACCCACAGCCGCACCTGCCCCGAACGCGCACCCTCGATGCCCACGCGCAACACGCTGCCGGCGCTGGCATAACGCGTCGCGTTGGCGATCAGGTTCGACAGCGCGCGCTTGAGCAGCCCGGCGTCGAAGTCACCGGCCGCCTCGCCCTCGATGCGCAGCGAGAGGCCGGCCTCCTCGATGGCCGCGTCGTGGTACTCGGCGACCTCGGCCGCCAGCGCGGCGAGGCTGTCGACCCGCGCGCGCGGCGCGCGCCGGCCGCCGTAGGCCCGCGACAGGAACAGCATGTCCCCCACGATGCCCTGCATGCGCCGGAGTTCCTCGAGATTCGCACCGAGCCGGTCGCTGGCCTCGTGCGTCAGCCCGCCCTCACGGATCGTGAGTTCGATGCCCGTGATCAGCGTGGCGAGCGGCGTGCGCAGCTCGTGCGCGACGTTGGCGCTGAAGGCCTCCACCTGCGCCTGTGAACGCCGCTGGCGCTCCAACATCGCCGTCAAACGGTCGACGCGCTGTCGCAGCGCGCGCAGCAGACCGCCCGCGCTGCGCAACGATGACAAAACGGTCATCCGCATGTCCGCCTCATGTCGGTGTCGTGCCACTAGAGTGGGCATCAAGGCGTTTGAAACGCGCGCCGACGCAGCAGGACAGGTCATTCAAGGAGCGATGGCTCGACGTACCGACCGATCCCGCGTGCAGGACCACTTTCAACCGAAGGAGTTTCATCATGACCAACTTCAAGAAGCTTTCCGTTCCGATGGGTGCCGCCGCGCTGGCAGTGGCCCTCGCCGTGCCTGCCTTTGCGCAGGTCGAGGAACAAGTCGTCTCCGGCCCCAAGTCGCGCGATCAGGTGATCGCGGAACTGGAGGCCGCGCGCATGGACGGCAGCCTCGACAAGCTGCAGGGTGAACACAGCTACGCCCCCGACTTCGAAGAGGCCAAGGGCATGGACGTGCAGTACTCGAATCACCAGGCCGATGCCGACGTGACGGTGGGCATGTCTGCCGATACCAGCACGCAGGTGCAGTTCGCCGCACCTGCCGCAGGCGGCAAGACGCGTGCCCAGGTGATGGATGAGCTGGAACAGGCTCGCGCCGACGGGTCGCTGGACCGCGCGTGGAGCGAGCAGGGTTATGCGCCGGAGTTCGAGGCGGCGCATTCGTACCGTCGTTGACGCTCACCAGGCCGGCACCGGCCGCGACGATCCGCCCGTCGGATCCGAGCGGGACACTGCCGACCTGAAGGACCGGACGACGGACGCTGGATGACCTGACCCTGCAGTGACGGTCATCCGACTTCGAGCAACGGGGTTCCCATGAGGGAACCCCGCTTTGCTTTCAGAGCCTCGTGACGTCGAGGATCGCCTGCGCGAAGGCCTTGGGCGCTTCCTGCGGCAGGTTGTGGCCGATGCCGCCAGTCAGGTCGCGGTGCGCGTACCTGGCCGTGAACCTGCGGCGGTAGGCGGACGGCGGAGGATGCGGCGCGCCGTTGGCGTCGCCCTCCAGGGTGATCGCGGGAATCGTGATGTCGGGCGCCGCGCCGACGCGCGCCTCGACGTCGTCGAAGCGCGATTCGCCCTCGGCCAGACCGAGGCGCCAGCGGTAGTTGTGGACCACGATCGCGACGTGATCCGGGTTGTCGAAGGCCGCGGCGCTGCGCGCGAAGGTCGCGTCGTCGAAGCGCCATTGCGGCGAGGCGAGCTGCCAGATCAGCTTCGAGAACTCGGCGCGGTAGTGCTCGTAGCCCAGTCGGCCGCGTTCGGTGGCGAAGTAGTACTGGTACCACCACTGCAGCTCGGCCGCCGGCGGCAGCGGCTGCGCGTTGACCTGGCGATCGACCAGCAGGTAGCCGCTGACGGACACCAGCGCCTGGCAGCGCTCCGGCCACAGCGCGGCGAGGATGCCCGCCGTGCGCGCGCCCCAGTCGCAGCCGCCGACGATCGCCTTGGGGATGCGCAGCGCGTCCAGCAGCGCGATCGCATCGCGCGCCAGGGCGCCTTGCTGGCCATTGCGCGGCGTGTCGGCGGACAGGAAACGCGTCGTGCCGTAGCCGCGGGCGTAGGGAACGATCACGCGGTAGCCGGCCGCCGCGAGCAGCGGCGCGACGCCCTCGTAGGTATGGACGTCGTAGGGCCAGCCGTGCAGCAGCAGCACCGGCGGACCGTCGGCCGGGCCCGCCTCGACATGACCGACGCGCAGGTCCCCGGCGTCGATGTGCTTGAGCGTGCCGAAGGACGGCGCGATCGCAATGGCCGGTGCTTCGGCGGGCCCGGACGGCGCGATCGGCGCAGCCCACGCGGCGGACGTCAGCAGGCCGCCCAACGGCAGGCCTGCCACGGCGGTCGTCGCACCTAGCGATGCGCCCAGCCCGAGGAAGCGACGACGGGGGAGCGCGGCGTCGGCGCCGCCCGTCGCGGCCTGCCGGCTCGTTGACATCGTGTCGAGCCCGCCAGGCGCAGGGCGCGTGCCGGTCTTGTCGTTGCGGTCGGTCATCGGGGATCTCCGTGTGTGGGGTGGCGATCTCCGCAGTGGACGTTCGCGATGTATCTCCGCCTTGTCGACATCGAACCGGATTGGCATGCCGGTGTCACGCTGTCGATTGCGGATACAGGGGCATACAAAAGAGGGAAGAACCAAGCCGATCTCTGACATCGATCAAAGCGGCCTCTGGCTTTCCATCCGCATCCTTTCTAGCCTGCCGGCAACGGGCGCGCAGGGCGTCCGGATTCGGGCACGGGCCCGCAGGAGGTGTCGATGAACGGGGTCTTGCTGGACAAGGTCGTCTATTTTCCGTCGCTGCAGACGCTGCCGGCCGAGCTGCGCGCGTTGCGCGAGCTCGATCGCGGGCGCAAGCGCCTGACCCTGCCGTTGATCACGCTGACGGCGTGGCAGCGCCGGCCCGATGTGGTGGACTTCCGCCGCGCCGCGCAGCAGGCGGGCGAGGCGATGCAGGAGCTGCCCCATTTCATCGACCTGGGCCGCGTGCCGCTCGACCATGCGCTGGCCTGGCGCCGGCTGGCCGATCCGTCGCAGGGCTTCCGCACCTGGCGCGAGTTCGCCCAGGCGCACCGCAACGCGGTGCCGGTCGTGCTGATGCCGGACGGGGCCAGCGAGCGCGCCATCGCGCTGCAGGCCGCCGCGATCGAGCGCGAGTTCGGTCAGGTGCTGTTCCGGCTGCGCGGCGCGGCGCCGTCCTCGAGCGTCGTCGAACGCGCGCTGGACGGGCTCGAGGCACCGCGCCGCGCGCTGGTCGTGCTGGACTTCGGCACCGAGCGCGAATGGCTGCTCGGCTGCGCCGGCACGGGCCGCGACCTGCTGGCGCGCTGGCGCAAGCGTTGGCCGGGACTGCGGATCGTGGTCATGGGCAACAGCTTCCCCGCCACGGCGCAATGGCTGGGGCCGAGCTTGCCGGAGGACACGCCCCGCTCGGGCCGCCTCGCGATCCTCGAGCGCGAATTGCATCGGCGCCTGGGCGGCCTGGCCCTCGTCGGTTACGGGGATCACGGGGCGATCCACGCGCCGAGCGAGCCCGGCGCGGAGCTGCCGACCGGGCACGTGCGCATCGATTACCCCTGGCAGGGCGCCTGGCGTTTCGAGCGTCGCCGACGGGCGAGTCCGGACGACGCCAGCCGCGAGGCCGCGGAGGCCATCGTGGCGGCGGCGCCGTCGTTCGGCGAGCGCGGCCTGTGGGGCGAGCACGAGATCCAGGAGGCGTCCAACGGGCGGGTCTTCGCGCGCGGCCGCGAGACTTGGACGGCCATCCGCGTCAATCTGCATCTGGCGACGCAGGTCGACGAGATGTTGGCCGAAGCCGCCGACGTCAGGCCCCTGGTGGCGAGCCCGACTTCGTGAAAACCGCCAGCGGGGGACAGGACGCTGCGAAGCCCGCCGACATCGAAGGGTGGTCGCGGCTCTCTATACTCGCGCCCCATGCGCCGTTGGCTCACCGTCTTCCTGCTGATCCTGCTGCCGCTCCAGCTGAGCTGGGCGGTGGCGGCGACCTATTGCGCGCATGAAGCGGATCCCGCGGTGAACCACGTCGGCCACCATGAGCATCGCCATGAGGCGTCGGGCGACGCGGCGAACGGCGGCGCCGCCCCGGGCTCACCCGACGCCTCGGCGCCTGGGAAGACCGGGAAGGCTTCGGAGAGCGGCTCAGAGAAGGCCTTGGAAAAAGCTCCGGAAAAAGCTTTGGAGAAGGCCTCGGAGAAGGCCTCGGAGAAGGCGCTGACCTGCGTCGACGACGACTGCGGCTTCTGCCACCTCGGCCACAGCCAGCCGGTGACCAGCACGCCCATCGTGCTGCCCGCCATGGCCGGCCCCGCCACCACGGGCTCCGCGCCCGACGTGTGGTCCTCGCGCGGCCCCGACCGCCGAGAGCGACCCAACTGGCCCCCCGCCTGACCGGCGACCGCCACGCAGCGCCGAGTTGGGCGCCCCGCGTCGTTGCAAATCCTCGCCATAGCGCTGCTATGGCTGCGGTTTGCGCCTAGCGGGGCATCCCAACTCGACGCTGCGGGGACCGGGGACGGTCGTGAGTCACGACGAACCTCGCATCCGGCGCTCGCCGATTCCACGTTGATCCCCTTCCTGCCCGGCCGCCCACGCGGCGGCGGGCACAACGCCGGAGTCTCCGATGCCCAAGTTCCTGGTGCCGCTTTGCAGCGCGGCACTGCTCTCCTTCATGCTCCCCGCCAGCGCGGCCACGACCGCGCCACCGTCCGCCTCGGCGACACCACCGGCGCCATCTGCGGCGACACCACCGGCGACGTCTGCGGTGTCGTCTGCGGCACCTTCCGCGGGCTCGTCTGCGTCCGTGCCACCGCTGACGCTGAGTGCCGCCATCGATCGCGCCCTGTCCGCGCACCCACGGCTGCGCGCGGCCGCCTTCGAGGTCGAAGCCGCCGACGGCGCCGTGCAGCAGGCGGCGCTGCCGCCCAATCCCTCGCTCGCGCTGGAGCAGGAGGACACGCGC
>CBIHMU010000103.1:0-19710 GCA_966211105.1 uncultured Burkholderiales bacterium
CGGCGGCGGCGGCGACCAAGGTGCCCCGCCCGCGCTCGCGGCACGCGCGCCCTCCGCCCAGTGGGCGCAACACGTCGCCGACGCGCTCCAGGCCGCCGTGCCGGATCCGGACGGCCCGGCCGTCGCGATCACCAGTCCGCAATGGCAGCTGACCGGACCGCTGGATTCGATCGTCGAATCCAGCTACCGATCGCCCCGCTTCCGGGAAAGCGCGATCGCCGCGGTGCGGCATCTGCTGGACGGCCGGCTCAAAGGCGGTTCGCTGGCGGACTACCGGGCCGCGTACCAGGCCCTGTCCCTGGGCTTCGACGGTTCCGCCGGGCGTCGGCGCACGCCGATCGATGCCTTCGTCCGCCTGACGCGGCTCGTGATGATCGGGACGGACGGCGCCGACGGGACCCACGGGGCGGAGGCCTCCCGCGATGCCTACCGCCGCGGTCGGGCGCAGGCGCTGCTCGACGCCTTCATCGAGGGCCTGGGCCTGCGGCCGGATCAAGACCTGACCCCGGTGCGCGACACCTTGACGCGGCGCCTGACCGCCCTGCGGCCGACCGCGATCGCGGCCGAGATGCGGCACGAGATCTCCGGCTGGCAGCTGGCGCTGCCGGACGCGCCGACGCTGCGCGACGCCGTGCGGCCCGCGCTGCGCGACCTCGCCTCGCAGGCGATGCCCGACCTCCCGGGGGATGTCCGCGACACGGCGGGCGCCCACGTCCTGGACGGGCTGCTGAGCGGCGACCTGTTCCGGTTCCGTGACGCGTACGACGCGCTCCTGCAGGGACGCCGGGCCCGCGTCTTCCTGGGCCTGGCCACGCCGGCGGCGAGCGAGGCGTCGACGCGATTCCGGCTGCTGCTCAACAAGGCCTGGCAGCTGCTGGATGCAAGGACGAGCCGGTACGCGCTCGCCACCTCGCGCGCGCTGGGCCAGCAGTTCGTCGCGGCGATCGACAGCCTGCCGGGCGGGACGCTGGTCAAGCCGCTGTCGCACCAGCAGATCGATCCGACCGCCTATCCCAAGCGGACGGCGGAAGCGACGGCCGGGGTCTCGCTGGAACTGCACGACGCGCTGCTGCGCCTGCGCGACGCCGGCCTCATCGGCCGCGTGGCCTGGGGGGCCGACGCCCCGCCGGGCTTCGCGACCTGGACCGCCGTCGGCGGCGCGTTCCAGACCGAGGACGATGTGCGTCCGCACGTCAGGTCGACCTGGCGCTTCGACCCGGAGATCGGCTTCGTGCCGGTGCCCGCCAGGGACTATCGGCCCGCGCCGCCGACGGCGCAGGGCGCGACCGCGGACGGGGGCCAGGCCGGACCGTCGGCGCCCACGGGGAGCACCGGGCCGACCGGCCCGACACGCCCGACAGGGACGACGGGATCGTCGACATCTGGAACCGGCAGCGCATCGACGCCGAGAGCCCTCGACTTCCCCGTGCCCTTGGACGTCAACAGCGATTTCAGCTTCGACTCCAAGTTCCTCGGCGGCGGGTCGAGCGGCGGATCGAGCGGAGGGTCGGAGGGCGGGTCGGGGGGCGGATCCCACGGCGGTACGGGCCCGGACGAGACGGACGTGCAGGAGGTGCCGGCCGCGGTCGGCCGCCCCGGGAGTCGTTCCCCTGAGCACGACTCGCGCCCCTTCGACGATAGCGATCTCAGTTGGCTCAGTCCGGATTCCAGCGAGCGGCAGACGCCCGGCGGGAACGATGCTGACCTGTCACGCGTCGACACGCCCGACGTGGAACCGGCAACGGCAACGGCATCGGCATCGGCATCGGCATCGGCATCGGCATCGGCATCGGCATCAGCATCAGCATCAGCAGCGGCATCAGCATCAGCATCGGCATCGGCATCAGCATCAGCATCGACATCGACATCGGCGTCGACGTCGACGTCGACAAACGCAACGGCCTCGTCATGGCGGGAGCACCGGCCCTGGCAGAACCCGACCGCTGCCGAGGCGCTCGTCGCGGGGCGGCTGAGCGTGCACGGTGTCGGCGCCTCCCCTTTGCGTCGCCCTGCCGAGCGGCTCGGCAACGAAGGCTTGCAGCGCTGGGTCTTCGCCCGCCTGGGAGTCGCGCTGGACGCCGATCCGCAGGTCCGTGAGCGCCTGCGCTTCGAACTCACCGGCCTGTCCAGGATCTTCGACGACCGGTCCCGCTGGTTTCCGCACCGCCACGGCCCCGAGGTCGTGGAACCGGTGGCCTTCCTGCGCCTGCACGACCGGCTGAGGCGGCTCGCGCAAGGTCTGCGCGCAACGGCACCCGCGCGCCGGCACGCCGCCGTCGCCGGACTGCTCGACGTCGAGACCCGACGCGAGCTCGACATCGCGACGCCGCAGGTGAGCGAGCCCTGGTCCGTTGCCGACACCATCGATCTGCTGGCCGCGTGGCATGCCTGCGACGGCGGCGCGGCCGACGCGGACTGGCCGGCCTTCCTGATGCGCGCCGAAGCGACGCTGTACGCCGCCCAGGCCGCCCGTCTGGGTCAGCCCTTCCACGTCGACATCGACCTCGTGCGTCAACGCCTGGGATCCGGCGGCTCACCGGCCTTCGCCGCGCATTTCCCGCCGCTCCTGCACGCGCTGGAGCAGCTGTCCCGCCAGGGCATCATCGGGCCGCTGGTCGCGGTCTCCCGCTCGGTCCCGCCCACGGGCGCCGAGCCCGGCTGGACGAGCGCAGGCGCCGCCCAGGTCCACACGACCCGGTCCGTGCGCGCGCTGCTGGACGTCGCCCCGGCCCCGCCACCGGCCGCACGCACCGACGATCCGTTGCCCGGCCTGTATGTGTGGCGACAGCTGGCCCTCGGCAAAGACGGGGACGCGGCCGTGCGTGCCGGCAGGCGTCCTCGACTCGACCCGGGCGGCAGGCGGATCCGCATGCCGTCCTGGCTCCTGGATGCCCTGAGCAGCGGGCACCCCATGCTGCAGATCGACCTGGCCCCCTCCCCCCGCTTCCCGGTCGGCGCGCTGGCCGACGAGTTCGACGAGTGGAGTCTGCGGCTGCTGCCGGGCGACGGCCCGCCCGACGCCGCGCGTGTCCTGCGACGGCTGTGCAGCGACGACGATGGTCATCTCTATGCCAGCGCCTTCGGCGGCGTGCCGGTGATGCGCATCGCGGAACGACAGATCGACGGCACCCTGCGCGAAGATCCGTGGGGCCTGGCCCAGGTCCGCTCGTTCCTGGCCGACGTCGACCCGCCCGGCCGACAGGTCGCCCTGCCGCTGGCCGCATGGAAGAACGCGCTGACGCCGCGGCACGCCCAGTCCGCCGATTGGCGCCGGGCCTTGGCGGACGTCGTGGATGGCCCGCCCGACCCGAAGCGCGGTCGCCCGGACACCCTGCAGCTGGTGCTGCAGATGGACCCCGCCCCGGCGGTGTTCGAGGCCGCGCTGCGGCACGCCGTCAAGCGCAAGGACAAGACCGCGTGGGTCCAGCTGGACCACCATGGCGGCAGTCGGACCCTCGCCGGGGAAGCCCTGTTCGACGCCCCGGACGCCTACCGTGCCATCAAGCTCATCGTCGTCGGCGAGGCCTCGACCGACCGCAGCCACGATCGACGCCTGAGCGGCTATCCCGCCGATCAACTGACCCGCAGGCTCGCGGATTTCCTGCGCCCCCGGCTCGGCAGCGCGCGCCTGCACAGCGCCACCCTGTTGTCGTGCGCGCTGGACAGCCCCCTGAGCACCTCGCGCTTCTCCCGGTCCTTCCTGGAGCGCCTCCAGGACACGGGGCTGACGGCGCCCGACTTCGTCGTCACGGCATTCAGTCGACCGGTGGTGTTCCCGGACGAGTCGCCCGGCGCCACGCGCCGTGCCGAGCCGGATGCCGACGGCCAGTGGCGCCGCCGGACGGCCAACGCGACCTTCGTCACCGGCCCGAAGCGAAGAGGCATGGCCCCGCGCCGCGTCGACAAGTACGCGAACGACCGTGCGCCCGTCATCGACCCGACCGGCCCCCTGTCGCCTTCGATCGCCGCCACGGCGCTGGGTCGCCTCGGCGGGGAGAGGCAGGCGTCGGCGCTCGCGCGGACGCTGTCCGCCGTCGGTCGCCGCACGCGCTTCGACGACCCGCTGCGCCTGGGCGAACTGGCTTGGCTCACGCCGCCGACCGCGCTCGCCGTGCTGCGCGACGCCGGCTGCGTCGTCATGGACGACCACGGCATGGCGACCGTGGTCGTGCCCCGCCTGTCCGCGGCGATGTCGCGACGCGGATCGGATCCTGCCTCCCTCGCCGGGTCCCTCCGGCTGGCGGGCTCGCTGCTCGCCATGTCGCCCGGGGACTTCGACCGGCTGGCGCGACAGGCGGCGGTGGACCCGACGCTCGGACCCGCCCTGCATCAGGCGCGAAGGATCCGGTCGACCCGCCACGCGGCCGCGAGGGCCGTCGCAGATCCCGCCGCCGATCCCGCCGCTCGTCCCACCGCTCGTCCCACCGCTCGTCCCACCGTCGGTCCCACGGTCGGTCCCGCCACCGGTCCCACCGCGAGTGCCGCCGCGAGTGCCGCCGCCGTGCCCACCGCCGCCGGCGCCGGCGCTGCCTGGCGCGGTTTCAGCGCCGCCTTCGACGCGCTCCAGCTGGCGCATCAGTGGCGCGACATGGACGCGGCCACGAAAGGGCTGGCCATCGCCGGCGCCTCCGACGTCGTGTTCTCTCCCTTGTCCGACGCCGTGGGCGCCTGGCTGGCTGGCATCGCGCCGCGGTCCGGCGCAAGCGCGCTGCGCTGGGCCGGCGCCGGGGTGCCCGTGCTCGCCGACCTCGCCCTGGCGGGCGTGAACGTGGCGATGCTGGCGCGACGGTGGCGGCAGTTCAACGACAGCGGCCTCGGCACGGACAGCTATGTCCATCGGGCGCTGCTGGCCGACACCGTCACCTCCAGCCTGCTGCTCGGCACCGGCCTGGCGACGCGCGTCGCCGCCCTGGCGGCCGGGCTCAAGGGGGCCGCGCTGGCGGGCCGGGCCGCGCTGGGACTGGGTCTGCTCGCGCGCCTGTCGGGTCCCGCAGGCTGGGCGCTGTCCACGGCCTTGTCCGGCGGCGCCGCCATGGGCGTCTGGCTGGACGAGTACGCCCCCCATCTGCGCGAGCCGGGCTCGGCCCGCGGCTGGCTGCGGCTGACCGGCGCCGCCGTCGCCCGATTCTTCGGCTTCGATTCGGACCCCTTCGTCCGGGCGGAAACGGAGAAGCAGGCCAGGGAGGCCGCTCGGCAGCGCGCCGCGGTCTTGCAGAGCGACGACGAGGCGCGCTGGCGCCATCGCATCGACCTGCTCGCCAAGCGCGGCTTCGCGCGTTTCCACCATCCCCGCTTCACGCAGCGCGTGGTCCATGCCGCCTTCAGGATCGAGGACGCGGAGCCGCCGTTCTCCTTCATGCTGCAGGATCGGACGTCCCTGGCGGGTCTGGCGACGGCCGAGCGCGACCTGGGCGCCCGGACCCGGCCCGGCATGCGGGCCTGGCTCGATGTGCGCCATCAGCATTTCAGCGCCCTGATCACCTCGCGGTGGCGCTTCCCGCAACTGTTCGATCTGGCCGGCGCCACCCGCCGGGTCACCGGCGGGATGGGGGACGACGTCTTCCTGCTGGACCGCCACAGCGCGCTGTCCATCGACGCGGGCGCCGGCCATGACGAGCTGGTGCTGGAGGCGCCCGGCGCCGAGGTCACGATGCGCGCGTCGGATCCGCCCGAGGGCCCGGTGGGATGGACCCTGCACGTGGCCGGTCCGGCGCCCGGCGCCGGGACCGTCAACGCGCTGCGGCTGACCGGCATGGAGGCGCTGACGCTGCGCGACGTCGCCCGCGCGGACGTGCAGGGCAGCCGGCTCGACGAGCAGTTCGACGTCTCCGGCCGCGATGTCCGCGTGGCCGGCGGCGCGGGCCGCAACCTCTACTTCCTGCGCGCCGGCAACGAGATCGTCAGCAGCTCGCCCGACGACCACGCCGTGTGGCACGCGGGCACGCCCGCGCGCATCGTGATGGCGGGAGACGCGATGCGCCTGCTGGTCGAGGTCGACGTGCTGCACGAGTCGCTGCACCTGAGACGCGAGGGCCACGCGCTCCTGCTCAGCGCCGGCGGCGCACCACTGATCCTCGCGCGCTTCTTCCCGCCCGACGACCGGCCCGCCCGGGCGCTGACGATCCGGGATGCCAGCGGCGTCCGGGTCACGCTGGAGGAGCCGCGGCAAGTCGACGACACGGCACGCCCCCTGACGACGCTGGCGCACGCGCAGTACTTCGGCCCGACGACAGCCGACGAACGACGTGCGCTGCTGACGGTCGATGCGCCGGTGCGGTACCACCTGCCGTCGGGCGCCGGGGCCTTCACCGCGCGGACGGTGTCCGGCATGCCCCTGTTCATCGTGCTGGAGCTGCCCGCCACACGCCTGCGCCAACGCCGCCAGGGCGACGCCCTGATCATCGAGGAAGTGGCGCCCGACAAGCCGCCGGCGGGATTCACGCCGCTCACGCTGACGCTGGCCTCTTCGGCCTCTTCGGCCTCTTCCGCTGCTTCGGCCTTTTCGGTCCCTTCCGCCGCGGCGCACGGCCAAGCGCAGGCGACGACACCCGTCGACGCTCACCGGTCGATCTGGGCCTTGATCGACGACGAGGGCCCGCCCCGCGTCGCGCTACTCCGCCTGTCGGCGCTCGATGCACCGCCGGGCTTGCCGGAACCGATCGAGGTCCTGGTCGCCGGCCCCGGTCGCGCGGAGGACGACGCACACGGCGCCTCCGATCCGCCGTCGCAAGCCGAGGTACCGGCGCGCCGGTACGCGCCCATCGCCATCGATCCCGAGACCGGCGTGCAGGTCCATGACCCCTTCACGTTCCAGGCCGACTTCCTGGCGACGGCCGCCGGCACCCATCTGATCCGGGCCCTGCTCCCACCGCGTGCGCTGCCGGGGACGCGGCAGGAGCCGGCGCGCACCGTCTGGTTGCGCCAGGGACCCGGGCATTACGGCCGGCGGCGCATCGGCCATTCGCTGCTGCTCACGACCGGATCGGACGAGACCGCTTCCGCGGTCTTCGTCGAGGACTACTACCGGCATCCGGGCGTGCTGAAGTTCGGCTTTCCGCACGACGGCCACGAGATCGCGATCGGCCTGCAGGTGCTGCCCGACGCCTGGCCGGGCGAACGCGAGCCCGGCGTCGACGAGCGCCGGTCCGACCTGAGCGTGGGCTTGCACGCCAGCGGCATCGAGGCGGCCGACGCGGCGCGCGCGGTGGCGCTGCTGCACGCCCGGGTGCGCGAACGCGCCGGCCCCGACGAGCTGCCGGAGCGCGCGGTCGTGGCGGCCTGGCTGGCGCTGCGCGGCTTGTCCGATGACGCCATCGACCTGCTGCACCCGCCCGGCCTGCGCGAGCTGCTGCGCATCGACCACCTGCTCGCGTTCCTCGACGCCTCGGGCGTCACGCCGTCGCCCCCCGGGTGGATCGACGGCTACGCCGCGGGCGATGTCGAGACGCCGCTGCGCCTGTCCCGCCACGGGCCCTTGCTGAGGGAGATGGCCGCGACCGACCGGCCGTGGGTCGAGGTCGACGCAGCCCTGCGCAACGACCTGTCGCTCGACGAATGGATGGCGTTCGCGACCTGGCGGGACGCGCTGGGGAGCGAAGGCCCGGGGCTGGCGTCGGCGATGACCGATTTCCTGCGCGTGCTGCGCCAGACGGGCGACACCGCGCTGGCCGACCGGCCCTGGACGCGCGCCCTGCTGGAGGCCGCGTTGTCGCTGCGAGGCCGCACACCCGCAACCGCGGCCGACATCGCGCGGTCGATGCTCGAGGCCGGCACCTGCGATGAGGCGTGGATCCTCGGCATGCACCGCGCGGGCGTGCGGGACGCGGCCGCGCTGGCGGCGCTCCGGGAGTCGGGCACCTCGCCCCAGGACCTGCTGCTGGGCAATCTCCAGCGACGGCGCTATGAAGGCCTGGGCGACCGCTCCGAGCTCATCCGGGTGGAGGTCAGCGAGGCCTTGAGCACGACGCTGCCGCAGTCGCGCACCTATTTCCGGTCGCCGCATTACCTGAAGCTGGACGAGGACGGCCAGGGATTCGAGCGCCGCGATGCGCAGCGGGCTCGCGCCGTGCATTACGACATCGTGCCCGGCGAGGTGCTGCTGTCGCCGCCGCCACGGCGCAAGGTCGCGGATCCCGGGACAGGCCGGTGGACCCTCATGAGCGGGCCGCTCAGCGTCACCTACCCGCCCCAGGCCCGCCCGGCCGAGCCCGCGTGGACGCCCGAGCTGCTGGACCAGGCGGGCGGCCTGCAGACCGTCACCGAGACGCTGCCGCCCGGCCGGCGGTGGTGGGCGCGGAGCGAGCCGGGCCACCTCGTCGACGGCCTCGATCGGGCCGAAGACGCCTTCGCCTGGCGACCGCCTCTGGTGACCACGGACGCGGGGACGCTGGCGCTGAGTCCGTCGGAGGGCGCCGCGGCGCCGGCGGAGATCCGTTTCGACTTCGCGCACAGCATCGCGCTGCGCTCCCTGACGATCCACGCCGTGCCCGATCCCCTGCCCCATCCCCGGTTGACCGGCAAGTCCGCGGGCCGCTGGCAGCTTCAGGCCCTGGACGGCCGGGGACGGGTCCGGGTCCTGGGCCGGCAGATCGAGATCGACGGTCGGGGCAGCCACCTCATCCCCGTGGACACCGGCGGCGTGCCTTATCGCACCTACCGGCTCCAGGGCGAGGACGGTTACTTTCCGACGGAGACCTGGCTGACCGAGGTGACGTTCACCACGGCGCCGGCGGGGCGCCTGTCGTCGGCCCGCCAGGCCGGGCTGCTGGCCCAGGCCGCCGCCGACGAGCCGGTCGGCATGGCGGTCGGTCCTTCGATGGCGTCGGCGCCCTCGGCGTCGGTGGGCTTGCTCGCACCGCCGGTGCTCGCGTGACGGCGGCGGGACGGCGGCGTGCCGAAGCGCGCGACGCCGTGATGCCGTGATGCCGTGATGCCATCGTCGCCGGCGCTCACCCCGTCCCTCTCCCCTTTTTGTTTTCCGCAACCCGCGCGCTCCGCCTCACCAGTCCGCGAGCACCTCTTCCGCCAAGCCGAAGGCGGTGCTCGCGCCGGTCCCGCTGGTGACCATCACCAGCCGCGTGCGCTCATCCGGCGCCTCGACGAGGCACGGTGCCGAGGCACTGACGGGATAGACGCCGGTCCAGCGCTCGACCACCTCCAGCGACGGCAGCGCCAGTTGCCGGTGCAGCTCGTCGAGGATCAGGCGGTCCACCGCCTCGCTCGCGAACGGCGGCAGCACCGGGCCGTAGTGGTGCGAGTCGCCCACGACCAGCGTGCCGTCGGCGCTCTGCACCGCGATCAGATGGATGCCGTGGGCGAGCGCGTCGGGGCGCTCAGCCGACAGACGACGCCGCAGCGGCTGCGCCTCGGGCAGCGCCGCGTAGCCCTCGTAGCGCACCAGGCTCAAGTCGGCCATCAGCGCGGCGTTCAGGCGGAACCCCGACGGCGGGCGCACGCGCAACATCTGCAATTGGCACAGCGACAGCGCATGCGGCGTCCAGCGGTCGGCAAAGAGCCCGTGCAGCTCCGCGCCCGAGCAGACGACGACGCGCTCCGCGCGATAGCTCGCGCGGGAGGTGCGCACGTGCGGCGCCTCGACCGCGAGCACCGATTCGCCGAAACGGAATTCGACGCCGTGGCGCTCCGCCAGCCATGCGGCGATGCGCGGGATCGCGTCGCGCGATTCGACGCGGAGCTCATGCGGGCTGTACAGGGCGCCGCGCAGGGCGTCGCTGTGCGAGCCGCTGTCGTGCAGGCCTTCAGCGCGCAGACCGGGCTGGCGCGCGGTCGCGCCGGCGACGCCCAGCCGCTCGCAGCCCTCGCCCATTTCGGTGGCGAAGAAGGCGTCGAGCAGGGCTTCCGATTCTTCGCAACGCGTGGCCAGCAGCAGGCCGGCGTGCTCGATGCGCAGACCGGCCTGGGGCGCGAGCTCGGCCCAGAGATCGCGCGAGCGCCGCGCGCGGCGCCAGTGTGCGCCGCGCTGCTGCCCGGTCACGGTGACGAAGCCGAAATTGCGGATCGACGCGCCGATGCAGGCCGCGTCGCGCTCGACGACGACGACGCGCCACCCGCGCTTCGCGCCGGCCCAGGCATGGGCCAGGCCGACGATGCCGGCGCCGACCACGAGGAGGTCATGAGTCATGGGAATTCAGGAAGCAAGAAGGTTTGAGCAGTGCCACGGTCGCTGGCGCTATCGCGCACGCCACCGCTGGGTCCGTTGCACGAGCACATGGCCGACGAGGCCGATGACGCCGCGCCCGGCGGCCGCGGTGACAAAGAGCAGCGTCGCCATCGCCGCAGCCGGCGCCGTCTCCCCCGCATCGTCCATCGCCAGCACCGCGATCGCGGCCAGCGCGGTGTCGGGCGAGTACAGGAACACCACCGCCGACACCGTCGTCAGCGCGCTGACGAAGAAGTAGCCCGCCACCTGCACCAGCGTCGGGATCGCGATGGGCAGGTGCACGCGGCGCAGATGGGTCCAGAACGGCAGCCCGAGCGACTCGGCGACGCGCTCGTACTCGGGATCGAGCTGGCGCAGCGCGCCGAGCTGCGTCAGGTGCGCCACCGAGTAGTAATGCGCCACCGTGCACAGCACCAGCAGGCCGAGCCCGCCATACCAGCCGCGCAGCGGATTCCACGGCGCGTTGAAGAACAGGATGTAGCCCAGTCCCAGGGCAAGACCCGGCACCGCCATCGGCAGCGTCGCCAGCGCGTTGAGCGCGCCGCGCGCGCCGGCGACACCGCGCGGCTTGTCCACCAGCCAGGCCAGCAGGAAGCTCAGGGCCGTGCCGGCCAGCGCGGTCCACCCGGCCAGGCGCAGCGAGTTGCCGTAGCTGGCCCAGCCGCCGCCGTCGCTCATGTCGAACTGGTAATGCGCCAGCGTCGGCGCGAGCTGGTACGGCCAGTACTGCGCGAAGGACGCGTACACCGCGATGCCGAACACGCCGACCAACGCCGCCGCGATCAGCGCGCAGTACAGCAGCGCGGCCAGGTCCCGCCCCGCGCTCGGCGCCGGCACGTGCGGCACCGCCCGCAGGCTCAGCACGGCGCGTTGCCGCGCGCGCAGGCGCTGCTCCAGCGCGAAGGCGCCCAGGGCCGGCAACAGCAGCAGCAGCGCGACGACGGCGCCGCGGTCCAGGCGCTGCTGGCCGACGACCTCCTTGTAGATGTCGGTGGCCAGCATCGCGGTCTGCCCGCCGACGACCTTGGGCACGCCGAAGTCGGTCAGCACCAGCACGAACACCACCACCAGCGAGATCAGCAGCCCGTAGCGGCTGGCCGGCAGCGTCACCGTGCGGAACACCCGCCAGCCGCCGGCCCCCAGGCAGCGCGCGGCTTCGATCGTCCGCGCGTCGCTGCTCGACAAGGTGGTGACGAGGATCAGCATCGCGTGCGGGAAGGTCCACAGCACCGAGCCCAGCACGATGCCGGCGGGTCCGTAGATGCTGTCGATCCCCAGCGCCTGCATCGGGCCCTTCAGCAGGCCCTGGTTGCCGAAGGCGTAGACCAGGCCGATGGCGGCCAGCAGCGAGGGCGCGAGCAGCGGCAGCAGCGCGAGCGCGCGCCACAGGCCCTTGGCGGGCAGCGCCGTGTGCGTCAGCGCCCAGGCGTAGCCGTAGGCGAGCGCGACGCAGACGACGGCCGAGACTGCCGACAGCGCGACGCTGTTCCACAGCGCGCTCCATCGGCCGGTCGAGAAATACGCGATGAAATGCGACGCGCCGACGAAGCGCCCCTGCCCGTCGAGCACGCTCTGCGCGAGCAGTGCCACGAGCGGCAGCAGGATGATCACGGTCAACGCGACGAGTCCGGCGGCCAGCAGTGCGCGCAGCACCCACGATTCGAGGCGGCGTCCCCGCGGGCGCGGCAACGGCACCTGAGGGGCCCGCGATGCCTGATCGAACACCAGGCTCACGCGGCTCTCCGCATCGACAACGGCGCGTCGAAAAGCTGGAGCGCTGCGGCGGGCAATCGCAGGCCGCGGACTTCCCCTTCACTGAGACCGGCGGCTTCGCCGCTGGGGATCTCGAGCATCAGCGCCCCGCCGACGCCCGCACCGGTGCCAGCGCCCAGCGCCTCGCAACGCAGCAGCACCTGCGTGACCGCGCCATGGAACTGCAGCGTCTCGATGCGGGCGCGCAGCATCGCGCCCTCCCCGTCGATCAGCCGGATCGCTTCCGGGCGGATGCCCACGCGCACGACGCTGCCGGTCTTGTAGAGCCGGGTGTCGCCGTCGAGCAGCGTGGTGCCGACGCGCACGCGTCCCTCGGCGACGACCTGCCCGTCCATCCAGTTCATCCGGCCGACGAAGCCCGCCACCAGCGCGCTCGCCGGGCGGTCGTAGAGCTGCCGCGGCGCGCCCTGCTGCGCGATCTGGCCCTTGGCGAGCAGCACCACGCGGTCCGACATCGCCAGCGCCTCGTCCTGGTCGTGCGTCACCATCAGCGTGGTGATGCCCAGGCGCTGCTGCAGCGCGCGGATCTCGGCGCGCAGTTCCTGCCGGACCTGCGCGTCGAGCGCCGACAGCGGCTCGTCGAGCAGCAGCAGCTTCGGCCTGGGCGCCAGCGCGCGGGCGAGCGCGACGCGCTGCTGCTGGCCGCCGGACAGCTGCGCGGGAAACTTGCCGGCCTGCTCCAGCAGGCCCACCAGCGCGAGCATCTCGTCCGCACGCGCGGCGGCTTCGCGCCGGGGCAGCTCGTGAAGCCCGTAGCGGACGTTCTCGCGCGCCGTCATGTTGGGGAACAGCGCATAGGACTGGAACACCACGCCGAAGCGCCGCTGCGACGCCGGCCAGGCGGTGATGTCCAGGCCGTGCATCAGCACCTGGCCGAGCTCGGGCGTCTCGATGCCGCAGACGATGCGCAGCAGCGTCGTCTTGCCGCAGCCCGAGGGGCCCAGCAGCGACACGAACTCGCCGGCCTCCAGGTCGAGATCGATGCCCTGCAGCACCGTCTGCAGGCCGAAACGCTTGGTGATCTGACGCAGATGCAGCATGGGGACGTCGGGGCTCGGGCTCAAGGGCGAATCACTGGCGAATCACTGGCGGGTCGCTGGCGGATCACGGGCCGATCACTTCTTCTCGGCCTTGGCCTCGTAGCGGCGCGACCACTCGGCGAGGATGCGGTCGCGGTTCGCGGCGGCCCAGTTGAAGTCGTTCTTCGCGAGCAGCTTGTCGAGGTCGGACGGCACGAACTCCAGCTGCTCCTGCACCGACGGCAGCGCCAGCACGGCGAAGTTCTTGGCGTACAGCTCGTTGGCCTTGCGGGTCACCGACCAGTCGGCCAGCGCCTTGGCGGCCTCCATCCTTTTCGTCGTCTTCATGACGGCGGTGGCCTCGACGTCCCAGCCCAGGCCTTCCTTGGGGAACACGATGTCGATCGGCGCGCCTTCCTTCCTGGTCTTGTTGGCGCGGTACTCGAAGGACAGGCCGACCGGGAACTCGCCGGCGCCGGCCTGGCGGCAGGGCTTGGAGCCGCTGTGCGTGTAGACGCCCATGTTCTGGTGCAGCGCGTCCATGAAGGCCCAGCCCTTGGCCTCGCCCATCATCTGCAGCCAGGCGGAGACCATCAGGTAGCCGGTGCCGCTGGAGGCCGGGTGCGGCATCGTCAGCAGGCCCTTGTAGACGGGCTGGGTCAGGTCGGCCCAGGAGGTGGGCTTGGGCAGGTTGCGCTTCGCCGCTTCGACGGTGTTGAAGCAGACCGCCGAGGACCACAGGTCCATGCCGACCCAGGTCGGCTGCGGCCGCGGGTCGCGCATCGTGGCGCGGACCTGCTCCAGGCCCTTGGGCGCGTAGGGCGCGAGCATCCCTTCCTTGTCCAGCAGCATCAGCGAGGTCGCGGCCAGCCCCCAGACCACGTCGGCCTGCGGGTTGGCCTTCTCGGCCAGCAGCCGGGCGGTGACGATGCCGGTGGATTCGCGGACGAACTTCAGCTCGATGGCGGGATGGTCCTGCTCGAAGGCGGTCTTGTAGGCCTTGATCTGGTCGGCCTCGAGGGCGCTGTAGACCAGCAGTTCGGTCTTGCCCTGGGCGCCTTGGGCGCCCTGCGCGCCCTGGGCGTGGGCCTCGGGGCTGGTCAGCGCGGCGATCGCCGCCAGGGCCAGCGCCGCGGCGGCGTGGAGGACGGTCGAGAGGGTGGTGGACCGCGAGGTCGGCAGGGACGTCGACAGGGGAGAGATCGGCATGGGCGCTCCATCGGGGAATCGATGGGGGACACTGTAGGAATGGCATATGTCATTGACGCGTCAAACGCCCCAAGTTCGCGGAAACCGGTATTGGCCGTTTTTGGAGACCCGGGGGCTTCGGAAGACTTGGGGGCTTCGGGAGGTTCAGGAGGCCTGCCGTGCTCGTGAACCAGCTGAAGGCCTTCTTCGCCGTGGCGCGGCTGGGCTCGATCACCGGCGCGGCGAAGCAGCTCGGGCTGTCCCAGCCGACGGTGACGACGCAGATCCGTGCGTTGGAGGAGCAGTACGGGGTGGAGTTGTTCCACCGCGGCGGCGGCCGGCTGAGCCTGAGCGACGCGGGCCGGCGGCTGATGCCGCAGGTCGACGCGCTGCTGCAGCAGGAGCTGGACATCGAGTTCGCGCTGCGCGATTCGGCCGAGCTGCGCGGCGGCACGCTGCGGCTGGGCGCGACGGCGCCGTACTACACCTTGACGCTGGCGCAGCGCTTCCGGACGCGGCATCCGCGGGTGGCGCTGAGCATCTCGGCCGGCAATTCACGGCAGATGGTGGACGCGCTGCTGGCCTACGAGGTGGACCTGGCGACCTCCAGCCACCGGGAGGACGACGCGCGGCTGCACCGCGTCGAGCTGGGCGCCGACCCGCTGGTGCTGCTGCTGCCGCGCGGTCATGCGCTGGCGCGGCGCGCGGCGGTGCCGCTGGCGGCGCTGGCGCAGGAGACGCTGCTGGTGCGGGAGCGCGGCTCGATGACGCGCACGCTGAGCGAGCAGGCGCTGGACGCCGCGGGCGTGCGCCCGGCAGCGCAGATGGAGATCGCCAGCCGGGAGGCGCTGCGCGAGGCGGTGGTGCGCGGGCTGGGGGTCAGCATCTTCGCCGCGCATGAGACCGGGAAACACCCGGACCTGATCGCCCTGCCCTTCGCGCAGGAGATGCCGCTGGTGCGCGAGTACCTCTACTGCCTGCGGGAGCGGCAGGGGGCGACGCTGGTGGCGGCGATGCTGGGGTGCGTGGCGACGGAAGACTGAAGTCGGATCGCGTCGTCGGCCGCTCGCGGTGAAGCGGCGCGGCGGCTCATTGCGCGCCCTGTTGCGCGCCCTGCCCGTCCTTCAGGTGCTTGGCGAGGAAGACCTCGACGCGCCTGGCGAAGTCGACACTGTTGTCCAGGTTGCCGAAGCCGTGGGCTTCGCCGCGGTACGTGATCCATTCGGGCGGACGGCCGACCTTCACGAGCGCGTCGCGCATGCGTTCGCCGTGCTCGATCGGGACGCGGACATCGCGTTCGCCGTAGGCCAGCAGCAGCGGCGCCCGGATGCGGTCGGCCAGCAGCACCGGGGAATTGGCCTTGAGCATGTCGGCATCCTTGACCGCGTCGCCGACCATGGCGGGCGCCATGTAGCTGCGGTAGGCGCTGCCGAGGTCGTCGTCCACCCAGCTGTCGCCCTTGACGAACAGCATCAGGTCGGTCACGCCGAGCCAGGCCACGCCGCAGCGATACAGCGCGCCGTCCTTGGCCAGCCCCATCAGCGCCGCATAACCGCCGTAGCTGGCGCCCGCGATGCAGGCGCGGTCCGAGGCGAGCTTCTGCTGGCGCGCCCAGACCAGCGAGTCGGCGATGTCGTCCTGCATGGCCTGACCCCACTGACGGAACCCGTCGCGGTAGTGCTTGTCGCCGTAGCCTTCGCTGCCGCGGAATTCCGGCTCGATGACGAGGTACCCGCGCGAGGCGAGGAACTGCGACCAGCCGTTCCATTCCCAGACGCGGCCGCGCACGAACGGACCGCCGTGCACCAGCACCACGGCCGGCGCCGGCTTGCCCGGCGCGACGCCGCGCGGCAGCGTGAGCCACACCGGCAGGTCGGCGCCGTCACGGGCCTTGATGCGGTGCAGCTCCTGGCTGGCCATCGCGCGCGGATCGACGTCGGGGCGCTGACGGCCGACCGGCTGCCAGCGGTCGGCTTCGGCGGCGGCGGCCCGGTACACCCAGTACTCGCCGGGCTCCCGGTCGGAGAAATTGCGCACCACGGCGACCATGTCCGGCTTGCCGCATCGCGCGCACTGGACGACGTTGACGCCGTCGGTGAAGCGGGCGTCGACCAATTTCTGGAACTCGCGCATGGCAGGGTCGAACCACGCCGTCGCCTGCGCGTCCGTCTGGTAGCGCAGGCCGACGGTGCGCCCCGCGTCCCGGATCACGGCGCTCTGTGCATCGAAACCCGGCGTGCTGAGCAGTGCCCGGGGTTCCGGCTTGCGGGTCTGGAAATCGAAACGGGTGAGCACCTCGTAGCGCTGCGCGCCTTCGAGCCGCTTCACGAACAGTCGACCCGTGTCGTCGACGGCGACGGGGACGAAGGGCAGACCCAGCAGGTCGCCGCGTGTGAGTTCGGACCAGCTCGTCTCACCCGGTCCGCGCCAATGGACGACCTGCACGTTCTCCTGTTCCGTGATCACGAGGCGGGGCTCGCCGTGGCTGTCGAAGAGGAAACTCACCGCGCCGCGAGGTTCGTCGAAGGTCGCCGGCAGTGCACGGCCCGTGTCGACGTTCAGCCAGAGCGGGGTGTAGGCGCTGCGGTTGTTGGAGCGGTTGATGCCGAACTTGCCGACGAGCACCCGGTTGCCCGGCTCGCCCTCATGGGGGAAAGGCACGGTGAGGAGCCGATGGTTCCAGGTCAGCGCGCCGCCGAAGGCCTTGCGCTCGCCTTCGGTCTCCTGCTCGCGCTGGATCAGTTGCCGGATGCCGGAGCCGTCCGCGGCCACCGAGAACAGCCCGCTGGCCTGGTAGTGCGTCCCGGACGCGACGCGGCGGTCGGCGGCGGAGAAGACGATCTTGTCGTCGTTGACCCAGAAGAAGTCGCCGACGTCGTCGTTGCTGAACTGCACCACGCGGCGGGCCTCGATCTTGGCGCCCAGTTCGAACACGTAAAGGCCGACCCGCAGGCCGGGGGCACCCGGCGCGGCGACGGCCAGGCGCCTGCCGTTCGGCGAGAGCTTGGCTTCATTGAGCTCGGCGTTCTTGAAGAACACGTCGGCCGGCACGGCAGCGGGTGCAGGCGCCGGTTGGGCGTTCGCGACGCCCTGCAGGCCGGACAGCGCCAGGGCGAGCGACAACGCGCAGCGGCGCGCGACGGAAATCGGCTTCATCGGGAACTCCCTGTTCCGCCGCGCCGCGCAGGCGGCCGGGGATGGTCTTGTGATGGCGAGGGATGCTAGCGGCGTCAGGAGCGGCGACGTCTGGGGGATGTCCCGGAGCGGAAGGCCCAATGAAAATCCGAACGCAGATTTCTCCAGCCCTTTGAGCCCTCCCACCGATGTCGATTCCACTGCGCCCCCCACTCAGCAACCTCGTGATCGGCGCGCTCAGCGCGGCGTTCTTCTTCTGGCTCGCCGCCGTGTCCTTCACGACCGGCAAGCACCCCGCGGCCACGCTCGGCACCACGGTGTGCTTCGTCGTGCTCGGGCTGATGGCGCTGCCCATGGTCGCGGACTACTTCTTCGCCCGGCACCGGCTGTCCGACGAAGCCATCGACTTCGGTCGCCGCTTCGGCGGGCGCGGCACGATGCGCTGGGCCGACGTGCGACTCGTGCGCTTCTCGCCGACGATGAAATGGTTTGTGCTCGACGACCAGGCGCGGACCCGAGCGCGGGTGTCGGCAAACCTGGCAGGGCTGCCGGAGTTCGCGAGACTCGCGCTCGCCCATGTGCCGCCCGAGGCGATCGACAGCAAGACCCACAAGCTGCTCGTCGATGCCAGCCTCGGCCGTCGACCGCGCGTGTGGCTGTGAGCGATGAGCGCTATGCGCTCTCGCTGGGCGAGGGCACATGACCCGTGCGCGCCATCGCGAAGTAGCGGCGGATCTCCGGTTCGGTCATGTCCTCGTAGAACTTGATCGAGTGCACGACCTTCATGCCCGCCTCGAGCAGGCGGGCGGGCGTGTCGGGCAGGCCGCGCCACTTCACTCCCATCGGACCCGCGGGCGCACCGAACTCGCCCATCGTGAACCCGCGCGCAGCGGTGATGAGGCTGAACAGGTGGTCCTCGCTGATGCCGCTGTCGTGGAACACGTCCAGATGCAGATCACCAGCCGCGCGCATCTTCTTCAGCAGCGTTGGCCGCAGGTACACCGCCGCGCCCAGCACGTGTTCGCCGAGGACCCAGCCCTGGGCCCTGGCCGCACGCGTCCAGCGATGCATCCGTATCCAGCGCGGCACGCGCCGCAGACCGTGCCAGCGCATGCTGTCGCGGAGCACGTCCTCGATCGGACCGTAGTCCCGCGCGGTGCCGTCGTAGCCGATCTTGAGCAGGCCCAGCATGCCCAGTCGCGCATCCTGGGAAAACCGGGCGATCGCCTCTTCCTCGGGCGCCCGACCGGTGATCAGGGCGTCGGTGTCGATGCGCAGCAGCACATCGAAGTCGTAGTTCGCCAGTGCATGCCGATAGGCGCGGGCCAGGTTGACCGTGAGGCCGCCCCGGATGCCGGGAAAGCCAGCGGAGGGCAGGCGCACGACCCGGGCATCGCGGGTCTCCAGAAACTCCCGCGTCGCCTCGGATCGGCTGTCGTCCACCGCCAGGATGACCTGTTCGGGCGTGCAATAGGTCAGCAGGCTGTCGATGGTGTCGGCCCCATTGTCATCGGGCCCCACGGGCATGACGACCAGCTGCCGGCAATGGCGGCGCGACGTGTTCATGGGCTCTCCCTGCCGGGCGGTATCGCCCAAGCGGCGATCCTGCATGAACAGGCCGGGATGCGCAGCCCCGGATTTGAGTGGATCAATCCGCGGTGATCCCCCGCTCCTTCACCAGCTTCGCCCACTGGGGCAGTTCCTTCTCCAGCCGCGCACGCGCCTGCGCGGCTGTCGACGGCGTGGACTCGAAGCCTTCCTTCGCCATCCGGTCCTTGAGCGCCTGCGCGCCGAGCACCGCTTGAAGCGTCGCGTTCAGCTTGTCGATGACGGGTCGCGGCGTCGCGGCCGGTGCGAAGACCATGAACCAGGTCTCGAACGAATAGCCAGGAACACCGGCCTCGGCGATGGTCGGCACGTCGGGCATCAGCGGCGAGCGCTTCGGGCCGGTCACGCCCAGCGCGCGCAGCTTGCCCGATTGCACATGCCCCTGCGCCGCGGACAGCACCGGGAAGGACATCTCCACCTGGCCGCCGATCGTGTCGCTCAAGGCGGGGCCGCCGCCGCGGTAGGGGATGTGGACGATGCTCACGCCCGCGACCGCCTTGAACAGTTCCGCCGACATGTGGAAGGTGCTGCCCGTGCCCGCCGACGCGTAGGAGAGCTTGCCCGGCTGGCTCTTCGCGAGCGCGACCAGTGCCTTGACCGTCTTCGCCGGCACCTGCTCGTTGACGACGAGCACGTGCTGCGAGCTCGCCACCATGCCGATCGGCGCCAGGTCCTTGAGCGTGTCGTAGGGCATCTTCGGCGTGAGCGCCGGATTGATCGCGAGCGAGACCGTCTGCAGGCCGATGGTGTAGCCGTCGCCGACGGACTTCGCGACCTCGGCCACGCCGACATTGCCGCCCGCGCCCG
>CBIHMU010000104.1:0-18756 GCA_966211105.1 uncultured Burkholderiales bacterium
CCACCCGACCCCGCACCCGACGCCGACCCTCACCCGGCGCACCAGCCTGCCGCCGCTCGATCCGCGCCGCTACGCGCCCAGCGCCGCGCGCCCGGTGCGGGCGAAGTCGCGCAGCCTGGACGGGTTCATGGACATCCAGGCGCACCTGCACACCTGGGGCCAGTTCGTCTTCTCGGTGACCGGCGTCGTGCGCGTCAGCACCGATCGCGCCACCTTCCTGGTCCCGCCGTCGCGCGGCGTCTGGATTCCGGCCGGCGTGGTCCATGCGGTGACCGCCGTCGAGCGCTGCGAGCTGCGCACGCTCTACCTGCTGGACCCGCCGGACGACGGCGCGGTCTGGGCGGAGAACCGCGTCCTCGAGGTCTCGCCGCTGCTGCGGGAGCTGGCGGTGCAGCTCGCCCGCGACGAGATCGAGCCCGCCGGGCCGGTGGCCGAGGCCGTGACCGATCGCGAGGGCTGGATCGGCAAGCTGATCCTGGACGAGATCCGCCGCGCGCCCAGCCTGCAGCTCGGCGTCTCGCTGCCGACCGACAAGCGCCTGCGCCGCCTCTGCGAGGCCGTGCTGGCCGAGCCGATGCGCCATGCCAGCCTGGACGACTGGGCGGCGGAGGTCGGCGCGAGCGCGCGCACCGTCTCGCGCCTGTTCCGCCAGGAACTGGGCAGCAGCTATGCCCAATGGCGCCAGCAGGCGCTGCTGGCCGAGGCGCTGCGGCTGGCCGCGCATCGCAAGCCGATGCAGGTCATCGCCGCGGAGCTCGGCTACGCCAGCGCCAGCGCCTTCACCGCGATGGTGACAAGGACGGTCGGCATGCCGCCGAGCCGGTTTTTCGGCCACACCTAGAATTCCCTCCCATGGAACAGGTTCTCTACGACTTCGACCGCCAGGATGCCGACGGCGCCACCTGCACCGCCCATGCGTGGGCCAAGGTGCCGGCCCCGTTGACGCCCAGCCAGCGCGAACGACTCAAGGCGCGTGCCGCCGAACTGCTCAAGGCCAAGGGGGCGGTGCTCGTCGCCCACTACTACGTCGACGGCGACCTGCAGGACCTCGCGCAGGCCAGCGGCGGCATCGTCTCCGACTCGCTGGAAATGGCGCGATTCGGCCGCGATCACGCGGCGCAGACGCTGGTCGTGGCCGGGGTGAAGTTCATGGGCGAGAGCGCCAAGATCCTCAGCCCCGAGAAGCGCGTGCTGATGCCGGACCTGGACGCGACCTGCTCGCTGGACCTGGGCTGCCCGGCCGACGACTTCGCCGCCTTCTGCGACGCGCATCCGGATCGCACCGTGGTCGTGTACGCCAACACCAGCGCCGCGGTGAAGGCGCGCGCGGACTGGATGGTCACCAGTTCCTGCGCGCTGGAGATCGTCAGCGAGCTCAAGGCCCGCGGCGAGAAGATCCTGTGGGCGCCCGACCGCCACCTGGGCCGCTACATCCAGGAGCAGACCGGCGCCGACATGCTGATGTGGAACGGCGCCTGCATCGTCCACGACGAGTTCAAGGGCCTGGAGCTGGAGCTGCTGCGCGAGCAGCATCCGGACGCGATGATCCTGGTCCACCCGGAGTCGCCGGCCTCGGTGGTCGCGCAGGCGGACGTGGTGGGATCGACCTCGGCGTTGATCAAGGCCGTGGTCGAGGGAACGGCGCGCGAGTATGTCGTCGCCACCGACAACGGCATCCTGCATGCGATGCGGCAGATGGCGCCGGGCAAGGTGCTGATCGAAGCGCCGACGGCGGGCAACAGCGCGACCTGCAAGAGCTGCGCGCATTGCCCGTGGATGGCGATGAACGGGCTGCAGGGGCTGGTCGATTGCCTGGAGCGCGGCACCGGCGAGATCTTCGTCGAGGAGGCGATCCGGGTCGAGGCGAAGTCGTGCATCGACCGCATGCTGGACTTCACCGCGAAGCTGAAGGCGAAGCAGGCGGCGGCAGCAGGGGCGATGGTGCCCGGCATCGGCGCGGCCTGACCGTCCTTCGACGGCCACTGGCCCTCACCCCCACCCTCTCCCGCAGTGCGGGAGAGGGGGCCACCCCAGTGCTCCTGCCCCGAATGCCAGCGGCCATGGCAGTACGCCCGCGCGAACGAGTGCCCGAGGGGGCTTTCCATGAATGCGGAGGGCGGCCTATGCTGTGGCCATCAGTTGCCCACGGCAGGACGCACATGGACTTCACCTCGCTCTACAACCATCACGAACGCGAAGTGTTTGCCGCGGTGATGGAGACCGCCCCGCAATTCCCCGAGATCCACCGCGAGGCCGAGCTGCTGGCCGACGTGGCTTGCGTGGCGCTCAATCGGCTCCCGCCGCGCTACATCCGCCACGCTGTCGACTACTCGTTCTACCTGACCGAGCAGGAGCGTCTGGACGTCGACGCCGCGATCAAGGAAGCGGTCAGCTACGCCTACAACTTCGTGCAGGCGCGCAGCGTGCTTCGCACGAAACAGCGTTGATCGAACGCGCAGTCCAGAGGGCTCACTGGGGCCGGAATGGGGCTTGGGGTTCGCGGACGCGAGGCCCCATGCCCCGTGGAGAGCCCGCGCTTGGCGACGGCAGGCGTCTTCGACTCAGCGCGTCGGATTCAGCGCGTCGGATTCAGCGGGTATTCCCGTTCCGCACCAGCACGGTCGGCAGGCTGGCCGGCAGCGTGCGCGGATAGTCGCGGCTGTAGTGCAGCCCGCGGCTCTCATGCCGGAGCAGCGCCGACCGCACGATCAGCTCCGCGCAATCGACCAGGTTGCGCAACTCCAGCAGGTCGCGGCTGACGCGGAAGTTGGCGTAGTAGTCGTCGATCTCCGCGCGCAGCAGGTCGATGCGGTGCAGTGCACGCTCCAGCCGCTTGGTCGTGCGCACGATGCCGACGTAGTTCCACATCAGCGAGCGCAGCTCGTCCCAGTTGTGGGCGATGACGACCTGCTCGTCCGCGTCCTCGACCTGGCTTTCGTCCCAGGCCGGCAGCGGCGCGGGGGGAAGCACCGGATGCGAGAGGATGTCCGACGCGCAGCCCTGGCCGAGCACGACGCACTCCAGCAGTGAATTGCTCGCGAGCCGGTTGGCGCCGTGCAGCCCGGTGTGGGCGGTCTCGCCGATCGCATAGAGCCCCGGCAGATCGGCGCGGCCGTGCAGGTCCGACACCACGCCGCCGCAGGTGAAGTGCACCGCCGGCACGACCGGGATCGGCTGGCGCGCGATGTCGATGCCCAGCGCGAGGCAACGCGCATGGACGGTCGGGAAGTGTTCCTTCAGGAAGTCCTCGCCCAGGTGCGTGGCGTCCAGCCACACGTGGTCGAGGCCGTGCTTCTTCATCTCGAAGTCGATCGCGCGGGCGACCACGTCGCGCGGCGCGAGCTCGAGCCGCTCGTCGTGCGCGGCCATGAAGCGCGTGCCGTCCGGCAACTTCAGATGACCGCCCTCGCCGCGCAGCGCCTCGGTGATCAGGAAGCTGCGCTCCTGGGGGTGGTACAGGCAGGTCGGGTGGAACTGGATGAACTCCATGTTGGCGATGCGGCAGCCCGCGCGCCAAGCCATGGCGATGCCGTCGCCGGTGGAGGTGTCCGGATTGGTCGTGTAGCGGTAGACCTTGCCGGCGCCCCCGGTCGCCATCACGACGGCGCGCGCCGCGATCGCGTCGACGCGCTGCGCGTCCATGTCCAGCGCGTAGATGCCGTAGCAGCGCGAGGGTTCCTCGCGCTGGACGTGGCGCGAGGTGATCAGGTCCAGCGCCATCCAGCGCTGGCGCAGCTGGATGTTGGGATGGGCCTGCGCCTTGGCCAGCAACGCATCGTGGATCGCCTTGCCGGTGGCGTCGGCGGCGTGGGCGATGCGGCGCACGGCGTGGCCCCCCTCGCGGGTCAGGTGCAGACCGAGCGGCCCCTGCTCGTCGAGCGTGAACGGCACGCCCTGCTCGACCAGCCAGCCGACGGCGTCGGCGCTGCGCTCGGCGATGAAGCGGGCGGTGGCCTCGTCGACGAGGCCTGCGCCGGCCTCCTGCGTGTCGCGGACGTGGCTCTCGATGCTGTCGTCCGAGCCGAGCACCCCCACGATCCCGCCCTGCGCCCAGGCGGTGGCGGCCTCGTTGAGTTCGCGCTTGGCCAGCACGATCACCGGCACGCGGTCGGCGAGGTGAAGCGCCACGGTCAACCCGGCCAGGCCGGCGCCCACGATCACCACGGGCGCCAGCGCGGCCTCGGTCCGAACAGCTGCTGTCATCGTCATCGCCCGGTCATCGAGGCGTCATGGCTTGGGAGCGGCGATTCTACGAGCGGTGCCGCAAGTCCCTCAGAACGACGCGATGTCGCGTCAATGGCACGTTCATGCAGGGCAAGGAGAAATAGTCGAACGCTCGACAGTTCGACGAAAGAAATCAGGCTGTGGCGGAGATGACTTCAACCAGTCAGGGACACGCTTCTCTCAACTCAAGTTGAGCAAAGCCTCCGTCGCGATGCCGGCCTCTTGTTGTGAGTCGCACAGCACCTACTCGAATCAGATCGCCAAGGCCATGACTTCGATGAGTCTGACGTCAGCGATTCCGCCTGCCTAAAGTCGACCCGGTCGACAGCAAGGCGGCGCGCCTTGCCCACGACAGACTTTCAACTTCACCTTTCGAGGGCGATCAACATGGAACTGCAAGTTCTCTCAGAGGAAGAAATCGACATGGTCTCCGGCGCAGGCTCGGGCGGCTTCATCCGCGGGTGCATCAACGGCGGCATGGCGGGACTCGGCGCAGCGCCTTCCGGTTACGGCGCGCAGGGCGCTGGCGCTGGCTGCCTTGCTGGTGGCAGCATCGGCATGCTCGGAGGCGGTGCTGAGGCGCAAGCACTGGCCGGCTACTTCGCCGGGCTCGGATTCGGGCCCTACGGCGGCAGTTCATCAGACCCGCTCGCCGCGAACTACGAGAACTCGTTCGACCGGCAAAACTCATTGCGGCGCATGGCCAGCATCTGATCAAGGATCAGTGTGCGGCGCCGACGCCCGACGGTGACGGGCGCTGCGCAACCACCGGATGAACCGAGACGCCATCCTCTTCGTCTGTCTGTTCGCACTGACCCTGGCAGCGAGCAACACGCCCTTGCCGCCGTTGACTTACGCGGCGGGCGTCGCTGCCATCTATCTGCTGCGCAGGATCCTCGAACGCTGGGACGAATGAAGCAACCGCTAGAACATCGGCTTCTGGCCCGCCAGAACGCGCAGGTCGTCGAGCAGCTGCAGCTGCTCATGCGCCTTGTCGTAGAAACCGTCGGCGCCGTGCTTCTCGCACAGCGAACGGTAGAAGTCGGGATCGCGGCTGCTGAGCACCCACAGCTTGCCGACGTAGCCGCCGGCGCGAGCGCGCCGCAGCACGTGCATGCCGGAACCGACCTGCAGGTTCAGGTCGAGCAGCACGACGTCGGGCTTGAGCACCGAGATCGCCTGGACCGCGTCTTCCTCGCTGTCCGCATACCCCACCACTTCGACGAAATCCAGCCCTTCGAACAATCGCAGGAACTGCTCGCGAACAAACTCGGAATCCTCAACGAGCAAGACGCGCATGCCCTTCCCTCTCTCACTGAATCGTCCGGCACATTCTGGCGCGGCGGCGATTCACGTGCGGGCGTCAGGGGTGTCGACTTCGCAACGGAGCGTAAATCCGACGGCTGCGCCGTGCGCCCTGCGCGCGGCGTTCAGACGACCGCGGCGATCGCCGTGCAGACGCCGCCCACGCCGGCGGCCGACGCGAGGAAGGTGACATCGCGGCGCTCGCTGCCGCCCTTCCAGGCCATCAGCGCGACCAGGGCCAGGGTCCCGGTGAACAGCAGGCCGGCAATGACGGGAGAGGTGAGGAAGTCCAAGGTCGCTCCAATGCGGGAATGGCGGAAGTCCGCAGTGTGGCCAAGCCCTCGTCCGCCGCCAACATCGGACAACCAGCCGCCCGGTTCGGTTTTGGCGCAAAGCCGCGTCACGCCCCGCGCCGGGGAAAGCCCAGCGGCCTCAATCCGACGTCACTGTCTTGACCTCGAGGAACGCTTCCAGGCCCGCCACTCCGAACTCCCGGCCCACACCCGACTGCTTGACGCCGCCGAACGGCGCCAGCAGGTCCGGCGCGACCCGGTTGATCAGCACCGTCCCGGCCTGAAGCCGCGACGCCACGCGCCGCGCCCGCGGCGCATCGCTCGAGAACACATAGGCCTGGAGCCCGTACGGCGAGTCGTTGGCCACCGCCACCGCTTCGTCCTCCGAGTCCACCGGCAGGACGGACAGCACCGGGCCGAAGATCTCCTCCCGCGCGATGTCCATGTCGTTGCGGACGTCGGCGAAGACCGTGGGCTGCACGAACCAGCCGCGATCGATGCCGCGCGGCCGTCCCTCCCCGCCGGCGATCAGCGTCGCGCCCTGGTCGAGGCCGCGGCGGATGTAGTGCTGGACGCGCTCGTACTGCGCACGGCTGACCATCGGTCCGATGGCGGTGTCCGGTTCGCGAGGGTCGCCCACGCGCAGTCCGGCGACGGCGGACCGGAGCCCTGCCACGACGTCGGGCATCCGCGCCCGCGGCACCAGCAGGCGCGTGCCCGCCACGCACGCCTGCCCGCTGTTCATGAACGCCGCGCCCAGCGCGAGCGGCAGCGCCGTCTCCAGGTCCGCGTCATCCAGCAGCAGCGAAGCCGACTTGCCGGTCAAGGCCAGGCTCACCCGCTTCATCGTGTCGACGGCACTGCGAGCGATGAGCTTGCCGGTCGGCGTCGAGCCGGTGAACGACAGCTTGGCCACGCCCGGATGCGTGCCGATCTCGGCGCCGACGTCGACGCCGCGACCGGTCACGATGTTGACGACACCCGGCGGCAGCGCGGCGGCATCGACAGCGCGGGCGACGACATGCGCCTGCCACGGACTCAGCTCGCTGGGCTTGATCACCGTGACACAGCCGGCGGCGATCGCCGACGCGAGCTTGCTCGCCATCGTGCCGGCGGTGCTGTTCCACGGCGCGAAGAGCGCCGACACGCCGACCGGCGCCATCACGACCGTGGAGCCGCCGACGGGCCGTTCGAAGGCGTAGGTCGACAACATGCGCGCCGCATCGCCGAAGCACTGCGAGGCGTAGTTGGCGACCCATTGCGCGCGAGCGACGGGGCCGCCGTATTCGGTGATCGTCGCCTCGAGGATCTCGTCGGCGTGCGCCAGCATCGATGCTCGGAGGCGCTCCAGCATCGCGATCCGTTCCGCGACGACGGTCCCTCCGAACGCCGGCTGGGCGTGCATCGCGGCCTCGACCGCACGCCGGGCATCGTCGCGATTCGCGAGCCGGGCCTGGCCGACCGCCTCTTCGGTGGCGGGATCCACGATATCGACGAGCTCCTCGCCCGTCACCGGCACGAAGGCGCCATCGATGTAGTTCTGGTCGAAGGTCCGCATGACCCGTCCTTTCAGCATCGGTCTCGGCGGATGCCGCGACTCGATGGAACGACTGTAGAAATCCAGAGCCGTTTCGATAAGCCAGTCAATGCTGGACGCGTCGTCCCGGTTCCAGGAACAATGCCTCATGCAGAAAGACAGCCTGACCGAATTCGAGGTCGTGCTCGCCGTCGCGCGCCGGCAGGGTTTCCGGCCGGCGGCGACGGAGCTCGAGATGTCGACCTCGGCCGTCAGCAATGCGGTCGCGGGCCTGGAGGCGCGCATGGGCGTGCGGCTCTTCCACCGCACGACGCGCAGCGTGTCGCTCACGGAGGCGGGACGTCGATTCATCGAGCGGGTCGGACCGGCGGTCGCGCAGATCCAGGAGGCCGTCGCGGCGGCGGACGACCGCGCGGGCGCGCCTGCCGGCACCTTGCGCCTCAACAGCTCGCTGGGCGCGGCGCAGATGGTGTTCCGGCCGGTCCTGGCGGAGTTCCTGCGCCGGTACCCCGACGTCACGCTCGACGTCGTCACCGAGGGCCGGCTGGTCGACATCGTCGCTGAAGGCTTCGACGCCGGGCTGCGACTCGCGCCGCAGGTGCCGCGCGACATGATCCGCGTGCCGATCGGCCTGCCGCTGCGGATGGCGGTGGTCGCTTCGCCCGATTACCTCGAGCGCCACGGCACGCCATCGACGCCCGCCGAGCTCGCCCGCCATGCGTGTATCCGCGCGCGGATGCCGAGCGGCCTGCCGTCGCCCTGGGAGTTCGCGCAGGCGAAGCGCGGCAAGGCGGCGGCGACGCGCGAGGCGCTCGACGTGCCCGGCCCGATGGTGCTGGACTCGCCGCTGCTGATGCTGGAAGCGGCGCGCGCGGGACTGGGCCTCGCGCAGATCGCCGAGTGGTATGTGGCCGAGGACCTCGCGAGCGGCCGGCTGCGCCGGGCGCTGGACGGCTGGGCGGCGCCGCTACCGGCGCTGTGCCTCTACTACGCCGGCCACCGGCACATCCCGGTGACGCTGCGGGCGCTGATCGACCTCATCCATGAGCTCGCTCCGCGCTGAGGATCAAGCCGCCTTCTTCGCCACCAACGTCAGGATGTCGTAGCTCGCCACGAGTTCGCCGCGCTGGTTCGTGACCTGCACGTCCCACGCGACGACGCCTTGCGGCGGCTGGTCCGGACGATTGCCGCGGTCGATGCGGCGCTTGCAGGTCAGCCGCGCCTGGATGGTGTCGCCGATGGCCACCGGATTCACGAAGCGCAGCGTGTCCAGGCCGTAGTTGGCCAGCACCGGCCCCGGCGCCGGCGAGACGAACAAACCGGCCGCCGCCGACAGCACGAAGTAGCCGTGCGCGATGCGCCGGCCGAATTGCGTGTCCTTGGCCGCGACCTCGTCGAAGTGCATGTAGAAGAAGTCGCCGCTGATGCCGCCGAAGTTGACGATGTCCGCCTCGGACACCGTCCGGCGGTGCGTCAGCAGCGAATCGCCGACCTGGATCTCCTCGAAGTGCTTGCGGAACGGATGGATCGCGTCCTCGGTGACCTTGCCGCCGCGCACGTACTCGCCGGTGATCGCCGTGAGCATCGTCGGCGAGGCCTGCACCGCGCAGCGCTGCAGGTAATGCTTGACGGCACGGATGCCGCCCAGCTCCTCCCCCCCGCCGGCGCGTCCCGGGCCGCCGTGCTTGAGCATCGGCAGCGGCGAGCCGTGACCGGTCGATTCGCCGGCCGCGTCGCGGTCCAGCACGAGCAGCCGGCCGTGGAAGGCGGCCGCGTGATAGACGGCCTGCGCGGCCAGCGCCGGCGTCTTCGTGACCACCGAGCCCACCAGGCTGCCGCGGCCCTTGGCCGCGAGCGCCAGCGCCTCGTCGAAGTCGCCGTAGCTCATCAGCGTGGACACCGGGCCGAACGCTTCGACCTTGTGGACCGCCTCGTTGTTCATCGCGTCGCGGCACAGCAGCAGCGTCGGCGCGAAGAAGGCGCCGTCGCCGACGCCCTCGCCCACCGGCGCGAAACCGTCGCGCTCGCCGTAGACGACCTCGTTGCCCTGGGCGAGTTGCGCCAGACGCTCGGCCACGTCGGCCTGCTGCGCCTTGGACGCCAGCGCGCCCATGCGCACGCCCTCCACGGACGGGTCGCCGATCCTGATCTTCGCCAGCCGCTCGCGCAGCGCCGCGGCGACCGCGTCGATCTGCGCCGCCGGCACGATCGCGCGCCGGATGGCCGTGCACTTCTGGCCGGCCTTGGCGCTCATCTCCCGCATCACTTCCTTGACGAAGAGATCGAACTCGGGATCGCCGGGCAGCACATCCGGCGCCAGGATCGCGCAGTTGAGGCTGTCCGCCTCGGCGTTGAACGGCACCGAGCGGCGGATCAGGTTCGGATTCACGCGCAGCTGCGCCGCCGTGTCCGCCGAGCCGGTGAAGGTGACGACGTCGGTCTCCTCCAGCCGGTCCAGCAGATCGCCGGAACCGCCGATGACCAGCTGCAGCGCGCCGGCCGGCAGCAGGCCAGACTGCTCGATCAGGCGCACGCAGGCCTCGGCGACATAGCTGGTCGCGGTCGCGGGCTTGACGATGCAGGGCATGCCGGCGAGGAAGCTCGGCGCGAACTTCTCCAGCATCCCCCACATCGGGAAGTTGAAGGCGTTGATGTGCACGGCGACGCCGCGCTTGGGCACCAGCACGTGGGTGCCCATGAACTGGCCGAGCTTGCCCAGCGCCTGCGCCGGGCCTTCATGGACGATGTTGCTCGACGGGAGCTCGCGGCGGCCCATGGACGCATAGGCGAAGAGCGTGCCGAAGCCGCCTTCGATGTCGATCCACGAATCGGGCCGCGTCGCGCCGGTGTGCGCGGAGATCGCGTACAGCGACTCCTTGTGCTCCTGCAGGTAGGTCGCGAGCGCCTTCAGGATCGCGGCACGCTGCTGGAAGTCGAGCGCCAGCAGCGCCGGCAGCGCCTGCCGGCGCGCGAAGTGCAGGCTCTCGCCGAAGTCGATCTCCTCGGCGTGGGTCTGCGTCACCAGCCGTCCGTTGACGGCGCTGTGCAGGCCGCGCGCGGCGGTCGAGCCGATCCAGCGACCGGCGATCAGGCTCTGAAGAACGGGGGTGGCGCTCATGACTGTCTCTCTTGAACTTCGGTTCGAACTTCTGAAATGAACGAGGGCGGGACCTTGTGCGTCCCGCCCTCGGGTCAACGGATCAGGGCTGGTACTTCCAGGTCCCGTTCTCGATCTTCACCATCACGCGGGCGCGTTGGTCGAGACCCAGGTGGTCATTGGGCGACATCGTGAACACGCCGTGCGCGGCCGGCAGTTCCTTGACGCCTTCCAGCGCATCGCGCAGCGCCGCGCGGAACTGCGGCGTGCCCGGCTGGGCCTTCTTGATCGCTTCGGGGATCGCGGCCTGCAGCAGCAGGCCCGCGTCCCACGCGTGGCCGCCGAAGGTCGACACGCTGCCCTTGCCGTACGCCCCTTCATAGGTCGTCACGTAGGCCTTGGCGCTCTTCTTGGCCGGATGGTCGGCGGGCAGCTGGTCGACGACCAGCACCGGGCCCGACGGCAGGAAGGTGCCCTCGACGTCCTTGCCGCCGACGCGCAGGAAGTCGTTGTTGGCCACGCCGTGGGTCTGGTAGTACTTGCCCTGGTAGCCGCGCTCCTTGAGCGTCTTCTGCGGCAGCGCCGCCGGCGTGCCGCTGCCGCCGACCAGCACCGCGTCCGGCTTGGCCGCCATGATCTTCAGCACCTGGCCGGTCACCGAGGTGTCGGTGCGGTTGTAGCGCTCGTTGGCGACGATGCTCAGGCCCTTGCTGGCGGCGACCTTGTTGAACTCGCCGTACCAGCCTTCGCCGTAGGCATCGGCGAAGCCGACGTAGGCCACCGTCTTCACGCCCTGCGCCTGCATGTGGCTGGCGATGGCCAGCGCCATCATGATGTCGTTCTGCGGCGTCTTGAAGACCCACCGCTTCTTCGCGTCCATCGGCTCGACGATGCGGGCCGAGGCCGCCATCGAGATCATCGGCACCTGCGCCTCCGACACCGCGTCGATCATGGCCAGCGAGTTCGGCGTGACCGTCGAGCCGACGACCACGTCGACCTTGTGCTCGGTGATCAGCTTGCGGGTGTTGGCGACCGCCGTCGTCGTGTCCGACGCGTCGTCCAGGATGATGTAGTTGACCTTCTGTCCGGCGATGGTCTTGGGCATCAGCGAGAAGGTGTTCTTCTCCGGAATGCCCAGCGACGCGGCCGGCCCCGTGGCCGACACGGTGACGCCGACGTTGATGTCCGCCCACGCGCTGCCGCCCGCGCCCATCAGCGCGGCCCCCGTCATGGCCATGGCCAGCAGGGTTTTCTCGATGCGTTTCATTTCGTCTCCTTCGGAATGTGTTTTTCAGGAACGCAAGGTCAATGAGGTACTGCTACTGCGATGACTGCAAGCACTGCTTGGATTGCATGTCGCGGGCGATGGTCCTCCGCGAAGCCTTCATGAGACTTGCGGCGCCGCCGGGTCGAGTTCGTTGCGCTCGTGGCGCGCCGAAGGATCGGTGAGCTCGGTCCGGACCGCGCCCAGCCCGCCGAAGAACAGGTCTGCCACCATTGGCGCGACCGCCTCGTAGGTCAGCGCGCCGTCGGGCCGCAGCCAGGTGAAGGTCCAGTTGATCATGCCGAACAGCAGCATGGTCAGCGGCTTGTGCAGATGCGCGCCGCGCAGCTCCGGCCGCACGGCGGCCACCGCGTCGGCGAAGCGGCCCACCACCTGGCGCTCGACCGCGACCATGCGCTCGCGATGTTCGTCGTCGAGGAACTTGAGGTCCTCGGTCAGCACGCGGTGCTCGTTCTGCGCCTCGCCGTAGGCCTGCACGAAGCGGTGGATCAGGCCGCGCAGGTGCTCCGGCGGCGGCAGCTGCTGCGCGCTGACCTCGTCGACCAGGTCGACCAGGTGCTGCAGATGGTTCTGGCAGATCTGCGCGAGCAGCTCATGCTTGTCGCGCACGTAGTGATACAGCGTGGGCTTGCTCACCTCGCAGGCCTCGGCGACCTGGTTCATCGAGGTCGCGGGGTAGCCCTGGTTGGCGAAAAGCCGGGCGGCCTGCGCGAGGATCTCCTCGCGGGTGGCATCGAATCCGGGAGCTCGACCTCGGGCCATGAATGATGTTTTCCTTGTGAATCAGCGTTCGTCGAACGAGATCACGACGCGGGGGGTCAGGGCATGCGCCTGACAGCTCAGGATGAATCCGGCCGCCACTTCGTGCTTCTCGAGGGCGAAATTCTTATCCATCCGGACCTCGCCTTCGATCAACTTGCAGCGGCAGGTGGAACACACGCCGGATTTGCAGGAGAACGGGACGTCCATGCCGGCCCGCGCCGCGGCGTCCAGCAGGCTGGGATCGCTCTTGCGGAACTCGATCTCGCGCGACACGCCGTCGCGGATCACGACGACCTTGGCGGCCTCCGCGTCCTCTTCATGCACCTCGTGCGGCGCCGGGCGGCCGGTCTGCATCTCCGGCGTGCCGAAGCGTTCGATGTGGATGCGTTCCTCGGGCACGCCGGCCGCGCGCAGCGCGGCCTCGGCCTGCTCGTTCATCTCGAACGGGCCGCAGACGAAGACCTGGTCGATGCCGGCCGCCGGCACGGGGCCGCTGAGGAAATCGCTCAGCTTGGCCTGGTCCAGCCGGCCCGCCATCAGCGGCGAATCGACATGCTCGCGCGAGAACACGTGATGCAGCGTGAGCCGCGTCATGTAGCGGTTCTTCAGGTCCTCGAGCTCTTCCTTGAACATCGTCGTCGCCGGCCGGCGGTTGCCGTAGATCAGCGTGAAGCGGCTCAGGGGTTCGCGGGCCAGCACGCTCTTCATGATCGACAGGATGGGCGTGATGCCCGATCCGGCGGCGATGCCGACGAAGTGCCGGCCCGTCGCGGGTTCCAGCGGCACGTGGAAGCGGCCCTGCGGCGGGAAGACCTGGATCTCGTCGCCGGCCTTCAGGTGCTGGTGGATCCAGGTGGAGAAGGCGCCGCCGTCGACCTGGCGGACGCCGACGCGCAGTTCGCCGTCGTCGACGCCGGCGCAGATGGAATAGGAGCGGCGCAGGTCCTGGCCGTCGACGTCGCCGCGCAGCGTCAGGTACTGGCCCTGCGTGAAGCGGAAGGTCTCGCGCAGCGCCTCGGGCACGTCGAAGCACAGCACGACGGCGTCGTCGGTGTCCTGGTGCTTGGCGCGCAGGCGCAGCGGGTGGAAGTGCAGACTCATGGCGATGGCTCAGATCGGCTTGAAATGTTCAAAAGGCTCGCGGCAGGCGACGCAGCGGTACAGCGACTTGCAGGCGGTGGAGCCGAAGGCGGACAACTGCTCGGTGTGCGTGCTGCCGCAGCGCGGGCAGGCGATGACCTCGCGGCGGCGGACGATGCGGATGGGCACGCCCTGCCCCGCGTCCACCGGTCCCGGCGGCGCGATGCCGTACCGCCGCAGCTTCTCGCGGCCTTCGTCGGTGATCCAGTCGGTGGTCCAGGCCGGCGCGCGGCGCATCGTCACGGTGACGGTGCCGAAGCGCGCAAGCGCGTCCCGCACGCTCTGCTCGATGACCTCGGTGGCCGGGCAGCCGGAATAGGTCGGCGTCAGCACGACCTCGACGCCGTCGGCGGTCTCGACCAGGTCGCGCACGATGCCGAGCTCGACCAGCGACACCGCCGGCACCTCGGGATCGAGCACCTGCGACAGCACCTCCCACGCGGCGGACAGGCGTCCGCAGCCGAGGTCGGTCGCGCCGACGTCGGGCGACGGCGAGCGCGGCGCGGCCGGCGTCAATGACGACAACCCGTCGAGATGCGAAGGCGTCGGGGCGGCGTTCATGGCGTGTTCATGGTTGTCGGCAGCGTTCGCGGCAGCGGCGGCGCTTCCGCGCTCACCAGACCCCGCCGGGGTAGCTGCGCTGCAGGGACTGCATCGTCGCCAGCATGTGGCCCATGTGCTCGCTGTGGACGCCGCGCACGCCGGTGTAGACGTGCGGGGTGTCCTTCGGCCGCGCGAGCTGCGCCTCGGCGAGGACCTCGTCCATCGCGGCGTCCCAGTCGGGCTTGAGCGACGACCAGGCCGGGCCCAGGCCACCGGCCTCCGCCGCGGCGTCGATCTCGTCCGACGCGAACAGCTCGTTGACGTAGGGCCACAGCTGCGCGAGCGCGGCCTTCATCCGCTGCGCCGATTCCTCGGTGCCGTCGCCCAGGCGCACGACCCATTCGGCAGCGTGCTGCTGGTGATAGCGGACTTCCTTCACCGCCTTCGCGGCGATGGCGGCGACCTCGGCGTCGCTCGACGCCTGCAGCCGCGTCCACAGCGGCATCAGCCAGCAGGCGGCGATCAGGTTGCGGGCCTGCGTGAAGGCGAAGTCGCCGCGCGGCAGCTCCATCATCACGGGGTTCAGGTAGTGGCGCTCCTCGCGCAGGTAGGCGAGCTGGTCTTCGTCGAGCGGCTGCTCGTTGAGCTGGCCGGCGCGCGTCAGCAGGGCGCGCGACTGGCCCAGCAAGTCCAGCGCGATGTTGCCCAACGCCAGTTCCTCTTCCAGGATGGGCGCGTGGCCGATCCATTCGGAGAGGCGATGCGACAGCACCAGGCAGGCGTCGCCGAGGCGCAGCAGGTACTGGACGTCGGCGCGCTGGCCGGGTTGGACGGAAGCGGTCATCGTCCGGTCCTCACATGTGGTCCAGGGACTCGGGCAGGTCATAGAAGGTCGGGTGGCGGTACACCTTGTCCTCCATCGGATCGAAGTACATGGCCTTCTCGCCCGGGTCCGACGCGACGATCGCCGACGACGGCACGACCCAGATGCTCACGCCTTCCTGGCGGCGGGTGTAGACGTCGCGCGCCATCTGCAGCGCCATCTTCGAATCGGGCGCATGCAGGCTGCCGCAATGCTTGTGGTCCAGGCCCGCCTTGTTGCGGACGAAGACTTCCCACAGGGGCCACTCGTTGGCGCCGGTCGTTTGGTTGATGCTCATGATTCGGATGCTCTGAACTGTTCGTGGCGGAGACGGCGTGATCGCTCGTGCGCGGCAGCGCTCGCGCGCGGCTGCGTTCGATCAAGCCGCCTTGGCTTCGGTGGCGCGCTTCTTCGCGTGGGCCAGCGCGGCCTCGCGGACCCAGGCGCCGTCGTCCCAGGCCTTGACGCGGGTGCCCAGGCGTTCGGTGTTGCACGGGCCGTTGCCGCCGACGACACGCCAGAACTCGGCCCAGTCGATGGCGCCGAAATCGTGGTGCTCGCGCTCGGCGTTCCACTTCAGGTCGGGATCGGGCAGCGTGATGCCGAGCAGTTCGGCCTGGGGCACGGTCGCATCGACGAACTTCTGGCGCAGCTCGTCGTTGGTGAGGCGCTTGATGCCCCAGCGCATCGACTGCTCGGAGTTCGGCGAATCCTTGTCCGCCGGGCCGAACATCATCAGCGACGGCCACCACCAGCGGTTCACCGCGTCCTGGACCATCGCCTTCTGCGCGTCGGTGCCCTCGCGCATCATGACCAGCAGGCTCTCGTAACCCTGGCGCTGATGGAAGGACTCCTCGCGGCAGATGCGGATCATCGCGCGGGCATACGGGCCGTAGGAACAGCGGCACAGCGGCACCTGGTTCATGATCGCCGCGCCGTCCACCAGCCAGCCCACCACGCCGATGTCGGCCCAGGTCAGCGTCGGGTAGTTGAAGATGGAGCTGTACTTGGCCTTGCCCATGTGCAGCGCGTCCAGCATCTGGTCGCGGCTGGTGCCCAGGGTCTCGGCGGCGGAGTACAGGTAGAGCCCGTGGCCGCCCTCGTCCTGCACCTTGGCCAGCAGGATCGCCTTGCGCTTGAGCGTGGGCGCGCGCGTGATCCAGTTGCCTTCCGGCAGCATGCCGACGATCTCCGAATGCGCATGCTGGCTGATCTGCCGCACCAGCGTCTTGCGGTAGTGCTCCGGCATCCAGTCCTTGGCCTCGATGAAGTCGCCCGCGTCGATGCGGGCTTCGAAGGCCTCGTTGCGCTGCTGCTCTTCAGCGGTCTGCAGCTTGGTCGCCTGGTCCTGCGGACCGACGCTCATGGCTTGGGTGTACATGACGGCTCTCCTGTTCGGGTCGCGCTCGGGTCCTTGTGGGACCGTCGCGTCACTGGCCCTTGGGTCTCTGGTCCACGACGCGTCGGGCTTTCCCGACCAACGTCCGTTCAATCGAATCCGGCGCGCCGACGGTCACGCGCGTCGACACGCCGATCAGCGTCTTGATGCGGTGCTGCAGCGACTTCGACATCGCCTGCGCGTCGCCGCCGCCTGCGGCGGACAGTTCGCAGCGCACCTCGACCTCGTCGAGATGACCGTCGCGGCTGACGACGATCTGGTACTGCCCCGACAGGCCGGGCTCGGCGAGCACCAGTTCCTCGATCTGCGTCGGGAACAGGTTGACGCCGCGGATGATCAGCATGTCGTCGCTGCGGCCGACGATCTTGCCCATGCGGCGCATGCTGCGCGCGGTGGGCGGCAGCAGGCGCGTCAGATCGCGCGTGCGGTAGCGGATCACCGGCAGCGCCTCCTTGCTCAGCGAGGTGAACACCAGTTCCCCCTCCGCGCCTTCCGGCAGCACCTCGCCGGTCTCGGGATCGATGATCTCGGGATAGAAGTGGTCTTCCCAGATCACCGGACCGTCCTTGGTCTCGATGCACTCGCTGGCAACGCCCGGCCCCATCACCTCGGACAGGCCGTAGATGTCGACCGCGTCGATGCCGGCCTTGTGCTCGATCTCGCGGCGCATCGCCTCGGTCCACGGCTCGGCCCCGAAGACGCCGGTCTTCAGCGAGGACGCGCGCGGGTCCAGGCCCTGGCGCACGAACTCCTCGACGATCACCTGCATGTAGCTCGGCGTGACCATGATGACGTCGGGCTTGAAGTCCTGGATCAGCTGGACCTGCTTCTCGGTCTGTCCGCCCGACATCGGGATGACGGTGCAGCCCAGCCGCTCGGCGCCGTAATGCGCGCCCAGGCCGCCGGTGAACAGGCCGTAGCCGTAGGCGATGTGGACGATGTCGCCCTTGCGCGTGCCGGCGGCGCGCAGCGATCTCGCGACCAGGTCCGCCCAGGTGTCGATGTCCCGCTGGGTGTAACCGACCACGGTCGGCTTGCCCGTCGTGCCGGACGACGCGTGGACCCGCACCACCTGCTCGCGCGGCACCGCGAACAGGCCGAACGGGTAGTTGTCGCGCAGGTCTTTCTTGGTCGTGAACGGGAACAGGCGCAGGTCGGACAGGTCCTTCAGATCGTCCGGATGGACGCCCTTCGCATCGAAGGCGGCCTTGTAGTGCGGCACATGCTCGTAAGAATGCTTCAGCGACCACTTCAGGCGCTGCAGCTGCAGCGCGCGCAGCTCATCCTGGCTGGCGCGCTCGATGGGTTCGAGGTGCTCGGGCTGGAAGGTCTTCACCGTCATGGGGCCTGTCTCCTGACCTGTCTCGTCGTTCCGGGGGGCGCCGCTCAGCGCGCGGCGGCCAGTTCCGGCACCACGGGCTTGCCCTTGATGCGGTAGGACCGGCCCCGGAAGACCGCGATCAATTCGTCGCGTTGATTGGTGATGCGGATGTCGTAGACGCCGGTGCGGCCGGCCAGCGACGTCTCGCTGGCGATCGCCGTCAGCACGTCGCCCAGCCGGGACGGCGCGACGATGTCGATCGCGAAGCCCGAAGCCACCGTCACCTCGTTGTGCGAGTTGCAGGCGAAGGCGAAACAGGAATCGGCCAGCGTCGTCACGAAGCCGCCGTGGCAGATGTCGAAGCCGTTGAGCATGTCCTCGCGCACCGTCATCGACAGCGTGGCGGTGCCGGGGCCGATGGCGTCGATGCGCATGCCCAGGCCTTGCGAGGCACGGTCATTTGCGAACATCGTGTCGCGGACCGCTTCGGCCACGCGCTGCGCGTCGAGACGGGGATCCAGGGGCGCGCTCATCAGCGGTCCTTGAAGGTCGGCTGACGCTTGGTCAGGAAAGCGGCGGCGCCTTCGAGGTAGTCGTGCGCGTAACCGAGCTGGCTCTGCAGCCGGGCCTCGAGCTTGAGGGCGTCCTCGAACTCCAGGTCCATCGACGCATCGAGCGCCTCGCGCGTCTGCACCAGCGCCTTGGTCGGCATCCTGGCGAGCTTCTGCGCGGTGGCCATCGCCTCGCTCTGCAGCTCGGCATCGGCGACGCAGCGCGCGATCAGGCCCCAGGACTGCGCGTCCGCGGCGGGCAGCTTGTCGCCGAGCAGCGCCAGCTGCATCGCGCGGGCGCGGCCCACCAGGCGCGTCAGCAGCCAGGTGCCGCCGCAGTCGGGCACGAGCCCGATCTTCGAGAACGCCTGGATGAACGAGGCCGACTGCCCCGCCAGCACGAGGTCGCAGCCCAGCGCGAAGTTCGCGCCCGCGCC
>CBIHMU010000105.1:0-18671 GCA_966211105.1 uncultured Burkholderiales bacterium
TGGCGCTGCGCGTCGTTGAAGTAGGCCGGCACCGTGATGACGGCCTCGGTCACTTCCTCGCCGAGGTAGTCCTCGGCCGTCTTCTTCATCTTGCGCAGGACTTCAGCGGAGACCTGCGGCGGCGCCAGCTTCTTGCCGCGCACTTCCACCCAGGCGTCGCCGTTGTCGGCGGCGGCGATGGTGTAGGGCATCAGGTCGATGTCCTTCTGGACTTCCTTTTCCTGGAACTTGCGGCCGATCAGGCGCTTCACCGCGTACAGCGTGTTGCGCGGGTTGGTCACGGCCTGGCGCTTGGCCGAGGCGCCGACCAGCACTTCGCCGTCTTCCTGGTACGCAATGATCGACGGGGTGGTGCGGGCGCCTTCCGCGTTCTCGATGACGCGGGTGGTGTTGCCTTCCATGACCGCGACGCACGAGTTGGTCGTGCCCAGGTCGATGCCGATGATCTTCTTCTTAGCCATGTGGTGCTCCTGAATTTGAAAACTGGCGGAACGGTCAGCGGGGGAGGCCCCTGGGGCTCATCGGATGAGCGGCTGAAACAACGTTCCGGGATGCTTCTGATCTGTGGATAACTTGTCCGGGTTCAAGGGCCCGGTTGTTCTTTTTGAGGCTTATTTCGGGGCAGTCACGGTGACCAGCGCCGGACGCAGCACGCGTTCGGCGATCAGGAAGCCCTTCTGCAGCACCGTCACGACGGTGTTGGGGTCCTGCTCGGCCGGCACCACCGAGATGGCCTGGTGCTGGTGCGGGTCGAACTTGGTGCCGGCGGCGGGGTTGATCTCCACCACCTTGTTGCGCTCGAGCGCCGACTGCAGCTGGCGCAGCGTGGCGTGCACGCCCTGCAGCACCTGCTCGACGCTGGCATCGGGCAGCGCGATGGCCGCGGAAAGACTGTCCATCACCGGCAGCATCGCCTCGGCGAAGCCCTCGACGGCGAACTTGCGCGCCTTGGTCGTGTCTTCCTCGCCGCGGCGGCGGGTGTTCTCGACCTCGGCCTTGGCGCGGAGGTAGGCGTCGGACATCTCGGCCAGGCGGCGCTCGGTGTCGGCCAGTTTCGCCTCGAGGGTGTCGGGGACGGAAGCGGCGGCCGCGGCGGCGGCCTGCTGGGTCAGTTCGTCCAGCGTCGGATCAGGTTGTTGGTTGTCAGTCGTCATGGTTGGATAGCCCCAATGCGGATGCCCGGGCGGGCCTGACCTTCCTCGCGGAAGGGGGCACCAGCGCGGCCGGCCTCTGGACGAGCCAGCTTGCGTCGGGCGACCCGCCGCATCTGGGGCCCATGGCCGGAACTTCAAGAGGGTGATTTTCGCATCCGGACCCGGGCAACCCTCGGTCCTGCTATCCGGCTCGGCGGGGAGACGGCTCGCGGTCGTTCCGTTGGCGCTCCAGCCGGGCGATCTCGCGGGCGGCGATGGGCGGCAGGCCCTGGAAGTACGGGCGGACGGCGCAGCCCACGCCGACGCCCAGTTCGATGGCCTTGCCGGCGCGGTGGATCCAGTTCAGCGGGGCCGGGCGGGTGGCCGCGCCGGCGGCGTTGACCAGCAGTCCCAGCACGCCCAGCAGCCAGGTCGACCCGATGAAGAGCCACAGGCGGTTCGCGACGCCGTGGCCGATGTTGCCCGCCGCGTGGCGGGCACCCGTCCCGGTGAAGCGGGGGAGGACGGCGGGCGACTTCTTCACCTCGAAGAGGGGCACCGGCACCAGCGGCGCGGGTTGGCCGTCGCCGTGCCCGGCGTCCGGCACCCGGTGACGCTGCCGGGTCATGGCCACGCCGCCGGCCAAACCGGTCAGCGCGCCGGCCGTCAGCGACACGCCGGCCGACAGTCCGATGTCCGGCAGCGCGCCGAGCGGGGCCATGCCGAGCGAGGCGCCCCGGATCGCGTTCAAGCCGCCGAAGGCCTTTTCGCCGGCACGCACCTGCGTCGGGCCGTCGATCAGGCCGTGGCGGTCCTGGAGCGCCTGGATCTCCTGGCGGAGACGGCGCACGCCCTCCAGTCCGTACGGTGTGCCGCTCCCGTCCAGCAGATCGGCCACGTGGTCCGGCACCAGTTGGGCCGGGGGGATGGGCGCCAGCTGGCGGCCGGTCAGCGCCGCGACGCGGGGCGACACGACGCTGCCCAGCGTGGCGCCGATCGCGCCGCAGATCGACGCGCCGACCCACCGGGTGGTCGCGATCACCGCCATCTGCAGCAGGCCGTCATCGGTGTTCCCGTCGACGTAATTGCGATCGCTGCCGATGCCCAGCGTCTGCGGCACGTCGAAGGCGCTGCGCACGCCCAGTTCGGCGATCGCGCCGCCGATGCTCCGGCCCAGACCGAAGCCCAGGGCGGCCGCGCCACCAATCGAGGCCGCAAGGGCGACGAGGGCTTTCAGCACCTCGGTGTCGGCGGGCGTCATCGACGTGCCGGCGATGCGGATCGCGTCGAAACGGGCGACCGCCTGGCGCCGGACGGCGTCCCGGTCCTGCAGCCGGGATCGTGGATTCGCCAGGGCAATCAGGGCGGCGTCGCGCGAACGGGTCGGCGGGACGTCGCCCGCGCGCTCCGCGTCCTCCTCCGCCTCGGGGCGCCTGTCGACGCTTGCCTCGACCTGATCTTCGACCTGATCTTCGACCTGATCCTGGGCCTGCTCTGCGAGGCGCTCGTCGACGCGCTCTCCGACGCCGGCCGCCTCCTCACGCATCGACGACGACGCGTCGTGAGACACCGGGTTCATCTGGACAGGGATCATGACGTCCTCGCGGGTCAGCCCGGCGAGACGGGATGTCGCGCCGGTGTCTCCGCCGGCGGCAATCGCTCGCAGGGGGACCGCGATGGGGACGCGACGGCCTCGACGGAGGCGGCGTCAGTCCAGGCTGGCGGACCAGCGGTTCCAGTCCGCGAGGCGGCGGCGGTCCTGCTTCGTCGGGCGACCCTGCTCGATGGCGTCGGCCGGTTCCGGGGCGAGGCGTCGGGCTTCCGCGGCGCGCTCGCGGGCGGCGAGGCTGTGGGGCGTTTCCTCGTACAGCGTCTGCGCCACCGGCGCCGGGCCGCGCACGCTGCTGAGGCCCGCCACCTTCACCTCGCGATCGACCTGACCCTGGCGCAGCTTCACCACATCGCCGACGCGCACGTCGCGCGAGGCCTTCGCGGCCTGCCCGTTGAGGGTGACGCGGCCCTTGCCGATCTCGTCGACCGCGATCGAGCGGGTCTTGAAGAAGCGCGCAGCCCAGAGCCATTTGTCGAGGCGCACGCCGGTGGACCCGATGGACCCGCCGGACCCGGCGGAGGGGGAATGAGCGGAGGAAGGCATTGCGTTCGGATTGTCCTATGAGCTCTGGGGATCGGGCGATGGTGACGCCGGCAACCGGACCACGGCGTCCAGGCCGGCGATGACCCCATCCCGCTCGCGGTTGTCCAAGCTCAGCGTGCCGCCGAGCGAGCCGACGATCTCCCGGCAGATGGCAAGTCCGAGGCCCGAGCCGCCGCCGCCGGTCGCGAACGGTTGTCCGAGCCGGGGTCGCAACGCCGCCGCGATGCCGGGGCCGCTGTCGGCGATGCGCAGTTCGATGCCGCCGTCTGGCGCTGCGCCCCGCGTCACGCGAACTTCCAGACGGCCGCCGCGGGGGCAGTGCCGCAACGCGTTGTGCAGCAGGTTGCGCACGAGTTCGCGCAGTGCCCATTCGTGGCCGCGCACCGGCGCGGGTTCGGTCGAGAGTTCGAAGTCGAGTTCCGCGTCGGCGATCAGCGGGGCGAGGTCGAGCGCGACCTCGCGCACCGACGCCGCCAGATCCAGCCGCGGCGGATCCCCCTGCTGCCGCAACTGCTCGACCTTGGCCAGCGCCAGCATCTGGTTGGCGAGCGCGGTGGCGCCGTCGACGGTGGCGCCGATCTCGTCGATGGCCTGCGTCAGCGGCAGGTCGCCGCGCCGCGCCGACTGCACCTGCGCCTTGAGCACCGCCAGCGGCGTGCGCAACTGGTGCGAGGTGTCGCGCACGAAGCGCTTCTGATGTGCGAACAGGCCGGCCTGACGGTGCCAGGCCTCGTTGATCGCGACCACCAGCGGCGCGAGTTCCGCCGGCACGCCCGGCATGGGAATGGGACTGAGGTCGTCGTCCGCGCGTTCGCCGATGGAGCGGCTCAGCTCGCGCACCGGCCAGGTCGCGAACAGCACCACGCCCCAGACGACGATGGCGATCACCGCCAGCAGCGCGGCCTGGCGCCACAGCGTCGAGATCAGCACCTGCCGCGCCAGCGTGCGCCGGATCTCCAGCGTCTCCGCCACCTGGATCGTCGCCACGCCCAGGCCCGCCTCGCCCGACACCGGTTGCTTGAGCACCGCGACGCGTACTTCCTCGCCCTGGTAGACGTCGTCGTAGAAGTCGACGAGTGCCGCGTAGGCGCCGCGATCAGGCAGCTTGCCGTGCCACGCGGGCAGGTCGTCGAAGCCCGACACCCATTCGCCCTGGAAACCGGTGACGCGGTAGAACATGCGGCTGCGGTTGTCGGCCTCGAAGGCTTCCAGCGCGGCGTAGGGCACCTCGGAGACCAGCTGGGGCGCGTCGCGCGTGCCGTGCACGTCGAGCTGCTCGCCGATGGTCTTCGCGGACGCGAGCAGCGTGCGGTCGTAGGCCGTGTCGATGGCCTTGAGCGCGTCCTCGTAGAGCCGGTGCGCATTCGCCGCGATCAGCAGGCCGACCGGCACCAGGATGCCGGCCAGGAGCCGGCTGCGCATCGAGGACAGCCAGCGCCGGCGCGGTCGCGTCGACAACGGGGACGACGGGGACGATGGGGACGACGCGGACGAACCCGACGACCACGGGGACGACGCGGGCGACGCGGACGAAGCCGACGACGACGGGGACGACGGATCGGCCACTCAGTCCGGCGCCTTGAGCAGATAGCCCAGACCGCGCAGCGTCACCAGCCGCGCGCCGTCCGCCGGCAGCCGCTTGCGCAGCCGGTAGGCGACGACCTCGACCGCGTCGGGCTGCACGTCGAGGTCGTTGGCGAAGACGATCTCGGTGAGCCGCTCCTTGGCCATCGCCTGGCCCGGCCGCGCCAGCAGCGCGCGCAGCAGCGCGGCCTCGCGCGGCGGCAGGTCCAGCGGCAGTCCGAGGTGGTAGATCGCGCCGCTGTCGGCGTCCACGCGCAGGCCGTGGAAGGACTCGTCCTCCTGCGCGCCCGCGCCGCCCGCCGCGCCGGCCGCGCCGCGGCTGCGCCGGGCGAGGGCGCGCACGCGGGCCTCGAGTTCGTCGAGATCGAAAGGCTTGGGCAGGTAGTCGTCCGCACCGATGTTCAGGCCCAGGATGCGGTCCCCGACGGTGCCGCGCGCGGTCAGGATGATCACCGGCGTCGTGAGCTGCTCGGCGCGCGCGGCCGACAGCAGCTCCAGCCCGTCGATGTCGGGCAGCGACAGGTCCAGCAGCACGACGTCCGGCGGCAGGGCGCGCCAGCGCTCGAGCGCGACGCGGCCCTCGGCGAACCCGTGCACCTGGATGCCCCGGCGCTCGAACGAACGCGCCACCGTCGTCTGCAGCGCGGCGTTGTCCTCGACGAAAAACAGCCTCATGCCCGGCAGTGTCCGCCACGCACTGATCGGCAGCCGCTCAGGGTCAACCCTGAGCTTTCCGACAGCCGAATGAAAGCCGCCGTGTGCAGGATTCACGCCGACAACGACCCTCGGGTGCGCGCTCTGCCCCGACGACGAGATCTACAACAGGAGACATGAGCATGCGTCGAGACCAATTCCTGAAGTCCGCGGCCGCCTTCGCCGCGCTGGGCGCCACCGGCGCGCTGCCGCTGGCCGCGCAGGCCGCGGCGGCCTTGAAGATCCTGGTGCCGGCCAACCCGGGCGGCGGCTGGGACATCACCGGCCGCGCGCTGGGCAAGGCCCTGCAGGACGCCGGCGCCGCGGGCGCGGTGACCTTCGAGAACAAGGGCGGCGCCGCCGGCGCCATCGGCCTGGCGCAGTTCGTCAACGCCGCCAAGGGCGACCCGAACGCGATGATGGTGATGGGCGCCGTGATGCTGGGCGGCCTGATCACCAGCAAGCAGCCCGTCACGCTGACGCAGGCCACGCCGATCGCGCGCCTGACCAGCGAGTACAACGTCTTCGTGCTGCCGGCCAACTCGCCGTTCAAGACGATGAAGGATGTCGTCGACGCGCTGAAGAAGGACCCCGGCTCGGTGAAGTGGGGCGGCGGTTCGCGCGGCGCCACGGAGCACATCGCCGCGGCGATGCTGGCGCGCGAGGTCGGCGTCGACGCGACCAAGATCAACTACGTCGCCTTCCGCGGCGGCGGCGAGGCCGTGGCCGCGATCCTGGGCGGCAACGTCAGCATCGGCGGCAGCGGCTACAGCGAGTTCCAGGCCTACATCGAGAGCGGCAAGATGCGCCCGATCGCGATCACCTCGCCGCAGCGCATCAAGGGCCTGGACATCCCGACGATGAAGGAGCTCGGCTACAACGTCGAGATCGGCAACTGGCGCGGCGTGTATGGCGCGCCCGGCATCACGCCGGCGCAGCGCCAGGTGTTGATCGACCTGGTCGTGAAGGCGACGAAGTCCAAGGCCTGGGCCGAGGCGCTCGAGAAGAACGGCTGGACGCCGGCCGTGCTGACGGGCAAGGACTTCGAGTCCTTCGTGGACAACGAGTTCGCCTCGCTGCGGGCCATCATGCACAAGTCGGGGATGGTCTGACCCACCCCCTACCGGCTACGCCGGCGCCCTCAAGGGGGCGAGCCCAGTGGCCTGGCGAAGCCAGTTCCACGGGCTCCGCTTGCTAGAAACGGCGCGGCCTGATCGACTTGATTCTGGACCGGGAGGTCTCCCCATGACTGACACCACCGAGCAGGCCGCACCCGGTCCGCTCTACCAAACCCTGGTCGGCGCATCGGCGATGGTCGTCGGCGGCGTGATGGCCTTCGGGGCCGCTGCCATCCCTTCCGATGCGGGCTACTCCGGCATCGGCCCCAACGCGCTGCCCTGGTTCGTCGCCGCGGTGCTGCTGATCTGCGGCGCCTGGCTGATCTGGGAGTCGCGCAGCGGCGGCTTCCGCTCGATGGAACCGCCGTCGGGCGCGCCCAAGGCCGACTGGCTGTCGGGGGCCTGGGTGGCCGCGGCCGTCATCGCCAACGCGTCGCTGATCACGACGATCGGTTTCGTCCTCGCCTGCACGCTGTGTTTCGTGCTGGCCGTGCGCGGCCTGCGCCGCGCCGAGGGCAAGGCCCACGGCGGCGTGCGCCAGATCGTCATCGACGCCGTCACCGGCCTGCTGATCGCGGCCCCGGTGTTCTGGCTCTTCAACAAGCTGCTCGCGCTCAACCTGCCCGCCATCACGGCCGGCGGCTGGCTGTAAGCCCACCGGAGTCCCGACATGCAAGACCTCTGGACCCACCTGATGGGCGGTTTCGCCACGGCCGCCTCCGGCGCCAACCTGATGTGGGCCTTCATCGGCTGCGCGCTCGGGACGGCGATCGGCGTGCTGCCTGGCCTCGGCCCGGCCGTGACCGTCGCGATGCTGCTGCCCATCACTGCGCAGGTCGACCCGACCGCGTCGATGATCTTCTTCGCCGGCATCTACTACGGCGCGATGTACGGCGGCTCGACCACCTCCATCCTGCTCAACACCCCCGGCGAGACCGGCACCATGGTGACCGCGCTCGAAGGCTTCAAGATGGCCCGCCACGGCCGCGCCGGCGCGGCGCTGGCGACGGCGGCGATCGGCTCGTTCTTCGCCGGCACGATCGCGACCGTGCTGGTCACGCTGTTCGCGCCGGTGCTGGCGGACTTCGCCGTCACGCTCGGCCCGCCGGAGTACTTCTGCCTGATGCTGATCGCCTTCACCACGGTCTCCGCGGTGCTGGGCCAGAGCACGCTGCGCGGCATGACGGCGCTGTTCATCGGCCTGGCCATGGGGCTGGTCGGCATGGACCAGATCACCGGCCAGATCCGCTACACCGGCGGCGTGCCCGAGTTCATGGACGGCATCGAGACGGTGCTGGTCGCGGTCGGCCTGTTCGCGGTCGGCGAGACGCTCTACGTGGCGCTCTATGAAGGCCGCAGCAACCTGACGATGAACACCATGGGCCGCGTGCACATGACGCGCCAGGAATGGAAACGCTCGATCCCCGCCTGGATCCGCGGCACCGGGCTGGGCTTCCCGTTCGGCGTGATCCCCGCCGGCGGCACCGAGATCCCGACCTTCCTGAGCTACGCGACCGAGCGCAAGCTGTCCAAGCACAAGGAGGAGTTCGGCACCGTCGGCGCCATCGAGGGCGTGGCCGGGCCGGAGGCGGCCAACAACGCGGCCGTGACCGGCACGCTGGTGCCGCTGCTGACGCTGGGCATCCCGACCTCGGTCACCGCGGCGATCCTGCTCTCGGCGCTGCAGAACTACGGCATCCAGGCCGGGCCGCAGCTGTTCGAGACCTCGTCGACCCTGGTGTGGGCGCTGATCGCGTCGCTGTACATCGGCAACGTGATGCTGCTGGTGCTGAACCTGCCGATGGTGGGCCTGTGGGTGAAGCTGCTGCGCATCCCGCGCGCGCCGCTGTACGCCGGCATCCTGATCTTCGCCACGGTCGGCGTCTACGGCATGCGCCAGAGCGCCTTCGACCTCTACGTGATGCTGGCCATCGGCCTGCTGGGCGTGGTGATGCGGCGTTTCGACTTCCCGACCGCGCCCGTCGTCGTCGGCATGATCCTGGGGCCGCTCGCCGAGGCGCACCTGCGCAACGGCGTCGCGATCGGCGGCGGCAGCTGGACCGTGTTCCTCCAGCGCCCGCTGTCGGCCTCGCTGCTGGCGATCGTGGTGATCGTGCTGCTGCTGCCGCGGGTGATGAAGTGGATGAGCGCGCGCAAGGCGCGCCAGCAGGCGGCGATCGGCTGATCAGCGCGTCGCGCCGGCGGTCAGCGCCGCCTCACGCTGGCGGGCGAGGGCGGCCGCCTGTGCCTCGTCGGGCACGGCGGTCGTGGGCCAGCCCTGCAGGTGCTGCTCGGCGATCGCCGCCAGCGCGCGGATGTGGGCGGGGCGGTCGTTCAGGCAGGGGATGTAGCTGAAGCGCTGTCCGCCGCTGTGCAGGAAGGCCTCGCGCACTTCCATGTCGATCTCTTCCAGCGTCTCGATGCAGTCGGACGAGAAACCCGGGCAGATCAGGTCGACCGACTTCAGCCCGCGTCCGGCGAGGTCCCGCAGCGTCGGCTCGGTGTAGGGCTCCAGCCAGCGCGCCTTGCCGAAGCGGCTCTGGAAGGTCACCTTGTACTGCGCATCGGAGAGCCCCAGCGCCTCGGCCAGCAGCCGGCCGGTCTTCAGGCACTCGCAGTGGTAGGGGTCGCCCAGCGCCAGCGTGCGCGCGGGCATGCCGTGGAAGCTCATGACCAGCAGCTCGCCGCGGCCTTCGGTCTTCCAGTGGGCGCGCACGCTGTCGGCCAGCGCGGCGATGTAGCGCTTGTCGTCGTGGTAGCGGTTCACGAAGCGGAACTCGGGCACATGCCGGTGCGTCAGCGCCCAGCGCGCCACGTCGTCGATCACGCTGGCCGTCGTCGCGCCCGAGTACTGCGGATAGGCCGGCAGCACCAGCACGCGGGTGGCGCCCTCGGCGCGCAGCACGTCCAGCTGCGACGCGATCGACGGGTTGCCGTAGCGCATCGCGTGCAGCACCTTGACGCGGTGGCCCTGCTCGCCGAGCTGGCCTTGCAGCAGCCTGGCCTGCTTCGTCGTCCAGACCATCAGCGGCGAGCCGTCCTTCATCCAGATGCTGGCGTACTTCTTCGCCGATTTCGCCGGACGCGTCCGCAAAATCACGCCGTGGAGGATCGGCCACCAGGCGGCCTTGGGGATCTCGATGACGCGCGGATCGGACAGGAACTGCGCGAGGTAGCGGCGCGTGGCCTCGGGCGTGGGCGCGTCGGGCGTGCCGAGGTTGACCAGCAGCACGCCGATGGTCGGCGCGCGTCCGTGCACGTGATCGGGTTCGGAACGGAAGCTCATCCGGCTTGGGGGCGCAGGGCCGCGAAGAAGAGGGAAGGGGCGCCGAGGCGGGCGGCAGCGAGGCGGGCGCCTCAGATCCCGCGTCGCATCAGCGCCGACGAAGCGGCTTCGGCCAGGTGGATGACCTCGAAGCGCACGGTCGGGGCCTGCGACTCCGAGGCCGCGCCGCCCAGGCCGATGGCGCCCGCGCCGTGCAGCGTGCAGGAGCCGCGGCGCAGGCTCAGCGTCTGGCCGCCGGCGCCGAAGCGCACGAAGGTGCCGTTGTAGCTGAGGTCGGTCAGGCTGAAGCTGCTGCCTTGCCAGTCGATGCGCGCATGGGAGCGGCTGACGCGGACGTCGGTGATGCAGTAGGTGGCCTGCGTGCTGCGACCCAGCACGATGGGCATCTGCTCGATGTCGAACACGCGGTCCAGGTCTTGCCACACCAGCCGGATGCCTTCCGGCGCGACGGTGCGGGCGATCTCGCCGAACTGCGTCGCGCCGGCGTCGCCGGTGCCCTGGTCCAGCACGTAGATGTGGACCGGTTCGGCGCGGCCGCGCACGCTGATGTGGTCGAGGCTGCGGAAGCGCGACTTCTGCGCGGTGGTCAGGCCGTTCACGACCTCGGCGGTCACGACGGTCTCGCCGTCGCCGGCGTGGTCGAGCAGCCGGGCCGCGACGTTGACCGCGTCGCCGAAGCAGTCGCCGTGGATCTCGACGACCTCGCCGCGCGCCAGCGCGATCTGCAGGTGGGTGTGGCGCAGCCGCTCGCTGCGCGCCGACGACTTCAGCAGCAGCTCCTGCATCCGCATCGCGGCCTTGATGCCGTCGCGCGGATTGTCGAAGGCGGCCATCAGGCCGTCGCCCAGCGTCTTGATGATGTTGCCGCGGTTCTCTTCAACCGCCTGGCCGGTCAGCGCGACCGTCTGCGTCACCAGCCCCGAGGCCTCCGCGTTGCCCAGCGTCTCGAACAGCGCCGTGCTGCCGCGCAAGTCGGCAAACAGGACGGTGCGCTCGCGGATCTGGGTCATCGGCCTGGGCAGGGGCAAGGTGTGATGGAAGTCTCAGTGTAGCCGCGCCACCCTGGGCGTCGCGTGGTGATAAGCCCTCGCCTCGGGGGCCTGTCGGGCCCCGCACGACACCTCCCCCCAACGGGCGGGCGAATGCCGTACGCGCCCCCCGGACGGCGGGTCCGCAGGGCACTGCGAGCGCGGTCTGCGCGGGGCGGCCACAAAGAAAAAACCGGCCATCGTCCGAGGACGTGGCCGGTCTGTCTGGCAAATCCGGTGCCGACCCGTCACCCGTGAGCCGGGTCCCGGGTCGTCGGCTGGATCAGAGGTTGTCCAGGTAGGTGCGCAGCTTGTCCGAGCGGCTCGGATGCTTCAGCTTGCGGATCGCCTTGGCTTCGATCTGGCGGATGCGCTCGCGGGTGACGTCGAACTGCTTGCCGACTTCCTCCAGCGTGTGGTCCGTGCTCATCTCGATGCCGAAGCGCATGCGCAGCACCTTGGCTTCGCGCGGGGTCAGGCTGTCCAGGATGTCCTTCACCACCTCGCGCAGGCCGGCCTGCATTGCGGCCTCGATCGGCGCGGTGTTGTTGGTGTCCTCGATGAAGTCGCCCAGATGGCTGTCGTCGTCGTCCCCGATCGGCGTTTCCATGGAGATCGGCTCTTTGGCGATCTTCATGATCTTGCGGATCTTGTCCTCCGGCATCTCCATCTTCTCGGCCAGCGTCGGCGCGTCCGGCTCGAAGCCGAACTCCTGCAGATGCTGACGCGAGATCCGGTTCATCTTGTTGATCGTCTCGATCATGTGAACCGGAATGCGGATGGTGCGGGCCTGGTCCGCGATCGAGCGGGTGATGGCCTGGCGGATCCACCACGTCGCGTAGGTCGAGAACTTGTAGCCGCGGCGGTACTCGAACTTGTCGACCGCCTTCATCAGACCGATGTTGCCTTCCTGGATCAGGTCCAGGAACTGCAGGCCGCGGTTGGTGTACTTCTTGGCGATGGAGATGACCAGGCGCAGGTTGGCCTCGATCATTTCCTTCTTCGCGTCGCGCGAGGCCTTCTCGCCCTCGTTCATCCGCTTGTTGATGCCCTTGAGGTCGTCCAGCGGCACCACGGCCTTGCCCTGGATGTCGATCAGCTTCTGCTGCAGCTCCTGGATCGCGGGCAGGTTGCGCGACATGATGTTCGCGTACGGCTTGCCCGAGGCCACTTCCTTCTCCGCCCACTGCAGGTTCAGCACGTTGGGCGGGAAGGTCTTGATGAAGTGTTCCTGCGGCATGCCGCACTTGTCCACGACGATCTTGCGGATCTCGCGTTCGAAGCGGCGCACGTCGTCCACCTGCGAGCGCAGGATGTCGCACAGCTTCTCGATCGTCTTGACCGTGAAGCGGATCGTCATCAGCTCCTGGCTGATCGCGGACTGGGCCTTGTTGTAGTTGGCCGACTTGTAGCCGTCCTTCTCGAAGGCCTTGCGCATCTTGTCGAAGTTGGTCGCGAGCGAATCCAGCTTCACCAGCGCGGCGTTCTTCAGCTCTTCCAGCTTCTTGGTCAGGGCCTTGGAGCCGCCGGCGCCGTCGTCGTCGTCCTCTTCGTCGAACTCGTCGAAGTCTTCTTCCGCGACGTAGTCGTCCGCCTCGTCATCGGAGACGAAGCCGTCCACCGATTCGGAGATCTGCATCTCGCCGGCGCGGATCTTGGCGGCGATGGCCAGGATCTCGGCGATGGTCGTCGGGGAGGCCGAGATGGCCAGCATCATGGCCTGCAGGCCGCCTTCGATGCGCTTGGCGATCTCGATCTCGCCCTCGCGGGTCAGCAGCTCGACGGTGCCCATCTCGCGCATGTACATGCGCACCGGGTCGGTCGTGCGGCCGAACTCGGAGTCGACGGTCGACAGCGCGGCCTCGGCCGCTTCTTCCGCTTCCTCTTCGGTGGCGGTCGGCGAGGTCGAGCCCTGGATCAGCAGCGTGGCGGCGTCGGGCGCCTGCTCGTACACGGCGATGCCCATGTCGTTGAGCATCGACACGATCGCCTCGAGGATTTCCTCGTTGATCAGCTTCTCGGGCAAGTGGTCGTTGATTTCCTGATGCGTCAGGAAACCCCGCGTCTTGCCCATCTTGATCAGGGTCTTGAGCTCGTGGCGGCGCTTGGCGACTTCCTCTTCGGTCAGCGCGGTCTCGTCCAGGCCGAACTCGCGCATCAGCGCGCGCTCCTTGGCGCGGCTGACCTTCATGCGCAGCGGCTTGGCCTTGGGCTTGTCCTCGCCGACTTCCTCGACCTCGACGGCCTCGACGGTCTCGACTTCCGCGTCGGCCTCGCCTTCGGTCTCGCCGTCGGCGTCGACGTCGGTGAAGTCCTCTTCTTCCTCTTCGACCTTGGCCTTGGCGGCCGGCTTCTTCGACTCGGTCTCGGCCTTGGGCTTGCGGCCGCGCTTGGGCTTCGCGTCGTCGGCGGACGCGGCGGCAGCTTTGGTGGTCTTCGCGGCGGCCTTGGCGGCCGGCTTCTTGACTTCTTCGGTATCTGCGGCGGCGGCCTTGGACGCGGTCTTTTTGGCGGTCATGCAGTTCCTCGGTGGCTCAGCGGCCAGTAGGTGAATGCGGGGAAATCGCAGTTGATGCAGGCAATGCAAACAGCCACCTGTCCCGCTGGCGCCCGCAAACTCCCGACACTTGCGGGCTATGCGGCGCGAGCGAGCCAGGCGGCTCGAACTCAGGCCTTGTGCGGCAGATCGGGGCGAACCGGCTGCCATTCAAGGCTTTGCGCGTGAAGGTTAGCGTGAACCTTTGTTGTTGCAGCCCAGGCGGTGTAAGTTGGCCACTTTGTGTATGAACCCAGGGTCAGTGGGGGGCCGGGGACCGGTTGGCGCTGCGGTCACTCTTGACGCGCGAAAACCATAGATTATCTGCGAATTTTCCCATTCGGTCAAAAAGACGTCCCGGGACCGGCTCAGGCCGCCTCGAGATCGCGGATCTGGCGCAGCAAAGCCTGGAACCGCGCCATGTCCGGCTGCGGGCTGCGCGCGATGCGATCGGCTTCCGAACGCAGCTTGCCGACCCACAGCTTGCGCATCACGACGCGGAATTCGGCCTCCACGTGCTCGTCGGGCGGCGGTGCGGTCAGCGGACCGCCGCTCACGCGCTGGGCGAGGTCCATCAGATCGGCCTCCTGCAAGGCGATCTGCAGCACCGCCCAAGGCGCGGGGCCGTTGTCGACCAGCGAACGCTCCAGCCAGGCGATCAGCTGGCCGTGTTCACCGGGCAGTTCATGCAGCAGCTGCAGGTCCTGTTCACCGATCTGCTGCCAGAGCTCGCTGTGCAGCACCAGCATCCGGACCGCCAGGTTCATCGGCGCCGGGGGCAGCTCCAGCGGCATGCCGATGGTCGGGTCCTGGTCACGCTTGCGCCACTCCCCCTTGCCGCCCTTGCCGTTCCAGTTGCCGCCGCCCTTGCCCTTGTATTCGCCCTTGGGCACCCATTTGCGTTCCGCCTGGCCCTGGCCCTGGGCCTGCGGCGCTGGTGCGGCGCCTCCGCCAGCCCCCGCGCCGTAGGCGTCAGGGGGGAGATGGAGCTCGTCGCCCGCATGCGCCGCCTCGTCGCCATAGGCGGAGGCGGGGATGTCGAAGTACGGCTCGTCGTGGGGGCCGTCGGGCGACGGGGAGGGCGTTCTTGGCGCCGCCTTGGGCGGGGCGGCGGGCCGTTCCGCGCGCGGGCGCGAGCCGGGCGCGGCCGGCGGCTGCGCGTTCGCCCACAGGGCTTGCAGCTCGGCGTCCGGCAACTGCGCGCGGCGGGCCAGTTCACCCAGCAGCTGCCGCTTCAGCAGCCCCTCCGGCAGCGCGGCCCACAGCGGCTTGGCGACGCTCAGCATCTTCGCGCGGCCTTCCGGCGTGCCCAGATCGCAGCCGTCGGCGGCGGTTTCCATGAGCTGGCGCGACAGCGGCACCGCGCCTTCGACGCAACGCTCGAACGCGTCCGCGCCGAGCTCGCGTACGTACGAATCGGGGTCGTGCTCGGTCGGCAGGAACAGGAACTTGATCGTGCGCGTCTCGTTGGCGTGGGGCAGGGCGGCTTCCAGCGCGCGTCCGGCCGCGCGACGCCCGGCGGCGTCGCCGTCGAAGCTGAACACGACCGACTCGGTGAAGCGGAACAGCTTCTGCACGTGTTCCGCCGTGCAGGCCGTCCCCAGCGTCGCGACCGCGTTGCCGAAGCCGTGCTGCGCCAGCGCGACGACGTCCATGTAGCCCTCGACCACCAGGGCATACCCGCGCCGGCGCATCGCCGGGCGCGCCTCATAGAGGCCATAAAGCTCGCGGCCCTTGTGGAAGACCGGCGTCTCCGGCGAGTTCAGGTACTTGGGCTCGCCCTTGTCCAGCACCCGGCCGCCGAAGCCGATGACCTCGCCCAGCACATTGCGGATGGGGAACATGATGCGGTCGCGGAAGCGGTCGTAGCGGCGCTGTTCGGCCTCGCTCTTGCCGGGGTCGTCCTGCAGGATGACCATGCCGGTCTCGACCAGCAGCGGATCGTCGTAGGACGGGAAGGCATTGGCGAGCGAGCGCCACCCGTCGGGCGCATACCCCAGCCCGAACTGCAGCGCGATCTGGCCGGTCAGGCCGCGGCCCTTCAAATACTCGATCGCGCGCGGGTTGCCCTTGAGCTGCTGGCGGTAGTGCTGCCCGGCCTTCGCGAGGACCTCGGTGAGCGTCGCCTGGCGCTGTTTCTGGGCCTTCTCGCGCTCGCGCTCCTGCGGGCTGCGGTCGTCCTCGGGCACCTGCATGCCGGCCTGCTGCGCGAGGTCGCGCACCGCGTCGATGAAGCCGATGCCCAGGTGCTCCATCAGGAAGCCGACGGCGTTGCCGTGCTGGCCGCAGCCGAAGCAGTGGTAGGTCTGGCGCGAGGGGCTGACCGTGAAGCTGGGCGACTTCTCGCCGTGGAAGGGGCACAGGCCCTTGTGGTTGATGCCGGCCTTCTTGAGGTCGACATGGCGGCCCACGATGTCGACGATGTCGACGCGGGCCAGGAGGTCCTGAATAAAGCCGGGCGGGATCACCGCCGGATTTTAAGGGATGGCCCGGGCGGGGACGTCGGGAAGGACGTCCGGGAAGACCTTGGGGACGGGCGCGCGCGGCCGGGACGGCAAGGGCGGCGGCGTGCGCCGCAGCGCCCAGTCGAGCAGCGCCTGCGGCGGCAGCGGCTCGCACAACCCGCTGCCCTGGCCGACGGTGCAGCCCAGCGCGATCAGCGCCTGCGCGTGCGCCGGGGATTCGACGCCTTCGGCCACCAGTTCGCAGCCGAACTGCCCGGCCAGCGCGATCACGCCCTGCACCAGCGCGCGGTCCTGGGGATCCACGAGCATGGTCTGCACGAACGAGCGGTCGATCTTGAGCTGATCCAGCGGCAGTTGCTTGAGCACCGACAGCGTCGCGTAGCCGGTGCCGAAGTCGTCCATCGCCAGGCGCAGGCCGAGGCGCTTGCAATCGGTGAGCAGGCGCCGCGCGTGCGCCACGTCGTCGAGCGCGCTGGACTCCAGCAGTTCCAGCACCAGCCGGTCCGGCGGCACGTCCGGATGGCGCGCCAGCAGCGCCTCGAGCCGCGGCACGAAGGCCGGCGCGGCCAGGTGGCGCGGGCTGATGTTGACGCTGAGTTCCAGGTCCAGGCCTTGGGCGCGCCAGTGCCGGTTCTGTTCCAGCGCCTGCTCCAGCACCCAGTGGCCGAGCTGCGCGGCCATGCCGCTGTGCTCGACGGTCGGCAGGAAGGTGGCGGGCGCCAGCAGCCCGCGCTGCGGATGGCGCCAGCGCAGCAGCGCCTCGGCGCCCAGCAGCGCGCCGCTGGCGAGGTCCAGTTTCGGCTGGTAGTAGAGGCAGAGTTCCCCGGCTTCCAGCGCCTGCTGCACGCGCAGCGCGGCCTGGGCCTGGGCCTCGCGGCTGCGCCGTTTCTCGACGTCGAAGAACTGGACGCCGTCGCGGCCGCTGCGCTTGACGCGGTAGAGCGCGTGCGCCGCGTGGCGCATCAGCGTTTCGGCCTCGCCGCCGTCTTGCGGGTACAGCGTCGCGCCGACGCTGGCGCTCAGGCGCAGCGCGCCGCCCAGGGCGTCCCCCACGTCGTCCGCGTCGTCCGCGTCAGCCGCCTCGTTCGCGTCTTCCTCGTCTTTCGCGGCGATGTCGTCGCGCACGGTGTCCGCGGTGTCAGCGGTGTCAGCGCCGCCCGCGTGGCCCGGCCAGCCTGCGCCGCTCTCATCGTCCGGACCGATCGGCCGGCGCAGCACTTGCACGAGCCGGTCCAGCGCCTGCTGGGCTTCCTCGACGCTCTGCACGCGCAGCAGCAGGCCGAATTCATCGCCGCCGAGCCGGGCCACCTCGTCCGACCACTGCGGCGCCTGCCGCAGCGCCAGGCTCAGGCGCCGGGCGAGTTCCCGCATCGCCTGGTCCGCGCGCGCGACGCCGTGACGCCGGTTGAACGCGGCGAAGCCGTCCAGGTCCACCCGCGCGACGCACAGCATGAAGCCCGGCCCGACCTGACGGCTGGTCTGCAGCGCGCCCTGCAGGCGACGCAGGAACTCCTGCTCGTTGGGCAGGCCGGTCAGCAGGTCGAAGCGGCCCAGCCGTTCCAGCGCCTGCTGCCGCTGCAGTTCCTGCGTCAGATCGCTGAGCGCCACCACGCGGTAGCGCGGCGGGCCGTCGGGTTCCGGAATCGAGGACACGGTCAGTCGCAGCGTGCGCGGCTGGCCGCCGGCGGCGCGGACCTTGACCAGTCCCTGCCAGTGGCCGGCGGGATCGGCCAGCGCCTCGGCGATCGCCTCCGGATCGTGGCCGGCGCGGCGCAGCTGCGCCTCGTCCAGCGGCAGCGCCGGGTGGCCGAGCAGGCGGCGGCGCAGCGCCTCGGCGGTCTCCGGCGTCTGGCCGTCGTTCTCGAGGACCAGGCCCGCGGGCGGCTCCAGCAGCGCGGCCATCAGCGTCCAGTACGCGGGATTGGCATCGAGCAGCCGGTGCTCGAGGTCGGTGATCGCGAGGCCCTCGTGCAGGTGCTGGAACAGCCCGCTGCTCATCCGCTGCCGCTCTTCCGCGGTGCGGCGCCACTGGATGTCCTGCAGGCTCGCCAGCACCTGGCGGGCGCGACCGCGCGGATCGCGGCGGGTGACCCGCAGGCGCAGCTCGTGCCAGACCCAGCCGCCCTCCTCGTCGGGCAACCGCAGCGCGTGGTGCAGCGTGTCGGGCTCGAGCGCCGGTCCGTCCTGCGCGACGGCTTCCGGCGCCGCCGCGGTTGTGGTCGCGGTCACGGGGCCGTCCTGCAGCAGCGTGGGCAGGCGTTCCTCGAGCTTCATCCGGTCGACGGCGTGGACCTGTGCCAGCCAGGCGAGCGGGTCGGCGGGATCGAGCGTGCCCAGTCGCGCCTGCCAACCGGGCGACATCGCCGCCGCGCCGCCGGGTGCCCATTGCGCCAGGGACAGGCCGGCGTCGTCGATCTTGGTGCGCCAGTCGCGGCGCTCGTCCAGCGCGCGCTGCCGCAGCGCACGGGCGTACAGGACCGCGCCCAGTCCGAGCAGCGGCAGCAGCCACCAGGCGACCGTGCGCCAGGCCGGCCACAGCGCGCCGGCGATCAGCAGCAGGCCCGTGGCGGCGACCAGCAACGCCGCCGGCGCGACCGCAGGCAAGCGGCGCGGAGAGGCGGGCGGAGCCCAACCGGCGGGGGCGGACAACTCGGACTTCAAGGTGAGGGGCGG
>CBIHMU010000106.1:0-18652 GCA_966211105.1 uncultured Burkholderiales bacterium
ACCGGGGCCGAGGCGGGAGAGGACGCCGGGGCCGAGGCGGAGGAGGACGCCGGGGCAGTGGCGAAGGAGGACGCCGGGGCGTCGGGCCCGTTCGGGCCGGCGGGGGTCTGGGAAGACATGGGCGTGGCCGGGCTCGCCGGCTCGAAGAATTATTCCGGTCGATATCTTTTTCCAATCGGAAGATTTCTGTCAACTGGTATATTTTTGCTCTCAGCCCGCTTCACCCATGACCGAACGTCCCGTCCGAGCCCCCCGACACCGCGCCGACGCCGCCTATGCGCGCGGCGAGGAGACGCGCCGCCGCATCATCGACGTGGCGTTGCGGCTGTTCGGCGAGCGGGGTTTCGAAGGGGCGTCGACGCGCGAGATCGCGAAGGCGGCCGGCGTGAACGCGCCGGCGCTGCAGTACTACTTCGACAACAAGGAAGGCGTGTACCGGGCCTGCGCGCAGTACATCGCGGACAGCTCGGCGGCGCATTTCGGGCCGGTGGTCGAGCGGACGAAGGCGGTGCTCGACGACCCGGCGGCGACGCCGGACCAGCTCTTCGAGGCCTTCGGCGTGATGCTGGACGCGCTGACCGATTTCCAGCTGCTGCCCGACGACGCCGAGTACCGCCGGCTGTTCATCGCGCACGAGCAGATCGGCCACGCGCCGGGCGTGCTGTTCGAGCTCTTCGACAAGTCGCTGCGCCCGCAGATGGGCGAGCTGTCGGCGCGCGTGGTCGCGCGCTACTGCGGCCTGCCGGAGAAGGACCCGCTGCTGGCGATGCGCGTGATGATGCTGTGCGGCCAGGTGATGGTGTTCTCGCTGGGGCGACGGACCATGCTCACCAAGCTCGGCTGGGAACGCTTCGGGCCGGAGGAGGTCGCGACGATCAAGCGGTCCTCGCGCGAGCACAGCCGCGTGCTGATGGACAGCTGGCGCGAGGAATCCGGCAAGGCCGTCAGAAAGCGCTCTTGACCACGCCGCCGTCCACACGCAGCGCCGCCCCCGTGGTCGCCGAGGCCAGCGGGCTGACGACGTAGGCGACCAGGGACGCCACCTCCTGCGGCGTGCCGAAACGCTTGATGAGCGAGGTGGGTCGCACGTGCTCGAAGAACTCGGACTCGACCTGCTCAAAGGTCTTGCCGTCGGCGCGCGCCATGTCCTGCACGAAGTCGCCGACCCCGCGCGACTTGGTGGGACCGGGCAGCACGCTGTTGACCGTGATGCCCGTTCCGGCGACCGATTCGGCAAGCCCGCGGGACACGGCCAGCTGGGCGGTCTTGCTCATGCCGTAGTGGACCATCTCGGTCGGGATCTGCACCGCGCTCTCGCTGGAGATGAAGACGATGCGTCCCCAGTTGGCACGCTTCATCGCCGGCAGCACCAGGCGGGCCAGGCGCACGCCGCTGAGCACGTTGACGTCGAAGAATCGCATCCAGTCCTCGTCCGGGATGTCTTCGAAGGCCTTGGGCTCGAAGATGCCGAGGTTGTTGACGAGGATCTCGATGCCGGCATGGCGCCGCACGACCTCCTCGGCGGCCTCCGCGCGACTCAGGTCGCCGGCGTAGCCGTCGACCGACCCGCCCGTGTCCGAGCGTATCCGGTCGACGGCGTTGTCGACCGCCGCCTGGGTGCGCCCGTTGACGATGACCCGGGCACCCTCCTGCGCCAGCGTGCGGGCGATGGCGTATCCGATGCCGGCCGTGCTGCCGCTGACGAGCGCCAGCTTGCCTTCGAGTTTCAGATCCATGTGATGCTCCTTGAACAGGGTGTGAAGTGATCGAGGTCCGGGACCTTCATGGCGCCCGGGGACGGCGTTCTCCGCGCCTTACAAGCTGAACTCCAGCGTCGCGCCTTCGCAGGGCGAGGCGCTGCGGATCGGGTCCTCGAAGGCGGCACAGCGCCGATTCCCCGCAGGGTCCTCCAGGTCCGGATGGGTCACCAGCCGATGACGGCCCGTCGCCCACGGGCGCGAGGGCCGGAAGCGCCAGGTCGCGTCGCCGTCGCCCAGCGTGACCACGCCGGCCACCGGCCGCCCGCGACCGTCGAGCACGGCGATCAGCCGCTCCCCGACCGAACTGATGGGCACGCGCAGGTCGACGGACAACGCGTCACGCGTGCCGCGGCGCGGCGCGCTGAGTCGCCAGTGCTCCGGCTGCAGCGGACGCGACAGGGCGTCGACGACCCGCCAGGTCTTGATGACCGGCGCGGTGTCCGCCGCGTCCACCACGCTGAGGCTGATCGTCGCGCCCGGCGTCAAGGCACGCCCCGCCTGCAGGTTGGGCCCGACGCCGGTCTTGACGCGGCCCGGGTCCAGCAGCACGGTGATGCGCCGGCCGTCCGCGTCGGGCAGGGCCAGGTCGAGCAGTGCGTGCCGGATCTCGACGCCGTCGCCATCGAGCAGCTTCAGCCGCTCGAGGTCGAAGGGAAGGCGCTGGGGCTGGTCGAAACGCAGCTCGAGCCGCAACAGGTTTTCCGGCACGGTCGTCCCGGCCGGATGGATCTCCACCGACGCGCCCGCGGCCAGGGGCAGACCGGCCCAGGCCGCGAGGGCGATCCAGCGCCAGGACGGTGTCATGGCTGGGGCGGCGGCGCCAGGTCGGCGTAGCCCTCGTCGGTGCGCAGCGTGCGGTGCACGCCACGCCAGTGATCGCCGGGCGGGTACTTGTAGTCCGCGAAGTCGTATTCGTTGACGAAGTCGCTCAGGCGCAGGAACAGCCCCTTGCGCATCGACACCAGCTCCATCGCGCCGCTGGCCTCGTTGCGGCGCAGCGCGGCGAAGAAGCTGGCGTCCTGGTTGTCGATGTGCGCGACGCGCAGGGGGATGTAGGTGGACTTGATGCCCAGCGTGGGCTCGGCCGGCCACTTGATCGGCGTGGACAGCCCCGGCTTGCCCGAGGCGTCCGCGATGTCGTCGACGGACATCAGGTCTGCCGACTTGTGCGAATGCGTCAGCAGCACCATGGGCCCCTGGCCGGCGTCGAACATCACCATGCCGGCCGGGGCGCTGCCCCAGCCGAACTCCGCGACCGTCTTGGCGGCGATGTGGGCGCCGTCCGTCAGGTCCTTCAACGGGATGGTCACCAGTGGGGAGCAGGTGAACGCCGCCACCAGCGTCGGCTCACCGTTGAGCCGGGTGATCACCATCTTGCGGATGGGCGCGCGGGTCTCCAGCTGGTCGTGCACCGGGTGGTACATCTCGATGCTGCTGACCGTCGCGCCGCCCTTGAACGGGAAGTCGAACACGCGCAGCGCGGACGAGAAACTCGCGTTGGACAGCCCGGCGACGTAGAGCTTGCCCGCGTAGAACTTCATGTCGGTGACGGTGAAGCTCGCTGCCGGCGTGTCGCGCCACAGGCGCTGGTCGGCGGCGGGCAGATGACCGATGGCGACCGAGTGGCGCCTGCCGCGGTCGAGGTCGACGCGGCCCACCTTGCCGGCGGCATCGACGGACACCAGCGCCGGCCGGGGCCGGCCGCCCGCGCCGTCGCCGTCGATGGACAGCGTGATGTAGGCGACCTCGCCGCCTGGCCGCAGCGCCATGTCCTCGAAGCGCAGGCGCTCGGGACGGGTGTGCAGGGCGCGCGCGATGGCGCCGGAGACGTCCTTCAGGTTGAATGGCGTGGGTGTGCCGGCCGGGATCGGCGGCAGGCGGAGGGCGTGCAGCTGACCGCCGCGCCAGTCCGCCACGACGAGGGTGTTCGCATCGACGAAAGCGATCTTGCCCGCAGACAGCACCGGCGCACCCAGGGCGTGCGCCGCGTGCAGGCCGAGCGCCAGCATCGCCAGGTGCAGCAGGCGGTGACTGCGGGGTTGCCGCGACGGTGCGACGGGCAGCGCGGGAAGCGACTGTGGATTCATGAAGCGTGCTCCTCAAAGGGTAAGCGGACTTTCAAGCGGATCCCGTCGCGCGCCCACTGCCTGTCGAGCCAGGCTCGCCTCTCTCATTGAGGACAGGCGCGGTGCCTGGCAGCGCGCGCGCCGCCACCAGCTCCGGAACGGCGCTGCCATCGTCGATCGCGGACATCAGCTGCCGGACGGTCCGCATCGCTGCCGACGCTGCGCCAGGATGGGCGGCGACGGCGGCCAGGGTGAGTGCGATCCGCAGCATCCAGAATCGGGCGCCTTGTGACTCGGCCCGTTGAAGGGCGTCCCGCAGTCGCCGCTCCGCGGCGTCGGGCGCGTGCTTGCGTTCGTCGAGCGCCACCAGGCGCATCGCCTCCGGGGCGGACCAGCCCACGGCGCCCTGCTCGACGCGAGCCTGCATGGGAGCGGGCGGACGACCCGCATGACAGGTGGCGATCACATCGCCCAGCGGCGGGCAGCGGATCATGGTCCGGGTCAACGGGTGGCCGGGCGGGAACGCTTCACCGCCGATCACGTGGGCGAAGCAACGGGCATAGGCCAGCCAGTAGCCAAGTCCGTGGCGCCCCGACAGATCCCGCAAGGCCAGCGTCCACTGGCTCGCCAACGCGGCCTCGCCCCGCCAGATCGCCATCGGAATGGCCGCGGTGGCCAGGACCTGGCAACGCGCGAAGACGTGCGCGTGCTCGCTGGCGGCCATCGCCTGCCCGAGCGTCTGCCAGGCGGTGCCGAACTCGCCGCGCAGCCACTGGATGCGTGCCAGCTGGACGCGCATCGACACGCCGAAAGGCACCCCGGTGAGGAAGCGGCGGTCGACCCGCGCGCCGTTGAAGTCGATCACCCGCCGGGCCAGCCGCTCGGCCTCGTCGTGCCGCCCCAGCGCATGCAGGCACAGCGCCGACACGCGGTCCGAGATGGCGATGGACAGCGGCTCGAACCTGCCGGTGGCCAGCCGACGGATCTCTTCGCAGCAGTCGAGCGACTGGCGATAGTCGCCCTGGCCGTAGTGCGTCGTGCTCATGCCGTAGAGCGCCTCGATGCGGTCGTCATCGGTCCCCGACTGCGCCAGCAACTCGCGGGTGCGCGAGAAGACCGCCGGGTATCGCGCGCCGCCGTCGGAGACGTAGCCCAGCATGAACCCGGCCGCGACGAGCAGCGGAAGCTCCAGCGCCGTCGCGCCCGCGCCCGCCAGCGGGAGCTTGGCCAACGCCGTCTCGAGATAGCGCAGATATTCCTCCACCAGGCCGACTTCGTCATAGCTGCGTTTGGCCAAGGCGGTCAGCCGGATGCCCAGGCCCAGGTCGTTGTCATCGATCAGGGCCCAGTCGATGGCGGCCCTCAAGTCCGAGATGGACGACGCCGACGCCGGCGTCCAGTGATACCCGGACACGCTGGCGCCGAGTTGCCGCGCGTGCTGCAGGCCGGCGACGATGAAGCCGGCATGTCGCCGATGGGCCTCCAGGGCGTCGTCACTGCCGGCCAAGCGCTTCTCGGCGTAGAGCCGCGTGATGTACAGCAGGCGGTGCATCAACTGATCGTCGTCGGCCGAGGTCAGCAGGATGAGCGATTTCGCCGTGAGGCTGAGCACGTCGTCGATGACGCACTGCCGATCCAGCTGCCCGCAGGCGGCGATGGCCACCGCGCCTTCCAGGTCGAAGGCGCCGCGGAACACCGACAGGCGCTGCAGGACCAGGCGCTCGCTGTCGCTGAGGAGCTCGTAACTCCAGTCCATGACCGCCTGGAGGGTCCGATGGCGGGAGAGCGCGGTGCGCCGACCTCGCGTGAGCAGCTCGAACGCGCTCCCCAGGCGCTGCAGCAAGCCCTGCACACCCAGCGCGCCGACACGCGCCGCCGCCAGTTCGATGGCCAGCGGGATGCCGTCCAGGAAGCCGCAGACCTGACGCAGCGCGGGTGCTTGCGCATCGGTCAACTCGAACGTGTCGCCGTTGGATCGGGCACGTTCGGCGAACAGCTGGATCGCGGGGTAGGCCAGCAGCTCCTCGAGCCCGAGCGGCTCGTCCGGCGACGGAAGGGCCAGCGGCGGGAGCTTGAAGACCCATTCGGCTTCGATGTCCAGCGGCTCCCGGCTGGTGGCCAGGAACTGGACGCCCGGACAGGCGCGCATCAGTTGTCCGACCAGCGTGGCGACGGCGTCCACCAGGTGTTCGCAGTTGTCCAGCACGAACAGCAGGCGCGCGTCGCGCAGCGCGGCTTCGAGCATGTCGGTCGCATCTCCCGGGGCGACGATCAACCCCTGGGTCCGTCCCAGTTCGGCGGCGACCTGTGCCGGGTCGGACAGGTGCGACAGGTCGACCAGGCACACCCCCGCCACGTCGCCTCGACGCCGCTCTTGCGCCACGGCCAGGGCGACCGTGGTCTTGCCCATGCCGCCGGCGCCCACGACGGTCACCAGGCGTTCGCGCGCCAGCAGCGCCGTGAGCCGGGCGATGTCCTGCTCGCGCCCGATCGGTCGGCTCAGGCGCACCGGCAGCGGGGGCAGGCGCGGCGGGGCAGCAGGCGCGGAGGTGGATGAGACGCTGTCCGCGGACGTGTCGATGGCCGGGCGGCGGGGCGCGGCCGACCGCGTCGCCTCCCCGACGAACGCGTAGCCGCGGCCCGGCACGTTGGCGATGTAGCGGGCGCCGTCCACGCCGTCGCCCAGCCCCTTGCGCAGCGCGGAGATGTGCACACGCAGGCTGGTCTCCTCGACCACGGTGCGTGGCCACACGCGGGCGACGAGTTCTTCGCGGCTGTACAAGCGACCGGGCTGCTCCAGCAGCACGCCCAGGAGGTGCAGCGCCCGGCTGCCCAGCCGGAGCAGCCCGTGACCGTCGCTGATTTCGCGTCGCGTCGCGTCGTACAGGAAGGGGCCGAACGAGAGGGCTGCCGGCGCGGGGTCCGTCAGGGTGTCCACGACCTCGCCAGCGTTCATGCCCTTGCCTCCGTGGTGCCATTCATGCGTCGGCCCGCCGCGCGCGGCAGTCCTGCGCACCCGCACATCATCGGCGGCGCCGGTCGCGGGCGGCGTGAATCCGCGTGAATGTTCGCGAAGGCTCAGGCGAGCGCGAGTCCGGCCCGGTGCAGATCTTTCGCCGTTGCGGCGCGGCGGCGCGGCGGGCCTTCCGGCACCCAGCCGGCGGCCAACGGATCCAGCAGCCCGCGGCGTTTGGCGATGTCCGCGGCGGCCGTGCGGCTGGAAGCGCCCAGCTTGTTCAGCAGCGACTTGACGTGCGTCTTCACCGTGCCGCAGCCGATGTCGAGTTCCGCGGCGATCGCCTTGTTGCACAGCCCGGTGGCCATCAGCCGCAGCACGTCGACCTCCCGCGGCGTGGGCAGATCCTGCGCCACCGTGTCGGCCAGGCGCTGACCCACGCTGCCCTGCAGGTAGCGTTGCCCGCGCGCCAAGGCCATCACGGCGTCGACCAGCTGCTCGGGCAGGCACTCGTGGGTGAGGTAGCCTTTCACGCCGCGCTGCAGCGCCCCGCGGATGCTCAGTTCACCGTCCAGGTGGGACAGGACGAGCACGGCCGGCGGCGCCGGGCCACGGTTCAGCGCGGCCGAGACGCCAAAGGGCAGGTCGGTGACGAGCACGTGCCACGGGGGCAACCCGGCGGCGGGCCGATCGCTGGCGACGGGCCATTGCTCGTCGACGTGGAAGCGGCCGTCTCCATCGAGCGTGGCCACGATGCCGCGATGGACGATCGGTTCGGGGTGGGCGACGCGGACACGGATGGCGGTGGGCATCAGCATGGTTCTCTCCTGGTAGGGCTCAGGCCTGGCGCCGTCATGTTGGCAGTGCGGCGCGCCGTGACCAGTGAAGCCTCGTGAAGCGTTGAGAACGCAGCGCTTCACGCCGGCGCGGTGCCGCCATTCACGACGAATCGCGCCGATTCACTCGCGCTTCACGCCGCCATCGACCAAGCTTCAGGCCGTCACTCACCGTCTGGAGCTTCCGCATGAGCCAACGTCTTCGGGGCAAGGTCGCCCTCATCACTGGCGCCAGTGCCGGCATCGGCCACGCGAGCGCGCTGCTCTTCGCCGCCGAGGGGGCGAAGGTCGTGCTGGGAGCCAGGCGCGCGGCCGAGCTGAAGGAGCTGGCCTGCGAGATCGACGCCCGTGGCGGCTCGGCGCTGTCCCTCGCCGGCGACGTGCGCGATGAGGCCTACGCGAAGGCGCTGGTGGCCCTGGCGGTGAAGCGCTACGGTCGGCTCGACGTGGCGTTCAACAACGCGGGGACGCTCGGCGAGGCGGGCGCATCCACGGCCGTCTCGGCCCAGGGTTTTTCGGACACGCTCGCGGTCAACCTCACCGGCGCCTTCCTCGGTGCCAAGCACCAGATCGCGCAGATGGTCAGGAACGGCGGCGGGTCGGTCATCTTCACCGCCACGATCGTCGGCTACACCGCGGCCTTTCCAGGCGTGGCGGCCTACGCCGCCAGCAAGTCCGGCCTCATCGGCCTCACGCAGGCGCTGGCCGCCGAGTTCGGGCCGGAAGGCGTGCGCGTCAATGCGCTGCTGCCGGGCGCGGTCGACACCGACATGTTCCGCGCGATGAATGCCACCGCCGAATCGCAGGCCTTCATCACCGGGCTGCACGCCCTCAAACGCGTGGGCACGCCGGAAGAACTGGCCCGCTCCGCGCTCTACCTCGCCTCGGACGACTCGTCCTTCGTGTCGGGCACCGCGTCGCTGGTCGACGGCGGGCTGTCCATCACGCGTACCTGAATCCCCAACCGCACCTACCAAGGAGCTTCCATGACCTCTTCCCCCCAACGACTGCTGGGCGCCGCGCTGCTGGCCGCCGCGGCGCTGATGGCCGCGCCGCACGCGTCCGCGCAACCCAAGCCCTATCCCGCCGCCTTCAAGGTGCAGGACATCGCCACCAACGGCACCACGCTGCATGTGCGCGTCGGCGGCAGCGGACCCGCGGTCGTGCTCCTGCACGGCTTCGGCGACACCGGCGACATGTGGACGCCGCTGGCCGTCGAACTGGCCAGGAACCACCGCGTCGTCGTGCCGGACCTGCGCGGCATCGGCCTGTCGGCCAAGCCCGAGGCCGGCTACGAGAAGATGAACCAGGCCAAGGACATCCGCGGCGTGCTGGACCAGCTGGGCATCGACCAGGCGGACGTGGTCGGCCACGACATCGGCGTCATGGTGGCCTATGCCTACGCCGCGAGCTACCCGGCGAAGACGACCCGCCTGGTCGTGATGGATGCGCCGCCGCCGGGCATTCCCCCGTGGGACGAGGTCGTGCGCAATCCCAAGCTGTGGCATTTCGACTTCTACGGCAAGGACGTGTTCCGTCTTCTGCAAGGACGCGAGCGCATCTTCCTGGACCGGTTCTACAACGACTTCGGCGGACAGCCCGAGAAGATCGACGAAGGCACCCGCAACCACTACTCGAAGCTCTACGCGCGCCCCGGTGCGATGAAGGGGGCCTTGTCCCAGTTCCAGGCCTTCCGCCAGGATGCCAAGGACAACCTGGAGGCGATGAAGACCAAGCTCACGATGCCGGTGCTGGCGATCGGCGGGGAGAAGTCGTTCGCGGGGCTGGAGGCCGTGGCGATGCGCAACGCGGCCACCAACGTCACCGAACTGGTCATCCCGCGCGCGGGCCACTGGCTGATGGAAGAGGAGCCCGCCGCCGTCGTCCAGGGCGTCACGGACTTCCTGGCCAAGTAGGCGCTGCCGCGACGACAAGCCGCTCACCGGACTCATCCACCCGTTCCCGAGGAATTTCCATGTCACACCCTTTCCCCATCCGCCTGGCCGTCGTCTATCACAGCGGCTACGGCCACACGGCTCGGCAGGCTCAGGCCGTCGCACGCGGTGCCGACACCGCCGGCGACGTCGAGGTGACGCTGGTGCCTGTCGACGACGTCGAGCAGCACTGGGACCTGTTGGCCCAGGCCGATGCCATCGTCTTCGGCGCGCCGACCTACATGGGCAGCGCGTCGGCGCAGTTCAAGACGTTCATGGACGCGACGTCGCGCACCGTGTTCGCCAAGGGCGGACTGTGGCGCGACAAGGTCGCCGCGGGCTTCACAAACTCGGCTTCGCGCTCGGGCGACAAGCTGGCGACGCTGCAGCAGCTGTCCATCTTCGCTGCGCAGCACGGCATGCACTGGGTCAACCTGGGCCTGCCGCCGGGCCACAACAGCGCCACGTCGACCGAGGACACGCTCAACCGCCACGGCTTCTTCCTCGGTGCGGCCGCCCAGTCCGATGCCGATCAGGGCCCCGACGTGGCGCCGCCGCCGGCCGACCTGTCGACGGCCGAGCACCTGGGCCAGCGCGTGGCCGTCGTGGCCAGGCAGTTGCTGGCCGGCCGCGCGGCCGTGGCCTGATGCAGCCGGGGTCGTCCTTCGGAGGCGCCCCCCGGACGCGTTCCAGCGGGGCGATCGGGCTGTCGCGCCGCGGCGGGGGGAAGCGCTGTCATCCTCCCTGAGGCCATGGGTCTGTTGAGCTATATTTCCGCAACTTCAGAGAAGTCGTCATCCCTCTCGAAGTCCCGTCACCCCCCTACGGACCATGCGAACCAACACGAGTGGCGGCTTGCCGCCGCTCGCTTTCGGACGTTTTGTCCTCGATCGCGCGAGCAAGCAATTGCTGCAGGACGGCAAGGCCTTGCGCCTTGGCGGGCGCGCGTACGACCTGCTGTGCGCGCTCGCCGAACGATCTGGCGAGGTGCTCAGCCGCTCGGAGCTGGAGGCCCGCGTCTGGCCGCACACCATCGTCGAAGAGACGAGTCTGCGCGTGCACATCTCCGCCTTGCGCAAGGCGCTCGGCGACGGCGTAGGCGGCGCCCGTTACATCGCGAACGTGCCGGGCCGAGGCTACAGCTTCGTGATCCCTGTCGTGGTGGTCGACGCACCACAGGCCACCGGGCCGCGGGCCGAGGCGGCACCGGTTCCCGTCGTGCCGCCGCCTGCGCGCCGGCTGCACAACCTGCCGGCTCGCTTGAGCCATGCCATCGGGCGGTCGACGGTGACCCGCGCGCTCCGCGAGCGCCTGGCCACGCATCGCCTGGTGTCGATCGTGGGACCCGGAGGCATGGGCAAGACCACGGTGGCGCTTGCGGTGGCCGATTCCCAGCTGGAGCGTTTCCCGGACGGCGTCTGGTTCGTCGATCTGGCGCCGTTGTCGGACCCGGCGCGGGTGCCGCTGGCGCTGGCCTCGGCGCTGAATGTCTCGGTCTCCGCCGGCGACCCCTGGGCGGGCTTGCGCGAGCCGCTGCGCGACAGCCGCATGCTGATCGTGCTCGACAACTGCGAGCATGTGATCGAGGGCGCGGCTGCCCTGTGCGAACGGGTGCTGCGCGAGGCGCCGCGCATCCACATCCTCGCCACCAGTCGGGAGGCCCTGGACGCCGAGAGCGAATGGGTGCATCGCCTGGCATCGCTCGAGTCGCCCGTCCCGGAGGATCAACCCTCGCTGGAACAGGCGCGCACGTTTGCAGCGGTCCAGCTGTTCGTCGAGCGGGCCAGCGCCAATTCGGACGACTTCGTGCTGAACGCGTCCAACATCGAGGTGGTGTGTCACCTGTGCCGACAGCTGGACGGCATGCCGCTGGCCATCGAGCTGGCTGCCGCGCGCATCGACAGTCTGGGCCTGCAGGGGTTGGCGGCGCGCCTCGACGTGATGTTCACCCTGCTCACGCGCGGTCGGCGCACCGCGCTGCCGCGTCACCGCACCTTGCAGGCGCTGCTCGACTGGAGCCACGACCTGCTGACCGAGGGCGAACGCGTCGTCCTGCGCCGGCTGTCGATCTTCCGCTCGTCGTTCACGCTGGACTCCGCCGCCGCCGTGCTGGCCAGTGACGACCTCTCGCCCGAGGCGGTGGTGGACGGCGTCCTGGGTTTGACGAGCAAGTCGCTGGTGGGCGTGGAAGTCGATGGCGACACGGTGCTGCATCGCCTCCTGTACACCACCCGGACCTATGCGGCCGGCAAGCTCGCGGCAGGCGGCGAAGCCCGACGGCTCGCGGCCGCCCACGCCGCGCACTTCCGGGACGTGCTGCAGCAGGTGCTGCCCGAGCGCGACATGCTGCCCATCGACGAGTGGCTGCAGCGCTATGGCCGGATGATGGACGACGTCCGGGCCGGCATGGACTGGGCGTTCTCGCCCGACGGCGACGCGCTGCTGGGGGTGCAGCTCACGGTGGCTGCGATGGACCTGGTCTACGAACTCGGGCTGGTGGACGAATTCCGCGGCTGGGTGGACCTGGCCATGGAGGCGGTGGACACCCTGCACCCGCCGCAACCCGGCCTGGAACTGCGCCTGTGTTCGGCGCGCAGCTTCCTCAGTTCGTCCACGAAGGGGCGCAGTTTCGCTTCCGGCGCGCACATCGAGCGCACGCTGGGACTGTCGGCGCAACTTGAATCGGCTGCGCAGAGCATCGAGGCGATGTTCAGTCTTTGTGCCAATGCGTTCGGCGCGGGCGACTACCGGGAGGTCGGTGAGGTGGCGCGCCGCATCCGGCATTTCGCGCCCGAGCCGGACGAGCCGGCCGCGGTGCTGCTGTCCGATCGATTCCTTGCCTTGAGCCACCACTACCTGGGCGACCATGAGGTGGCGAAGCCGCTGTCCGACCGCGTGCTGCACTATCCGGCCGGCAATGCCTACCGCCAGTACATCGGCCACATCCCCAGGGCGGTGTCGATGCGCATCCTCCAGGCGCGCACGCTGTGGATGCAGGGGGCTTGCGACAGGGCGGTGGAGCGGGCCGCGGAAGCGGAGGCGCACGCCGAATGCGCCAACCCCCTGGCGCTGAGCCAGGCGCTCGCCATGGCCACGATCCCCATCGCCCTGTGGCGCGGCGAGAACCAGCGCGCCGGCGCGCTGCTGTATCGGCTGCGCCGTCATGTCGACCGGCATTCGCAGGCGTACTGGCAGTCGTGGGCGCGCAGCTACGAGAAGGTCCTGGCCGCGAGAGCCAGCGGCAGGCCGCTGCGCCCGGGCATCGAACTCGGACCGATCGAGACGCTGTCGGGCCTGGGCGAGCTGGACATGGTCGGCACGCTGGTCGAGAGCGCTGTTTCCACCTTCGGCGTGGAGCGGGCCAGCAGCGGCGTGGTCGGGTGGTGCACCGCCGAGATCCTGCGGGCCCACACCGAAAACGGCCTGCGCAGCGCGCCGCAGCGGACGGGCGACGCCGAGGCGAAGCTCACGCGGGCGCTGGACATCGCGCGTTCGCAGAGTGCCTTGTCGTGGGAGCTGCGCAGCGCCACCAGCCTGGCGCGGCTGTGGCGCAGTCAAGGCCGGCGCGAGAACGCGCATCGCCTGCTGTCCGACGTCTACCAGCGGTTCGACGAGGGTCTCGGCACCGCCGACCTCGTGACGGCCCGGCAGCTGATCGACGAGCTCGGCTGAGGTCCTCACCAGATTTCACACCGATTCACGCGGCCTGCCCAGGCACCCCGGCGATCATGCCCGCCATGCGCGTCACGTCGACGCGCCCACATCGACATCAGTGAGTCGCGGAGCAGGCATGGCGCACGGCGGGATCAGCAAGGGTTGGCAGAGGGGCGGGATCGGGGTGATCGCCGGGCTGCTGCTGGCCACGTCAACCGGGCGCGCCAGCGCGCAGGACGCCGCCGTGCCGTCAGATCCGCCGGCGCCGGCGCGGGCGGCGTCGGCCGCCTCTGCCGCCGTGACGATGCAGCCGGTCATCGTCACCGCGCAACGCACGCAGACGGTGCTCGGCAGGACGCCGCTGTCGGTCGGCGTCGTCGACCAGCGCGCCATCGACTCGGGCGGCACCGCCCAGCTCAGCGACCTGGTCGGCACCGTGCCCGGCGTCACGGTGCCCAACGGCTTCAGCAACCAGCCGCAGGCGGTGGGCATCCGCGGCATGGGCGTGTCGGTGCCGGCGATGAGCCAGGCCGTCGGCATCTATGTGGACGACGTGCCGCTGATCCGCGGCTATGCGACCGCGCTCTGGGATCTGCCCGACATCGTCCGCATCGAGGTGCTGCGCGGTCCCCAGGGGACGCTGTACGGCCAGAACTCGACCGCCGGCGCGGTGCGGGTCATCTCGATCGATCCGACCCGCACGCCCGCGGCGTGGGGCTCCGTGAGCGTGGGCAACTACCGGGACGCGGAGGTGCACGGCTACGTCAACGGCCCGATCGGCGACGGCCCCCTGTCGGGCAGCGTCGCGCTCTCCAGCCGCCGCAACGACGGCTTCGGCTACAACGCATCCACCGGGGAGGGCGTCAACAAGCTCGACGCGACGCAGTTCCGCGCCAAGCTGCGCCTGAAGCGGCCCTCGGGTCTGGACGCGATCCTGGCGGTCGACGGCCTGCGCGACACCTCGGACACCAACACGGGCAACTTCCCGCTCAACGATCCGCAGTCGTCGCCGCGCGTCACCTTCGTGACCGCGACGCCGGGGCCGTTCAAGCGCGTGTCCGGCGGCCTGCAGCTCAAGGTCAGCCATCCGCTGGGCGAGGGCATCGACTTCCATTCGATCACGGGCTACCGCGCGTACAAGGACGACCCCACGATCGCCGACCTCGGCGGCAAGGCGGTCCTGCGCTACCTCCTGACCCAGACGGTGGAGCAGAAGGCCTTCTCGCAGGAGCTGCAGCTGCAGGCCAGGCAGGATCGCCTGGACTGGACGGCGGGCCTCATGCTGGTGTCGGACCGCTTCGACTTCGACCGCATCGTCGATCAGATCCCGTTGCCGCCGCGCTCGCGCGTCGACACGGAGGGGCAGACCCATCTGGAGACGACCGATGTCGGCCTCTACGGGCAGGCGCACTATGCGTGGACCGACGGCATCGGCCTGACCGCGGGTCTGCGCGCCTACCGGACGAAGCAGACCGGCGACAACCGCTTCTGGACGCTGGACGCCGACCAGCAGCGCACGCGGCAGGTCTACGACGCGACCGACCTGTCGACGTCCAGCCACGGCCTGCTGCCGCGGCTGGGCGTGGACTGGCAGCGCAACGAGGACCACTTCCTCTACGCCAGCTTCGCGATGGGACAGAAGTTCGGCGGCTTCAACCGGGCGACGGCATCCGAAACGGCCTCCACCTACGCCACCCGTCCGGAGAAGGTGAGCACCTGGGAGTTGGGCAGCAAGTGGCGCCTGGCGGGCGGACGCCTGACGGCCGACCTCGCGCTGTTCCTGAACCGGTACGGGCAATACCTGGCCTCCTTGCAGAACACGGTGATCAACGGCGTGACGGTGCCCGACCAGGTGCTGGTCAACGCCGGCCGCGCGAAGACCTACGGCGCCGACATCGACCTGGCCGCCAAGCTGGCCGAGCGCACCGAACTGGCGCTGGCCGTGGAGCTGCTGCGCAGCCGCATCGACGCGTTTGCGAATCCCACCGGCGCCGCCATCAGCAACTACGTCGGCAACCAACTGCCGTATGCGTCGCACGTGTCGCTGTCGGCCCGGTTCGGCCATGTCCAGCCCTTGCACGACGGCTCGTCGCTGGAGTTCACGGCGACGGTGCAGCACCTGTCGCGCCAGTACGCCGACGTGCAGAACACGGCGGCGATTGCGATCGCACCACAGACCTACCTGAACCTGGCCACGAGCTGGTCCAGCCCCGACCGCGGCTGGACCTTCTCGCTGCGGGTGCGCAACGTCACCAACCGGACCCACGTGGTGCTGCGCACCATGATCCCGTCCGTGGACGTCGACGCGGCCAACTACAACGCGCCGCGCACGTGGGTGGCCACGCTGCGCCACGACTTCTAGTCCCCATGTCCGCCGTGAATCCCGCGCCGGCGCCGGACCCCGCGTTCGAGAAGGTGCTGCGCTTCGGGCCCTTCACGCTCGACCCGGCCCGCAAGCTCCTGTTGGACGACGGGCGGGCCGTGCGCGTGGGCGGGCGTGCGCTGGATCTGCTGATCGCGCTGGTGGAGCGGGCCGGCGACGTGGTGAGCCATGACGAGTTGTTCGCGCGGGTCTGGCCCCGCACGGTGGTCGAGGAATCGAGCCTGCGCGTGCACCTGTCCTCGCTGCGCAAGGTGCTCGGCGACGGGCTGGACGGCAGGCGATACATCGCCAGCCTGCCAGGGCGGGGCTACAGCTTCGTCATGAGCGTCTCGACGACGCCCGCCCCGGGCTTCCCCGCCGGGGTGGCGGCGTTCGCAACGGCAACGACGTCCACGTCAGCCGCGGCAGCCTCGGCAGCGGTCGCGACGGCCGCGCCGATCGCGCCGATCGCGCCGATCGCGCCCCGCGTCCTGCCCTACCGGCTGACGGGCGTGGTCGGCCGCGAGCAGGAGCTGGCGGTCATTGCCACCAAGCTGGAACGGTCCCGGCTGGTCACTGTCGTGGCCACCGGTGGCATGGGCAAGACGACCGTCGCCCTGGCGCTCGCCGGCGAAGCCGTCGACCGGTATGCCGACGGCGTGTGCTTCGTCGACCTGGCACCGCTCGACGATCCGGCGTTGGTCCCCCACGCCCTGGCCCATGCGATCGGCGTCACCGCGCCCGATCCGTGCACATGGGCCATCCTGGAAGAGACGATCGCGCCGCGCGACCTGCTGATCGTGCTGGACAACTGCGAACACCTCGCCGCGGCCGCTGCGGACCTGGCGGAACGCGTCCTGCGCATCGCACCGCGGATCCGCATCCTGGCCACCAGCCGCGAGCCGCTGGAGGCCGAGTCCGAAACCATCTACCGCCTCGACCCGCTGGCGGTGCCGCCTGTGGCGACCGGGTCGGACGTCGAGGACGCGCTGGCCTTCTCGGCGCTGCGCCTGTTCGTCGAGCGCGCCACCGCGAGCGCGCACGACTTCCGTCTGTCGTCCGCGAACCTGGCCACGGCGATCACCATCTGCCGCCACCTCGACGGGATGCCGCTGGCCATCGAACTCGCCGCGGCGCGCGTCGGCAGTCTCGGCATCCACGCGTTGGCGGACCGGTTGGACGATGTGTTCCGCCTGCTTCGCCGCGGCCGCCGCACCGTTCTGCCGCGCCACCAGACCTTGCAGGCGCTGCTGGACTGGAGTCATGCGCTGCTGGACGACGTCACACGCACGGTGCTGCATCGCCTGTCGGTCTTCCGATCGAGCTTCGACCTTCTGGCCGCCACGGCGGTGGCCGCCTGCGGACGCATCGCGCCTGAGCGTGTCGTCGCCTGCGTGCTCGACCTCGTGTCGCGCTCGCTGCTCGAGCTGGAACCGGGGGGACATGCCCGCTATCGCCTGCTGTTCGTGACCCGGGTCTACGCGGCGGAGCGGCTGGTCGAAGACGGCGATGCCCTGGAGGTGGGGCGACGCCATGCGCTGAGCATGCGCGCCGCGCTCGCGCGGGCCAATGCGGAACTGCGCGACCCCCGCACGCCGCTGATGGCGTGGCGGTCGGCGCACGCCGCGTCCATGCCGGACGTCCGCGCCGCGCTGGACTGGGCGCACGGACCCGGTGCCGACCGCCTGCTCGGCGCAGAGCTGATGGTGGAGTCGGGCCGCCTCCAGCTGGAGATCGGCCTGATCGACGAGTTGCTGCCGCGCGCGCTCGACGCGCTGCCGGCGCTGCAGGCGCACGGCGAGCTTCAGTCCGACCTCGGACTGCGGCTGCTGACCCTCCTGTGCATGATGGGCGGCCATTCCCTGCTGGACCGCGCCGTCCCCGCTGAGCTGCCTGCCCAGCTCGACGCACTGGCCGGGCGCATCGGATCGCCCGAACAGCAGCGTCTGGCGTTGTTCGCGCTGTGCGTCAACGCGTTCGGTCGTGGCGACTACCCGACCGTCGTCGCGCGGGCCCGCCGCTTCGCCACCCTGCCGCTGGATCCTCTGGACCCCACCCATGCCGCGGCCACGCTGACCGGCCTGCGCTTCGACGCGCTCGGCCGGCACTACCTCGGCGAGCACGATGCGGCCTGGACCAGCGGTATGCGGGTCCTCGAGCATGCCGGCCCCTGGCGCGCGGGCACCTACATGCAGATGCCGCTGCCCGTGTCCATGGGGGTGCTGCAGGCGCGCATCCGCTGGTTGCAGGGCTTTGCCGACGAGGCCCTGGACCGGGCGCTGGAACTGCTGCGATTCTGCGAAGGCGGGCATCCGTTCGCGCTCAGCCACGCGTTGTCGCTCGCGATCATCCCCATCCTGCTCTGGCGGGGGGACGACGAGCGTGCGCTGGGTTTCGTCGCCCGCCTGGTCGACCACGAGCTGATGCATTTCCAGAGTTTCTGGATCGCCTGGGCACATACGTACTGCAAGGTGCTCGCCCTGCGCGGTCTCGATGTCGAGGCGATGCGCGCCAGGCTCGGCGACACCGCGCGCGCCAACGACATGCAGTCGGACATGCTCTGCACGCTGGCGCCGCCCTGCGTCGGACCGCACGACCTGTCGCGGGTGGAAGCGGGCATCGTCGGCTGGTGCGCGCCGGAGGTCCTGCGTGTCCAGGGCGAGCGTCTGGGCTCCGAGTCGCTGCTCTTGCGCGCGTTGACGCTGGCGCGCAGCCAGGGCGCCCGCGCCTGGGAGTTGCGCGCGGCGACGAGTCTGGCGGCGCTGTGGCGGTCCGTCGGCAGGCCCGACGCCGCCAAGGCCATGCTCGGCGAGATGCTGGCCGGCCTCTCCGAGGGCCGGGGGTGCGTCGACGTGCGGCGCGCCATGGCGTTGCTGGCCGCCTGCGACACTGTCAGCTGACCGTCTGACGTTCCAGTCCGCGCGGCGACGCGGCCAGCACCCCCAGCGTGGCGACGAGGCTCGCGGCGACGACCGCGAACATGACGGCCGGCCCCGCGCTGCGCAGCGTCGGCACCAGCAGCAGCGGCCCCAGCGCGCCCCCGAGGCGGTTGATCGACCACGCGATGGACGTGGCCGAGGCGCG
>CBIHMU010000107.1:0-18139 GCA_966211105.1 uncultured Burkholderiales bacterium
GTGCCAGTGCCAGTGCCAGTGCCAGTGCCAGTGCCAGTGCCAGTGCCAGTGCCAGCGTAGGCGTAGGCGTAGGCGTCGGTGGGCGTGCCGGCGCCCTGGCAGTCTGGCGCCATCCGCGACCTGAGGGCGCCAAGGGCCTGTGCGTGGGTGCTCGTTGCGACCTGCCGGTGGAACGGCGCCGCGCCAAGCGGCTCGCGCGGCACATCCAGGCCCACGCGCGCCGTCACCGGTTGCCGCATGAGGTGTGGACCTCGCCGCTGCGCCGCTGTGCCGATGTGGGGCGATGGCTGAAGCGTTGGGGGTGGCGGCATTGCATCGATGCCGCGCTCGCGGAGATCGACTTCGGCGCGTGGGACGGCCGGCCGTGGACGGAGATTCCGAAGCCCGAGATCGACGCCTGGGTCGCGGACTTCGCGCGCTTCGCGCCGGCGGGCGGCGAATCCCTGATGACGCTCCTGGAACGCGCCTCGACGTGGTCAGGCGGCGTGCTGGTCGTCAGTCACGGCGGGTGGATGCTGGCGAGACGCTGGGCGAGGGAGCATCCCGACGCGCCGCCCCAGGCCGCCCAGTGGCCCACGCCGCCCGCCTACGCGGAGCACTGGGAACTCTGATCTTGCGCCGCGGCGTCCGGCACTTCCATTGCCGCTCAAGCAGGCGAATGACTCAAGCGGTCTGCTGGGTCAGTCGCACGTACTTCTGCATCAGCGTCTCGCGCGATTCGACATGCTCAGGATTGACGGGGATGCAGGCCACCGGGCACAGGGTCGCGCACTGCGGCTCATCGAAATGGCCGACACACTCGGTGCACTTGCCCGGCTCGATCTGGTAGTACTCCTCGCCCATCGAGATGGCGTGGTTGGGGCACTCGGGCTCGCAGACATCGCAGTTGATGCATTCGTCCGTGATCATCAGGGCCATGGCTTACTGCTCCACGCGGTTCTTGGCGACGCGCTCCGCCAGGCGCTCCTGGACCAGCGGCGAGACGAACTTGGACACTTCGCCGCCCAGGGTGGCAATCTCCCTCACGAAGGTCGAGGAGACGAACTGGTAGTGGTCCGACGGCGGCAGGAAGACCGTCTCGACCTCCGGCATCAGCTGCCGGTTCATGCCGGCCATCTGGAACTCGTATTCGAAGTCCGAGACCGCCCGCAATCCCCGCACCACCACCTTGCCGCCGTTGGCGATCACGAAGTGGCTCAGCAGGCCGTCGAGGGCGACCACCTCGACATTCGGATAAGGCGCCACCAGCTGGCGCGCCATGTCCAGCCGCTCGTCGATGCTGAACATCGTCTTCTTGTGATGGCCGGCCGCGACCGCCAGCACCAGGCGCTCGAACAGCCGGCTGGCGCGACGCACCAGATCCTCGTGGCCGAGGGTCATCGGGTCGAAGGTGCCGGGGTAGACGGCCGTCAGCAGGATCTGGGAGGTCATGGGGCGGATTATCCGCCGCGGCGCAGCAGGCGGTAATGCACCGCGCCGGCCCGCCCTTCCTTCCACACGGTCAAGCCCAGCGCCGCGGGCGCGTCGATGACCTCCGGCGACTCCAGGTAGATGAGGCCGTTCTCGGCGAGCAAGGGCGCCGCCGCGGCGAGCGCGTCGACGAAAAGCCCCTCTGCGAACGGCGGGTCCAGGAAGATCAGGTCGAACGATCCCGGCGCCCCGCGCCGCATCCAGGCCAGCGCGTCGGCGTTCGCGATCGTCATCGGCACCGTGCCGTCCTTGTCCAGCCGCTTGAGGTTGGCGCGCAGCGCGTTCGCGAGCTGCGCATCGCGCTCCAGCAAGGTCACGCCGGTCGCGCCGCGCGACGCGGCCTCGAAACCCAGCGCGCCGCTGCCGGCGAAGGCGTCCAGGACGCGCCAGCCCGCCAGGTCCTGACCCAGCCAGTTGAACAGCGTCTCCCGCACCCGGTCGGGCGTGGGGCGCAGGCCCACCACGTAGGGCACCGGCAGCTTCGACCGCTTCCAGACACCGCCGACGATGCGGACCTCGCCCGGCCCCGCGTCGCGCGGACGCGGCTTGACCGCGCCCTCGCCCACCGTCACGCGCGGACCGGGCCGGTGGGCGCGGCGCAGGCCGTCGATGTCGGGGGACTGATCACGCTCCCGGCCTTCCCGGCCCTTGCCTCGCCCGCTGGACGTGCTCATTGGCGGACCGGGATGCCCTGCGACGCCATCAGCGCCTTGGCCTCGCCGACGGTGTGCTCGCCGTAGTGGAAGATGCTCGCGGCCAGCACCGCGTCGGCGCCGCCCTTGGTGATGCCGTCGGCCAGGTCCTGCAGCGACCCCACGCCGCCCGAGGCGATCACCGGCACGCCCACCGCGTCCGACACCGCGCGCGTCAGCGCCAGGTCGAAACCGCTCTTCGTGCCGTCGCGGTCCATGCTGGTCAGCAGGATCTCGCCCGCGCCGAGTCCGGCCATGCGGCTCGCCCATTCGACGGCGTCCAGGCCGGTGTTCTTGCGGCCGCCATGCGTGTACACGTCCCAGCCGGTGCTGCCGTCGGCGTTCTGGCGGCGCTTGGCATCGATCGCGACCACGATGCACTGCGCGCCGTACTTGTCGGAAGCCGCGCGGATCAGTTCCGGATCGGCCACCGCCGCGGAATTGAAGCTCACCTTGTCCGCCCCCGCGTTCAGCAGCCGGCGCACGTCGGCGACCGAGCGCACGCCGCCGCCGACCGTGAGCGGAATGAAGACCTGCGAGGCCACGCGTTCGATGATCGGCAGGATCAGGTCGCGGCCGTCGCTGGTCGCCGTGATGTCGAGGAAGGTCAGTTCGTCGGCGCCCTGCTCGTTGTAGCGGGCCGCGATCTCCACCGGATCACCGGCGTCGCGCAGCTCGACGAAATTGATGCCCTTGACGACGCGACCGCCGGTCACGTCCAGGCACGGGATGATCCGCTTGGCCAGCACCGGTCAGCCCCCGTTCAACTCGTCGGCGCGACGCTGCGCGCCAGCGAAGTCGAGGTCGCCGGTGTAGATCGCGCGGCCGCAGATCACGCCGCTGACGCCTTCGGATTCGACCGCGCACAGCGCGTCGATGTCGGCGATGTTGGACAACCCGCCCGAGGCGATCACCGGGATGGTCAGCGCCTGCGCCAGCTTCACCGTCGCGTCGATGTTGATGCCGCTGAGCATGCCGTCGCGGCCGATGTCGGTGTAGATCACGCCCTCGATGCCGTAATCCTCGAACTTCTTCGCCAGGTCGATGACCTCATGGCCGGTCAGCTTGCTCCAGCCGTCGGTGGCGACCTTGCCGTCCTTCGCGTCCAGGCCCACGATGATGTGGCCGCCGAAGGCCGAGGCCGCATCCTGCAGGAAACCGGGGTTCTTCACCGCCGCCGTCCCGATGATCACGTACGACAGGCCGTCGTCCAGGTAGCGCTCGATCGTGTCCAGGTCGCGGATGCCGCCGCCCAGCTGCACGGGGATGTCGTCGCCGACCTCGCGCAGGATGGCCTTGATCGCCGCCTCGTTGACCGGCTTGCCGGCGAAGGCGCCGTTCAGGTCCACGAGGTGCAGTCGCCGCGCGCCGGCGTCCACCCATCGACGGGCCATCTCGGCGGGATCCTCGCCGAAGGTCGTGGAGTCGTTCATGTCGCCTTGCTTGAGGCGGACGCATTTGCCGTCTTTCAGGTCGATCGCAGGAATCAGCAGCATGGCCGAGGCAGTGGGGGTGAAGGAAGGGGGAAGGGTCTGGCGCCCCCGAGAAAGGGGCTTGCGGGGCTGGTGAGGCTGGCGGCACCGGACCGGCCGCCTTGCGTCGAGCGCTCAGGGCGTCCAGTGCAGGAAATTCCGATACAGGGCGAGCCCGGACGCGGCACTTTTCTCGGGGTGGAATTGGGTGGCAAAAATGTTATCCCGCGCCACCGCGCAGGTAAAGCGCGGGCCGTACTCGCTGTCGCCGGCGCTGTCGCGCGGGTCCGACGTCTCGGCATAGAAGCTGTGGACGAAATAGAACCAGCTCTCGTCCGGCACCTCGCCCCAGACCGGATGCGCCCGCGTCTGGTGCACGCGGTTCCAGCCCATCTGCGGCACCTTGTAGCGGCTGCCGTCGGGCTGCACCTGGCCCTCGAGCCGGAAGCGCTTCACGCGGCCCGGGATCAGCCCCAGCCCCGGCGTGTCCTGCTCCTCGCTGTGGTCGAGCAGCATCTGCATGCCCACGCACACGCCCATCAGCGGCTTGCGCGCGGCAGCGTCCAGCACCGCCTCCTTCAGGCCGCTGTCGGCGAGCTCGCGCATGCAGTCGCGCATGGCGCCCTGGCCGGGCAGCACGATGCGCTCGGCGGCGTAGACCTCGTCCGGCTCGGAGGTGATGAGCACGCGCACGCCCTGGTCCTGCGCCGCGGCGAGCACCGCCTGCGACACCGACCGCAGGTTGCCCATGCCGTAGTCGACGACCGCGACGGTGCGCGGCCGGGCGGAGGTGGGGACTGCGGAGGCGCTCACAGCGTGCCCTTCGTCGACGGGATGACGCCGGCCGACCGCGGGTCCAGGGTCATCGCCATGCGCAGCGCGCGGCCGAAGGCCTTGAACATCGTCTCGCACTGGTGGTGCGCGTTGTGGCCCTTGAGGTTGTCCACGTGCAGCGACACCAGCGCGTGGTTGACGAAGCCCTGGAAGAACTCGTAGGTCAGCTGCGTGTCGAAGGCGCCGACCGACCCGGCGGTGAACTTGACGTCCATCGCCAGGCCCGGGCGGCCGGAGAAATCCACGACCACGCGCGACAGCGCCTCGTCCAGCGGCACGTAGCTGTGGCCGTAGCGGGTCAGGCCCTTCTTGTCGCCGACCGCCTGCGCGACCGCCATGCCCAGCGTGATGCCGACGTCCTCGACGGTGTGGTGGCCGTCGATGTGCAGGTCGCCCTTGGCCTCGATGTCGAGGTCGATCAGCCCGTGGCGGGCGATCTGGTCGAGCATGTGGTCGAAGAAGCCGATGCCGGTGTTCAGCGAGGCCTGTCCGGTGCCGTCGAGATTCACGCGCACGCGGATCTGCGTTTCCTTGGTGTCGCGGCGGACTTCGGCGATGCGTTCGGAGCTCATGGGGATTCCAGGGAGATCAGGAGGATGTCAGACCGGCTTCGATCGCCGCCATCATGGCCGCGTTCTCGTCCGGCGTGCCCACGGTCAGGCGCAGGCAGCGCGCCAGCAGCGGATGCAGGCCCGAGACGTTCTTCACCAGCACGCCGCGGGCCTTCAGGTCCGCGTGGAGGCGGTTGGCGTCGGGCACGCGCACCAGGATCATGTTGCCTTCGCTCGGATAGGCGTGCAGGTCGACGGTCCTGGCCAAGGTGGCCAGCGCGGTCTGCAGCCGCTGACGCTCGGCGCGCAGTTCGGCGGCCTGACGCTCGTAGACCTCGGCGTGTTCCAGCGCGAACAGGCCCGCTTCCGCGTTCAGCACGCTGACGTTGTACGGCGGACGCAGCTTGTCGATGTGACGGATCAGCTCGGCCTTGCCCATCATGTAGCCGATGCGCACGCCGGCCAGGCCGAACTTGCTCATCGTGCGCATCACCAGCACCTGCGGATGCCGCGCCATCATCGCCATCGAGTCGCGCGCGGCGAAGGGCTGGTAGGCCTCGTCCATGACGACCAGGCCCGGCGCGGCCTGGACGATGCGCTCGATGACGGCGTCGTCCCAGAGGTTGGCGGTCGGGTTGTTCGGATAGGCCAGGTAGACGATCGCGGGACGGTGTTCGGCGATCGCGGCGAGCATCGCGGCCTCGTCGAGCTCGAAATCCGCCGTCAGCGGCACGCCGACGAAGTCCAGGTGCTGGTACCGCGACGACAGCTCGTACATGACGAAACCCGGCACCGGCGCCAGTACGGCGACGCGCTCGCCGGGCCGGCAGACGGCCATCGCCAGCAGCGAGATCAGTTCGTCCGAACCGTTGCCCAGCATCAGCGCCTGGCCCGCGGGCAGCCGGGCGTGCGCCGCCAGCGCCTGGGCCAGCGCCTGCGTCCGTTCGCCCGGATAGCGGTTGATGGCGACGGCGCCGAGGCGCTCACCCAGCGCGCGCTGCAGTTCGGACGGCAGCCGGAACGGGTTCTCCATCGCGTCCAGCTTGATGAGGCCGGCGGAGGGATGCACCTGGTAGGCGTGCATCGCGCGGACGTCCTCGCGCAGGACGCCGAGGGCGCGGTCAAGCGCTCTGGCTGCAGCGCCATCAGGAGCGCCATCAAGGGTGCGGTCGAGGTCAGCGGTCATGGAGCAAGCGCCGGAGACGGCAGGAAGTCGGAGAGGGCCACGCCCGCCGGGAGCGCGCGCAGCGGGTCGACGATGAGCACGCTGTCGAAGAGCTGCCCGTGCGGCAGGGCCAGGCTCAGGAGGGTTTCGCACCCTTGCGCCTTGGCGGCCGCCACGATCAACGCATCGGCATAGGGCAGCGAGAAGCGGCTTTCGAGCGACCAGGCCGATTCGACCGTCGCGTGATCCGTCGACCAGGGCGCCCAGCGCTGGTAGCGGCGCACCTCGGCGCGCGCGTCGCCGTTGGGCATCGCGGGCGAGATGTGCGTCGTCACCGATCGGTAGAAGTCATTCAGCACCTGGCTGGAGGTGCGCCCCAGCCGCTGCTGCCACAGGCAGCGCAGCCAGGCCATGGCCTGCGCGCGGCGGGCGGGATCGGCGCCGTCCTCGCTGAGGATCAGCACCGAGGTGTCGACGAAGACCGGCGCGGTCAGTTCGACGGGAACGGGCGTGGGGGCGTTCACAGCAACTCCCGCCCCGGGTAGGGCTGGCCGTCGGACGACCAGGTGCGCTCGCGGTGCACCCAGTCCTGAAGCGCCCGCTCGTAGGCGTCGTCGTGGCGCATCTTCTCGGCGAGCAGCTCGCCGACCAGCCGCGAGACGCTGGTGTTGCGCCGCGCCGCCTCCAGCCTCGCCCACTCGGCGACGCTGTCTTCCATGGTGACGGTGACGTTCTTCATCAGGGCCTCAGAGTATCACGAAGTTCGTGCCGCACGAACTTCGTGTCTTTTTGAAGCCACCGCGTTCAATACGCGAGGACGCGCGCCTTCCCCCGGAATACACGGTACGAGAGCAGCGAGTAGGCGAGGATCACCGGCATCGTCACTGCCGCGCCGATCAGCAGGAAGCGCAAGGACTCGTCCGCGGCGGCGGCGTCCCAGATCGTGATCCGGTCGATGACGACGAACGGATAGAGGCTGTAGGAGAGTCCGAAGAAGCTCAAGCTCAGCACGAGCACCATCAGCGCGAACGGCGCCCAGCTCAGCTTGCCGAGCACGCGGTGCGAGTTGAGCATCCCGCGCAGCGTCGCCAGCGCCAGCAGGGCCGTCAACGGCAACGGGGCCAGCGCGATCAGGCCCGGCAGCTCGAACCAGCGCGCCCGCACGGTGGGGCTCAGCCAGGGCGAGGCGATGGACACGACCAGCAGTCCCGCCACGACCGCCGGCCACGCCCGCCTGGCCCAGCCGACCGCGCGGCGCTGCAGCTCGCCTTCGGTCTTGATCAGCAGCCAGCTCGCGCCCAGCAGCGCATAGCAGGCGGTCAGCGCGATCGCGATGCCCGCGGCGAAGCACTGCGCCGCCGCGCCGTCCTCGAAGCCGGTCACGTAGCGGCCGAGCATCCATCCCTGCGTCAGCGAGGCCAGCGCCGATCCGCCCGCGAACGCTGCGTCCCACCCCCGCTTGTGCGCCGGATCGCCCTTGGCGCGGAAATCGAAGGCCGCGCCGCGCAGGATCAGCCCGAGCAGCATCAGCACCACCGGCACGTAGAGCGCCGTCAGCACCACGCCCTGCGCCTTCGGGAAGGCGATCAGCAGCAGGCCGACGGCCAGCACCAGCCAGGTCTCGTTGGCATCCCAGAACGGGCCGATCGACGCGACCATGCGGTCGCGATCGCCCTCCTCCGCCACCGCCGCGGACAGCATCCCCACGCCGAGGTCGTAGCCGTCCAGCACGACGTAGATCAGCAGCGAAAGCCCCATCAGGGCCATGAAGATCACGGGCAGCGCGCTCATGTGAAGCTCCTGGAGATCACCGGCGCGCCGTGCGGGGACGGCGGGGTCGGCGGAGACGCCGCGGACGGTCCCGCCGGCACGCCCTTCTCCGCCATCCGCTTGATCGCGGCGACGTAGGCGATCAGCAGCGCGAGATAGACCGTCGCGTAGCCGGCCAGCGAGGCCGCGACCATGGCCCCCGGGTTGTGCGCCGCGACCTCCTGCGTCCGCAGCACGCCGTAGACGATGAAGGGCTGCCGGCCGATCTCGGTGACGTACCAGCCGGCCACGGTGGCGACCCAGCCGGAGAAGCTCATGAGCGAGAGCCCCCACAGCCAGGGGCGGGGCAGTGCTTGCCACCCGGAGCGCCGGAACAGCCACCACCCGCCCCACGCGAAGACGAGCATGAGCAGGCCGACGCCCACCATCACGCGGAAGCCGAAGAACAACGGCTTGACCGGCGGATGCGCGCCTTCGAAGGCATCCAGCCCGCGGATCTCGCCGTCGGCGTCGTGGGTGAGGATCAGGCTCGCCAGGCGCGGCACGCCGACGGCGAAGCGGTTCTCCTTCGCCTGCTCGTCGGGCAGCGCGAACAGCAGCAGCGGCGCGCCGCGTTCGGTGGTCCACACGCCTTCCATGGCGGCGATCTTGGCCGGCTGATGCTTCAGCGTGTTGAGGCCGTGCAGGTCGCCCGCGACGATCTGCAGCGGGATCAGCACCGCGCCCAGCGTCAGGCCCAGCCGCAGCACGCGGCGCGTCTCCGGCTTCGCACTGCCCTGGAGCATCTGCCAGGCGCTGACGCCGGCCAGCAGGAAAGCCGCCGTGAGCCCGGACGCCAGCAGCTTGTGGGCCAGCCGGTACGGGAACGACGGATTGAAGACGATCGCCCACCAGTCGACGGCGTGCAGGACGCCGTCGCGGACCTCGTAGCCCGTGGGCGTCTGCATCCACGAGTTGAGGCTGAGGATCCAGAACGCGCTCAGCGTCGTGCCGAAGGCCACCGTCGCCGTCGCGATGACGTGGACGCGCGGACTGACGCGCTCCCGGCCGAACAGCATGATGCCGAGGAAGCCGGCCTCCAGGAAGAAGGCCGTGAGCACCTCGTAGCCGAGCAGCGGTCCCGCGATGTTGCCGGCGCGCTCCATGAAGCCCGGCCAGTTGGTGCCGAACTGGAAGCTCATCGTCACGCCGCTGACGACGCCGAGCGCGAAGCTCAGCGCGAAGACCTTGGTCCAGAACTGGTAGGCCGCGAGCCAGGGCGACTCGCCGGTGCGCCGCCAGCGCCAGAGCATGAAGAGCACGATCCAGCCCAGCGCGATCGTGATCGTCGGGAAGAGGATGTGGAAGGTGATGTTGAGCGCGAACTGCATGCGCGCGAGGATCAGGGTGTCCATGACCCCGAAGTGTTTCGAAGTCGGCCCGGTCGCGGAAGGGACAGATCGTCCTAGGACAAGCTGTCCTAGGACGGATTGCCCCAGGACAAAATGCCCTCACCACCCGCCGTCGTCGCCCTCGCGCTGCGGCTCGAAGCGCTCCAGCAGGAAGTCGACGAGCGCGCGTGTCTTCGCCGACAGCTGGGCGCGCGGCGGATAGATCAGGTGGATGTCCGCCGGCGGCATCGCCCAATCCGCCAGCACGGGCCGCAAGCGCCCCGATCGCAGCATGGGCGCCGCTTCCCAGAACGAGCGCATCAGCACCCCGTGGCCATCGAGCCCCCATGCCAGCACGCTTTCGCCGTCGTTGGCCGCCAGCGGGCCGCGCACCTTCACCGTCTCCTTGCGCGCGCCCTGCTGGAAGTGCCAGGTACCGAAGGTCTCGTCGCTCTCGCGGATGAACAGGCAGGCATGACGCGCGAGCTCACGCGGCGCGGCGGGTTCGCCGGCGCGCTTCAGGTACGCGGGCGAGGCGCACAGCACGCGCCGGTTGCGCGCGAGCAGCCGCGCCGTGAGCCGCGCATCCGGCGGCTCGCCGACGTGGACCTGCAGATCGATGCCCTGTTCGATCAGGTTGACCGGCCGGTCGGTCAGCTCGAGCTGCACCTCGACGTCCGGAAACTGGCGCGCGAAGGTCGACAGCGCCGGCGCCACGTGCTTGCGTCCGAAGCCGAAGCTCGCCGCCACGCGCAGCAGCCCCTTGGGCGCCGCGCGGCTGCCGGCCACGGTGCGCTCCAGCGCCTCCAGGTCCTCGAGCACGCGCGCGCCGTCGACCAGGTAGGTCTCGCCTTCCGGCGTCAGGCCGATGCGACGCGTGGTCCGCTGCAGCAGGCGCACGCCGAGCCGGCGCTCGATCGCCGCGAGCCGCTTGCTCACCGCCGGCGGCGTCACGCCGAGCTGCTGCGCCGCGGCAGCCAGGCTGCCCTGCTTGACCAGCAGCGCGAAAAAGGCCAGGTCGGAGAAGCCGTCCATTGATGAACCTCCGGAACGAAAGAACTGCCGAAGCGGAAATTATGTGCCCCTCATTCACTTCCAGAATCAGGGCCAACGAGGAGTCGGCCATCGTCGACCGCGACGCCACCGACCTCCCTTCCGGCCGCCCGATCAGGAGACCCCATGCCCGATGGTTCAGGACACGATGCGCTTGATGCGCTCGATGCGCTCGATGCGCTCTACCCCGGCTTCCAGCATCTGAGCCTGCCCACCGCCGACGGCGTGCGCATCCACCTGACGATGGGCGGCACCGGGCCCGCGCTGCTGCTGCTGCACGGCCACCCGCAGACGCGCGCGATCTGGCACAAGGTCGCGCCGACGCTGGCCCGGCACTTCACCGTCATTGCGGCGGATCTGCGCGGCTACGGCGATTCGTCGAAGCCGGAGGTCCCCGAGGCCTGGCAGTCCCCGTCGGCACCGAACGACCACGCCGCCTACAGCAAGCGCGCGATGGCCGCCGACATGCTCAGCGTGATGCGCCAGCTCGGCCACGCGCGCTTCGACGTGCTGGCGCACGACCGCGGCGGCCGCGTCGCGCATCGCCTGGCGATGGACGCGCCGGCCGCGGTGCGGCGGCTCGCGCTGCTGGACATCGCGCCGACGCTGGACATGTACGAGGGCACCCACGTCGCCTTCGCGCGCGCCTACTGGCACTGGTTCTTCCTGATCCAGCCGGCGCCGCTGCCGGAGCGCCTCATCGAGGCCGATCCCGGTGCCTACGTGCGCGACGTGATGGGACGCCGCAGCGCCGGCCTGGCGCCCTTCGACCCGCGCGCGCTGGCCGAGTACCAGCGCTGCCTGGCGCTGCCCGGCACCGCGCACGGCCTGTGCGAGGACTACCGCGCCAGCGCCGGCATCGACCTGGACCACGACCGCGAGGACCGCGCGGCCGGCCGGCGGCTGCGGATGCCGCTGCTCGCGCTCTGGGGCCGCGAGGGCGTCGTCCATCGCTGCTTCGAGCCGCTGGCCCTGTGGCGCGGCGTCGCCGACGACGTGCGCGGCGAAGCCCTGCCCTGCGGCCACTACATCCCCGAGGAGGCGCCGGACCAACTGCTCGATCGCGTCCTGCCCTTCTTCACCGCCGACGACACCACCGCCACCGCCAGCGACGCGACCGCGACCGCCACCGCCATGGCCGTCCCCCCGTCCGCCGATGGCCAGGAGAGCCAGCCATGACCGCCATGCCCCTGAACGCCGGACCGCGCACGCTCTATCGCAAGCTCGTCGACAGCCACACGGTGGCCGGGCTGGATGAGCAGAACGTGCTGCTCTTCTGCGACCTGCACCTGATGAACGAGTACACCAGCCCGCAGGCCTTCACCGGCCTGCACGAGCAGGGCCGCAGCGTCCCGATGCCGGGGCAGAACGTCGCGGTGGTGAGCCACATCATCCCCACGCATCCGGTGGCGCCGAAGCTGCGCGTGATCGCCGATCCGCCCTCGGCGCTGCAGGCCACCAACCTGAAGGCGAATTGCGATCGCCACGGCATCCGGCTGTTCGACACGACGGACGCGCTGCAGGGCATCGAGCACGTGGTGGCGCCGGAGCACGGGATGATCCGGCCCGGCATGGTGGTGATCTGCGGCGACAGCCACACGACGACCTACGGCGCGCTGGGTGCGCTGGGGTTCGGCATCGGGACCACCGAGGTGGAACACGTGCTGGCCACGCAGACGCTGGTCTACCGGGTCGCGAAGGACATGCGCATCCGCGTCGACGGCGCGCTGCCGGCCGGCACGACGTCGAAGGACCTGATCCTCGCGATCATCGGCCACATCGGCGCGCAGGGCGCGCGCGGCTACGTCGTCGAGTTCTGCGGCGAGGCGATCGCCGCGCTGTCGGTCGAAGCCCGCTTCACGCTGTGCAACATGGCGGTGGAGGCCGGCGCGCGCGGCGCGCTGATCGCGCCGGACGCGACGGCGATCGATTACGTGCTGGCCCGCTGTCCCGACCTGGCCGGCGCGTGGCGCGCGCCCGCCCTCGCCCACTGGGCGACGCTGCACAGCGACGAGGGCGCGGTGTTCGACATCGAGCACCGCTTCGATGCCGCCGACGTCGCGCCGCAGGTGACCTGGGGCACGAGCCCGGACCAGGTCGCCGCGATCGACGCCCCGATCCCGGATCCGACGCGGATGGTCGAAGGCCCGGCCCGGGCCAGCGCCGAGCGCGCGCTGCGCTACGCGCGCCTGGACGGCGGGGCGGCGCTGGCAGGCACGCCCATCCAGCACGTGTTCATCGGCTCCTGCACGAACGGCCGCATCGAGGACCTGCGCGCGGCGGCCGCCGTGCTGCGCGGCCGGCACGTGGCGCCGGGCGTGCGGGCGATGGTGGTGCCGGGCTCGGGTGCGGTGCGCGCGATGGCGGAGGCGGAAGGCCTGGACCGCGTGTTCCTCGAGGCCGGTCTCGAATGGCGCCAGCCGGGCTGCTCGATGTGCCTGGCGATGAACGACGACGTGCTCGCCGACGGCATCCGCTGCGCGTCGACGACCAACCGCAACTTCGAAGGCCGCCAGGGACGCGGCGCGATCACGCACCTGATGAGCCCGGCGATGGCCGCGGCCGCCGCGGTGACGGGCCGCCTCACCGACGTCCGCCGCCTGCCCCCCGCGCCCGCGGCGACCACGGCGGCCAATGCCGCTGCCACCCAGGAGATCCCGCGATGAATCCCGTCCGCCACGTCGAAGGCCGCACCGCGGCGCTGCGCCTCGAGAACCTCGACACCGACCAGATCATGCCCAAGCAGTTCCTGCGCGGCATCGACAAGCGCGGCCTGCGGGACGGGCTGCTCTACGACCTGCGCTTCGACGCCGAAGGGCGCGAGCGTCCGGACTTCGTGCTCAACCGGCCCGAGTACGGGGACGTGTCGGTGCTGCTCGGCGGCAACAACTTCGGCTGCGGATCGAGCCGCGAGCACGCGGTCTGGGGCTTGCAGCAGGCCGGCATCCGCGCGGTGGTCGCGCCGGGCTTTGGCGAGATCTTCTATTCGAATGCGATGGGCAACGGCTTGCTGCTCGTTGCGCTGCCCGAGGCGGACGTGCTCCGGCTGATGGCCGAGGCGGACCAGGTGCCCGGCAACACGGTCGCCATCGACGTCGACACGCTCACGCTGCGCAGCGCCGGCGGCGTCGAGGCCCGCTTCGACATGCTGCCGCGGCATCGGCGGATGCTGCTGGAAGGCCTGGACGCGATCGGGCTGTCGATGACCTACCGCGCGCAGATCGACGCCTTCGCGAAGGCGCACTGGGCAGCGCAGCCCTGGGTGAAGGACGTGGCGAGGCCAGGGCCGGCCTCGTGATCGCGCAATGCGCCGGTGCGCCGGTTCGCCGGTTCGCCGGTTCGCCGGTGCGCTGATGCGCTGATGCGCTGATCGCCGATGCGCCGACGAGCCGCTGCCCGGCCGCCCGGCTACATCGCCCAGAGGCGGGGCGCGGTGCCGTCCAGGTCCCACAAGACCTGACGCCAGGCGGCCCAGCAGCGGCGCAGCAGCAGCGACACCGGCTCGACCACCGGTCCCAGCGCGCGCACGACCAGCACGCCGTCCTGCGCCGCCGTCGCGCCGGCAGCCAGGCGCAGCGGATCGGCCTCGATCAGCGCGCGGACGACGTCCAGCGCCTGCTCGCGCCGACCGCGTTCGATCGCGGCGCCCGCAGCGAACACCAGGGTGCCCAGGCAGCGGTGGCCCGCCAGCCCGAGGTCGCCGTCCATCAGCAGCGCGTCGCCCGCGTCGAGCAGCCCGCGTTCCAGCCAGACGCCGGGGATCTCCAGGTGCTGCTGGAATCGTCCGGCATCGAACGGCTGTCCCGCGCCGGGCAGGCCCAGCGCGGTGATGTCCCAGGCGAACAGCTCCGCCGTCGGCGCGAGCCTGAAGCGGGCCTCGTTGAGCGCCTCGCAGCCGGGATACGCGATGGCTTCGAGCGGCAGCCACTCCAACCGGGCGCGGTCGCCCAGCGACGCCTGCACCCGCTGGGTGGCCGGCGCGCCCGTCGGACTGCGATAGAAGCGCGTCGCGCCCGGCGTGGTGACCAGCGCGTGGCCGCCCTCGCCCACCGTCACCGTGATGTCCAGCGTGTCGCCGCCGACCAGCCCGCTGGGCGGATGCACCAGCACGCTGTGGCAGATCGCGTCTCCCTCGGGATAGAGGCTCTTCAGCAGCCGCAGCGGTCCTTCGTGCTCGTGGCTGACGACACAGCGTCCGCGCTCGGTCCGGTAATCGGCGCGCAGACGCGCCAGCCATTGCTTCTCAAGGGTCGCCATCATTTCGGCAGTGTCACCCACGCGTAGTCCAGCCAGTTGTCAGCGCGATGCACGGCCTTCACGCCTTGACGCACCGCCCAGGGCGCAGCCTGCCGGTGCAGGGGCAGGACGTGGATCTGCTCGCGGTAGGCCTGCAGCGCAGCCCGGATCAACTGTTCGCGCCTCGCCGGATCGGCTTCCGTCGAGGACGCGGCCGCCAGTTGGTCGAACTTCGGGTCCTTCGATCGGCCGTAGTTGTAGTAACCCGCGCCGGAGGACCGATCGTCGCTGCGGTAGACCGGCGTCAGGATGGTCTCCGCGTCGGTGATCGCGCCGCCCCAACCCATCAGGTAGAGGCTGGTCTCATAGCGCTCCAGCTTGGGGAAGTAGAGCACGCGCGGCATCGCGTTGACCTTGACCTTCACCTTGATCTGCGACCACATCGAGGCCAGCGCCAGGCAGATCGCCTCGTCGTTGACATAGCGGTTGTTGGGACAGTCCAGCGTCACCTCGAAGCCGTCCGCATAACCGGCGTCGGCCATCGCCTGGCGCGCGGCGGCCAGGTCGAAGGGCAGGCGCGTCTCCAGCGCCGGATCGCCGAAGGCGCCCAGCGGCGACGGCGTCAATCCGCCCGTGGGCTGCGACAGGCCGTTCATCAGCCGCTTGTGGATGGCGTCGATGTCGATGGCCTGGTACATCGCGCGACGCACGCGCAGGTCCTGGAACGGGTTCTTGCCGTTGGGCGCGCGGCCGTAGACCAGCGTGTCGCGCGCCTGGTCCATGCCGACGAAGATCAGGCGGTTCTCCAGCCCCTCGATGACCTGGACGCCGGGCGTGGCGCGCAGGCGCGGCACGTCGCGCGGCGCCGGGTCCAGCAGCAGATCGACCTCACCCGACACCAGCGCGGCGAGCCGCGTCGCGTCGTTGGAGATCGGCGTGAACTGCACCTCCTGCACGTTGCCCTCGAAGCGGCCCCACCAGTTCGGGTTGCGCTTGTAGACGGTGCGGATGCCGGGCTGCCGGCGGACCAGCATGAACGGGCCGGTGCCGTTCATGTTGAAGCCCGCGAAGCTCTCCTCGTTGTCCTTGAAGCTGAGCGGCCGGGTCACCTTGTGCTGCTCGCTCCAGGACTTGCTCATGATGAAGAGCAGGTCCAGGTGCTGCAGGAAGATCGGATTGAAGCGGGGCTGGGTGATCTCGACGGTCAGATCGTCGACCTTGCGCGCGGTGCCCACGGCGTTGGCGTAGACGGCGACCTGCGAGGTCGGCGCCTTGGCGCGCTGCAGCGAGAACACGACGTCGTCGGCGGTGAACGGGGTGCCGTCGTGGAACTTGACGTTGGGGCGCAGCTTGAAGCGCCAGACGAGCGGACTGAGCTGGGTCCATTCGGAGGCAAGACCCGGCACGATGTTGAGCTGGCGGTCGCGGGCGGTGAGGCGCTCGTAGACCTGCGAGTTCATGCCGTTGGTCAGGCTCTCGTTCTGCGAGTGCGGGTCCATCGTCTGGGCGTCGCCCTGGCTGGCCCAGCGCAGCGTCTGCGCCTGGACGGCCGGCGCGCCGATCAGCGTCGTTCCCACCACCCCGGCGCACAGCGCCAGCCGCATGAGCCTTCGTGTCATCCCGCGCTCCCCGACGTCGTGTGATGCCGGGGAGTGTAGGGAGCGCGGGATCAGCGGGAGGTCGGGGTCTTTCCGGACGACCTCTGGCTGGCCGGCTTCCGATTGGGCTCAAACAGCCTGGGGTTCGACGCGATGATGTGGTTCAGCATGCGTCGCTTGGCTTGCATGATCAGGTCAAACGGCAGGGGGGTCTTGAACATGGGAACAGTCCTTGAAGTCAAATGGAAAGGCTTGGAGAGACACGACGGGCAGTGCGCTCTGGGCGCCAGTCGACAGCCAGACGCCATAGTGACTCGCGATGCATCGGAACGGCTCTCCGACGGGCCACACCCTTCGAAACAGTGAGCGAGCCTCCCTGCGGTCAATCACGAAGGAGTGCGAGGGGTAGTTGGACACAAGCTCTGCCAAGGCTTCGCAGTCGTCTGTTCAAGACCCGACCTCATTGCGCCAATCTCATCGCCGCGAGTGACCTGCATGTCGAGCGGGCCGAGTTCGCTCCGATCATCCATGTACAGCGCCGAGGCGCCGAGAGCGATCAAGGTGCCCGCGCTCTTGCAGTAGCGGGGGATCAGCGCGTGCACGTGTTGATAGTGGAATCCAAGCGCCCTGGCAATGCGGAACGCCGCGTCGGGGTCCCCGCCAGCCGTTTCGAGGAATCAGATGCCCTCCGGCGCCATGCATCGGCGCGAGGTCTGCATCTTCCGGCGGACGGTTCAGGCGAACCATTGCTTGAACTAGGAGACTTTCGCCTCGGAGATTGAGGAGCGCCACCACGCTGTGTCATCAGCGACCACCGAGATGGGTTGTCGTCCATCCGGACCGTCTCTCCCGAGACGATCCTTCGCGTTCACTTGGCCGGTGCCTGCCAGAGCTCGTCGAGCCGCTGGAAGCCCCAGGTGGCCGGGTCCTCGCGGCCGACGATGCGATCGCCGGCGTTGGCCGCCGACAGGTCCAGCACCTGCGTCGGGATCGGCATCTGCGACTTGGTCGAATAGAACACCCGCACCCGCGGCGCCGTCAGCGCCGTGACGTTCTGCTCCAGCACCACCCCCAGCCGGCCGGACTGCAGCTTCACCAGCGTCCCCACCGGATAGATGCCCACGCACTTCACGAAGGCCTGGAACACCCGCGGGTCGAAATGCCCCGTCCACTGCGCCATCCGCGCCAGCGACGACGCCGGATCCCACGCGTTCTTGTAGGGCCGGTTCGAGGTGATCGCGTCGTAGACGTCGCACACCGCGCCCATGCGCGACAGCAGGCTGATCTGTTCGCCGGCCAGCTTGCCGGGATAGCCCGATCCGTCCATCTTCTCGTGATGCCGCAGCGCCACGTCCAGCGCCGCCTCCGGCACCGAGGTGCCCTCCTTGAGCATCTCGAAGCCGCGCGTCGGGTGGTCCCGCATGATCGCGAACTCGTCGTCGGTCAGCGCGCCCGGCTTGTTCAGCACGTTCAGCGGCATCATCATCTTGCCGACGTCGTGCAGCAGTCCCGCCAGGCCGGCCTCGCGCGTCTGCGGCTCGTCCAGGCCCATCTGCCGGGCCAGCGACACCATCAGCGCGCACACCGCCACCGAGTGCATGTAGGTGTAGTCGTCCTTGGTCTTCAGCCGCGCCAGGCTGATCAGCGCCGAGGGATTGCGGACCACCGAGCTCGCCACCTCCTCCACGAGGGGTAGGCATTGCTCGGCGTCGATGGCCTTGCCCAGCCGGGCCTCGCCGAACAGGTGCATCACCGCGCGCTTGGAACGCTGCATCACCTGCGCGGCGCGCTCCAGCTCTTCACCCATCGACGCGGGTGCGGTGCCGAGTTCGAGACGGGGCGCGGCGGCCAGGATCGCGGGAGCGGCGGGCGGTTCCGCGGCGGCGACCGCCGCAGCGACGGGAGCGGGAGCGGGAGCGGGAGCGGGC
>CBIHMU010000108.1:0-17905 GCA_966211105.1 uncultured Burkholderiales bacterium
CCATCACCCCGCCCGCCGCAGGAGCGGGTGGTGTTCCTGGATCCGCCAACGGGGCCCTCGCCGGAGGCCCTCTGCCACGAGGTCGTCCATCTGCTCAAGCAAGGCCCGGCGAAGCTGGAGGCCGCGATGCCGGCGCTGCGCCGCCAGCTCGGCGACCTGCCGCTGGAACAGCAGCTCGAGGCCTCGGCGCGATTCGCGGACCTGGTGGTGCAGCTCGAGGCCCACCTGCCCCCGCGGCTGATCGACCTGCTGCGCGAGCACTTCGACTGGGCGCGCGATTTCCGCATCGAGCGGATGCTGGGCGGGGAACGCATGGCCGCGCTCGCGGCGGTGCTGGAGCGCCATCCGCCGCCGATCACCGATCCGGCGACGCTCGAGGAATTCGCGCCGACGGTGCGCGTCGCCCAGTTGTCCGGTTCAGCCCGCGACGGGGACAGGTTCAAGGCCTTCATCGGCGCCCTGCTGATGGGGCACACGCTGCCGCTGCATCTGCAATGGGCCGGCTGGCAGCTGCTGCGCCGCCTGGGCCTCGACGAGGCGCAACTGGGCGCCGTCCAGAAGCTGGGCGTGACGACGCGCAAGGCGGCGCTGGCGGTGATCGCGCTGCTGGCCGGCGTGCTCAGCGGCGTGCTGGCGGGCAGCGTGAGCGAAGGCGTCGAACACGGTTTCTCCGCCCTGTGTGGGGTGGTCATCTTCTGCGTGTTCATGGGGTATGTGGGGCAGGCGCTCGACTTCCTGCGCGGGGCCGTGCCCGCCTGGCTGGCCGGCCGACTCAGCTCCGAGCGCTGGGAGCGCGCCTCGCCCTGGGTGGGCGCGGCCAGCTTTGCCGTCGCCGGCCTCGCCCTGCAGCTCGCGCCGGTGTACGGCGACGCCATGGCGGGGCTGAGCCTGGTCTTCCTGGCGGTCGGCCTGCTGCTCGGTCTGAAGGGAACGCCCGCGATGATCACGACCGCCGTGGCGCTGTGGGGCTTCATCGTGTGGGCGGTGCCGCCGATGATGATGCCCGTCGCCGCCGGCGTGCAGGCCGCCTGGATCTCGGCGGGGGTCACGGTCTACCGCCTGCGCCTGTATGTGCCCAACCCGGCCTTCCGCGTGCAGCCCACGCGGCCGGCGGGCGGATGGAAAGCCATCGCGCTGCTGCTGACCGTCGGACTGCCGACGCTGACGGCCTGGCTGTCCAGCCTGGCCGGCCTGCGCCTGACGATGGGCGCCCTCACGCTGGGCTTCACCGCGGGCCGCGCGGCCGGCGGCATCGGACTCGTCCCGCGCGCCGCGATCATGGTCGGCACGTTCTACCTGGCGATGGGCCTCTGGCTCGCGGCGCAGCGCGCGGGCTGGCTCCTGGCGCGCCGGATGTTCCGCGACCGGCCGGCAGCGTCCGCCGGCAACGGCGGACGCTGACCGCAATCACTGCATCGGCGCCCAGCCCGACGGCGTCCAGCGGAACAGCACGTCCGTCAGCGGATTGGCGGTCTTGCCCATCAGATCCCGCACCTGGGCGCGCAGCGCGTCGAGGGTGGACGCGTCGTCGTCGCTCACATACAGCACCGTGTCGTTGGCCGGCGCCGCGACGATCAGCTTGCCCTTCTGCGCGTCGGCCAGCGGCTTCCAGTCGTCGATGAAGATCAAGCGGCTCGGCTGCAGCACCGGTCCGTCGAGCTTGCCCACTTCGCCCGCGGGCACGGGCTTGGCGTGTTGCAGCACCTGCGGCATCGCGTCGTAGGTGTTCTTGCGGGCGGTCTCGCGCACCTGGTCGACCGACAGGTTCAGCGTCTTGTAGTCCTGCTCGCTGATCAGCCGCGTCGCGCGCATCGTGTCGAAGACCGGCACCGTCACCAGCGGACCGATGAAGGGCCGCGGGCGGAAGGTGGTGGCGTCGCCGCCGACCTCGCGTTGCGCCTGCTGCACCGACGCGGCCGTGCGCACCGCCAGCCGCAGCGACTCGCGCGTCGCGGGGATGGTCGAGGCGCGGAACTGCTGTGTCGTCGTCTTCACGAAGGCGCCCACGTCGTCGGCGCAATTGCCGCGGTTGGTCTGGCAGCCCGCGTAGAGCTTGTCCAGCCGCGTGCGCTGATCCGCGACGCCGAGCGTCAGCGGCTCGCGGACGACGACGGTGCCGTCGCCGAGTTGCTGCCGCAGCTGCGCCGCGACGTACTCGGTGAAGCCGATGGCGTCCTGGGGGACGCCGGCGGACTGCGCGAACGCGCCGCCTGCTGCACTGCAGAAAGCGGCAGTGGCCGCGAAGGCGGCCACGGTGGATCGGAGAACGGAACGCGGTTGTCTTTGGAGACGAAGACGCATGACGGACATGAGGACCTCCGTGTTTTCATGGGGAGGCCCGGGCTGGGCAAGGAACGCTCCCGCGTCCTGCCCCACCCCTTGGTCGTACCGGGGCGCTCAACGCGCCTTCACGCGCCCTGCACGCGGTACTGATCCGCCTTCGCCACCCCTTCCATCGCCGGATCGCTGACCGACGGCGCGCCGGTCTCGATGTGGCCGGCGAAGCGGCGCAGGAAGTCGGCCTGTCCGCCCACCCGCACCGACACGTCATACCAGTGCGCCGCCACGGCGACCCCGATGCGCAGCTCGCTGCTGCTGCGCGCCGGCACGTTCACCGTCCGCGGCGCCGTGCCCTGGTACTTGTTGTGCGCGACGGTGAAGGTCGCCGCGACCGGGCCGGTGTTCACCAGCGTCAGCACCAGTTCACCGGTGGCCGGCGCGGACTTCGCGACGACATCCGGATTGGGCTGGCCCGCCGCCGCCGCCCGCCGCGCATTGCCGGCGAGGTGGCGATGGAAACCGTTGGGTCCGAGGATCCACAGGTCGTAGGCCCCCGCGGCCTGCGGCGCGAAGCTGCCGGTGAGCTGCTTGCCGGCCTCGACCGTGTAGCGGCGCGGGATCTCGCCCAGGCGCGTGCGGTCGTAGACGTGAAACACGGCGGCGGCGCTGCCCGTGTTCTGGAAGCTGACGGCGATCGTCGTCGCATTCGGACCCGCACCGGGCGTCACCGCGCTGGTGGCCTGCAGGTCGTAAGGCAGGGCGCGCGCCGGACGCACGCCGGCGTTCTGCGACGGCAGCTGCAGCGAGCCCGGGATGCCCGGCGTCGTCGTGCCCGGCAGCGCGCGGGCCCGGTTGGCGAGCGCCACGGTGTCGGGCAGTTTCGAGAAGAACTCGCTGTCCTCCGGATCGGCGAAGTTGAAGCACGAGGTCAGGTCGCCCGCGACCGCACGGCGCCACGCGCCGATGTTGGTCTCCTTGACGCCGAAGCGGGCCTCGATGAAGCGCAGCACCGAGGTGTGGTCCGAGGTCTGCGAGTTGACCCAGCCGCCCTTGCTCCACGGCGACACGATGTACAGCGGCACGCGCGGGCCCATGCCGTACGGACGATGCAGGTAGGTGGCCGAGGCGCCGTTCAGGATCTCGCAGTACTCGCCGGTCGTGTCCACCGTCGACGCGCCGGCGAGCACCGCCTGCGCCGGGTTCGCGTTCCAGGTCACGTACGACGGCGCGGCCGGCGGCGGCACGTGGTCGAAGAAGCCGTCGTTCTCGTCGAAGTTGATGAACAGGACGGTCTTGGCCCAGACGTCGGGATTCGAGGTCAGCGCGTCCAGCACCTTGGCGGTGTAGTCCGCGCCCTGCGCGGGACTGGACGGGCCGGGATGCTCGGAGCCCTCCGCCGTCGCGACGACCCACGACACCTGCGGCAAGCGGTTGTTGAGTACGTCGTCGCGCAGCAGGTCGAGGTCGCGCGTGGAGATGCCGCGGTCCTTCAGCACCTGCGAGAAGCCCGGCCGGTTGTACCAGCCGTCGCGGAACACCTTGAAGCCCGCCAGCGAGTTGTCGGTGAAGTTGTCCGCCATGTTCTGGTAGACCTGCCAGCTGATGCCGGCGGACTGCAGGCGCTCGGGATAGGTGGTCCAGGTGTAGTCGTCCAGCGGATTCGGATTGAACCAGTCGTGGCTGTTGTCGGTGGACGGACCGTTGCCCAGGCGCAGCGGATCGTTGGTGCCGGTCCAGATGAACAGCCGGTTGGTGTTGGTGCCGGTCTGCGTCGCGCAGTGGTAGGCGTCGCACAGCGTGAACGCGTTGGCCAGGGCGAACTGGAAGGGCAGTTCCTGCTCCTTGAAGTGGCCCATCGAATGGTTCTGCTTGGCCTTGGGCCAGTTGTTCATGCGGCCGTGGTCCCAGGCGGCCTGGGCGTCGGTCCACGAGTGCGGCGTGCCGCTGACGCGCATGAAGGCGAAGTTCTGCGCGGTGTTCAGGTGGAAGGGCGCGATCGCGCCGGGCCCGGCGTTGTTGACGGTGGGCTGGATCCAGACCGAGCGGCCCTTCACGTTGGCCGAGTCGGCCACCGGCGCCGGGAACGGATCGCCGAAGCCGCGCACGCCGTTGAGCGTGCCGAAGTAATGGTCGAAGGAGCGGTTCTCCTGCGTCAGGATGACGATGTGCTCGACGTCCTGGATCGTGCCGGTGCGCACGGCCGCCTTGATGGACAGCGCGCGGGCGATGGCCGGCGGGAAGCTGGTCATCGCGGCGGTGGCGCCGGCGGCGCCGGCGACGGCGCGGAGGAACTGGCGGCGGGGCGGTTGCTGCTGCGTCATGGCGGTCTCCTCAGGCGGTGGCGGTGGCGGTGGCGGTGGCGTTGTTGGCGGTGCCCGCGGGCTGCGAGGACTTGCGGCGCCGGATCACCAGCGCGGCGACGGCGAGGCCGCCCAGCGCCAGCGCGCCCGAGGCGGGTTCCGGCACGGCGGACGCGAAGGTCAGGTCGTCCATGACGAAGAAGGCCGGATCGTTGCTGCGGAAGACCAGGCGGTCGACGAGGCCGGTGTAGCCGCTGCCGAGAAACGCCGGGCTGTCGCTGAGATTGAGCAGCGAGGTCGACGCGACGAGCGCGCCGCCGAAGTACAGGTCGATGGCGACGTTGACGCCGTCGAAGCCGGCGAACCAGGCGCCCTGGAAGGTGCTGGGCGAGAGGAAGCCGATGGTGCTGGTGGCGCTGCTGCCGTCGAAGCCCAGCGTGGCGCGGCGGTCGCCCGAATGCGGCGTGTACGGGGCCTGCTCGCCGGCGTACTGGAACCAGGAGCTGGCGGACCAGTCGAGGCCGGCGTAGTGGGCGGGGACGACGCCGTCGTCGGTCAGGTCGTCGAAGGTGACGACGGTGGCGGACGCGAACGGCGCGGCGATGGCCAGGGCCAGCGGCAGGCAGGCGCGAGTGACCACGCGGGTGGCCGCATGGGTGATGGCGCGGGACAGGGTGCGGGCGGAGGGCTTGCGCATGGGGACTCCAGGGAGGTCGGGCGGACGGGAAGCGCCGCGACCGCGCGTCGATCTGGAGGGGTCAGGTCTTGACGGCGCGGTCGTGGCTGGACCGGCGCATGTTCAGAGGCTGAGGTGACAGACCGGTGAACGGTCCGTGTCATCGACAGGTTCGGAACTTGCCCGCGGGACCGCCGTCCCTGGAAGCGGGGGCGCGTCGCGGGAGCGACGCGAAGGTGTCATCTCCCCCGGGCGTCATTGCATGAAAGGGAGCGCACCGATCGTTGAGAGCACCATGGACAGCAGCATCAGACCCAGGAAGGTCATGATCGGCCGCACGCGTTCGCCCTCCGGTCGACTGCAGTAGAGGTAGATCGGCATCACCAGCAGCATGGCGGCCAGGACGCCACCGCCCATCATCGTGCCGCCGAAGAAGCGGCGCTGGATGGAGTCGCGCCGATACCAGGCGTAAACCACCGCCATGAACGCGAAGGTCAATGGGATCTCGATCATGCCCAGTCGCTGGTGGTGGAGCCCGCTGTACCCCGACACGCAGCCGCTGAGCAGCGACAGCATGGCCAGGACGATCAAGGTGCGTTTCAGGGTCACGGACGGTCTGTGTCGAGGTGGGGGGAGATCGACTGTAGCGGCCCTCACAAGCGGATCACATCCGACGCTGCGCAAACCGCTGATACCACGCCACCGCCTCCGCATTCGCCATCGCGTCGCGCTTCATCACCTGCTCCGCCTCCGCGCCGAGCAGCAGCTTCTTGATCGGCAGCTCCATCTTCTTGCCCGACAACGTGCGCGGGATCGCCTCGACCTGGTGGATCTCGTCCGGCACGTGCCGCGCCGACAGCGCCTTCTTGATCGAGGTCTTCAAGCGCAGTTGCAGCGCCTCGTCCAGCGGCAGGCCGTCGCGGAGCTGCACGAAGAGCAGCAGGCAGCTCGGCCGGCCGAGGTACTCCAGGTCGACGACCAGGCTGTCCAGCACCTCGGGATGCGTCTCCACCGCGCGGTACAGCTCCGACGTGCCCATCCGGATCCCATGGCGGTTGATCGTCGCGTCCGAGCGCCCGTAGATGATCCCGCCGCCCGACGGCGTGACGCGCAGCCAGTCGCCGTGGCGCCAGATGCCTTCGCCATTGGGGCCGCGGTACATGTCGAAGTAGCTCGACAGGTAGCGCTCGTTCCCGTCGTCGCCCCAGAAGTACAGCGGCATCGACGGCATCGGTCGTGTGCAGACGAGCTCGCCGACCTCGTCGATCAGCGCCCGTCCCTGGCCGTCCGCATCCACCTCCGAGAACGCGTGCACGGCCGCACCCAAGCTGCGCACCTGCATCTGGCCGCGCACCAGCGGCTCGGTGATCAGCCCCGTGAGGAAAGCCCCGGCGAAGTCCGTGCCGCCGCTGATGATGCAGATCCAGATCGGCCGGCCGTCGGGCTTCGGGCAGTTCGCCCAGATCCAGTCGTAGCTCTCGTCCGCCAGCGGACTGCCGGTGCTGCCGATGGCGCGCAGGCGGCTGAGGTCGCCGTGCTTCAGCGGCTCGACGCCGGCCTTCAGGCAGCTCGCGTAGAACGCCGCACCGGCGCCGAAGAAGGTCGCGCCGGACAGCGCCACGAAGCGCCACAGGGTGCTCCAGTCCGCCGCTTCTTTCGGGCCCGCCGGGCTGCCGTCGAACAGGCAGATCGTCGTGCCGCCCATCAGCGCGCCGACCTGGCAGTTCCACATGATCCAGCCCGTCGAGCTGTACCAGTGGAAGCGGTCGCCCGTCTCCGCCGTCGCGCCGACGTTGTTGTGGATCGAGCCCTTGAGCATCTCCAGCAGCACGCCGCCGTGGCCGTGCACGATCGGCTTGGGCAGGCCCGTGGTGCCGCTCGAATAGACGATCCACAGCGGGTGGTCGAAGGGCACGGCCTCCGGCGCGTGCGACCGCGGGTTGGCGATCAGCGCGTCCCAACGATGGGCGCCGCGCTGCTTCCTCGCAGTTCCCGCCGAGCCCGAGCCCGAGCCCGTTCCCGTTCCCGTTGTCGTTGTCGTTGCCGTTGCCGTTGCCGTTCCCGAGTCCACGACGGCCGGTCGGGCCAGCGGCGAAGGATCGGCCTGGGGATCGAGGTTGCCGAGCAGCACCACGTCGGTCACCGTCGGCAGTTCGTCGAGCAGTTGTCCGAGCATCGCCATGCGGTCGATGTCCTGCCCCGCGTACCGCACGCCGTCGGCGGCGATCAGCAGCTTGGGCTCGATCTGGCGGAAGCGGTCCAGCACCGCCACCGGCCCCATGTCCGGCGAGCACACCGACCACACCGCGCCCAGGCTAGCGACGGCCAGGAAAGCCACCGCCGTCGCCGGCACGTTGGGGAGGTAGGCGGCGACGCGGTCGCCGCGCCGCACGCCGAGCTCGTGCATCGAGGCGGCGAGCGCGCCGACCTGGCGACGCAGCTCGGACCAGCGCATCTCGCCGAGCTCGCCGCGGGCGAGCATCGTTTCGTTCGCGTGGACGATCGCCGGATGGCCGGCGGCGTCGGCCGCGTCGACGTGCCGCAGCGCTTGCGCCGCGATGTTCAAGGTCGCGCCGTGGAACCAGACCGCGCCGGGCATGCGTTCCTCGCAGAGCGCAGCGTCGAAGGGCGTCTCCGAGCGCAGGTCGAAATGGTCCCAGATGCTGCGCCAGAACGCGTCCAGCTCGGTCACCGACCAGCCCCACAGCGACGCGTAGTCGTCGAAGACCAGGCCCCGCTGCTCGTGCAGGAAACGGCGGTAGTGATCGATCTGCGGCGTCGGGGGCATGGGGACTCCTTGTCGAGTCCTGACGGTAGCCCAGATCCCTCGGGCTCGCCGTCACGCGCGTGACCGGCTCGGGCTCGCGTACTGCGACGGCCGCTGGCCCTCACCCCCGCCCTCTCCCGCAGTGCGGGAGAGGGAGCAAGAAGGACTCAGCGCTTCGGCAGCTTGTCCGTCTCGATGTCGACGTAGGGCCAGAAAATCTGGTTGAAGAACGGCCGCCGGTAGCCCACCAGCCACGGCTGCGCGATGTCGGTGACGATGCGATGGACGCGGTACTTCTGCGGCATGTAGGCGGTCAGCAGCTTCTGCGCCTCGCGCAGCAGCTCGGCGCGTTCGGGGCCGTCGGGCAGCACCATCATGCGCCGATAGAGATCATCGAACCGGTCGAGCTTGAAGCGCCCCAGGTTCTGCCCGCCGGCCGCCGGCCCGTACAGCAGCTCCAGCCCCAGTTGCGCATCCGGCGTCGAGTTGTTGAAGCCCAGCTGCCAGATCATCAACTGGCCCGCGCGCGCCGACTTCAGGTTCTCCGGCCACTGCGCCATGCGGATGCGCATCCGGATGCCCAGCTTGTTCATGTCGCGCTGCCACAGCTCGTCATAGGGCTTGGACCGCGAATCCGGCGTCGACGCCACCTCCAGCACCAGCGGGCTGCCGTCGGGCTTGTCGCGCCAGCCGTCGCCGTCCTTGTCGACATACCCGTAGGTGTCGAGCAGCGCCTTGGCGCGCGCCAGGTCGTAGTCGCTGTTCTCGCTTTTGTAATCGTCCTCGTATCCCCAGGTCCCCGGCGCGATGACGGACTGCGCCGGCACCGCCTGGTAGTGGCGCGTGGTCGCGATCTCGGTCGGCACGTCCGTGGCCAGCGCGATCGCGCGCCGCAACGCCACCTTGTCCGGCGTGTAGCCGCCGACCGTCGGATCTTCCATGTTGAAGTAGTACATCGTGCGGTCGCTCGCCAGCACGCGGTACGGCTTCATCCCCAGCTTGTCGAGGTTGGGCGCGAGCTTGCCGTGCGGGATCGCCACGTCGGCGTATTCCTCGGGCAGCAGGAAGAGCAGGTCGAACTCGCGGTTCAGGAAGGACAGCCAACGCGGCTGACCCGCCTCGATGATGCTCACCTCGACGGCATCCACCATCGGCAGCTTGCGGCCCTTGAAGCGCGACAGCAACTGCTCGCCTTCGGTATCGCCAGGATTGGGTTGCGCGTCGTAGAAGACGTCGCGGTAGCCGGGGTTCCTGACCAGCCGGATCAGCGAACCGCGCCGCCACCGCTCCAGCATGAAAGGCCCGGTCCCGACCGGGTGCTCCATGGTCTTGCCGGCATAGGCCTCGATGACCTCGCGCGCCACCGCGCCGTAGGTGTCGCCGCCGGCGAGGTTGTAGATGAAGCGCGGCCGCGGCTCCGCCAGCTTGAACTGCAGCGTGTAGCGGTCCAGCGCGCGCACGCCCTCGACCGGCTTGTCGTAGTCGAAGGGCTTCTTCGTCTTCAGCGCCGCGACGCGCAGTTCCTCCAGGCCGAGGATGCCTTCCTGCTTGAAGCTCGAGTACAGCGGTCCCTTCGTCGCCGGGTCGTAGAAGCGCTTGAGGCTGTAGACGTAGTCTTGCGCCGTCAGTTCACGTCGCTGGCCCTTGAAGGCGGGATCGTCGGCGAAGTAGATGCCCGGACGGATCTTGATGGTCCAGGTGCGGAAGTCCTCGGAGACCTCCGGCATCTCCGCCGCCGTGTTGGGCTTGAGCTTGAACGGCCGCGCGAGGTAGTCGTAGTTGTAGAGCGACTCGAAGATGTGGGCCGTGATGATGCGCGAATACAGGTCGCTCAACTGCGCCGGATCGAAGCCGGTCTCGGCGACGAGGAAGGCGTAGCGCAGCACCTTCTCCTGCTTCGCCACGGCGGGCTCCGGGACCTTCGCGGTCTGCGGCGGTGGAGCCCCGACCGCCGTCGTCGTCGTCGCGACGGTGGCCACGCCGAAGGCCAGCGCGACAAGGGAGGCGAGGAGGCGTGCGCGCATCGGTGTCGGACCTAGTGCTTGAACTTCGCGGCGGCGTCGGGATCGATGTCCACGTACTCCCACCAGTTCAGCCAGAACTGCGGACGGCGGTAGCCGCTCAGCTGCGGCTGGGCGATGTCGGTGATGAAGCGGTGACCGCGGTACTTGTAGGGCATGTAGGCGGTCGCGTAGCGCTTGGTCTCGTCGAAGATCTTCTGCCGTTCCGGGCCGTCGGGCAGGTGCGACGCCTCGTCGTAGAGCTTGTCGACGGCCGGCAGCTTGAAGCGCGCGTAGTTCTGCGCACCGATCTGGCCGCTGTACATGCGCGCCAGCGAGTCCTGCCCATCGGGCTTGGAGGCCGACGTCCCCAGCGACCAGATCTGGTATTTGCCGGCGCGCAGCGACTTGAGGTTCTCCGGCCACTGCGCCGTCTTGAAGGCGATGCGCAGGCCGATCGCATTCAGGTTCTTCTGCACGATCTCGTCGATCTGGCGCTGGAACTGGTCGGGCGTGGTCAGGCTCTCCAGCAGCAGCGGGCTGCCGTCGGGCTTGTCGCGCCAGCCGTCGCCGTCCTTGTCGACGTAGCCGTAAAGGTCCAGCAAGGCCTTCGCGCGCGCCGGATCGAAGGTGCTCATGTCGCTCTTGAACGCCGGGTCGTAGCCGGTCGTGCCCGGCATGTACAGCGACTGCGCCAGCATCGCCTGACCGCGGCGCACCAGCGTCAGCTCGCGCTGCGTGTCGATGGCCAGCGCGATCGCGCGCCGCAGCGCGATCTTCTCCGGTGTGTAGCCGCCGACGACGGGATCCTCCATGTTGAACACGGTGAACAGCACGTCCGACGCCACGGTCCGGTACGCGTGCTTGCCCTGCTTCTCCAGGTTGGGCGCGATCTTGCCGTTGGGCATCGCCTGGTTGATGAAGTCCTCGGGCGTGCGCTCGATGAAGTCGTACTCGCCGTTCAGGAAGGACAGCCAGCGGGGCTGGTTCTCCTGGATGATGCTCACCTCGATGCGGTCCACCATCGGCAGCCGCCGGCCCTTGAAGCGCGCCTTGAGCGCCTGGCCTTCGGCGTCGTCGGGCGCGGGATCCACTTCCTGGTCGTAGAAGCGCTCGCGGTAGAGCGGGTTGCGTTCCAGCACGATCAGCGAGCTGCGACGCCACTGCTTGAGCACGAACGGCCCCGTGCCCACCGGATGCGCCATGGAATCGCCCGGATAGGCCTCGATCACCTCGCGCGCGACGGCGCCGTACAGGTCGCCCTGCGCGAAGACCTCCATCAGGCGCGGCCGCGTCTCCTTCGACTTGAACTGCAGCGTGTAGCGGTCCAGCGCGCGCAGGCCCTCGATGGGCTTGTCGTAGTCGAAGGGCTTGCCGGACTTGCGGACCTGCTGGTGATACTCGTTCAGGCCGACCAGCTCGAGCTCCTCGACCTCGCTCCAGGCCGGCGACGCGACGGCCGGATCGGCGAAACGCTTGATCGCGTAGACGTAGTCCTCGGCGGTCAGCTCGCGCGGCTTGCCCTTGAACGCGGGATCGTCGGCGAAGCGGATGCCCGGACGCAGCTTCACCGTCCAGACCTTGAAGTCGTCGGAGGTCTCCGGCATCGCCGCCGCGGTCAGCGGCTTCATGCGCGCGGGACGCGCCAGCTGGTCGTAGGTGTAGAGCCCTTCGAACACGTGGGGCGTGATCGACCGCGAGTAGATGTCGGTGATCTTCGCGGGATCGAAGCCGGTCTCCGCGACACGGAAGGCGTAGCGCAGCACCTTGGGCGCGGACGCCGAGGCCGAGGCGGCCGGCGCGCCCGCCCGCGCACCGTCGGCCGCGTGTCCGGCATTGACGCCGGCGAGCGCCAGCGCGGCCGCGAGGGACGCCCCGCGCAGGATCGAAGGGAAGCGTCGGGCGCGGAGCGTCATCATGGGCAGGAGGAGGTCGTCAGGACTTCAGGCGTTCAAGGCTTCTTCGCGTGCGCCTTCGCCAGCGCGTCGGTGTCGATGTCGACGTACGAATAGAAGTCGCGCTGGTAGAGGTTCTTGTCGTAGCCGATCACCCAGGGCTGCGTCATGTCGGTGAAGATGCGGTGCACATGGACCTTGTAGGGCATGTACGCGATCATCAGGCGCTGGGCCTTGTCCATCACGGCCAGTCGCTCGGCGCCGTCGGGCATGCCGTGCTGCTGGCGGTACAGCGCGTTGAACGCCGGCAGATCGAAGCGCGCCTTGTTGGACTGCCCCTTGCTGCCGACGTAGCCCAGGCCGAGGAAGTTCTCGCCGTCGGGCACGTCCGCGCTCCAGCCCATGCCCCACATCTGCAGCTTGCCGGCGTTGGCGGCCTTCAGGTTCTCCGGCCACTTCGCGAGCTTGAAGCGGATGCGCACGTTGATCGCATCCATGTTCTTCTGCCACAGCTCGGCCAGCTGGCGGTTCTGGCCGTCGGGCTGCGTCGCGTACTCCAGCACCAGCGGGCTGCCGTCGGGCAGGTCGCGCCAGCCGTCGCCATCCTTGTCGACGTAGCCGTACAGGTCCAGCAGCGCCTTGGCGCGTGCGCGGTCGAACTGGCTCATCTCCGACTTGAAGCCCTTGTCGTAGCCGGTCACGCCCGGCGAGATGATCCCCTGCGCCGGAATCGCCTGGCCGCGGCGCGGCAGGCGGATCTCCTGGTCCAGGTCGACGCCCAGCGCGATCGCGCGGCGCAGCGCGATCTTCTCCGGCGTGTAGCCGCCGACGACCGGGTCTTCCATGTTGAAGTAGGAGATCGCGACGTCCGCGCGCTCGTAGCGCACCGCCTTCACGCCTTCCTTCACCAGGTTGGGCGCGAGCTTGTTCTGCGGCATGCCGACCGGCGCGAACTCCGCCGGCAGGTCGTCGAGCAGGTCGAATTCCCTGCGCAGGAAGGACAGCCAGCGCGGCTGGCTTTCCTCGATCACGGCGATCTCGACGCGGTCGACCAGCGGCAGCTTGCGACCCTGCAGGCGGCGCACGGCATCGGCCAGTTCCGGCTTCGCGGTGGCGGCGTCCTCGTGGTAACGCTCGTCGCGGTAGTTCGGGTTCTTCTCCAGCACGATGCGCGACGAGCGGCGCCATTCGCCCAGCTTCCAGGCGCCGGTGCCGACGGGGTGCTCCATGATCTTGTCGCCGTAGAACTCGACGACCTCGCGCGCCACGATGCCCACCATCGGATCGGCGAAATGCAGCAGCAGGCGCGGATCGCTGTTGGCCACGCGCATCTCGACCGTGTAGCGGTCCAGCGCACGCAGGCCGTCGACGGGGCGGTCGTAGTCGAACGGCGTCTTGTTCTTCAGCGACTCCGCGCGCACCTCGGACAGGCCCAGGATCTTCGCGCCTTCGAAGCGGTACAGATGGCCGCTCTTCACGCGCGGGTCGTAGTGGCGCTTGATCGTGTAGATCAGGTCCTCGGCGACGAGTTCGCGCGGCTTGCCCTTGAACGCCGGGTCGTCGCTGAACAGCACGCCGCGCTTAAGCCTGAACACGAAGCGGCGTGCGTCGTCGCTGACCTCGGGCATGCCGTCGGTGACGGCGGGTTCGAGGCGATAGGGCCGGCCCAGGTAGCTGTAGCGCAGCGGCGCGTCGAAGATGCCTGCGGTCACGTTGCGCGAGTACAGGTCGGTGACCTGCGCGGGATCGAAGCCGGTCTCGGCCGCGCGGATCGCGTAGCGCAGCACCTTGGGAGCGGCCGGCGTGGGATCGTCGGCCGCCTCGACGCGATCGGGGACCGCGCTGAGGGATGCCGAAAGTAAGAGCGCCAGGAACCCCGTCCCGGCCAAGCCGCGTCGCATCAAGATGCCGTCCTCGAATCCGAAAGCGCGTCAGTCTAGTGGGCGATGTCCGCGCCCGCCATGCCAACAACCCCGAGACCTTCGACGACCGGTTCGGCAGGGGCGCATTGCGGATGAACACCCCTGCTTCCACGAGCGTGCTTCATCAGTTTTCTTCGATGGATTCAGGGCAAATGCCGGTGCGGGTGCGGCGGGCGCTCACGTAGACTCGCGCGTGGTTTTTCACCTGCAGGCCCCGGCCGTCACAAGCGTCCGGGGTTTGTCTTTATCGGTCGCCGGGTTCGACATCGGGCTCGGCGGCGCTTGCTTGGAGTCCCGCGCGTATGGCGGCCTATCTCATCAGGCGCCTGTGGCAAATGATCCCCACCTTGCTGGGTGTCGTGCTGCTGGTGTTCTTCCTCTTCAAATGGTTCGGCGGCGATCCCGCCGAAGTGCTGGGCGGCCTGAACGCCAGCCAGGACCAGATCGAGGCCATCCGCGATCAGCTCGGACTGAACAAGCCGGTGTGGGAACAGCTGTGGATCTTCCTGCAGCAGATCGTCACCTTCGACTGGGGCAAGAGCTGGGCGACCAACGAGTCGGTGGCCAACCTCTTCGCCACACGCATGCCGGCCACGCTGACGGTGATGCTGCCGATCCTGGTGCTCGAGGTGATCCTGGCGATCCCGTTCGCGCTGGCCGTCGCCTACATGCGCGGCAGCCTCACCGACCGCGCGGTCATGATCCTCACGACGGTCGCGGTGTCGATCTCGCTGCTGGTCTACGTGATCGTGGCGCAGTACTTCTTCGCCTTCCGCCTGGGCTGGTTCCCGGTGCAGGGCTGGAGCGACTCGCTGTGGACCAACCTCACGACCTACGCGCCGCTGCCGGTGCTGGTCGCGGTGGCGGTCGCGCTGTCGCCGTACACGCGGCTGTACCGCACCTTCTTCCTTGACGAGATCGGCCATGAGTACGTGCGCACCGCGCGCGCCAAGGGCCTGACCGAGAAGACCATCCTGCTCAAGCACGTGCTGCGCAACGCGATGATCCCGATCATGACCAACATCTCCGTGGCGCTGCCCGGCGTGTTCGTCGGCTCCTTCCTGCTGGAGGTGTTCTTCTCGATCCCGGGCCTGGGCCGCGAGATCCTGCTGGCGGTCAACCGCAACGACTATCCGGTGATCCAGGCCTTCGCGATCTACATCGCGGCGCTGACGATGGTGGTCAACCTGATCACCGACCTTCTCTACAAGCTGGTTGACCCGCGGGTGGTCCTCAAATGAGCGCAGTGCTGTCCAACCCCACCGCGGCCGCGAAGCCGCAACGCTCGCGCGGCGTCTGGTACGCCTCCTGGCGCCGTCTGAAGTCCGACAAGCTCGGCATGTTCGCGATGGTCGTCGTCGCGCTGTCGCTGCTGCTGGTGGTGGCCGCCGGCCTGGGCCTGGTGGCGCGCGACTGGCAGAAGGAGACCGGCGTGCCCAACGCGCCGCCGACCTTCCTCGGTCCCGCGCCGGCCGAGAGCGCCGGCGCCATCGCGCAGCCCAAGGGTCCGAACGTCGACCTCAGCGACATCGATCCGCTCGCGCCCAAGTACGCCGAGTGGACCGAGAAGGCCAAGCAGTACAAGACCGACGAGGCGCCGCGCGCCGAGACGCTGCCCTTCGGCGGCGACCGCCTGGGTCGCGACGTGCTGGCCAAGGCGATCAAGGGCGCCGAGATCTCCATCATGGTCGGCGTGCTGGCCGCCCTGGTGGCCACGCTCATCGGCACCGTGCTGGGCGCGCTGTCGGGCTTCTACGGCGGCAAGGTCGGCGACTTCCTGGAGTGGGTCTACAACGTCTTCACGGCGATGCCCAACATCCTGCTGATCTTCGCCTTCGCGGTGGTCTTCGGCCGCGGCGTGCTGCCGGTGGTGATGATCCTGGGCCTGGCGGGCTGGACCGGCATCTACCGCCTGGTCCGCGCCGAGTTCATGAAGCACTCGGTGCGCGAATACGTGCGCAGCGCCGAGGCCATCGGCGCGAGCAAGAGTTCGCGCATGTTCAAGCACATCCTGCCCAACGTCTCGCACGTCGCGCTGGTGCAGCTCTCGCTGCACGTGGTGGGCTTCATCAAGAGCGAGGTCATCCTGTCCTACCTGGGCCTGGGCGTCAGCGTGGACCAGGTCTCCTGGGGCACGATGCTGGCCGAGGCGCAGAGCGAGCTGATCCTGGGCTACTGGTGGCAGCTGGCCGCGGTGACCGGCTTCATGGCGGTCTTCGTCACCGCCTTCGCCCTCTTCACGGATGCGCTGCGCGACGCGCTCGATCCCAAACTGCGCGGTCTGGAGTAACGCCATGCTGTTGAGCATTCAAGACCTGAAGGTCGCCTTCCGCATGGGCAAGGTCGACGGCGTCATGCAGCGCCAGCTGGCCGTCAAGGGCGTCAGCTTCGACATCCCGGAACACGGCACGGTGGCCCTGGTGGGCGAGTCGGGCTCGGGCAAGAGCGTGACGGCCATGTCCATCCTCAACCTGCTGCCCGACAACGCCGAGCGCAGCGGCGCGATCCTGTTCCAGGGCCGCGACCTGCTCAAGACCTCGCTGCGCGAGCTGCAGTCCGTGCGCGGGCGCGAGATCGCCTGCGTGTTCCAGGATCCGATGAGCTCGCTGAACCCGGTGTTCCCGGTCGCGGACCAGATCATGGAGCCGCTGATCAAGCACCTGGGCATGACCCGGCGCCAGGCGCTGGTGCGCGCCGAGGAGCTGCTCAACGAGGTCGGCATCCCCGATCCGAAGCGGCGTCTGAAGAGCTATCCGCACGAGATGTCCGGCGGCCAGCAGCAGCGCGTGATGATCGCGGTCGCGCTGGCCTGCAGCCCCAAGCTGCTGATCGCCGACGAGCCGACCACCGCGCTGGATGTCACCATCCAGCGCCAGGTGATGGAGCTGCTCGCGCGGCTCAAGGAATCGCACAAGATGAGCATGCTGTTCATCTCGCACGACCTGGGCGTGGTGGGCGAGATCGCCGACCAGGTCGTCGTCATGCGCCACGGCGAGATCCGCGAGAAGGCGCCGGTGGCGGACATCTTCCATCACCCGCAGGACGCGTACACGAAGGCGCTGCTGGCGTGCCGCCCGTCGCTGACGGAGAACCCGGCGCGGCTGATGGTCATCGACGACCACATCGCCGGCCGCTCGGTGTCCGAGGGCAAGGGCAAGGCCAAGGATCCGGCCGCGCCGGTGATCCTCGAGGTCAAGGGGCTGAAGAAGAGCTTCTTCTTCAAGTCGGGCCTGTTCAGCAAGACCGAGTTCAAGGCCGTCAAGGGCGTCGACTTCCAGCTGCGCAAGGGCCACACGCTCGGCGTGGTGGGCGAGTCCGGCTCCGGCAAGACGACGATGGGCCTGACGCTGCTGCGGCTGCACGAGCCCACCGGCGGCCAGGTGCTGTTCGAAGGCCAGGACCTGCTCAAGATGAACGGGCCGGACTGGCAGAAGATGCGCCGCCGCATCCAGGTCGTCTTCCAGAACCCGTATGCCTCGTTGAACCCGCGCTTCACGATCTCGCAGACGCTGCTGGAGCCGATGGAGATCCACGGCATCGGCGGGAGCCACGACGAGCGCATCGCCACGGCCAGCGCGCTGCTGAAGAAGGTCGGTCTGGACGAGTCGGCGTTGCACAAGTATCCGCACGAGTTCTCCGGCGGCCAGCGCCAGCGCATTGCCATCGCGCGTTGCCTGACGCTGCAGCCGGAGGTGCTGGTGCTGGACGAGGCTGTCTCGGCGCTGGACGTTTCCGTCCAGGCCCAGGTGCTCAACCTGCTGAAGGATCTGCAGGACGAATTCGGCCTCAGCTACATCTTCATCAGCCATGACCTGGCGGTGGTGAAGTTCATCTCCGACGAGGTGCTGGTCATGCAGCACGGCGACGTCGTCGAGCAGGCCGATGCCCGCGCGCTGCTGGCGGCACCGAAGCAGGAGTACACCAAGCGTCTGCTCGGCGCCGTGCCGCGCGGTTACCAAGGCACGGCGCCCACAGCGAGCGTTGCCTGAGCCGCCCGACTGGGGCCCCTCTTCGGAGGTCAAGGAGGGAATTCGACTGCCGGGAGGCAGTCGAAGGAGGGACACG
>CBIHMU010000109.1:0-17555 GCA_966211105.1 uncultured Burkholderiales bacterium
CGATCCCCGCCCGAACACCCCCCGGCAGAAGGCGCCCGAGGCGGCGCCGCCTTCCCGCTGGAGCCCCAAGGCCATGATGGCGCGCTGGACCGGCTGGGTGCCGATCCGCTCGCTGGGAAAACGTCACCGCAAGCGCATCCTGCAGCACCTGCTCGCCCTGGGCGAGCGCGACCGCTACCTGCGCTTCGGTTATCCGGCGCAGGACGAACAGATCGGCACGTACGTCGCCGGCCTGGATCTGGTCCGCGACGAGGTGCTGGGCATCTTCAACCGTCGCCTGCAGCTGATCGCCGTGGCCCACCTCGCCTACGCGCCGGCACCGCAGATCAAGGGCCGTCCGGCGATGGCGGAATTCGGCGTCTCCGTCGCCACTGCCGCCCGCGGCAAGGGCTTCGGCGGCCGGCTGTTCGAGCGCGCCTCGCTGCACGCGCGCAACCGCGGCATCGACACGCTGTTCATCCACGCGCTCAGCGAGAACGCCCCCATGCTGAAGATCGCCCGCAACGCCGGAGCGACGGTCGAGCGCGACGGCGGCGAGTCCGAAGCCTGGCTGCGACTGCCGCCGGACTCGGTGTCCTCGCATGTCGACGAGGCCCTGGAGCGCCACATGGCCGAATGGGACTTCCAGTTCAAGCGCCACATGCGCACCGTCGGCGATTTCCTGGACGGCGTGGCCGAGGTGAAGTCCCGCATCCGCAAAGTGCGCGACCGCACCGACGATCCGGGAAGCAAGCGCTGACGGGCCTCGATGCATCGCTGATCGCACAGGTACCGGTTTCATTCCCGACACCCCCACCCGATTCCAGGGGGTTTCCGGGGTCAGTGTGGATGCAATTTGTAACGCCTTTCCGCTACATTCCCGCGATTCGCCCGGTACGGTGTCTCTGATTCGCTGCTTCCGTGCGTCCGCCGGCGTCCTCGCACGCCATCCGTCCGGTCCGTCCATTCTTTGGGATATGCAGAACCTGCTGCCGTGGATCATCGCGGGACTGTCGGCGCTGGCCGTGCTGGGGCTGGCCGCCGCGTTGCTGCTGCGACGTCCGCGCCGCGAGCGCAAGCCGCTGCCCACGGAATGGTCGCTCAATGCCCGACCTGTCTTCAGCGCCGACGAGCGCCGCGTCTTCCGCCTGCTGCGCGAGGCGCTGCCGCACCACGTCGTCATGTGCAAGCTGCCGATGGTGCGCTTCTGCCAGCCGACCGAAGCCCGCGACGTCCGCTACTGGTATGAGCTGCTGGGCGGGATCAGCGTGAACTTCGCGATCTGCAGCCCCAACGGCCGCGTGCTGGCCGCGATCGACATCGAGACCGACCGCCCGGGCTCCGCCCGCAGCCTGCAGATCAAGCAGGCGGTGCTGGCCGCCTGCCGCATCCGCTACCTGCGCACCTCCGTCGACAACCTGCCCAGCGCCACCGAATTGCAACTGCTGGTGCCTTACAGCAATCAGGGCAGCCGGGCCGGCATGGCCGCGATGCCGCGCGCCGGCACGTCCCACCTGCCGAGCCCCCCGCCGGTGGCGCCCCGCCGTGCGGCCCCCGCCGCGCCGGCCACCTCGCGCAACACGCTCTGGAACGAGTCGCCGGTGTTCAGCGATTCGTTCTTCGCGCCGGACAGCCGCTATGACGCCTTCGGCGGCGAATCCATGCAGGCGCCGCTGCCGCCAGTGGAACCCCGCGCGCGCGGCTATCGTCCGCGCGCCGGCGCGCCGGACGCGCCCGGCTTCCGCGACTCCCAGCTGCGGGATCCGCATGCGCGCGATTCGCAGCTCCGCGATTCGCAGTTCCGCGATTCGCAATTCAGCCGCGACTTCCCGACGCTGCCCAGCGAGCTGCCGGAGCCCGACATCGGCGGCGTGGTCGTCGACTCGCCCCGCTACGGGCGGCGCTAAGCTACACCCCTGCCCGCTCTTCGAGGACACGACGGCGCTGCGGCGCCGTTTTTGCTGTCCTCGCCGCTTCCGATGACTGACATGACGGCCGGCTTCGGCCTCCTGACCCCCGAACTGATGCTCGACGCGCTCGAGCACGCGGGGCTCCGCCCCGACGGCCGCCTGCTGCAGCTGAACTCGTACGAGAACCGCGTGCTGATGGCACATCTGGAGGACGGGGCGGCGGTGGTCGCGAAGTTCTACCGGCCGGGCCGCTGGAGCGATGCGCAGATCCTGGAGGAGCATGCGTTCGCGCGTGCGCTGGCCGACGCCGAGGTGCCCGTCGTCGCGCCGCTGCTGCTGAAGACCGGCGAGACCTCCGGAACGCTCGGCCACTTCGAGGGACAACGATTCGCGGTGACGCCGCGCCAGGGCGGCCGCGCGCCGGAGCTCGAGGATGCCGAGGTGCTGCGCTGGATCGGCCGCCTGCTCGCGCGGCTGCACGACGTCGGCCAGCGCGAGCCCTTCCAGCACCGCCTGTCCTGGAACAGCGCCGCGCCGGCGCGCGAGGCGCGCGACTGGCTGCGCGCGCACGACACGCTGGCCCCGGAAGTCGCGGCCAACTGGCACGACGCCGCCGCGCGTTGCATCGACGCGATCGATGCCGCCTTCGAGGCGCTGCCCGATCGTCGCGCGCTGCGACTGCACGGTGACTGCCACCCGGGCAACATCCTCTGGACACCGGATCGCGGCCCGCACTTCGTGGACCTCGACGACGCCGTGCAAGGCCCCGCCGTGCAGGACCTGTGGATGCTGCTGTCCGGCGAGCCCGAGGCGGCGCGTCGCCAGCTCGATGCGCTGCTTGACGGCTACGAGAGCGTGCGCGAGTTCGACTGGCGCGAACTGAAGCTGGTGGAGGCGCTGCGCACGCAGCGGATGATCCATCACAGCGCCTGGCTCGCGCGACGCTGGGACGATCCGGCCTTCCCGGCGGCGTTCCCCTGGTTCGGCACGCCCAACTACTGGGGCGACCAGGTCGTGAAGCTGCGGGAGCAACTCGACGCGATGCAGACACAAGCCCGGCCCGTCGACCCCTGGCAAAGCTGATCGCGGCTGATCACGGCTGATCCGTGCGACCCCTGCGCGAGGTCGGACGCGCTGCGCATCGCTGACCGGCTTCGGGGTCGGTCCCCGGATCCGAGTCAGCCAGCGCCGCCAGCTTCACCGTCTTCGCGAGCCGCTCGCGGCCGCTTCCGACCGGCCACGGCCTGACTGACGCAGCTCCTCTCACCCTGGAGCTGCACCATGCCCGACGACACCCCCGGCAATGCGCTACACGTCATGCTGCCGACGCTGACCCCGCCGGATGCGGCGGGCGCCGGCCCCTCGACGTCCACGCCGGCCGCGCAGGCGTCCGCGCCTTCCCCTGTGCCGCGCATCAGGTCCTTCCTGAAACTGCGCGAAAGCCTCGACCCGCTTCGGAAGGTGCATGCCGAGGAAGGCCGGTTGCGCGTCATCCTGTACGCCGTGCAGGCGGCGATGCGCAGCTTGCAGTCCGACACGCCGCAGGTGACGTCCGGCCAGCGGGCGCAGTTGAGGAAGGGGGTACTCGCGCACTTGCAGCGGCAGCTGACCGATGCCCTCCTCGACGGGGCCGACACCGCCTATCTCGATCGATATGCCGGCCGTCTGGTGTCGGCCGTGATCGACGGCAACTACGGCGACCTGGCTGGCAACGGCAACCGGAACGACACCCTCCGGCAGGTCATCCTGGAACACCAGTCGTTGCCGGAGGCCGTCCTGCTGCGACCATGGGGCATCGGCGACCTGAGCGACAACGGCGTCGAAGCCACGCCGACCTTCCTGCGTGGCGTGAAGGTGGCCGTGCATCGTGGGAGCGCGCTGCTCGTGGAAGGTCTGCTGGCCGCTGCTTTCGAGGCCGAACGCCTGCTCGGCCAGTCCACGACCGCGCTCGCGCTGGCGCGTCATGTCGGCGTGGCGCGTCAGGCCGCCTACACGCTGGCCTCCGGGCTGGCCGGCAGGCCGCTGCTCTTCGACCTGGATCGGCTGGAGCGACTGGCTGCGCGATCGGACGCCTCCGCGCAAGGGCATCTCGCGGCCACCCGGGACCTGTGGTCGACACAGAGCAGGTTGTCGGAAATGGGCATCGCCGGGCCACCCGTCTTCCTCTCGCGGTCGGAGCGCGGCGAGGCGGCCTGGCATCCGACCGGCCGGCGGCTCCTGCGGACCGAAGACCCCCGGCCCTTCGTGCAGTTGATCGGCGTCGCGGGCGCGCCGCCCGGACCCGCCGATGCGCCGCGTCGCTCCACGGAGAGGCCCGGGGCGGAGCCGGTGCCGCTCCCCGTGCTGCGTTCCTTGATGCCGGAAGTCCGACAGCACCTGAACCGCCGGATCGGCAAGGTCACCCTGAGTTCCCGCGACCAGCCCCTGCTGCTCGTCCTGCACCTGCCCCCGCTCGCGTTCCCGACCGACATCGAGCAACGACGCAGGCAGGACGCCCACCTCGCCCTTCTGGACGCTTTCAGCGTGACGGTGCTGGCGGACGAAGCGCCGCTGTCGCGCCAACTGCTGCCACCGCTGATCACGCTGACCGACGAGCAGTTCCTGATGGGCACCCAGGCCGTGGTCCAACGGCAGCCCGACGGAAGCTGGGCGTTCGATGCGGACGCCGTCGAAGTGGCGCGGCATGTCTACGGTCCCGAGGGTGCCGTGCGCCCCGACGACACGTCGCTGCCCGACTGGCAGACCCCGAGCCGCGGCAGGCCTCGCGATACGGCCGCGGGCGCCCGCAGCGATCGGATGCGCCTCTACCTCCAGATGCAGGACGACCCCGTCATGCACACTGTCGGATTGGCACTGACGCGCACGCATCCGGACGAAGTCGTCTGGGTGCAGTGCCATCCGACCGGGGCGTTCCGCGTGATCCGCGGCCAGTCCTTGCTGGACAACGCCGCGGCCGACGCCCGCATCAAGCTTATCGTGTCCGGTCACGGCCACACCAGCTTGCACACCCGGGAGCGCCTGCTCAGCGGCCGGACCGCGCGCGATCTGGCCGACGAATTGAAGCGCCTGATCCCCCGCCTGAGGCCGCAGCCGCTCCCCAAGGTGGAGCGCATCAGCCTGCTCAGTTGTGCGCTCGAAACGCCGGTCGCGCAACGCAGCTTCGGCCGGGAGTTCGCCGCGGCGGCCCGCGGCCTGGGGGCTGCGGGCATGGAGACCACCCTCTATGCGCAGACCCTGGTCGTCGACACCCATTCAGGCCACCTGCTGAAGGCCACGCAACAGCACGACGAGGCGCCCCTGCGACAGGGGGCGGCCGGCACGACCTGGGTCTTCCGCTCCGACCCGGTCACCGGCGTCACCACGGTGCGCGACAAGTTCCCCAACGGCAACGACGGCGTCGACCTGCCGGTCGTGTGCTGCACCATCCTGGCGGGCCATGCCGGGGAGCCGTCCCTCCGCTCGCAGGCGCTGGCGCGCACGGAGACGCTGGATCGGGCCCTGCTTCGCCAACGGTTCCAGGAGCGGGTCGACCAGTACCGGCCGCCCGGCATGCATCTGGTGCCCCGGCTCGCGCTTCAGGCGGGTGGTGGCGCGCAACTGACCTACATGCGCCTGGACGGCACCCGGCAGACGCGCCAGGTCACTGCGGACGCCGATCTCCGCACGCTGCGCGCCGGCCTGGCCGCCATCTCGGCAGGCCTGGCAGCGGTGCCCGACCAGCGCATCGACATCACCTTTGCCGACGCGCGGGCGCAGATGCTCGACATCGCCCAGCTGTGCCTGATGACCCGGTCGCTGGCCAGCGACGGTGCCGATGGCGACGCGTATCAGGCCGCCTTGCTCTACCTGGCCATGGTGCAGGGCTGGGCCCAGGTGGGGGACGATGCCATCCAGGTGACCGACATCGTCCGGCGCGTCGTCGCCAGCGGCGAGGCGACCTCGATGGCCGGGCTGGTCAAGAGCACGCAGCTCCTGTCGGAGGCGCTCCGCGCGGTCAGCCTGCTCGCGCAGGCCGGCACGATCTCCACCGACATCGCCAAGCTGATCGACGAACTGCACATCGGGGACCTCGTCGGCGCGACCCAGGCGGCCGCCCAGGTCGCGCTGGACACTTCCGGCCTGATGCTGGTGGCACTGGCCGAACTCGCGAACCTGCTCGGTGCCACCCTGATCGCCGCATTGGCCGAGGGACTGGCCGTGCCGCTGCAGGGCCTGATGATCGGCTTCTCCGCACTCGATCGCGCGGTGAAGGGCGAGATCGCGCGGGTCGGGCGCAACCTCGCCCCGTTGCGGCAGATCGACCTCGGCTACGGCGAACCGCTGCGTCAGGCAGCCCTGGATCCTGCGCATCCAGACAGGCAGGTGCTCCTGGCCAACGGCTGGGCGCCCATGCGCCGCATCGATTTCCGCGACAGGACGGTGACCTTCGCCGACGCGACCGTGGGGGCGTCGGCCTTGCACAGGCACCAGCTGTACTGGCAGGGCGAGCATCGCCTGCACGACTGGTGGATCAACGACGGCGCGGGAAACCAGGCCCTCTATGCCAGGCATGGACTGGAGCTGGACCTGTGGACGCTGATGCGCCGCGGCGATCGTGCAGCGCTTCCCCGGGTGCCCCTGTCCGACGCATTGAGCCACCCCGACCGGATCCTGGTCCTGATGACGGCGCCCAACGTCGAGATCCACTTCGACCAGTACTCGCCGTCCCGCGCCGGGGGCGACTTGGCGCTGATCCGGGACCCGCTGATTGAACGGATGCAGGAGAACAGCGATGCCGACTTCGTCGGCGACTACGTGTCCTCCAGCAGCTTCGCCAAATCGGCGGACCATTGGCGCGTCCGGCAGAAACCGACGCTGCTCGAGGTCGTGCTCGACGACCTGCCGAGGCTGTTGGCGCTGCCGCAGCGTTCGGACATCGAGCACGCCGACTTCATCTTCAACGACAGCCGGCCCCTCGCTCAACGCACGCTGCGTCCCCTCGACCAATCGCAGGTCCATGTCCGCCTGATCGGCGGAGGCGGCCGCTACACCGTGGCAATCCCGCCCGACGGCACCGTGCGCCATCCGGTGCGCATCCAGCCTTCTCCGCACACCCGCGAGATCTGGACCTTCCTGCTGAAGGGCAGCCTGTCGGCGGGCGGCAAGCCGATCGCCTTCGTCGACGGGGGCGTCGCGGGCTTCAGCATTGCGGGCCAGGCCTTCCATTTCGAAGCCTTGCATGGCGCCGTGGTCCAGATCGCAGACCCGCTCGTCGCCGGCGTGCGGCTGGTGGTGGATCTGGCGCGCAAGGATGCCTCGCTGGTGCTGACCTTGCCGCCCTGGTCCGAGGATCTGCGCCCGCTCGACGCCTTGAGCGAAGCGGTGCGCCTGCTCGCGCCGAGCTCCGGCGTCGACGGCGGTCCGGCCTCCGGGCTGTTCCGGCTCCGCCCGGACGGCCTGCGGTCGCAGCCGATCCAGCTGACCAGTGCACTGCCCAGTGGCGAACTGCTGTCGGGCGTGCTGAATCCCTCCGACGGCGGGGCCATCCTTGCCGGCGCCCATCACCTGTTCATATTGGCGGGCCGCCGCGAGGCGGCAGGGCCATCCTGGCAGCGCTATGCGCTCGCAGGCGGCGAGCTCAGCATCAACGGGGAACGGCGCCCGGTGGTCCGCTACGACGGCGGCCGCCACTTCGGTCCGATCACCTTCACCTACATGGCGGAGGCGCGCGGGTTCGTGCGTGATCGCCTCTCCCTCACGATCGCGGGTGAACACGCGCTCGCGGCATGGCTCGGCACCCATCCCGACTGGACCTACCCCCACCTGGTCCGTTTCATGACCGAAGAACTGGCGGCCGGGGTGGAGCTCGCGGGCCCGGGGGGCGACGCCGTGCAGGCGGTGCAATATGTGGACTTCTACTACAGGAACGCCGTGAGCCTTCGCCCGACGGAAGGGCTGCTTCCGTTGGGCCTCTGGGCGCGCGTGGACCGGCTGGAGCACAGCGCACGGGACGGTGACCTGCTCACGTTCGACGCCGATCCCACCTTGCCGCGGGATCTGGCCCGCGCGGGACTCCCGGCGTTCCTTCGATATGTTCCCGATCGGGCCGGAGAGGCCGCGACCGGGACGTCGGCGTCTCGCCCGACGCTCAGTGCGCCGATGCTGGCCCGGGCCAGGCAGTGGCTGGTGCTGCGCCATGCACAGGCCACCGGTGCGTACGGCCCCTGGTCCGACCTCCACACGCCGGAACCGCTGCTGAGCCTTCAGGAGCGCACCTCGCTGGTCGCGTTGCAGGGCCGGCTGCTGGCCCTGCTCGGAGCCCATGCGACGACGCCCGGGGCATCGTCGTGGATCCGCATGGGGGACACGCCCGCCGCGTCGGCGGCGCTGGTGCACCAGCTGCGCGATGCCGGCGTGGAGATCCGCATCGACGCGGGCGATACCGCGCCTGCCGGGCGTGCGGCCAACCGGTCGGGTCCCACCGACTTCTACGACGTGCAGGCCGTGTCGATGCGGCTGTTCCTGCAGGACCTCACCGACCGGATCGACCGCGATGCGGCCGCCATCCGGCACCTGAGCGGCCTGCGCCCGATCGGCCCGTCGGACACGCCGCTCCAGGCGGCGCTGACGCGCCAGGCGGCCCGGCACGCCGCTGCGCGTCGGCAGGGCTTGCCTCTCCCGGACATGCCGGCGGCGCTGCTCGAAGCCGTGCGTGTCGCGGGCTTGACGTTCTGGCGGCCGGACCGGCATGGCGCGACGGGTCAGGGCCCGTCGGACACGCCGGCGCCGGGACGGCCGGCCACCGCCACGCTGGCCGGGATGGCGCTCGGCCGTGTCGAGCTCACATCGAGCGACGGCGGCAGGATCGACGACGCGACCCTGCGCCTGTGGCGGGACCAGGCGGCCACGCAGGGCCTGCTGCCGGACGCGTGGTACGCCCGTCACGCCGAGCCGGGCTCCGAGATGGAGATCGAACTGCGGGAGCTTGCCGCACAGTCGCTGCGCGACCGGTTGATCCGGCTGCAGGACCATGCGGACGGCGCCGGTCTGGATGCGGTCCCGCTCGATGCGGATGCGAGCTTGAACCGGCAGCTGTTCCTTGCCCTGCAGCGCCTGCTTCCGCCGGCGGCCGCCGTCAAGGTCGCCGGACGGGATACCGTGAGACCTGGCGACGTCGTCAAGTTCTTCGATCACCGGGGCGCCAGCCAGTACGCCCTGATGCGCCGTCCGGACACCAACCTGATGCACCTGCCCCGCGACCCCGCCCCTGCGGCGGGCGCCAACCGGTACTGGGCCTACCTCGGACGTGAGCGCGACCTCGGACGGCGGCTCGTTCCAAGCCTGTCCCCCGAGCCCTCCGCCCCTCCGCGACTCGATCCCGCCGCTTATCACGCGTGGCGCCAGGACGATCCGAGACCGGTGCTCGGTGACGTCTACCTGTACCAGAATCCGTTCAGCGGCTTCCAGGAATTGTTCCGCCTCCAGCGGCTGACGACCTCCGCCGCCAAGGGCGCGCCGCGCCCCTACGGCTATTTCCCGATCGACGGCACGAGCAACGCCGACTGGTTGTACCTCGGCAATTCCGAGTCGCTGAGCCCTGCGGAACTCGGCGCGCTGGCGCACACGCCGACCGCACTGACGCCGCAGGCATTCAGCGTCGGCTTGATCGAGTGGTGGACGGACCGTCTGACGCGCGGCGTCGCCTACCGCAACTTCCGGATGGACACCGACAGCTTCGAGGCATTGAGCTGGGGCAACACCCTGTTCCGCCTGGAAGCGGACGGCACGCTGTATGCGAGTCTGGACGACAACGATGCCACGCCCTTCCGGATCAGCGGCGACGCCGAGTTCCAGGCCTTGCGCCAACAGTTCCTGAGCGGGCGCCAGACGCCGAACTGGCTGGTCATCCAGGGCAACGGCCGGCTGGTGGACCTGGACGGTGCCGCCTCGCTGGGCATCCCGGAGATCGTGATCCTCGACGAATACGATGACGCACCGCGACGCGTCGACCTCGACGACAGCACCCTGCAGGACAGCGAGTGCTTCTACGAAGGACGCGATCTGGTGGTCCATCAGAGGACGACCGGGCAGATGGTCCGCATCCGCAACGCGCTCAAGGCCGTCAACGCCCTGCCCTTCGACGACGAATGGACCCCCGATGTCCAGATCACGCGACAGGGCGGCGCTCGTCGGCTGGCCTGGCCGGGCGTGGATCTGTCCCTGCGGCTGCCGATGCTCACGCTGACAGGCTCGGCGCTGGCGGTGATCCAGCAGGGCACGGATCTGATGATCGGCGGTGCCGACCGATGGCAAGAGATGCGGGTGCCCGACGTGTTTCCGCTGGTCAACGATTACATCGGCAGCGTCCCGACCGGCGACGATGAGGCCCTGCTGCGATTCCGGGACGCCGAGGGTCGCTGGCGCCTCGCCCACCTCGCCGCGCCCGTGATCGCGGCGATGGGCACCGACGCGGGCACGACCCGGCGCTGGACGCTGCTGCCCGGTGACGGCAAGGCCGTGGCCTTCCTGACGCGGGAAGCGTCGGTGCCCGGGGGGAAGGGCGCCACGCAGGCGGCGCTCGACGGCCCCCCGTCGACAGACGCGACGCCCCTCACGCCCAGATGGTCCCTGGCGGCAGCGAAGTTCTCCGAGGCGATGGCCGAAGTGCTCGCGCCCGGCAACACCGCGCTTGCGCTGGCCTGGGCGCCCGCCGACGTGCAGGCCAGAACGGCCAGTCTCCTCGGGGGCGACGCCGCGACGGCCCGGCGGTCCGGAACCGCCGTCGCGGCGTGAGTCCGCGTCACTCGGCGGCGGCCCGTCCTCAGCCCAGCAGCAACGCGTTCACACGCTTCACGTAGGCCGCCGGGTCTTCGAGCACCCCGCCTTCGGCCAGCAGCGCCTGATCGAACAGCACCTGCGCCAGATCGCCGAAGCGGGCATCCCCGGCGTCATCGCCCTCGATCGCGCCCAGCTTCTTCACCAGGGCGTGGTCGGGGTTGATCTCCAGCGTCGGCTGCGACACCGGTGCCGTCTGGCCGGCCTGCTTCAGCATGCGGGCCAGGTGGCCGCTGATGTCGTGCTCCTCGACCACGATGCAGGCCGGCGAGTCCACCAGCCGCGTGGTCACGCGCACATCCTTGGCGCGGCCTTCCAGCGCGGTCTTCAGACGGTCCAGCACCGGCTTGAACTGCTCCGCCGCTTCCTCCGCCTTCTTCTTCTCTTCCTCGTCCTGGAGCTGGCCGAGGTCGACCGCGCCCTTGGCGACCGACTGCAGGGCCTTGCCCTCGAACTCATGCAGGTGCGACAGCATCCACTCGTCGACGCGCTCGGTCAGCAGCAGCACCTCGATGCCCTTCTTGCGGAAGATCTCGAGCTGCGGGCTGTTCTTCGCGGCGCCCAGGCTGTCGGCGGTGATGTAGAAGATGGACTCCTGGCCCTCCTTCATCCGCGACACGTAGTCGGCGAAGGAGACGTTCTCGTCGGCATGCGTCGAGGCGAAACGCAGCAGCTTGACCAGACGCTCCTGGTTGGCGTGATCTTCGCCGACACCTTCCTTCAGCACCTGGCCGAAGTCGGTCCAGAAGCGCGCGTACTTGTCGCGCTCTCCGGCGTCCTCGCTGTTGGCCAGCGATTCCAGCATGGACAGCACGCGCTTGGTCGAGCCCTCGCGGATCGCCTTCACGTCGCGGCTTTCCTGCAGCAGCTCGCGGCTCACGTTCAGCGGCAGGTCGGCCGAATCGATCACGCCCTTCACGAAGCGCAGGTACACCGGCATCAGCGCCTCGGCGTCGTCCATGATGAACACGCGCTTGACGTACAGCTTCACGCCGCCGCGCTTGTCGCGGTTCCACAGGTCGAACGGCGCCTTGGCCGGGATGTAGAGCAGCTGCGTGTACTCGCTTCGGCCCTCAACGCGGTTGTGCGTGAAGGCCAACGGCGCTTCGGTGTCGTAGCTGATCTGCTGGTAGAAGGCGTCGTACTCGGCCTGCGTGATGTCGCTCTTCGAGCGCGTCCACAGCGCGGAGGCCTTGTTCACCGGCTCCCACTCGTCCTTGAGGACCTGGGTCGCGTTGTCGGCGTCCCACTCTTCCTTGCGCATCAGGATGGGCAGCGAGATGTGGTCCGAGTACTTCGCGATCGTCGACTTCAGGCGCCAGGTCTTGAGGAACTCCTCCTCGCCCTCGCGCAGGTGCAGGATGACGTCGGTGCCCCGGCCGGGCTTGGTGATGGTCTCCACCTCGAAGTCGCCGGTGCCTTCCGACGTCCAGCGCACGCCCTGCTCCGCCGGCAGGCCGGCGCGGCGCGACTCGACCGTGATGCGGTCGGCGACGATGAAGCCGGAATAGAAGCCGACGCCGAACTGGCCGATCAGGTTGGCGTCCTTCTTCTGGTCGCCTTCGAGCTTGGCCATGAACTCGCGGGTGCCGCTCTTGGCGATCGTGCCGAGGTGGGCGATCGCCTCTTCCGCGGACAGGCCGATGCCGGTGTCGCTGATGGTGACGGTGCGGGCCTCGGTGTCGAAGGAGACGCGGACTTCGAGATTCGGCTGGTCCTCGAACAGCTGCGGATGGTCGAGCGCCTCGAAGCGCAGCTTGTCGCAGGCGTCCGAGGCGTTGCTGACCAGCTCACGCAGGAAGATTTCCTTGTTCGAGTAGAGCGAGTGCGTCACCAGATGCAGGATCTGCTTGACTTCGGCCTGGAAGGAATGGGTTTGCTTGTCCATCGTTCGTGAGAGCGGTGATGTCAAAGGGATGCCAACGGGGTACCAACCGGGTGCCAAAGGCAGTGCGGCAAGGGCAAGCCCCGATGGGGCCAGGATTATCGCGATCACAGATGGGCCCGGACCAGTCCGATTTCAAGGGGACGGCGTGCGCCTCTACACTCCGCGCCCTATGCCGATGATCTACTGGTTCGACTTGTTGGGCGTGGCGGTGTTTGCCGTCAGTGGCGCGCTGGCCGCGATGCAGGCGGGGCTGGACCTGTTCGGTCTGCTGGTGATCGCCGCGATGACGGCGGTGGGCGGCGGCACGCTGCGCGACCTGCTGCTGAACCGGCATCCGGTGTTCTGGATGAAGGACACGCGCTACCTGCTGGTGATCATCGCCAGCGCGCTGGCGGCGCTCCTGGCCGGCCCCTTCCCTGAACACGCCATCGGCATCCTGAGGGTGGCTGACGCGCTGGGCCTGGCGCTGTTCGCGCTGTGCGGCACCGAGATCGCCGAGGAGCACGGCTTGAAGCCGATGCCTGCGTTGCTGATGGGCACGTTGACGGCGTGCGGAGGCGGCGTGCTGCGCGACGTGCTCAGTGGTCAGGCCCCGCTGCTGCTGCGCAAGGACATCTACGCGACGGCCGCGATCGGTGGCATCGCGCTGTATTTCCTGCTGAAGGCGATGGGCGTGCCGATGCGTTGGGCGTTCGTCACCGGCATGGTGGGTGTGGCCTCGTTGCGCCTGGCGGCGCTGTACTTCGGCTGGCAACTGCCTGCCTTGCAGATGCTGCAGATGCATCCCTGACCACCGCCCGACGTCGATGTCCGCGAGACGGCGGAAGCCGGGTGCCCCCGAGCGATTCAGCGGAGCCTGCGAGCGTATGAGCGAGGGGGCACCCGGCTTCCGCCGTCGCGCTCGGTCTCTCGCGAATCAATCCTCGCGGTCGAGGTTCTCATCGTCGTCTTCGTCCTCGTCGTCGTCCGCGGCATACGCCTGCTGCGCATCGCGTGTTCCACGCTTGGCGGCGACGGCGCGGGCTTCCTTCTCGGCGATCCTGGCGGCTTCAGCGGCGTCCGCGGCGGCGGTCCATTCGTCGAACTCGCCCGGCGTCTCCAGGGTGATCCGCCCGAGCTGTCCCTGGCGCAGGTCGTACAGCAGGACCTCGGCCGCCTTCTGCATGTTGATGCGTCCGCCCGACAGCACGGCGCCGCGGCGCTTGCCGATCAACTGCAGCACCTCCCCGTCGAGCAGCGAGGCGTCGGGCTCGAGCTGGTAGCGGGTCTTGAGCGACTGCGGATAGTGCAGACGCAGGTAGCCGAGCAGGTCCAGCGCGACCACCTCTTCCTCGAAGGCGTTGCGGCCGATCGCACCACTGGCGGCGAGGTTGATGCCTGCTTCGGGCACCCGGATCTTGGGCCACAGCATGCCCGGCGTATCGAACAGGTAGACGCCCTTGTCGAGCAGGATCTTCTGCTCGATCTTGGTGATGCCGGGCTCGTCGCCGGTGGCCGCGGCGCGCTTGCCGACCAACGTGTTGATCAGCGTCGACTTGCCGACGTTCGGGATGCCGCAGATCAGCACGCGCAGCGGCTTGTCCAGCCCGCCGCGGGTCGGCGCCAGCGCGCGGCATTCGGCCGCCATCAGCTTCGCGAGACCGGGCTGACCCTGATGGATCGCGACCGCGTGGGTGTTCGGCTGCGCGCGATAGAACGCCAGCCACTCCGCCGTGCGCGCCGGGTCCGCCAGATCCTGCTTGTTGAGCAGCTTCAGCGCCGGCCGCCCCTGTGTCAGCTGCGCGAGCAGCGGATTGGCGCTGCTCGCGGGCACGCGGGCATCGAGCATCTCGATGACCACGTCGATCCCGCTTTTCATGCGCTCGCGGATCGCGCCCCGGGTCTTGTGCATGTGCCCGGGAAACCATTGAATCGCCATGGACGCGATTGTCCGCGATCCGGGAGGCAGCTTTCCATCTGCGTCTTCTCAGCGCTTGGTCGCCAGTGCATGAGGCCTTGACGGCAAGCGCCAAGACCTCAAGCACAGCCGTCCCTGAACCAGCGGCGGCCCGCCGTCAATTCGAGGCAGTCGCCGGACGCAGTTCGATGATCGTCGGTGCGCCGTCGCGCGACTCGATCCGGACCTCCACCCTGTCGCCGGCCTTGATCGCGGACAGCTGCGCCGCGCTCACCACGCCGGGCGCGAGCCGGAACGGCATCGTCATGCCCGGCATGTCCAGGTGGCGGATGTCGCCATGCTTGAGCGTGAGCTTCTGCTGCACGACGTCGACGCGGCGGACCTCCGCCGGAATCCAGTCCTGCGAGGACGGCGTGGCGGCATCGGCAGACTCCGCCTGCTGGTCGTGGCCTTCGTGCGAATGCCCTTGCGCGCGGGCCGGCAAGGCGGCAGCGGTCAGGACAGCGGTGAGTACGGCAAGGCCTGCGTGAATGCGGTTCATGAGAGTGACTTTCTGAATTCGTGACGATGGGCAGCGCTGGGGCTCAATGCCCGTGATGTCCGTGGCCATCAGGCTTTCGGACGCGCAGCGGTTCCGAGGTGGGGACGGCGGCGGCAGGCGCGGCAGGCGCTGCGGCAGGCGCCGCGACAGAACGGGCCACGGTGCCCGCCGGCGCCGCGTACCAACCCGGATCGCTGTAGTCGCCAGGCTTCTGGTCCTTGCGCACCTTGATCACGCTGAACATGCCGCCCATCTCGAGCGACCCGTGCGGCCCCTGCCCCGTCATCATGGGCACGGTGTTCTCGGGCAGCGGCATCTCCATCTCGGCCATGTCGGCCATGCCGCGCTCCCCCATCGCCATGTAGTCGGGGATGACCTTGTTGATGCGCGCCGCAAGCCCGCGGTGGTCCACGCCGATCAGCGTGTCGACCTGGTGCCCCATCGCATTCATCGTGTGGTGGCTCTTGTGGCAGTGGATCGCCCAGTCGCCCGGCTCGTCCGCGAGGAACTCGATCTGCCGCATCTGCCCGACCGCCACATCGGTCGTGACCTCGGGCCAGCGCGCCGTCTTCGGCACGGGGCCGCCGTCGGTGCCGGTGACCTCGAACTCATGCCCGTGCAGATGGATCGGGTGGTTGGTCATCGTCAGGTTCCCGACGCGGATCCGCACCCGGTCGCCCTGCCGGACGTTGAGCGTGTCGATCCCCGGGAAGATGCGGCTGTTCCAGGTCCACAGGTTGAAGTCGGTCATCGTCATCGTTCGCGGCGTGTAGCTGCCGGGATCGATGTCGTAGCTGGAGAGCAGGAAGCAGAAGTCGCGCTGCACCTCGGCGATCTGCGGATGTCGCGCCTTGGGATGCGTGACCCAGAAGCCCATCATGCCCATCGCCATCTGCGTCATCTCGTCGGCATGCGGGTGGTACATGAAGGTGCCCGGGCGCCGAGCGACGAACTCGTAGACGAAGGTCTCGCCCGGCTTGATCGCCGGCTGCGTCAGGCCAGACACCCCGTCCATGCCGTTGGGCAGGCGCTGGCCGTGCCAGTGCACGCTGGTCTGCTCGGGCAGGCGGTTGGTCACGTAGATGCGGACGCGGTCACCTTCGACGACCTCGATCGTCGGACCGGGCGACTGGCCGTTGTAGCCCCACAGGTGCGCCGTGGTGCCGGGCGCGAGTTCGCGCAGGACCGGCTCGGCGACGAGGTGGAACTCCTTGACGCCGTCGCGCAGGCGCCAGGGCAGCGTCCAGCCGTTCAGCGTGACGACGGGGTTGTAGGGACGTCCGTTCGGCGGCGTCAGCGGCGGCGCGGTGTCGGCGCTGTCGCGCTGGGCGGGTTCGGGCAGTGCGGCCATGGCGACGCGCGACACCCCGCTCGCGTTCACCGCGCCGGCGGCGCCGAGCGCCGCTCCCGCGGCTGCTCGGGCGAAGAGGTTTCTCCGGGAAATCATCGGTAGGTCCTTTCGAAGCCGCGCGTTCAATGCGCGGCGCCGCCGGCGCCTTCAGGCGCAGCAACGGTCGAGGAAGAAGAGGCGGTGGCCGCGTCATCGCGCACCGGTCCGAGCAGGCTCTGCGACAGCGTCGATTCCGCGAGCCAGAAATCGCGCTGCGCGGCCAGCGTCGCGGACACGGCGCGCGCCTGCACACGGGCATCGGCCAGCAGGTCCATCACGCCGACCAGCATCCCGTTGTAGCGGAGCAGGGTCTCGTCGGAGACCTGCCGGGCGAGCGGCAGCACCTCGTCGTGATGGCGCCGGGCGATGCGCCAGGCGGCTTCCGCGCGGGTCCGCGCGACGCGCACGTCGGAACGCGCCTCGATCGCGACCTGCGCGGTGCGTTCCAGCGACTGGCCGTAGGCCTCGCGCGCACCCGCGACACGTGCCTGGCCCCAGTCGAACAGCGGCAATTCGACGCTGAGCTCGATGCCACGCTGCGTCGGTTCCTCGTTGCTGCTGTTGCGCTGCAGGCCGAGCTCCAGCACGTTGACACGGCCGGTCTGGCGCGTGAGGCCCAGTCGTGCCGCGAGCTGCTCCGATTCGCGCTTCGCTGCGAGGATGTCGAGCCGCTGCGCGACCGCCTGACGTTCGACATCGTCCGCCGTCCTGAAGTCGACAGGTACGTCCGGCAGCCGCTCGGGCAGCTTGAGCAGGGCGAGATCGTCGCCCCAGAGGCCGATCGCGCGGATCAGCGCCTCGCGATCGCCCGCGGCTTGCAACTGCGCCTGCTCCATCGCCAGCTGGGATTCGGCCAGCACCGTGCGCTCGCGCGCCAGGCGCAGCGCGCTGACGTTGCCGGCCTGCCGCATCCGCAGCGCGAGCTCGGCGCCGGCCGAGGCCGAATCCAGCACCGTGCGCGCATGCCGCAGTTGCTCCTGCGAGGCGACGGCCTGGATCCAGCGTCGGCGCGCCTGTCCGGCGACGTCGAGCAGTTGCTGCGCGACCCGGGCCTGTTCGCGTTCAAGCGCGCGGGCGCCGGCTTGCTGGCGGGCGCCGCGGCCGAGCAGGCTCAGCAGGTTGAACTGCAGGCCGCG
>CBIHMU010000110.1:0-17421 GCA_966211105.1 uncultured Burkholderiales bacterium
CGGCATACGCGATAGGAGTCCGTCTCGTGGCTCGGAGATGTGTATAAGAGACAGCACACCGGGAGTGGGCCCGGGCCCTCACTCCGATGCGCGATCTCAGCGCTTCTCGATGACCTTGTCGATCAGACCGTAGGTCGCCGACTCGGCCGCGGACATGAAGTAGTCGCGCTCGGTGTCGGCCTGGATCTTTTCCAGGCTTTGTCCGGTGCGCTCGGCCAGGATGCGGTTCAGCTGCTCGCGCGTCTTGAGGATCTCGCGGGCGTGGATCTCGATGTCCGTGGCCTGACCCTGGGCGCCGCCGAGCGGCTGGTGGATCATGATCTTGGAGTTCGGCAGCGCGAAGCGCTTGCCCTTCTCGCCCGCGGCCAGCAGGAAGGCGCCCATCGAGGCGGCCATGCCCATGCACAGCGTGGACACCGATGGCTTGATGAACTGCATCGTGTCGTAGATCGACATGCCGGCCGAGACGCTGCCGCCCGGCGAGTTGATGTACAGCGAGATCTCCTTCTCGGGGTTCTCGCTCTCCAGGAACAGCAACTGCGCGACCACCAGGTTGGCGACGGCATCGTTCACCGGGCCGACCAGGAAGACGATGCGCTCGCGCAGCAGGCGGCTGTAGATGTCGTAGGCGCGCTCGCCGCGGCCCGACTGTTCGATGACGATGGGCACCATGCCCAGGTTGCTGGTTTCAAGCGCGCTCATGAAATCCTCTGATGTGGTTCGAGATCACGACAAACCATTATGTCGTGCGCTCCATCCCCTGACCGTGCGAGGGTGGCCCCTTTCGGGCCGTGGTCCTCGCGACGGTAGCGCCGGGGAAAGAAAAAGGCGCCGGCCTCGCGGCCTGGCGCCTTACTTGGCGATGGGTTTGCGGCGAATCAAGGGCAACGCCGAAAAACCTTGCGCCAGGACCGCGTGTCCGACGATCAGGCCGTGGCCATCAGCTCGTCGAACGGCAGCTGCTTGTCGGTGACCTTGGCCTTGCCCAGGATGAAGTCGGTGACGTTGTTCTCGATCACGACGGCTTCGACCTCGGCCATGCGCTCGCGGTCCGACAGGTACCAGCGCACGACTTCCGCCGGCTTCTCGTAGCTCTGCGAGATCTCTTCGATGTGGGCCTGCAGCTGTTCGGGCTTGGCCTGCAGGTTCTGCGAACGGACCAGCTCGGCCACCACCAGACCCAGGCGCACGCGCTTCTCGGCCTGGTCGTTGAACAGCTCGGCGGGGATCGGGGCCTTGTCGGCGTCCTTGATGCCGCGCTTCTTCAGGTCTTCACGGGCGTTGGCGACCATGCGCTCGGCCTCGCCGGCGATCAGCGACTTGGGCACGTCCAGCTCGGCCTTGTTGACCAGCGCGTCCATCGCGGCGCCCTTGTTCTTGGCCAGCACGCGGAACTTCACTTCGCGCTCGAGGTTCTTCTTGATGTCGGCGCGCAGGGCGTCGACCGTGCCTTCCTTGATGCCCAGCGCCTTGGCGAACGATTCGTTCACGTCGGGCAGGTGCTGGGCCTCGATCTTCTTGACCGTGACCAGGAAGTCGGCTTCCTTGCCGGCGACGTCCTTGCCGTGATAGTCGGCCGGGAACGCGAGCGGGAAGGTCTTCGATTCGCCGGCCTTCATGCCGCGAACGGCCTTCTCGAAGGCTTCGAGCATCTGGCCTTCGCCCAGCAGGAACTGGAAGCCGTCGGCCTTGCCGCCGGCGAAGGGTTCGCCGTCGATCTTGCCTTCGAAGTCGATGGTGACGCGGTCGCCGTCGGCGGCCACGTCCGCCGCGCCGCGCTGGGCGAACGAACGGCGCTGCTTGCGCAGGATCTCGACGGTCTTGTCGATGGCTTCATCGGTCACGTCGGCGGAGACGCGCTCGATCTCGGCGTCGGCCAGATCGGCGATCTTCACTTCCGGGTAGACCTCGAAGGTCGCGTCGAACGCCAGTTCGCCTTCGGCCGCTTCGTCCTTCTGGGCGATGCTGGGCATGCCGGCGACACGCAGCTTGGCCTCATTGGCGGCGGCGCTGAAGGCCTCGCCCAGCTTGTCGTTGACGACTTCGTACTGGACCTGTGCGCCGTAGCGCTGCGCCACGAAGGACATCGGCACCTTGCCCGGACGGAAGCCGTCGGCCTTGACCGTGCGGGCCAGCTTCTTCAGGCGGGATTCGACTTCGGAGTTGATGACAGTGGCCGCCAGCGTGAGCGTGATGCGGCGTTCGAGCTTTTCGAGAGTTTCGACGGTGACAGCCATAGTGGACTCGGAATCAGTTGAGAGGGTGGTGCGCGGGGCCGGACTCGAACCGGCACGCCCGTGAAGGCGTCAGGACCTAAACCTGGTGCGTCTACCAATTTCGCCACCCGCGCCGGGTGAACTGAGGTCGTCGCGTTCGCCGCGCGCTGTCTGCGCGCAGTCTGCGCGACGGCCCCTTGGTAATTCATGACGCGAAGGAAGAGCCCAGGGCCCTGCCCTCCGCGATCCGGAAAACCGGCGATTGTAATCAAGGAATCGACGCTTGCCGACGCCCCCCCGCCCGTCCCGGGCGGGGGAAACCCCTGCGGGCTCCCGGCCTGGTCAGCGGACGGTCAATGCGTGGACGGCGCGATGCCGGCGTCCTTGTCCCGTTCGACACGGAACCAGGCCGCGTACATCGCCGGCAGCGCCAGCAGCGTCAGCACGGTGGCCACGATCAGGCCGCCCATGATGGCCACGGCCATCGGCCCCCAGAACACGCTGCGCGACAGCGGCACCATCGCCAGCACGGCGGCCGCGGCGGTCAGCGCGATCGGGCGCAGACGACGCACGGCGGACTCGACGATCGCCTGCGCCGGCGGCACGCCCCGCGCGCGGTCCTGCTCGATCTGGTCGATCAGGATGACGGAGTTCCGCTGGATCATCCCCATCAGCGCGATGACGCCCAGCAGCGCGACGAAGCCGAACGGACGGTTCAGCAGCAGCAGTGCCGCGGACACGCCGGCGATCCCGAGGAAGCCGGTCAGGAAGGCCAGCATGGCGCGCGAGAAGCTGTGCAGCTGCAGCATCAGCAACGTGAAGGTGATGAACAGCATGATCGGCACGCCGGCCGCGATCGAGCCGGTGCCCTTGCTGCTCTCCTCCACCGCGCCAGCGATCGAGATCGAGTAGCCGGGCGGCATGTCCTTGCGCATCGCGTCGAGCGCGGGCCAGAGCTGGTTCGTCACGGTCGCGCCCTGCAGGCCCTCGATGACGTCGCCCTGCACGGTGATCGCGAACTGGCGGCTCTCGCGATGCATCACGCCAGGCTCCCAGGTGAACTGGGGCTTGGCGATCTGCGTCAGCGGCACCGAGCGGCCCGAGGCCGTCGTCACGTAGGCGTTGGCGAGTTCGGACAGCGTGTCGCGCTCCTGCACCGGCTGGCGCAGGACGATGTCGATCAGCCGGTCGGCTTCCCGGTACTGCGCCACCGTGGTGCCGGTCACGAGGATGCGCGCCGCCTGCGCGATGCTCTGGCTGGTCACGCCCAGCGCGCGGGCCTTGTCCTGGTCGACCTGCAGGCGCAGGACCTTGATGGACTCGTTCCAGTCGTCGTTGACGCCGACCATGTTGGGGTTGGCGCGCATCTGCTCCTTCGCGCGGTCGGCGTAGATCCGCAACTGCGCGGGATCGTCGCCGGCGATGCGGAACTGCACCGGGTACGGCACCGGCGGCCCGTTGGGCAGCAGTTTCACGCGGCCGCGCACCTCGGAGAACTCCTGGGCCAGGATCTGCGGCAGCTTGTGGCGCAGCGTCTCGCGATCGGCCGGCGTCCTGGGCTGGATGATGGCCTGGCTCACGTTGGTGTTGGGCAGGATCTGGTCCAGCGGCAGGTAGAAGCGCGGCACGCCCGAACCCACCCAGGTCGCGATGCTGCCCACCAGCGGCTCCTTGGCCATGCGGGCCTCGAAGCGCCTGGCGATGACGTTGCTCTGCGCGATCGTGGCGCCCTCGGGCAGCCACAGGTCGACGAGGATCTCGGGCCGGCTCGAGTCCGGGAAGAACTGCTGCTGCACCTTGCCCATGCCGGCCAGGCCGAGCACGAACACCAGGATCGTCAGGCCGATCGTCTTCCAGCGGTTGAACACGCACCACGCCACCCAGCGGCGGAACCGGTTGTAGAACGGCGTGTCGAAGACCTCGTGCGCCTCGCCCTCGTGGCCGGCGCGGGTCTTCAGCAGCAGCGCGCCGAGGTAGGGCACGAAGTACACCGACACGAGCCACGAGATCACCAGCGCCGCCGCGGTCACCGCGAAGATGGCATAGGTGTATTCGCCGACGGTGGACTTCGCCAGGCCGATCGGCAGGAAGCCGACGGCGGTGATCAAGGTGCCGGTCAGCATCGGCTTGGCGGTGGCGTCGTAGGCATACGTCGCCGCGTGCATCTTGTCGTAGCCCTCCTCGAGCTTGCGCACCATCATCTCGACGGCAATGATGGCGTCGTCGACGAGCAGGCCGAGCGCGATGATCAGCGACCCCAGCGAGATCTTGTGCAGCCCCACGCCGGCGTAGAACATCACGACGAAGGTGATCGCCAGCACCAGCGGGATCGTGATGCCCACGACCAGGCCCGGCCAGACGTCGATGCGCAGCGGCTTGGTGTGCAGGCCCAGCGCGATGAAGCTCACGCCCAGCACGACGACGACGGCCTCGATCAGCACGTGCACGAACTCACCCACCGAGCTCTTCACGGCTGTGGGCTGGTCCTGGATCTGCGCCAGCGACATGCCGGCCGGCAGTTGCTGCTGCAGTCGCTTGACGCTGGCCTGCAGCGCCTTGCCCAGCGCGATGATGTCGCCGCCCTTGCCCATCGACACACCCAGCGCGACGACCTGCTTGCCGTTGAAGCGGACCATGGTCGTGGCCGGATCGACGTAGCCGCGACGGACCTTGGCGATGTCGCCCAGGCGGATGCTGCTGCCCGCGCCGGTCTGCGCATTGGTGCCGCGGATCGGGAAGTCGCTCAGCGCCTGGACCGAATTGAGCTGGCCCTCGATGCGGATCTGCACGTTGGCGCTGCCCGCGTCCATCGTGCCGGCGCTCTCGACCGCGTTCTGCGCGTTGAGCTGCGACACGACCTGGTTGAAGTCCAGGCCCAGTTCGGCCAGGCGCTTCTGCGAGATCTCGATGAAGAGCTTCTCCGCCTGGACGCCGAACAGGTCGACCTTGGCCACGTCCTGCACGCGCAGCAGCTCGGAACGGACGGCCTCGGCCTGCTGGCGCAGTTCCTCGATCGAGAAACCGCCGTCGGACGACAGCGCGAAGATCGAGCCGTAGACGTCGCCGAATTCATCGTTGAAGAACGGCCCCAGCACGCCCTGCGGCAGCGTGGCCCGCAGGTCGCCGATCTTCTTGCGGACCGTGTACCAGAGCTGCGGCACCTCGCCCGGCGCGGTGTTGTCCTTCACCTGGAAGATGGTGAGGGACTCCCCCGGCTTGGTGTAGCTGCGGATCTTGTCGGCGTGCGGCACCTCCTGCAGGGTGCGCTCGATCTTGTCGGTGACCTGCTCGGCCATCTGCTGCGGTGTCGCGCCGGGCCAGTAGGCCTGCACGACCATCGCGCGGAAGGTGAACGGCGGGTCTTCGTCCTGGCCCAGCTGGAAGTAGGCGGCGAAGCCCAGCACCATCAGCACCACCATCAGGTAGCGCGTCAGCGGGGCATGCTCCAGCGCCCAGCGCGAGAGGTTGAAACCGGCGCGGCTCGGGTTGCTCATTCAGGGCTCCCGAGGCTCAGCGCGAAGCGGTCGCCGGAGCGGGCGCGGGCGCGGCGCCTTCCGTCGGCGTTCCGGGCGGGACGAAGCGCCTGACCTTCTGCCCCGGCGTGAGCACGTGACCGCCGGCGGTCACGACTTCCATGCCGGGCGACAGGCCTTGCACGACCAGTTCGTTGCCTTCGGCGCCGACGACGGTCACCGCCTTCGGACTCACCGTCATCGTCTTGGGATCGAGCAGCAGCACGGCGCTCTTGCCCTGCGATTCCATCACCGCGCTCAGCGGCAGCTTGATCGCGTTGTCCGACGGCGTGCCCGTCAGCACGACCGTCGCGGTCTGCCCGAGGTGCACGTTCTGGTTGTTCAGCTCAGCCTTGACCAGGAAGGTCCGCGTCACCGGGTCGGCGGCAGCGGCGAGTTCGCGCAGCTTGATCGGCTGCGCGTCGGCCTTGGTGTCGGTCCAGAGGCGGACCTTCATGCCGTCCGGCCGCGCCGCGGCGGCGCGCACCAGCGCGATCTGGTCTTCGGACACGGAGAACACGATGTCCCGCGGCCCGTCGTTGGCCACGCGCACCACCGGCGTGCCAGCGGCCACGACCATGCCGGGCTCCGCGTCGATGCCGGTCACGACACCGGCGGCGTCGGCGACCAGGCTCGAATACTGCGCCTGGTTGCGCTGCACGTCGGACTGCGCGCGCGCGGATTCGAACTGCGCCTGCGCGGCCTTGAACGCGGCGTCGCGGCGGTCCAGCTCGGCGGCGCTGATGAACCCCTGCTTGTGGAGATCGATGTAGCGCTTGTAGTCCGCGCCCAGCTGGTCGCGATTGACACGCGCCGCCAGCACGTTGGCCTTGGCGGCCTCCTGCGCGAGCACCAGATCCGAACTGTCGATCCGAGCCAGCACCTGACCCGGCTTGACCACCGAGCCGAGGTCCACCTTGCGCTCCAGGATCTTGCCGGGGACGCGGAAGGACAGCCGGGACTCCAGGCGAGCCCGCACTTCAGCGGCGAACTCGCGTTGCAGGCCGGCCGATTGCGGCGTCAGCACCAGGGTGCGCACATAGCGCTCCGGCTCGGGCGGCGGCGCCTGCTTGCCGCAGGCGGCCAGCACCACCACGGCGGCCAAGGCGGCAGCCGCCTGGAGCCACTTCGACACGCGCCCCCTGGAACCGGCGAAGGCAGGTTCGGACACGGCGCCGGACACGCCGGCGGGCAGGGACACTAGAGACCGTTGGGGCATGAACACCTCGACAAAGCCACGACGCCCGACCGGGGGCATCGGAGTAACTGACTGACCGGTCAGTAATGTATTCAGCGTGTCCGAACGTGTCAAACCGACGGCGTACGGTTCACTGGGGTACTGCTCGTGGTTTGCGGAGATTGACGCCCGTCGACAAACCGCGGGGGTTCGGGACATCAGGTTGACGCAAACGGCATCGCTCGCTCAGCGGAGAATGCCGCCCGTGAGCATAGAGCACTACGAAAACTTTCCTGTCGCCTCCTGGCTGAGCCCGCCGGCGCTGCGTCCCGCGATCATGGCGATCTACCGGTTCGCGCGGACCGCCGACGACCTCGCCGACGAAGGCGACGCCGCGCCCGCGCAGCGCTTGCGCGCGCTGGCGGAGTTCCGCGCCGACCTGCGCGCCGTCGCGGCGGGCCGGCCCCCCTCTCCGCGCTGGGCGACGCGCGTGTTCACGCCGCTGGGACGCACCCTGGTCGAGTACCGCCTGCCCGTGCCGCTGCTGGAAGATCTCCTCGATGCCTTCGAGCAGGACCTCGTGAAGACCGATTACGCGACCCGCGTCGAGCTGCTGGATTACTGCCGCCGTTCGGCCAACCCCGTCGGGCGCCTGCTGCTGCACCTGTACGGCATCAGCGACGCCGAGTCGCTGCGGCGCTCGGACGCGATCTGCTCGGCGCTGCAACTGATCAACTTCTGGCAGGACTTCACCGTCGACGGCCCACGCGGCAGGATCTACGCGCCGCTGGAGGACCGCCGGCGTCACGGCGTCGGGGGACAGGACCTGCTGTCGCTGCGCGACAGTCCGGACGCCCGCGCGCTGATCGCGGAACTCTGCGGCTGGGCCCGCGACTTGATGGGCGAAGGGGCGCCGCTGGCCCGCCGGATCCCGGGCCGGGCCGGTTGGGAGCTGCGCTTGGTGGTACAAGGCGGCCTCCGTATCCTCGACAAGCTGGCATCGAACCGTTTCGACGCCCTGCTGAGACGGCCCACGATCGGCGCGTCCGACGCGCCGCTCCTGCTGTGGCGCGCCCTGACGATGCCGGCAGACCGGACGAACCCACGCCGCGAAGGGACGGCGCGATGAGCACCAACACTGACAAGACCGCCGACAAGGCCTCCGACAAGACGACTGCCGCCGGCGCCTCCACGCCCGAGCAGTACGTCCAGCAGAAAGCCGCCGCGAGCGGCTCGAGCTTCTATTACGCCTTCCTCTTCCTGCCGCCGCCGCGTCGTGCGGCGATCACGGCCTTCTATGCGTTCTGCAGAGAGGTCGACGACGTCGTCGACGAGGTGTCCGATCCGGGCGTCGCCGCGACCAAGCTGGCCTGGTGGCGCAAGGAGGCGATGAGCGCCTTCAACGGCCAGCCCTCGCATCCCGCGATGAAGGCGCTGATGCCGCACGTGAAGGACTACGACATCCGCGTCGAGCACCTGCTGGCCGTCATCGACGGCTGCCAGATGGATCTGGAACAGACGCGCTACCTCGACTACCCCGGCTTGCAGCGCTACTGCCATCTGGTGGCGGGCGTGGTGGGCGAGGTGGCGTCGGGCATCTTCGGCCGCACGGATCCGCAGACCGTCGCCTACGCGCACAAGCTGGGTCAGGCGATGCAGCTCACCAACATCATCCGCGACGTCGGCGACGACGCGCGACGCGGCCGCATCTACCTGCCGGTGAGCGAGTTGCAGCAGTTCGACGTGAAGGCGCACGAGATCCTCAAGCGCGACGCTCCCTGGGGCTACAGCGACCGCTTCACCGCGCTGATGAAGTTCCAGGCGGAGCGCGCGCACGCGCTGTACGACGAGGCGGTGGCCCTGCTGTCCGACACCGATCGCAAGGCGCAGAAGCCCGGTCTCATGATGGCGAACATCTATCGCACGCTGCTGCGCGAGATCGAGGCGGAGAACTTCCAGGTCCTGCACCAGCGCATCGCGTTGACGCCGCTGCGCAAGCTGTGGATCGCGATGAAGACGAACTGGCGCGGGCGCTGACGTGACGCGCTTGGCCGTCATCGGCGGCGGCTGGGCGGGGCTCGCCGCGGCCGTCGAAGCCGTGTCGCTGGGCGCCGCGGTCACGCTGTTCGAGATGGCGCCGTCGCTTGGCGGACGCGCGCGCAGCCTGGAAGGCCTCGAGCCGGCGCTCGACAACGGCCAGCACATCCTGATCGGCGCCTACACGGACACGCTCGCGCTGATGCGGCGCGTCGGTGGCGATCCGGCTGCCGACCTGCTCCGCATGCCGCTGCGGCTGCGTTATCCCGATCGCGAGACCTTGCGACTGCCGTCGGGGCCACCCACCCTCGCCTTCCTGCGAGGCGTGCTGGGCTGCTCGGCCTGGTCCTGGCAGGACCGGCTGCGATTCCTGGCGGCGAGCAGCCTGTGGACGATGCGCGGTTTCCGCTGCGATCCGGCGCTGACGGTCGCCCAGCTCTGTGCGCGGCTCCCCCGCGCGGTGCGCGACGATCTGATCGATCCGCTGTGCGTCGCGGCGCTCAACACGCCGTCCGCCCAGGCCAGCGCGCAAGTCTTCCTGCGGGTGCTCAAGGACGCCCTGTTCAACGGCCCAGGCAGCGCGGATCTGCTGCTGCCCCGGCGAGGACTGAGCGCGCTGCTGCCGGCGCCCGCGCGCACCTGGCTGCTGTCGCGGGGCACGGAGATCCGCACGCAGCGCGTCCAGCGCCTCGACGCAGCGGGGCGGCGGTGGACCGTCGATGGCGAAGCGTTCGACGCCGTCATCGTGGCGTGCACCTCCGTCGAGGCCGCCCGCCTCACCCGGGATCTGGCGCCCCACTGGAGCGCCACGGCCAACGCGTTCGAGTTCCAGCCGATCGTCACCGTCTACCTGGACAGCGCAGGCTCGTCGCTGCCGGCACCGATGGTGGCGCTGCGCGAATCGGCGACGGAACCGGCGCAGTTCGCGTTCGACCTCGGCCAACTTGGTCAGCATCCGGGACTGTTCAGCCTCGTGGTCAGCGGTGCCGCGCCGTGGGTGGCACAAGGGCTGGCGGCCACCGGCGCTGCAGCGTTGGCGCAGGCGCGCGCGCATTTCCAGTGGGTGACGCCGCCGAAGATCGTCCGCGTGCTCAGCGAGAAGCGCGCGACCTTCGCCTGCACGCCCGATCTGATCCGGCCTGACGCCGCGATCGCGCCGGGGATCTGGGCCGCCGGCGACTACCTGGCGGGCCCCTACCCGGCCACCCTCGAGGGCGCGGTTCGCAGCGGCCTGTCGGCGAGCCGTTCCGCAATGCGGCACTCCGTCGTCAAAACGTCCGTCTGACGCCCCTCGTCGCCCGGTCCGCGCACCGCTGATGGGCAAATACGACGGATCGCGCGCGGTAGATGCGCCTCTCGGTTTCGCCATGCAAAACCCGTGAGAAATCCATCACAATCGTCCGCATGAAGTCCAAGGAGCTCCAGTCCCCCGCCATCCAGGTCCTCGAGCGCACGTTCGCGCTGCTGGACGTTCTGGCCCAGCATCAGGACCCCGTGTCGCTGAAGCTGATCGCCGAGACCACCGGCCTGCATCCATCGACCGCCCACCGCATCCTCAACGACCTGACCCTGGGACGTTTCGTGGACCGTCCGGAGGCTGGCAGCTATCGGCTGGGCATGCGGCTGCTGGAACTGGGCAACCTGGTGAAGGCTCGACTGGACGTGCGCGAAGCCGCGATCGGCCCGATGCGGGAGCTTCACAAGCTGACCCACCAGCCGGTCAACCTGTCGGTCCGGCAGGGCGACGAGATCGTCTACATCGAGCGCACCTACTCCGAGCGCAGCGGCATGCAGGTCGTGCGCGCAGTCGGTGGCCGCGCGCCGCTGCACCTGACGTCGGTCGGCAAGCTTTTCCTGGCCAGCGACGATCCTCAGCGCGTGCGCGCGTATGCGACGCGGACCGGCCTGTCCGGTCACACGCGCAACAGCTTGACCGAGATCAACCTGCTCGAACGCGAGATGGCGCTGGTCCGTCAACGCGGCGTCGCCCGCGACGACGAGGAGCTCGAACTGGGCGTGCGCTGCATGGCCGCCGGCATCTACGACGACCAGGGCAAGCTGGTGGCGGGACTGTCGATCTCGGCGCCCGCGGACCGATTGGAAGAAGGCTGGCTGCCTCGCCTGAAGGAGACGGCGACGCGGATCTCGGCCTCGCTCGGTTTCCGGGGCTGAGACGGCTCGGAAGATGGCTCGGAAGACGGATGGAAAACGACGAAGCGGGCTCAAGGCCCGCTTCTTTCATTCCGGCGCTACCGACGCCTACTTGGCCGAGAGCACCGGAGTCAGCGACGTCGCGCCGACGGTCGCCGGAGTCGCCACGGCCGCCAACGGCGACGCAGCGCCGGTCAGCCACTTGCGCACGCGTTCGGCATCGCCGATGCGCGAGTACTTCCCGGCGGAATCCAGGAACACCATGATCAGCTTGCGGCCGGCGAGCTGCGCCTGCATGACCAGGCACTGACCGGCCTCGTTGATGAAACCGGTCTTCTGCAGGCCGATGTCCCAGTCGCCCTTGCGGACCAGGCCGTTGGTCGTGCCGAAGCGGACCTGCTTGCGGCCCAGCGCCACGGTGTATTCGGACGAGGTCGACAGCTCGCGCATCAGCGGGAACGAGTGCGCCACCTTCACCAGTTTGGCGAGGTCGGCGGCGCTCGATTGGTTGCGGCTGGACAGGCCGGTCGGCTCGACGTAATGGGTATCCATCATGCCCAGCATCTGGGCCTTGGCGTTCATCGCCGCGACGAAGGTTTCCAGCCCGCCGGGATAGTTCCGACCGAGCGCATGCGCCGCGCGGTTCTCCGAGGACATCAGCGCCAGGTGCAGGAGTTCACCGCGCGTCAGCGTCGTGCCGACGGCCAGGCGGGAGCCGGTGAACTTCTCGGTGTCCTTGTCCTCGTCGGTGATCTCGATCTTGTCATCGAGCGACTGGTTCGCCTCCACGACGAGCAGCGCGGTCATCAGCTTGGTGATGGACGCGATCGGCAGGACCGCCGACGGATTCTTCGAGAACAGGACCTCGTTGGTGTCCTGGTCGACGACGTAGGCGACGCTGGATTTCAGGTCGAGGGGATCTTCGGTGTCGTGCAGGCCGTACATCGTCCCGAAGGACGGTTTGGACGGGACGACTTCCCGGATCGGGGCTGCCGCACGGGCCGCCACCTTGCGCGGAGAGCGCGGGGCCGGCTTGGCCTGCCGCACGCTCTTCACCTTGGCTTTGGAGGACGACGAGGTGGCCGCCTGCGCCGATTGGATCGGCGCGAGACTGGCGGTCAAGCCCGTCAGCAACATGACGCCGCTGAGCGCGGCACCAGACAGCAATGTCGCAATGGTCTTCAATCCAGTCCCCAGGTCAGTGGGAGCGAGTGTAGGGGATCGCTGAAAGACCGGCAAGATCAATGACTTAACGCAGGCTCTTAAAGTGCCTGAATCCGTGCCATCCGACGCGGCCGAGGGCTCCGCGTTCGTTGTCCTGTCAACCTTGGGCGGCGACCCGCTCCGTCTTGCTCTGCAACTTGTTGAGAGCGCTCAAATATGCTTTCGCCGAGGCGACCACGATATCGGGATCTGCCCCCACGCCGTTCACCACGCGACCCGCATGTTGCAGTCGCACCGTGACTTCGCCCTGCGATTCTGTGCTGCCGCTGGTGATTGCGCTGACCGAATACAGCAGCATTTCCGCCCCACTTTGGACCTTGCTCTCTATCGCCTTGAGCACCGCGTCCACCGGACCGTTGCCGTCGCTCTCGGTGCGATGCTCGGTATCCCCCTCGGCGAAGACCACCTCCGCCTGGGGCCGCTCGCCGGTTTCCGAGCGCTGCGCCAGCGCCACCAGCCGGAAGTGCTCCTGGACCTGGGTGACCGACTCGTCCATCACCAGCGCGATGATGTCCTCGTCGAAGATCTCGGACTTGCGGTCGGCCAGGTCCTTGAAACGGACGAAGGCGGCATTGATCTCGGCCTCCGACTCCAGCACGACGCCCAACTCCTGCAGCCGCTGCTTGAACGCATTGCGCCCCGAGAGCTTGCCCAGCACGATCTTGTTGGCGCTCCAGCCGACGTCCTCGGCGCGCATGATCTCGTAGGTGTCGCGGGCCTTCAGCACGCCGTCCTGGTGGATGCCGGACGCATGGGCGAAGGCATTGGCGCCCACCACGGCCTTGTTCGGCTGGATCACGAAACCGGTCGTCTGCGACACCAGTTTCGAGGCCGGGACGATCTGGGACGGATCCACCCGCACGTCCAGCCCGAAATAGTCCCGGCGCGTCTTGACCGCCATCACGACTTCTTCGAGCGAACAGTTGCCCGCCCGTTCACCCAGGCCGTTGATGGTGCACTCGACCTGTCGGGCGCCGCCGATCTTCACGCCGGCCAGCGAGTTCGCCACCGCCATGCCCAGATCGTTGTGGCAGTGGACGCTCCAGATCGCCTGGTCCGAGTTCGGCACCCGCTCGCGCAGCGTCTTGATGAACTGGCCGTAGAGCTCCGGGATTGCATAGCCGACGGTGTCGGGGATATTGATGGTGCGTGCGCCCTCGCGGATCACCGCCTCGACGACACGGGCGAGGAACTCCGGATCGGAGCGGTAGCCGTCCTCGGGCGAGAACTCGATGTCGTCGGTCAGCGTGCGGGCGAAGCGCACCGCCTGGGTCGCCTGTTCCAGCACCTGCTCGCGGGTCATGCGCAGCTTCTTCTCCATGTGGAGCTCGCTGGTCGCAATGAAGGTATGGATGCGGGCGCGGGCCGCGCCCTTGAGCGCCTCGGCGGCGCGGGCGATGTCGCGGTCGTTCGCGCGGGCCAGCGAGCAGATGATGCTGTCGCGGATCGCGTCGGCGATCGCCTTCACCGCGTCGAAGTCGCCCTGGCTGGCCGCCGCGAACCCCGCCTCGATCACATCCACCTTCAGTCGCTCCAGCTGCCGCGCAATGCGCAGCTTCTCGTCCTTGGTCATGGACGCGCCCGGCGATTGCTCGCCGTCGCGCAGCGTGGTGTCGAAGATGATCAGGTGGTCGGACATGTCGGGGCTTCCTTGCGGTGGCGGGCCGCGGGCCGGCTCGGCCCGATCGGCGAGTTTAGGCGGCGCCAGGGCGACACCCACGCGGCACAGGGGCCGCGCGGGATCTCACACGGCAACGCGGTCGGCCAGCTTCAGTACACCACGCTGCGACGCGCGGCGCAGGCCGGAGACGATCGCCTTCAGCGACGCCGACGCGATGTTGCCGTCCATGCCGACGCCGAACAGCGTCGCTTCGCCCACGCGGAGCTCCAGGTAGGCCACGGCCTGCGCGTCGGCGCCGCTGCCCATCGCGTGCTCGTGGTAGTCCAGCACCCGCACCTGGGTCTTCAGCAGCTTGTTCAGGCCCTCGACGAACGCGTCGATCGGTCCCTTGCCCTGGCCGTCGATCTTGACCATGCGCACGCACAGGTCGGCCTGCGCCTGGACGCGGGTCTGGCCGTCTTCCGCCGTGTCGATCTGCGGGTGCAGCGAGGGCGCCTGCTTCACGCCGTACTCACGGTCGAAGATCCGCCACAGATCGGCCGCGCCGAGCTCCTTGCCGTTCGTGTCCATCACGCCCTGGACGATCTGGCTGAACTCGATCTGGAGGCGGCGCGGGAGTTCGATGCCGTACTCGGCCTCGAGCAGGTAGGAGATGCCGCCCTTGCCCGACTGGCTGTTGACGCGGATCACCGCCTCATAGCTGCGACCCAGGTCCTTCGGGTCGATCGGCAGGTACGGGATCTCCCAGACATCGCCGTCCTTGCGGGCGGCAAAGGCCTTCTTGATGGCGTCCTGGTGCGAGCCGGAGAACGAGGTGTAGACCAGTTCGCCGACATACGGATGGCGCGGATGCACCGGCAACTGGTTGCAGTGCTCGACGCAGCGGCGGATCTCGTCGATGTCGGAGAAATCCAGTCCCGGATGCACGCCCTGCGTGTACAGGTTGAGCGCGACGTTCACCAGGTCCAGGTTGCCGGTGCGCTCGCCGTTGCCGAAGAGGCAGCCTTCGAGGCGGTCGGCACCGGCCATGATCGACAGCTCGGCGGCGGCCGTGCCAGTGCCGCGATCGTTGTGCGGATGGACCGACAGCACGATGCAGTCGCGGCGTTCGACGTTGCGCCCCATCCATTCGATCATGTCGGCGAACAGGTTCGGCGTGGAATGCTCGACCGTCGACGGCAGGTTGATGATGATCTTGCGCTCCGGGGTCGCCCCCCAGGCCTCGGTCACCGCGTCGACGACGCGCTTGGAGAAGTTCAACTCGGCGCTGGAGAACATCTCCGGCGAATACTCGAAGCGGAAGTCCGTCTCCGGCTGCTTGTCGGCGAACTCGCGGATCATCCGCGTGTGGGTGACGGCCAGATCGACGATCTCGTCCTCGCTCATGCCCAGCACGACGCGGCACATCACCGGCGCGACGGCGTTGTACAGGTGGACCACGGCGCGCTTGGCACCGACGAGCGACTCAAACGTGCGTTCGATCAGCGGCTGGCGCGCCTGCGTCAGCACCTGGATCGTCACGTCGTCGGGGATGTGCCCCTGCTCGATCAGCAGCCGCACGAAGTCGAAATCGGTCTGCGACGCAGACGGGAAACCGACCTCGATCTCCTTGAAGCCGATCTTCACCAGCATCTGGAACATGCGCAGCTTGCGCTCGGGGTCCATCGGCTCGATCAGCGCCTGGTTGCCGTCACGCAGGTCGGTGCTCAGCCACAGCGGCGCCTTCGTGATCTGCACGTCGGGCCAGCGGCGGTCCGGAAGGGCGATGGGGGCGAAGGCGCGGTACTTGGTCTGCGGTTGCTTGAGCATGAGAGCGTTCCTGTGGGTTCAGGGGCGCAACTCGCAGACTCTCCAGAAACAGGAACGGCCCGTTGCGAGTTGCATTCGGGCCGTTGATCTGGGATGAGCGTCTGGATGGACGGACGTGCGCGATCTAGCGAACCCGAGGGTCACCTGGTAGTAGCAGCGCAATTCGGGCCGGGGACGTCATAGCGGTTGAATATAGAGGCGCGGCGCGTGCAGCGTCAACGTCAGTGGGCGAATGGCCGCGCCGCGAGCATTCGCTATCGGTGAAGGCCCGCTTCATCGGGCTCGTCGGTGGACATCGCGATCACGCTGGCCGGCTTGCCTTTGGCGCGCCGCACCGCGTAGACGACGTAACCCGAGATGCCGTAGGCGCAGAAGACGCCGAACAACACCCGCGGCGGATCGATGTTGATCGCCGCGATGGCCAGCATGATCACGACCAGCACGATGAACGGCACCGATCGCTTGAAGGTGATGTCCTTGAAGCTGTAGAACGGGGCGTTGGTCACCATCGTCAGGCCGGCATAGAGCGTGAAGCCGAAGGCCAGCCACGCCAGCGTCGGATCGCGATGGATGTCCTTGTAGCCGGAGCTGTCGAGCGCCCAGATCAGGCTCATCACCAGCGCCGCGGCGGCCGGGCTGGGGACGCCCTGGAAGAAGCGCCGGTCCACCACCGCGATATTCGTGTTGAAACGGGCCAGACGCAGCGCGGCGCCGGCGATGTAGACGAAGGCCGCGAACCAGCCCCACTTGCCCAGCCCCTGCAGCGCCCAGGAATACATGATCAGCGCGGGTGCCGCGCCGAACGAGACCATGTCGGACAGCGAGTCCATCTGTTCGCCGAAGGTGCTCTGCGTGTTGGTCATGCGGGCGACGCGGCCGTCCAGGCTGTCGAGCACCATCGCGGCGAAGATGCCGTAGACCGACTGCTCGAAGCGGCCGCCGATGCCCATCACGATCGCGTAGAAGCCGCTGAACAGCGCCGCCAGCGTGAACAGGTTGGGCAGCAGGTAGATGCCCTTGTGGCGCGGGCGCTGCGGGGCGTCGAGGGCGTCCGCCTCGTCCTCGTCGAGCAGGTCCACGCTCTTGTTTTCGGTCGAATTCATGGGGCGCGAGGATAACTCACTGCATCAATGGAAAAGGCCGCGCGGTGCGACCCGCGCGGCCTTCTGGACTGATCTGACGCGATCTGCGTGGATCAGTTCTTGGACTTGTCGACCAGCTTGTTGGCCTTGATCCACGGCATCATCGCGCGCAGCTGCTCGCCGACCTGCTCGATCGGGTGCTCGGCGGTCAGGCGGCGGCGGCTGATCAGCGTCGGGGCGCCGGCCTTGTTCTCCAGGATGAAGGACTTGGCGTACTCGCCGGTCTGGATGTCCTTCAGGCACTGGCGCATCGCGTCCTTGGTCGCGGCGGTCACCACGCGCGGGCCGGTCACGTACTCGCCGTACTCCGCATTGTTGGAGATCGAGTAGTTCATGTTGGCGATGCCGCCTTCATAGATCAGGTCGACGATCAGCTTGAGTTCGTGCAGGCACTCGAAGTAGGCCATTTCCGGCGCATAACCGGCTTCGGTCAGCGTCTCGAAGCCTGCCTTGATCAGCTCGACGGCGCCGCCGCAGAGCACGGCCTGCTCGCCGAACAGGTCGGTCTCGGTCTCTTCGCGGAACGAGGTCT
>CBIHMU010000111.1:0-16915 GCA_966211105.1 uncultured Burkholderiales bacterium
CCCCACGGGCGGCCCGGGCCAGGGGCCGGGCCCCCCCCGGGGGGGTGGGGGCCCGCCCCCGCGGGGCCACGTCCCTTCAGAACGAACAAGGTCCGTCGAATGTTCCTGCACGGTTATCTGCCCAGCCTGCTCGAGGGCGCCGTATTGACCCTGGGCGTGGCCCTCAGCTCGATGGCGCTGGCCATGGTGCTGGGGATGATCGGCGCGATGGCCAAGCTGTCGAAGTTCCGCGTCGCCAAGGGCCTGGCCACCGTCTACACGACGCTGATCCGCGGCGTGCCCGACCTGGTGCTGGTCCTGCTGATCTTCTTCGGCGGACAGGTCGCGGTGAACGCCATCGCGCTGTCGCTGGGACATGAGGATCCGGTCGACATCAACCCCTTCGTCGCCGGCGTGGTGACGATCGCGTTCATCTTCGGCGCCTACCTGACCGAGGCCTTCCGCGGCGCCTTCCTGGCCGTGCCGCCGGGGCAGCGCGAGGCGGGCCTGGCCTTCGGCATGAGCCCCGCGCAGGTCGCGTGGCGCATCACGCTCCCGCAGATGTTCCGGCATGCGCTGCCGGGGCTGTCCAACAACTGGCTGGTGCTGATCAAGAGCACGGCCATCGTCTCGGTCATCGGGCTGCACGACCTCATGATGCGCGGCTCGCAGGCCGCCGCCGGCACGCGCGAGCCCTTCGTGTTCTATCTCGCCGTGGCGCTGATCTACCTGGTCTTCACTTCCGTCTCCGAACTGGTCTTCGACCAGCTGCAGAAGCGCCTGTCCATCGGTGTGCGTCGCCACTCGCTGTAATCACGATCCCCCATGAACCTGGACGCCATCGTCGAGAACCTCCCGCGCTACTTCGAGGGCGCGCTCATCACCTTCGAGCTGCTGTCGATCTCGCTGCTCATCGGGCTGGCCCTGGCCATCCCGCTCGGCGTGCTGCGCACGCTGCCGATCAAGTGGCTGTCGCGCACGGTCTGGGCCTACACCTACGTCTTCCGCGGCACGCCGATGCTGGTGCAGCTCTTCCTCATCTACTACGGACTGGGCCAGTTCGAGTGGATGCAGCAGAGCGCGCTGTGGCCGCTGTTCAGCTCGGCGTGGTTCTGCGCCTGCCTGACCTTCGTGCTGAACACCGCCGCGTACACGACGGAGATCGTCGCCGGCTCGATCCGGTCGCTGCCGCACGGCGAGGTCGAGGCCGCCAAGGCCCTGGGCATGAGCCGCTGGGTGATGCTGCGCCGCATCGTCGTGCCGCACGCGCTGCGCCGCGCGCTGCCGGCGTACAGCAACGAGGTCATCTTCATGCTGCACGGCACCGCGCTGGCCAGCCTCGTCACCATCATGGACGTCACCGGCGTCGCCCGCGACGTCAACGCCACCTACTACATCCCGTTCGAGGCCTTCATCACCGCCGCGATCTTCTACTTCACGATGACGCTGGTGCTGGTCGGTCTCTTCCATCAGGCCGAGAAGCGCTGGCTCAAGCCGCTGATGCCGCGCTGAAGCGGACATTCCCCATGCAACTCCGACAACATCCGCTCCCGAGCCCGACTCCGGGCACGCAGCGCGAGCTCGTCTCGCTGCACTACGGCCAGGCCGGCCAGGGCCAGAAGGTCTACATCCAGGCCTCGCTGCACGCCGACGAACTGCCCGGCATGCTCACGGCCTGGCACCTGCGCCGCCACTTCGATGTGCTGGAGGCCGCCGGCCGCCTGCGCGGCGAGGTGATCCTCGTGCCGATGGCCAATCCGATCGGGCTCTCGCAATGGTGGCTGCAGTCGCACCTGGGCCGTTTCGAAGGCCTGTCGGGCGAGAACTTCAACCGCCACTACCCGGAGCACATCGAGGCCGCCGCGAGACACGCCGAGCCGCGCCTGGGCGACGACCCGGCGCGCAACGTCGCGGTGCTGCGCGCCGCGCTGAAGGCCGAGGTGCAGGCCTCGCTTGCCGACACCGAGCTCAAGGCGCTGCGCAAGACGCTGATGCTGATGGCCTGCGACGCGGACGTGGTGCTGGACCTGCACTGCGACGCGCAGGCCGTGATGCACCTCTACACCGAGACGCCGTGCTGGCCGCAATGCGAGCCGCTGGCCGCCTTCCTCGGCGCCGGCGTGACGCTGCTGGCGACGGACTCGGGCGACAACCCGTTCGACGAGGCCTGCTCGCAGGTCTGGCGGAAATGGGCGGCCCACTTCGGCGACCGCTTCCCGATCCCGCAGGCCTGCCTGTCGGTGACGGTGGAGCTGCGCGGCCAGCAGGACGTGCATCACGACCTGGCGGCCAGGGATGCGCAGGCGATCGTGGACTTCCTGATCCACCGCGGCGTGATCGCGTCCGACGCGCCGGACGGCGCGCCGCCGCCGGTGCCCGCGCCCGTCGGTGACGCGCGCCCGCTGGCGGGTTCGATCCCGGTCCCGTCGCCGGTCGGCGGCGTGCTGACCTTCCTGCGCGAGGTCGGCGAGACCGTGAAGACCGGCGACGTGATCGCGCAGGTCATCGATCCGATCAGCGGCTCGGTGACCGACCTGAAGAGCCCCATCGACGGGCTGCTGTTTGCACGCGACACGCTGCGCCTGGTCACGGCCGGGGCGCGGGTCGCGAAAGTCGCGGGGCGCGAAGCGACCCGCACCGGAAAACTCCTGGGAGCCCGTTGATGTCCGCGGCCAGTCTTGTTGTCGACAACCTCCATAAACGCTACGGCGACCGCGAAGTGCTCAAGGGTGTGTCCCTGGCCGCGAAGCCGGGCGACGTGATCACGCTGATCGGATCCAGCGGCTCGGGCAAGAGCACCTTCCTGCGCTGCATCAACCTGCTGGAGCAGCCTTTCGAGGGCACGCTGAAGCTGGGCACGGAAGCGCTCAAGCTGGTCCGCGACCGCGACGGCAGCCTCAAGTCCGCGGATGCGGCGCAGCTGCAGCGGTGGCGGGCGCGGCTGGCGATGGTGTTCCAGAACTTCAATCTGTGGGGCCACCGCACGGTGCTGGAGAACGTCATCGAAGCGCCCATCCACGTGCTGAAGCAGCCCCGCGCGCAGGCCATCGAGAAGGCCGAGGCGCTGCTGGCGCGGGTCGGCGTGTCGCACCGCAAGGACGTCTATCCGGCGCAGCTCTCGGGCGGCGAGCAGCAGCGCGTGGCGATCGCGCGCGCGCTGGCGGTGGAGCCGGAGGTGATGCTCTTCGACGAACCGACCTCGGCGCTGGATCCGGAGCTGGTCGGCGAAGTGCTGAAGGTGATGCGCGATCTGGCGGCCGAGGGCCGCACGATGATCGTCGTGACCCACGAGATGGGCTTCGCGCGCGAGGTGTCGTCGCACACCATGTTCCTGCATCAAGGTCGCGTCGAGGAACAAGGCGATCCTCGCGAGGTGCTGGCCAAGCCGCAGAGCGAGCGGCTCAAGGCCTTCCTGAGCGGCGGGCTGAAGTAGCCCTCACGCGCGCCATCAACAGAAAGCCCGGGTATGCCCGGGCTTTCGTTCATGTCGACGGACTCATTGAAGTTCCGCCGGCAGGAAGACGGCGTGGACGCCGCGATCCCGGACCAGATGCAGCAGTCGCAACGCGGGCCCCTGCGGCCGACCGAAACCCTGCTCCCAGCGGCGCAACTGCCTCGGCGTGGTCGCGATCAGCACGGCGAATCGAGAGAGCTCCAGCCTGTCCCGCTCGCGGATCGCTCGCAACTCGTGCGGCAGCAAGGGATCCGGCATTTGCATGCCGTCGATCTCGTAACCGCGACGGTCCTCATCGCTGATCCACCCTGCCCGATGCCACTGACGACCCTCGTTCAGCAGCCGCTCCACCAAGGCCGACTTCCGTTTACGCATCACACGTCACCTCTTTCAAACGTCCCTGCTCCACCGCAGCGTCCCGCTCCGGGAGCGACATCGCCGCCAGCGCCTTGGCGTGACGTCGGATCAGGTCGAGCGAATCGCGCTCGACATTCTCCTTCTCGCTCTTCGCATAGCCTTCGATGAAGAACCATGGTCCGTCCCCGCGGAGAGCGACGATCACGCGATAGCCCTCGCGTTTTCCTGCACCGGATCGTCCGATCCGCTTCTTCACGAGTCCACTACCGAGATTTGCATCGATGAGCCCACGTGCCATTTCAGCCACGGCGCGGCACAGGTCGCTGTCTTGCCAGCGCCTGCTTGCGCATCCAGCGTTGAAACCCTTCGACCAGGTGGACGGTGCTCGCAAGACTCATTGAAGCTCCGCCGGCAGGAAGACGGCGTGGACGCCGCGATCCCGGACCAGATGCAGCAGTCGCAACGCGGGCCCGTGGGGACGGCCCAAGCCCTGTTCCCAGCGTCGCAGCTGCTTCGACGTCGTGTTGATCAGATCTGCAAACACGGCCAGTTCCAACTTGTCCCGCTCGCGGATGGCGCGCACCTCCTCCGGCTGCAGCGGCATCGGCGCCGGCATGCAGACGATCTCGCAGGACCGACGACGCTCATCGCTGATCAGTCCGTGAGCGTGCCACAAGCGGCCTTCCGCAAGCACGCGCTCAACGATGGCGGACTTCCTCTTCCTCATCACACCTCACCTCCTTCAGGTGGCCGTGGCCGACGATCACGGCCAATTCCTTCTGCGACAGACCGGCGAGCCAAGCGCCTTCCTCGCGCAAGGCGCGGAGCGCCTTCGGCTCGATGTTGTCCCGTTGATTCTTTGCGTATCCATCCACGAAGAACCACGGTCCTGCGGGATGCCTCGCGACGATCACGCGATAGCCCTCGCGTTTGCCCGCACCGGATCGTCCGATCCGCTTCTTGAAGAGTCCACTACCGAGATTTGCATCAATGAGCCCGCGTGCCATTTCGGCCACGGCGCGGCACAGGTCGCTGTCTTTCCACCGCCTGCTGACGCCTCCAGCGTTGAAACCCTTCGACCAGATAGACGGCACTCGTCACGTGGACCTCCCCGCATCATTGCGACAGGCGTCAGTGCCTGGTCTTGCCGTCTGCAATCTCGTCCTGAAGACGGCCCACCGATGGGGGTGTCACGGCCGCGCAGACGCGCAGACGCGCAAAAGAAAAGCCGCGCAGAGGCGCGGCTTTGGTGGAAGCGAGAGACCGATGGATCAGCCGTAGACCGACTTCTCCGGGCGGCGCGCGAGCACCGCGATCGGCGGCGCCCAGCGCTCGCCGCGCGGCTTCTTGCTCGTGACCAGCGTGATCTCCGAGGGCTCGAAGACCTCGACGTTGTGCGTGATCGGCGTCGTCAGCAGGTACTGCGCCCGCGTGCTCTTCAGGAAGTGGCCGACCAGCTGGATGTTGCGCACGTCCAGGTGGGCGAAGGGCTCGTCGATGAAGACGAAGCCGCCGGGCGCGTCGTCGTCCTTCATCAGCCCGACCAGCAGGATCAGGCTCTTGAGCACCTGCTGCCCGCCCGAGGCCTCGCCGTCGTTCATGCCGACCTCGCCCTTGCCGTCGAAGTTGAACTTCACGTGCAAGCCCGCCTGCGCCAGCACCGTGTCGTCGTTGTCCAGGTGCGGCAGCTCGGCCTGCGCATGCACGCCGGCCAGTTCGCCCAGCTCCTGCACATTCTTCTTGTAGCGTCGCACCGTCGCGCGCAGCACGTCGATGTAGCGCTCGCGCGCGTTGAACGCGGCGATGCGCGCCATCTCGTTGCTCGCCCGGCGGTCGTCCAGCTGCGTGGTCTGCTCCAGCACCGCCATCTGCATGCGCGCATGGCGCTCCTGCACGCCGGGATCGGTCTCCCACACGCCGGTATCGAGTTCCTGCTGCACATGGCGCGACGCGATCTCGGCCTGCTTGGCGTTCTCGAATTCATCGCGCAGCGCGTTCAGGCGCATCGGGTGCACCCAGAGCGCGGGGAATTTCGCCCGGGCCTCGCGCGAGGCCTTCGCCGTCGCGATCAGGTCGTCGCGCCGCGACGCCCAGTCGCGCTCGGCGCGCGACACGTTGTCCTCGCTGGCCTTCAGGCTGGCCTGCGCGGCTTCGTAGTCGCGCTCGGTGCGCGTCGCCGCAGCCACCGTGCGGTCGTGTTCCTGGTCGAGCGCGCCCATGCGCGTCGCCGCCTCGATGCGCGACTGGCGCAGTCCGGGCAGGCGCGCACGCGCCTCGGCGAATTCCTCGGCGCGCTCCACCAGCTCCTGCGCCGCCTTGTGGCCCTGCGCCGCCCGTTGCGCGTCCTTGAGCTGGCGCTCGATCTCGAGCTGCTCCTTGGCGAGCTTGGACAGCTCCAGGTCGTAACGCGTCAGTTCCTTGTCCAGGGAGGCGCGGCGCGTGTCCAGCGCCGAGTCGCCGAACTGGTACTCGCGCGGCTCGACCCACAGGCTGCGACCGCCGCGGCCGTCGCGGTAGTAGGCCTCCGGCGTGATCCATTCGCCGCCGGACTGCGCGCCCTTGTCGGTGTCGGCGACGCAGCGGATCGAAGCCAGCTGGCGCAACAGCCAGCCCGGCGCCTTCGCATTGAACTTGAGCACGGACAGCAGGCTGTCCTTCGGGCTCACCGTCGGCGCGAACTCGCCGTCGGCGACTACGTAGTGCCGGTAGCGCTCGCGCGACGCGAGGCGGTAGGCCTGGCCCTCGTCGCTCGCATGCGCGAGCACCACGACCCAGCGCGAGGGCCGCAGGAAACCTTCGGCGGCGGCGCGCCACTGGTCGTCGGCGATGTCGATGGCGTCGGCCAGCACGTGGTGGGCGATGCCGGCCTCGTCCAGCGCCTTGCGGAAACGCGTCACCTCGACCGGCGGCGGCGGCAGCCGCTGCCCGGTCAGCTCGTCCATCGCCGCCTGCGCCTTGCGCTGCTGGTCGTTCTGGCGCGTGAAGCTCTCGCGCAGCTGGTGCTGGCGGGTGCCGAGCTCCTCCAGCTTCGCCGCCAGCGCCGCGCCGTCGGTCTCGACCGCGGCGAGCGCCTTGAGATCGTCCTCGCGCTTGGCGAGCTGTTCCATCGGCCGTTCGCCGTCGCGCGCGGCCTCGAAGGCCTGGCGCGCTTCCTTGCGCTGCTGCTCCAGCTCGGACAGCTTGTCCCGGACCGTCTCCTGCGCCTTGAACAGCGCCAGCAGATGCGCGCGCTTGTCGCTGATGCCGCGCTCGTCGGAGCGGGCGAACAGCCGTTGCCGATGCAGTTCGCGCAACTGCTGCGCGGTGCGCTGGCGTTGCTCGCTCCACTGCAACACCGGCACGACCTCGGTCGCGAGCCGCTCGCGCTCCTTCAGCCGCAACTGGTACTGCTGGTAGCTGTTGACGCGGTTGGCCAGGTCCGACAGTTGCGCCTGCGCGTGCGACAGCTCATGCGTGGACTGATCCACTTCCTTCAGCAGCTGCTGCTGGTGATTGCGCGCCAGCTCGTAACGGTCCAGCACCTCCTGGTCGCCGAAGACCTCGAACACCAGGCGCAGCAGTTCCTTGGGCGACAGCTCGCACAGGCGGTCCGTCTGGCCCTGCTCCAGCGCCAGCACGCGACCGATCGCGCGCGTCAGGCCGGCGGCCTCCAGGCGCTTCTTCCAGGCCTCGATGCCCAGCCAGTCCTTGTCGGCCTTGGTGTCGAGCTCCTCGATCTCCTGCACGCCGTCGACCAGCGTGTAGCGGCGCACCCAGTCGCCGCCCTGGCGCGAGATGCGGCAGGCCAGCGTCACCTGGTCGGAATACAGCAGCGAGCTCGCGAACGGCCGGCTGCTGTTCTGGCGGTTGCGCGGGCGGTTGTCCACCAGCGCGCGCAGCCAGGCGTGCTCGGCGTTGGCGTGGCGGGCGTAGGTCTTGTAGGTCCGGCCGCCGGAGCATTCCAGGCCCAGCAAGGTCCGCATCGCGTCGAGCAGCGTCGTCTTGCCCGAGCCGTTGGGCCCGGCGATGGTGATGATGTTGCCGTCCAGCGGCATCGAGACGCGGCGGCAGTAGTCCCAGTGCAGCAGTTCCAGGGATTGCAGGTGAAACATCAGGCGTCGCTCAGATCGGATTCTTCGTTGTGGCGGGCCGCCAGGATGGCGGTGAGCATCGGGCCGGACTCGGCGTCGGTGCTGCGCGCGAGCACGTCGGCGAGCGCCCCGTCCAGGATGCGCGGCGCCAGCGTGTCGTAGTCGAGCAGCAGGTCCAGCAGCGGACCTTCGCAGATGTCCTCGCCCTTGCGGGTGATGAAGCCCTGGCGCTCGAGCAGCTTGAGGTTGGAATCCAGCCGCATCTTCTTGCCCAGCTGGTTGCCGAAGTCGGCCAGCAGGCTGCGGTAGGACAGCGTCGGCGCGCTGCTCGCGGCGCTGGGCAGCGGCTTGTCCTTGGAGAACATCTCGCCCTGCCCTTCGGCGGCCTCCTCGGCGCGCGAGAGCTGGCGCTGACGCTTGGGCAGCACGATCAGCGCCCACACGACCACCAGCAGCGCGACGCCGTCGCGCGGCAGGTCGAGGTTGTTGTTGGACGCCAGGCCGGTCTCGCCGAACACGGCGACCTCGGCCGGGCGCAGCATGGCCAGCGTGATGTGGTCGGCGTAGACGTTGTCCACCACGCGCAGGCCGACGGCGGCCACGCGCTCGTTGACCGCGCGCCAGAGCTCCTGGTCGATCAGCGCGCGGCGCACCAGCGGCTGGTTGCGCGGCAGCCAGCGGCGCGCCAGCAGTTGAGCCGCCAGCTGGGCGGCGTCGTCGAGTTGATTGCTCATGCCTGGGGAATCTCGGAAGAAGGGTCGGCCTTGCGACGGCCGCGCCTGGGCGCGGGCGGCTCGGGGGGGCGCCACTTGGGTTCGGGCTCGGGCTCGACCGGCGGCTCGACCTCGGTCGAGTGCAGCACCCCGTGGCTCATCCAGCGGACGTGCTCGTCGTCGATCTCGCCCTGCTGCGCGGACCAGCGCACGCGCCACGGCTGCCGCGCCATGTCGCCGGTCGCGCCGGCCAGATGCTGGGCCTGCACGTCGCCGAGCAAGGGCAGCAGCTGGGCGCGATACGCGGCGCGCGCGTAACTGCCGCCGAGCACCGCCGGCCGGAGATCGTTCGTCTGCACCTTGTCGCCGGTCCACAGCCCCAGCAGCGCCTGCAGCTGGTTCATCTCGGGCGGCAGGCTCATCACGGCGAGCTCGCCTTCCGGCGCGGCCAGGCCGGTCGGCAGCGGCTCGGGCGTCGGCGGCACCGGGCGGTCGCGTTCGAACTCGGCCTCGCAGCCGTCCAGCAGCTCGTGCTGCGCGACGAAGACCGGGTGCACGGGCCGCGACAGGGCGCCCAGCGCGAGGTTCTCCAGGAACGGCACGTCCTGCAGCCAGCGCCGCACGTCGGTGGTCGTGATGCCGGTGGAGCCCAGCGTGACGCGCTGGCGGTCGGCCTGCTGCAGCGCACGGTTGAACTGGCTCGCCATCGCGAGCAGCCGCGCCTGCGCCAGACCGAGCTCGCGCGCGAGCCGCTCCAGCCGCGCGTTGCCGTCGTCCTCCGCCTGGCGGATGATCGCGGACAGCGCCTCGCTGGCCCGCTCCACCAGCTTGAGCGCACGCTCGAAGCGCATGCGCGCGCGGCGCAGGTGGAACTCGGAGCCGGACGCGATCGCGTCGGCGAATTCGTTGTAGAGCCGCGAGAGCTGCGCCAGCAGATGCTGCAGCTGCGCCGGCTCCAGCGTGCCGAGCTGCTGCGCGCCGGCCACGTTGGCCAGCAGGCCGGCGAGGTCGCCGTCCTCGTCCGCGGCCTGCCCCTGCGTCAGCGGCGACACCATGGCCATCAACTGCTGCGCCAGCGGCGTCACGCCGTACTGCTGGTTGGACGCGTCCCAGGCCAGCAACTGCGCGTCGCGCAGGCGCTTGAGCACGAGCTCCAGCGCCTCGTCGCGCAGCACGTGAAAGTGGCGGTTCAGGTCGTCGCGCGAGAGCCGCGACTGCGGCAGGCTCATCAGCTCGATGAACACCCAGACGCGCAGCCGCACCAGCGTGGCCGGGCCGTGGAACAGCGCGCGCTGCGCGCCCAGCAGGGCCTCGTTGCGGTCCAGCTGCCACCACAGGAGCGAATCCTGCGGCAGCTGACCTTCGCGGAAATGGTCTTCGAAAGAGGGGTCGGGGAGATCGTCGCGCAGAGCGTCGTCCACGCCTCCCGGGGTCACTGTCATAGGGGCGGATTATCGCCCCTCGGAGCGCCCTTCCCGGCCCGCCGTCACACGGGTGTCAGGGACCGCCGCATCAGGGTTGCCCCGGAGCCGAAGCTGGCGAGTTTCTCGGTCAACGCGGCGCTCAAGGGCGCCTCGGCATCGGAGAAACCGTGCCGCTCCCAGTACGCTCGCGAGCCCTGCACCGCGACCAGCGCGACCTGCGTCAGGCCCATGTCCTGGGCGCGATGCACCACCTGCTGCACCAGCTTGTGGCCCAGGCGCTTCGCGCGGCCGGCGGGTGAGACGGCGAGGTCGTGCAGGTACAGCGTGCGCGGCGCGCGGGCCGGCGTGATGGCCGGCGCGTCGAGCGCGGGCAGTTGCCCGTCGTCGACCGGCAGGCTGACCACGTAGGCCAGCGGCTCGCCGGCCTCGACGGCCAGGTAGGAACAGTGGAGATGACGCGCCGCGTTCAGCTTGGCCTCGAAGGCCTCGGCGCTCTCCAGGAACTCGGGCCCGTAGCACTGGGCCTGCAACGCGAGCACGTGCGGGACGTCCTCGGTGCCAATCACTTTCAACTGCAGCATCAGACGAATGAGCCGGCCGATCGCGCGTTCCAGTGGTCGGAGATCCCCGAGAAGAACGGCGTCAGCAGCGGCGTGAAAAGACAGACGAAAGCCAGGATGTTGAGCGCGACGCTCAACCAGAACACCCGCCGGAAGCTCGGCTTGGCGCTCTTGTGCCGCAGCAAGTGCTGTGCCAGCAACGCGCCGGGCCAGCCGCACAGCAGCGCGAGCCCATGCAGCGTCGATTCCTTGACGCGCCATTGCCCCAGCCGTGCCGCGCGCTTGTCCAGCGCATAGACGATGAAGGTGGCGAAGCTCATCGCGACATAGACGCCCCACAAGCCGCGCGGCAAGGGCCACGCGAGGTGCGTCAGCAGCACCAGCGAGGCAAAGCCTGGCACCAGCCACAACGAGGCGCCGGTGTCGGCGGAGGTCTTGGGAGGGGAAGCAGCGGAAGCACCGCGCGCGGACGGCGCGGGCCTGGATCGCGCACCCGCGCGGGCCGCGTCGGCAGCACCGGACGACGGACCGCGCCGGGGCGCGGGGCCGGCGGGCGCCGGCTTGGGCTCGAGGCTGCGGACCTTCAGCGCGCGGGGCTTGCCCTGCGCATCGGATCCGGGCTCGTAGTCGACGCGCTCGCCGACGAAGGGTCGGCGGGCGCGCAGGCCGAAGGCGCTGATGTGCGCGAAGCGTTTCGGTCCGCCATCGGACGGCGCGATGAAGCCGTAGCCCTTCGCGTCGTCCCATTGGACGATCCGACCCTCGACGCGCATCCTCAGCGTCCCTCGTCAGCCGAGCCGGAGGCTCAGAACTTGCGCGGACCCTTGCGCGGCACGAAACCGCCGCGCTCGCTGCGGTCGTCGCCGCCTTGCGGACGCGGGCCCTTGCTGAACGCCGGCTTGGCCGGACGGCCTTCGAAGCGGTTGTCGTCGCCCTTGTTGAAGGCCGGACGCTCGGCACGCGGCGCGTAGCGGTCGTTGTTCTCGGCCGAACGGTCGAAGCGCGGGTCCGGACGACGCTGGTCGAAACCACCGCCGTTGCCGCCATGACCACCGTCACGCGGGCCGCCGAAGTCACGCTGCGGACGGTCGCCATAGCTGCGCGGCGCGCCGCCGAAGCCTTGACCGCCTTGCGGACGATCACCGAAACGCGGACGGTCGCCGAACGGACGGTCGCCTTGCGGGCGCTCGTTGCGGTGCTCGAAGCGCTGACCGCCGCCGAACCCACCGGGGCCGCCTTGACCGCCTTGACCGCCTTCACGACGCTCGCCGAACGGCGGACGGCCCTGGCCTTCCGGACGCTCGAAGCGCGCGCTGTTGTCGAAGCGGTTGTCGCCGCCACGATAGCCGCCGCCTTGCGGACGGTTGCCGCCGAAGCCGCCCCGGTTGGCACCGTAGCCGCCGCGATTGCCACCGAAGCCGCCACGGTCACCACCGCGATCGCCGCGGTCGAAGCCCGGGCGCGCCGGGTAGATCTTCGGATCTTCGTTGCGCGGCTCCAGGCCTTCGATGCGCGAGACCGGGATCTGTTGCGTCGTGAACTGCTGGATGCGCTTGATCATCGAGATGTCGCCACGCTCGGCCAGCGTCACCGCGAGGCCGGAGCGGCCGGCACGGCCGGTGCGGCCGATGCGGTGGACGTAGTCCTCCGCCTTCATCGGCAGGCCGAAGTTGATGACGTGCGAGATCGTCGGCACGTCGATGCCGCGGGCGGCCACGTCGGTGGCGACCAGCACGCGCAGGTCGCGACGGCGCAGCGCCATCAGCGTGCGGGTGCGCTTGCCCTGCGGCATGCCGCCGTGCAGCGCGGCGACGCGGTGGCCGATGGCCTCCAGCTGCTCGGCCAGCCACTCGGTGTCCTGCTGGGTGCTGGTGAAGACGACCGCCTGGTCGACGTCCTTCAGGCCCAGGATGTGTTCCAGCAGCTTGCGCTTGTGCTGGCCGTTGTCGGCCCAGTGCAGGCGCTGCTCGATGTTCTCGTGCGAGTCGGTGTGACCCGAGACGTCGATGCGCTGCGGGTCCTTCATCAGCTGCGAGGCCAGGCGGCCCGTGTTGCCGGCGAAGGTCGCGCTGTACATCAGCGTCTGGCGCTCGGACGGGATCTGCTGGGCGACGAAGTTGATGTCGTCGATGAAGCCCATGTCCAGCATGCGGTCGGCCTCGTCGAGGACGAACATCGTCACGTTGTCCAGCTTGCAGCGGCCGCTGTTGATGTGGTCCAGCAGGCGGCCGGGGGTCGCGATCAGGACGTCCAGCGGGCCGCTCAGCGCGCGCAGCTGCTGCGCATAGGGCATGCCGCCCAGCACGGTCGCGACGCGCAGGCCCTGGATGTGGCGGCCGTAGGTCATCGCGGCCTTGGCGACCTGCATCGCCAGTTCACGGGTCGGGGCCAGCACCAGCACGCGCGGGCCGATGGTCCGGGTCTTGTTGTTGGTGGCGGCGCGTTCGGCGCGGGCGTTCAGCACCTGCTGCAGCGCGGGCAGGATGAACGAGGCGGTCTTGCCCGAACCGGTGCGCGACGAGACCATCAGGTCCTTGCCGGTGAGCGCCGGCGGGATCGCCTGCGCCTGCACTTCGGTGGTGTTCTCGTAGCCGGAATCCTTGACGGCGCGCAGCAGCGCGTCGTGCAGGCCCAGGGCCGAGAACGGGGTGCCGGTGGTCTCCGCGTCGGCGGCCAGTTCAACGGCCTCGATCACCTGCTCGAGCCCGCTGTCCAGCGTCTCGTTCGTGTCCAGGGTGTCGGCGGCGGTCTTGTCGTGGTCGAAACTCATTTGTCTTTGCAATCCAAAGGTGCACAGCCGGGCCGACGCCGTCAGGACGGCGTCCGCGCCGGAGCGCCTGGTCGCCGCGCAAGATCGATGTGATCGCGGCAGAACCGTGATGTCGCTGGGAGAAAGCTCGCGTCGATCACCAGGAAAGAAAGACACATGCGCGGCGCGATTGCAGAGCAACCGCCGTGGTCGGCATGAAGGGCCTGGTGAGGCGCCGGGGAACAGTCAAAGCGACGGCATCGCCGCCGACCGAACCCGAGGGCATGCAGTGCGCGCTCCCCGTGGCGGGAAACAGCTTCGGCGGGGAGCCGGAGCCTGCGTGGGAATCCGTTCGGATGCCCGGCGCAGCGGTCTGCAAGAGGTCAGAGGAGACGTACGAAGCACCGCCAGAAGCGGTGAAGCCCACGACTATAACAGCATTCGGGGTTTCCACCTAGCACATCATGGAGGGCCATCCCTCGCGACGCCGCGACACCGCGACACCGCGACGCCGGAGGTGGGTCGGGGCCTCACAGCCCGTCGAGCAGCTTGGGCAGCACCGCCATCAGCCCCTCCAGCTGATTCCCGTCCAGCCAGGCTGGCGCGGCATCCAGCCAGTCGGGGAACACGACGCCTTCGCGCTGCACGCGCAGCACGGCGGCGTCGAGGGACTCTTCGATCAGCAGCAGCGCGGCCGGCACGCCCCGGGCGTCGCCGCCGCAGGTCGCCTCGATGCGACGCGCCAGGACGGCGGGCTGCCACGGGAGATCCGCGTGGACGATCGCGACGCGATCGTCGGCGAGCGCCCCTTCCTCCAGACTGCCGAGCGCGTCGTCGCTGGCCAGCAGCACGCCGGCTTCGGCGCCGCGCCAGGCCGACAGGGCGGCCTCGCGGACCTCGGCCGTGTCACCGGCGCGCAGGCGCTGCGGCGGCAGGCGGCGCAGCTGGGGCGACATCGACAGGCTGTCCAGCAGCGTCTCCGACCGCGCGCAGATCACCAGGCGCCGCGCGGCAGGCACCGCAGCCGACTGGATCCAGTCCCGGCGCAGCGCCAGCACCGCCTCGGCCTTGGCCGCCAGCGCCTGGCGCGATGCCGGCGACAGCAGGGCCAGCGCCTCCAGCAGTTGCTGCTGGTCGGCGCTCGACAGGAAGCGCAGCGCGCTCCAGCGCTCGACGAGCTGGCGCAGCTGTTTCAGCGGCGCGGCCGGCAGGCTGGCGCCGGTCGACGCGGCCCCGTCCAGCCACAGCGGCGTCAGCAGCGCGGCAGGCAGCTGCGCGTGCAGCTCGCGCTTGCGACGCGACAGCAGCACCGGCTCCAGCGCGTCGCGCCTGACCTTCTTGCCGGCGTCCTCGGGCAGCACCCGCAGGTCGGAGAGCGGGCCGCGACGCATGTCGTCGAGCCAGTCGACCCATTCGCCCAGACGCGCATCGGCGAGCGGCTCCTCATGCGCGATCAGCAGCAGCTGCGCGACCGGCAGCGCGCGCAGCGCGGCCAGACGATCCGCGTCCATCAACTCGATGCCGTCGACGATCAGCAGCGCGGGCTGCGGCTTCGCGGGGGGCGCGGCGGCCACGGTCACCGTTTTGGCGTCGTCGCCGAGCCAGCGCTTCAGATCGCGCTGCCAGGATGCATGCGCGGCTTCCGGCGCGATGACGACGGCCGGCTTCACGCCGAAGAGCGTCGCCCACAGCTGGATCGCCGCGATCGCGGCGCCGCGCTGACCCAGTCCGAGATCGTCGGAGATCAGAGCGCGGCCGGCGCAGACGGCGAACAGCGCCGCTTCCCAGGCATGGATGCTGAGATCGTCGCGCAGCAGCGCGCGCATCGCGGCGCCGTCGGCCATCAGCGTCTCGAGGCGCTGCACGCGGGCCTGCGCATCGCGGCCGCAGGCCAGCTGCGGCCACACCGGCGCATCGACGCGCAGCGTGACGCCAAGCGCGCGGGCGTCGCCCAGCACCTGCTGCAGCCAGGCATGGCCGCCTTCGGCGCGGCGACGCTGCTGGTCATCCAGGCCGGCCTGCTCGCGCAGGCGGGGCGGGACGTCGCGGCCGCAGACCCACTGCAGTTCGCGCTCGTCGCCGGGCACGAGCCAGACCTCGGCCTCGCGTGCCGGCCAGCCGGCATCGAGGGCCTCGTGCCGAGCGCCGTCGAACAGCGACAGCAGCTGGTCGCCGTGCTCGCACGTCCCTTGATCGCGATAGCCCGCGCAGTCGCAGCGCCAGGTCTTGCGGCCCAGCAGGCGCAGGCGGAAGGTGCCGCCGGTCTCGCCGTCGCGCAGTTCGTAGTCGCCGAACACGCCGTCCTCCTCGCGCGCGCCGAGCGTGAACCGCGGCGGCTCGGCCGGTGCGTCCTCCACGACCGGTCCAGGCGCGGGCCTGCGGCGCCCCTTGCGGGCGGCAGCCGGCTCGGCGATGGCATCGCCACTGGCCGTCACGACCTCGGCCGCAGGCACGGCAATCTCAGCCACAGGCGCGGCAATCTCGGTGGCGACAGGCCCCGCCGCGACCAGGACGTTTTCTTCAACGGCCACGGCCTTGGGCGCGGCGCCACGCTTGCGCGCCGGCCGCTTCGGCGCCGGCGTCGGCGCATCGACTTCAGTGACCTCAGCCACTTCAGCGACCGCTTCGGCTGCGGGAGCGTTCGGCGCGATGGGCGCGATGGGCGCTGCGACAGCGTCCGCCGCCTCGACGGGCTCGGCGACCGGCATCTTCGCGCGGGTCGACCGCTTGCGCGCCGGCTTGGGCGTCACGTCTGGAGCGGCAGGCGTGGCAGGCGCGGCAGGCGCGGCATCGGTCGCCGCCTCGTGCGCGACATCGGCAGCGGGGGCTATCCCGGCGCTCACGGCGTCGATCTCGGCCGGCACGGCCGCCTCAGCCACCGCTCGGGTCTTGCGCGCCGCCGGGCGGCGTCGTTGGGAAGTCGTCGTCATGGGAGTCCTCGTGCCGCAGCCGCACTTCACGCCAGCCGCGGACACCGTTGAAGATGGCGAGCGCATGCGCCCGCCGCAGATCGTCCAAGGTCAGCCGCGCCTCGCGCAGCCGGCCCTGTTCCAGGAGTTCCTCGCGCAGCGTGCCGGGCAGCAGGCCGGCCTCGGCCCGCGGCGTCAGCCACGGCCCGTCCGGCGCCCGTTGCAGCGCGAGGTTGGTCAGGCAGCCCTCGGTGAGCTCGCCGTCCCGGTTGAACAGCAGCACGTCGAAGCAGTCCGCCGGCTTGGTGTCCAGGAAGGCCTGGTACACCTCGCGGCGCGTCGTCTTGTGCTGGATGAATTCCGCCGCCGCACCGCGCGTGTCGATCGGGGACCTGGCCAGCGCCACCCTCAGCGGCGCGGACGGGTCCGGGGACATCGTCGACGCCAAAGGCAAGGCCTGCACCACGTCGTTGAACGAACCGTCCCGGGCCAAGGTCAGCCGGACGCGCCACGCGCCGCGCGGATGGCGCCGCGCGACGTCGACGAGGCGGGCCTTGGCCGCGTCGGCCGACCAGGCCAGCCCGAAATGCCGCGCCGTGCGCTGCATCCGCGCGAGATGCCGGCCGGCGCGGGCGAACTCGCCGTCCTCGAGCCGCATCGTTTCCAGCGCCTCGATGGGCGCCCGGGCGCGCGTCAGGAA
>CBIHMU010000112.1:0-16639 GCA_966211105.1 uncultured Burkholderiales bacterium
ATGCGCGGCGGCGTGACGGCGGCGGCGATGCAGCTGCTGCCGGCGGACCAGCTCGGCGCGGTGCTGCGCGCGTCGCGACTGGCGGGCGTGATCGCCCCGGCAACGCTGCAGGTGCCGGTGCAGCGCGAGCTGGCGGGCCGCGACGGCGCGATCCTGCCGGTCGTGCCGATGGCCGAGCTGGCCGATGCGCGTCAGCTCTACCGCCTGGTCGCGGAGCAGACGCTGACGATCAATACGGCCGCGGCAGGCGGGAACGCCGCGCTGCTGGCGGGCGTGCACTGATCCGGCAGGCCGGGTCGCGCGAGACCCGGCCCTCCAGCCGCCACCAGCCGGTGCGCGGCACCACCCAGACCTCGCCGCTCCGGAAGCGGCGCGCCTGCGGCCAGCACTGGTCCGCCCACAGCGCGGGGGCGTCCTCGACATCCACGACACCGGCCTGCACGTGCATCACGGTGCCCCGCGCGAGCTTCAGCATCAGCGTCTGACCGGCGACCAGCCGGAGTTCCAGCGGCGCCGTGGAGGACTGCATCAGGCCGGTGGGCGCGGTCATGGCGGACACGGCCCGCGATGTCGCGACCCGCTGCGCTGGTGTGGACGACCACGGCCAGGGCATCGGCAGGGATCTCAGGACGGCGGCGAGGAACATGACGGCTTCGCCCGGAGGCGCCTCGTTGGAACGGACCGCCAGTGTTCCCATCGACGACGCGGCCTGACAGGCACAGCGGCGCGATTTGTTCTGCGTAACAGCGACCCGGCTGCGCCTGTTCCGTATCGACTGCGCGCCGGCTGTTCCGGTGCCGCGCGCGCCCGCGAGCGCAGAATCGCCGGCATGGATGCTTCGGACCCTCTGTACGCGCAGGTCGCCGCGCATTACCGCCAGGCCATCGCGGCCGGCACGATGCCGCCGGGGAGCCGGATGCCGTCGGTGCGCACGCTGATGGGCCTGCACCGCGTGAGCCTCAGCACCGCGCTGCAGGCCTGCCGCCTGCTCGAGAGCCAGGGGCTGCTGCAAGCGCGTCAGCGCGCCGGCTACTTCGTCCGACCGCTGCGTCCAAACCGGCTCGCGCGTGCGGCCGAGCCGCGCGAGACGCAAGCCGATCCGGCGCGTTTCGTCGGCGTGCACGAGCGCATCTCCGAGATCCTCACCCGCGGCATCAATGCGAAGCCGGAGGTCAACCTCTCCGGCGCCTGCGCGCATGCCTCGCTGTATCCCACGCGCGCGCTGGCGCTGCATGGTCAACGCCTGCTGCGTCGGCGGCCGGAGATCCTCGGCACCCAACCCGATCCGCAGGGGCTGCTCGCGCTGCGCCAGGGCCTGTCGCGCCTGGCGTTGAATGCGCAGATCCAGCTCGACCCGTCGCAGCTGGTCATCACGCACGGCTGCACCGAGGCGCTCGGCGTCGCACTGCGCGCAGTGACGACGCCGGGCGACGCGGTGGCGGTCGAATCGCCGACCTACTACGGCCTGCTGCAGCTGCTGGAGAGCCTGGGCCTGCGCGCGCTGGAGATCCCGACCAGTCCGCACACGGGCCTGTCCGTCGAGGCCTTCGAAGCGGCGGCGATGCGCGAGCCGCGACTCAAGGCGGTGGTCGTGGTGCCCAACCTGCAGAACCCGCTCGGCGCGGTGATGCCCGACGCGGCCAAGCAGGCGCTGCTGGCGGTCTGCGAGGCGCGCGACCTGGCGCTCATCGAGGACGACACCTACGCGCTGCTGTGCGAGACGCCGCAGCGCGCGATCAAGTCCTGGGACACGACGGGGCGGGTGATCTTCTGCTCGTCGATGCACAAGACCTTGGCGCCCGGGATGCGCGTGGGCTGGATCTCGGCGGGGCGCTGGCAGCCGCGGGTGGAGATCCTCAAGTACGCGCAGAGCCGGCCCAACGAGATGCTCGGTCAGGCCATCCTCGCGGAGTTCCTCGCCGGCGGCCAGATCGAACGCCACCTGCGCGCGCTGCGGGCCAAGCTCGCGACGCAGCGCGAGCAGATGGTGGCGGCGCTCTCCGATGAACTGCCGGCGGGCACGCGGCTCAGCCTGCCGCCGGGCGGACCCAGCCTGTGGGTCGAGTTGCCCGAGGGCCTGTCCTCGCTGGCGCTGTTCGACGCCGCGCTGGAGAAGGGCATCCGGCTCGGTCCGGGGCTGATGTACTCGAACTCCGAGCGCTTCGACAACTTCATCCGCATCAACGCCGGCAATCCGATGGACGACGCGCAACGACGCGCGATCGCGACGCTCGGCGAGCTCTGCGCATCGATGCTGAGAGCGCGCTGATGGTCCGTTGAGGGTCCGCTGATGGAAGTTTGATGGCGGTTTGATGGCGCGCTGAGCGCCCGAGTCGGACCCGCTCCTGCGCCGGGGCGGGACTAAACTGCCGGCCCATGAATTCCTGCATCGCATTCATCGGCGGAGGCAACATGGCCAGCGCCATCGTCGGCGGCCTGCGCCGGGCCGGTTTCCCGGCCGAGGACCTGCTGGTGGTCGAGCCCTTCGAGGCGCAGCGCGAGCGCCTGGCCGCCGACTTCGGCATCCGGCCGCTGGCGGCGGCGGAAGCCGCACTGGCTCGCGCCCGCGCCGTGGTCTGGGCGGTGAAGCCGCAGCTGTTCCAGGAAGCCGCCGCACCGGTGGCGCCGCATGTCGGCGGCGCGCTGCAGCTGTCGGTGATGGCAGGTCTGCGCAGCGACGCGATCGCGCGCGCCACCGGCGCGTCGCGCGTGGTGCGCGGCATGCCCAACACGCCGGCGCTGATCGGGCAGGGCATCACCGGACTCCACGCGAGCGCCGCCGTCACGGCCGACGATCGCGCGCTCGTCGAGCAGCTGCTGCAGCCGACCGGCCGCACGCTGTGGGTCGACAACGAGGGCGACCTCGACACGGTCACCGCGCTGTCCGGTTCGGGCCCGGCCTACTTCTTCTTCCTCGTCGAGCACATGGTCGCGGCGGCGCGCGCGCTGGGCCTGGACGAGGCCAAGGCGCGTGAGCTCGCGCTGGCCACCTGTGGCGGCTCTGCGGCGCTGGCGCTGCAGTCGAGCGACTCGCCGACCGCGCTGCGCGAGAAGGTGACCTCCAAGGGCGGCACCACGCACGCAGCGATCACCAGCCTGCAGGCCGACGGCGTCGGCGAGGCGGTCGAGCGCGCCGTGAAGGCCGCGCACCGGCGCGCCGGCGAGCTGGGTGACGAGTTCGGTCGCGCTTGATGCCGCCGTGCCCGAGACCGACGGCCCACGTGTTGCTCGTCGGCCGCCCTCTGACTGATTGCTGAGAGCCGCTTCCATCCATGGGGATCGCCGATCGCTGGGGCCTGCGCGCGTGGCTGCGTGCGCCGGGCTCGTTGAGCAAACGCCTGGCCGCCACCGGCCGCCGTTATGAAGTGCAGGTGCTGCGCCAGACGACCGCGCCGCTGCGGCCGCAGGAGCGCGCCGCGCTGGGTCTGCCCAAGCGCGGCCTGACGCTCGTGCGCGAAGTGCTGCTGCGCGTCGATGGTCAGCCCCTGGTGTGGGCGCGGTCGGCGGTGCACGGCCACGCCGTGGCCGGTCCGTGGAAGGCGCTGAAGGGACTGGGCAGCCGGCCGTTGGGCCACCTGCTCTACGACGATCCCCGCATCCATCGCAGCGAACTGCAGCCGCGTCGCGTCACGCGGCACGGCGCGACGCATCGCCAGATGCAGCGGCAATGGCTGGCCGCGACGGGCACCGAAGCGCCCGCGCTGATGCAGTGGTCGCGCAACTCGGTCTTCACCCGGCACGGGCGGCAGCTGCGGGTGATGGAGATGTTCGTGCCGGACGTCGCGCTGCGCGATCCCGGACCGCTGAGGCGCAGGTCGAGGCCGCATCGGTGACCTAAGCGCAGGCTAAGCGACCGTACAGGTCCCGCTCAGCTTCGCTCGGTATGCTGCCGCGGCCGATTCTGAACACCGCGCCGCCGATGGACATCGACCCTGACGAACTGATTGAGACCGCCCGCCAGGCCAACGAGCGGGCGGAGGCCCAGACGCCGCAGTCCCGGCTCAACGTGGCGGTCGCGCTGACCGTCGCGCTGCTGGCGACCTTCATGGGCATCTGCAAGATCAAGGACGACAACATCGGCCAGGGCATGCAGCAGGCGCAGGCGGACAAGATCGACCACTGGTCCTTCTACCAGGCGCGCAACGCGCGGGAGGAGGTCGCCAAGGCCGCGCTGACGCAGCTGAAGCTGCAGGCCATCGGCGCGCCGGCCTCGGCGGCCGACGGCTACCGCGAGGCGATCGCGCACTACGAGACGCTCGCTGCTGATCAGGCCTCGAAGAAGGACGAACTCCGCAAGCAGGCGGAAGCCGACCAGCAGCGCTACGACGCGCTCAACTACCGGGACGACCAGTTCGACCTGTCCGATGCGCTGCTGGCCATCGCGATCGCGATGCTGGCGGTGACCGCGCTGACGCAGCTCTGGTGGCTGTACGCGGCGGCGATGGTGCCGACGGTCTTCGGCGTGCTGATGGGCGTGGCGGGATTGGCCGGCTGGCCGCTGCATCCGGACGCGATCGTGCAGTGGCTCTCCTGAGCCGGACCGCTCAGCGCAGCGCCAGATCCACGACCGTGCCCGCGAAGATCGCGAAGCCGACCCAGTGGTTCTCGCGGAAGGCCTTGAAGCAGCCTTCGCGGCTGCGGTCCTTGATCAGCGTGTAGTGCCAGACGACCTGCGCCGCCGCCGCGGCGAGACCGGCCAGGAACCAGTGCCCCATGCCCAGCCGCAGTCCCAGCGTGGCCCACAGCGCGAGGAAGGCGACGTAGAACGCCATCACCCCGATGACGTCGAAGCGCCCGAGCGTCAGCGCCGAGGTCTTGATGCCGATGCGGATGTCGTCGTCGCGGTCGACCATCGCGTACTCGGTGTCGTAGGCCAGTACCCAGAACAGGTTGGCGACCAGCAGGCCCCACGCGGCCATCGGGACCGAGGCCGGGATCGCCTGCAGGCTCCACTCGCGGCCGCCGAGCGCCGCGGAGAACGCCATCGGGATCCCGAACGAGAACGCCACGCCGAGCACGGCCTGCGGCATCGAGACCCAGCGCTTGGTGAAGGGATAGAGGATGGTCACCGCCAGCGCGGCGAACGACAGCAGGATGGTCGGCGGATTGGTCGTCAGCACGAGCGCAAAGGCGATCAGCGCCAGCACCGCGCCGAGCACGAGCGCCTGTTTCACGGAGATCAGCCCCGAGGTCACCGGCCGCTGGGCGGTGCGTTTGACGTGCTTGTCGAAGTCGCGGTCGGCGACGTCGTTGACCGCGCAGCCCGCGCTGCGCATCAGGAAGGTGCCGATCGTGAAGACCAGCAGCAGGTGCCAGCCCGGCCAGCCGTCGGCGGCCATCCACAGCGCGGCCAGCGTCGGCCACAGCAGCAGGTAGGTGCCGGCCGGGCGGTCCCAGCGGATCAGGTTCAGGTACAGCGACAGACGCGACGGCGCGGCGGGAGCGGGGGCTGCGGAGGTCATGGCCGCCATTGTCGCGCCGTGACGTTCAAGTCTTCCTGAGCCGCTCCCACAGCGCGCCCGCTTCGCCCACCAGCCCGCGCCGGAACGCCAGCACGCAGACGATGAAGATCAGCCCCGTGACCAGGCTGACCGACTCGCCGAGCCCGGTGAACCACTGGATGCCGGTCACGCTGGCCAGCCACTGGCCGAGGTCGCCGATCTTGTTCTCCAGGGCGATGATCACCAGCGCCCCGACGATCGGACCGACCATGGTCCCCATGCCGCCCACCAGCGTCATCAGGATCACCAGGCCGGACGTGGTCCAGATGGCGTCGGTCAAGGTCGCGAAGCCCAGCACCAGCGTCTTGGTCGCGCCCGCCAGCCCGGCCAGCGCCGCCGACAGCACGAAGGCCATCAGCTTGAACCGCGCCGCGTCGTAGCCCAGCGAGGTCGCCCGCGCCTCGTTCTCGCGGATCGAGGTCAGCACCTGCCCGAAAGGCGAATGCACCGTCCGGTAGATCAGCCAGAAGCCGAAGACGAAGATCGCGAGCACCAGGTAGTACAGCGCGCTGTCGCTTTCCAGGTTGATGCCCAGCAGGCTGCCGCGCGGCACCGACTGCAGGCCGTCCTCGCCGCCGGTGAACGGGGCTTGCAGGAAGTAGAAGAACAGCATCTGCGCCAGCGCCAGCGTGATCATCGAGAAGTAGATCCCCGAGCGCCGGATCGCCAGCAGCCCGAACACCAGCCCCGCGACCGCCGCCATCAGCGTGCCGAAGGCGATGCCGATCAGCGGCGGGAAGCCCCAGACCTTCATTGCATGACCCGCCGCATACGCCGCGGCGCCGAGGAAGGCCGCGTGGCCGAAGCTCAGCAGCCCCGTGAAGCCGATCAGCAGGTTGAAGGCGCACGCGAACAGCGCGTAGCACATCACCTTCATCGCGAAGATCGGATACACGCCCAGGAAGGGCAGCAGCGCGACGGCGACGAACAGGGCGGCGTAGCCCAGCGGTTTCTTGTTCATTTCTCTTTGCCGAACAGGCCGGCGGGACGCACCAGCAGGACCAGGGCCATGACGACGAACACCACCGTGTTGGACGCCTCCGGATAGAAGACCTTGGTCAGGCCCTCGACGACGCCCAGCCCCAGGCCGGTGAGGATCGAGCCCAGGATCGAGCCCATGCCGCCGATCACCACCACCGCGAAGACGACGATGATCAGGTTGGAGCCCATCAGCGAATTCACCTGCAGGATGGGCGCGGCCAGCACGCCGGCGAAACCCGCCAGCGCCACGCCGCCGGCGTAGGTCAGCGTCACCAGCCGCGGCACGTTCACGCCGAAGGCCTGCACCAGCTTCGGGTTCTCGGTGCCGGCGCGCAGCGTCGCGCCCAGCGAGGTCTTCTCGATCAGCACCCACACGCCCAGGCACACCACCAGCGAGGCCACCACCACCCACGCCCGGTAGTTCGGCAGGATCATGAAGCCCAGGTTGGTCGCGCCCGACAGCGCCTCCGGCGCCGCGTACGGCTGCCCGCCGACGCCGAAGAAGGAACGGAACACCCCTTCGATCACCAGCGTCAGCCCGAAGGTCAGCAGCAGGCCGTAGAGGTGGTCCAGCTTGTAGAGCCACTGCAGCAGCAGCCGCTCGATCACCAGCCCGAACACGCCCACGATCAGCGGCGCGATGAGCAGCATCGCCCAGTAGTTGATGCCGAAGTACTCCAGCCCCATCCACGCCAGGAACGCGCCCATCATGTAGAGCGCGCCGTGGGCGAAGTTGATGATGTTCAGCATGCCGAAGATCACCGCAAGCCCGAGCGACAGCATCGCGTAGAAGGACCCGTTCACCAGCCCCAGCAGGAGCTGGCCCAGCAGCGCCGGCAACGGGACGCCAAAGAAGTCGGTCATGCGGTGTCTCCGGCCTCAGCTCACTTCTTGACCAGCGGGCACTTCGAGTCGGCCAGCTTGGTGAACGCGTCGTCGCCGGCGATCCTTGTCACGACCTTGAAGTAGTCCCACGGCTCGGCGGACTCCTTCTGCGACTTCACCTGCAGCAGGAACATGTCGTGCACGCCGCGGCCGTCTTCCTTGCGGATCGTGCCCTTGGTGTAGAAGTCGTTGATCGGCGTGGCCTTCATCTGCGCGACGACCTTGTCGCCGTCGTCGGACTTGAGCGCATCCACCGCCTTCAGGTAATGCGACACCGCCGAGTAGTCCGCCGCCTGCAGCGACGACGGCATGCGCTTCATCTTCTCGAAGAAGCGGCGCGCCCAGACGCGCGCCTCGGGGCTCTGGTTCCAGTACCAGCTGTCGGTCAGGTACATGCCTTCGGTGGTCTTCAGGCCCAGCGAGTGCACGTCGTTGATGAACATCAGCAGGCCGGCCAGCTTCATCGTCTTGGTGATGCCGAACTCGTTGGCCGCCTTCACCGCGTTGATGGTGTCGCCGCCCGCGTTGGCCAGGCCCAGGATCTGCGCCTTGGAACTCTGCGCCTGCAGCAGGAAGGAGGAGAAGTCGCTCGCGTTCAGCGGGTGCTTCACCGCGCCCAGCACCTGGCCGCCGGACTTGGCCACCACCGCCGAGGTGTCGGCCTGCAGCGAGGTGCCGAAGGCGTAGTCCGCCGTCAGGAAGTACCAGGTCTTGCCGCCCGACTTGGTGACCGCCGCGCCGGTGCCGTTGGCCAGGGCGACCGTGTCGTAGGCGTAGTGGATGGTGTAGGGCGTGCATTCCTCGTTGGTCAGGCGCGAGGTGCCGGCGCCGATCGAGATGAAGGGCTTCTTCTTCTCCGCCGCGACCTTGGCCATCGCCAGGCTGGTGCCGGAGTTGGTGCCGCCGATCAGCAGGTCCAGGCCTTGGGTGTCGAACCACTCGCGCGCCTTGGAGGCGGCGACGTCGGCCTTGTTCTGGTGGTCGGCGAAGACCAGCTCGATCTTCTTGCCGGCGACCTGGCCCTTCGCGTCGGCGATGGCCATGCGGATCGCTTCCACGCCGCCGGCGCCGTCGATGTCGGCGTAGACGCTCGACATGTCGGTGATGATGCCGATCTTGACCGTGTCGCCGGAAATCTGCGCCTGAGCGGCAAGGCTGCCGCAGGCCAGCACCGAGGCCAGGGCAACGGTTTTGAGGGTCGTCTTCATCGCTTGTCTCCTTGTTCTAACGGCCTCAACGGGCCCATGCGGGTTTCAGACTCGAAGCTCGAAAAATCAGTATCGGGAGGTCGGTCTCGAACGCTCGAAGGTGGATTCGTGTGTGACGGCGGCGAGGCACGTGCGTCACACGCTCAGCAGCTCGTCGAGCAGCGCGCGCTTGCTGTCGAGCTGCGCGGCGCTGAAGGACTCGACCACCTGCCCGTGCTCCATCACGACGAAATGGTCCGCCAGCGGCGCGGCGAACCGGAAGTTCTGTTCCACCATCACGATGGTGAAGCCTTGCGCCTTCAGCGCGGTGATCATGCGGGCCAGCGCCTGGACGATGACCGGGGCCAGACCCTCGGAGATCTCGTCCAGCAGCAGGATGTCCGCGCCGGTGCGCAGGATGCGGGCCACGGCCAGCATCTGCTGCTCGCCGCCGGACAGCCGCGTGCCCGGGCTGTGGCGGCGCTCGGCGAGGTTGGGGAACATCGCGTAGATCTCGTCCTCGGACATGAGCTTGCCGCGGCCCCCCTTGAACACCGGCGGCAGGCGCAGGTTCTCCTCGGTGCTGAGCGACGCGAAGATGCCGCGCTCCTCCGGGCAGTAGCCCAGTCCGAGGCGCGCGATGCGGTGCGTGGGCAGGTGGACGCATTCCTGGCCGTGGACCTTGACCGACCCGCTGCGGCGGTCCGTCAGGCCCATGATGGCGCGCAGCGTCGTCGTGCGGCCGGCGCCGTTGCGGCCCAGCAGCGTCAAGACCTGACCCTGCGGGATCGCCAGGTCGATGCCGTGCAGGATGTGGCTCTCGCCGTACCAGGCCTGCAGGCCCTTGATCTCGAGCGCGTACGCCATCAGTGCGCCCCTTGCAGCTCGGTGGCCTCGGAGCCCATGTAGGCCTCCAGCACCTTGGGATGGCGGGACACGGTGGCGTAGTCGCCCTCGGCCAGCACGGCGCCGCGGGCCAGCACGGTGATGCGGTCGGCGATGCTGCTGATCACCTTCATGTTGTGTTCCACCATCAGCACGGTGCGTCCTTCGGCGACGCGCTTGATCAGCGCGGTGACACGGTCCACGTCCTCGTGGCCCATGCCCTGCGTCGGCTCGTCCAGCAGCATCAGTTCGGGTTCCATCGCCATCGTCGTGGCGATCTCCAGCGCGCGCTTGCGGCCGTAGGGCAGGTCGGCGGCGCGCAGCGCGGCCATGTCGCGCAGGTCGACGAGTTCCAGCAGTTCCAGCGCGCGGCCGTCCAGCTTCGACAGGCCGCCGAGGCCCTTCCAGAAGTGGTAGCTGGTGCCGGTGAAACGTTGCAGGCCGATGCGGACGTTCTCCAGCACCGTGAGGTGCGGGAACACTGCGCTGATCTGGAACGAGCGGATCACGCCGCGGCGCGCGATCTGCGCGGGCTTCTCGCCGGTGATGTCGTGGCCGTTGAAGAGGATCTGACCGCGCGTCGGGATCAGGAACTTGGTGAGCAGGTTGAAGCAGGTGGTCTTGCCGGCGCCGTTGGGGCCGATCAGCGCGTGGATATGCCCGCGCTGCACTTGCAGGTCGACCGAGTCCACGGCGGTGAAGCCCTTGAACTCCTTGGTCAGTTTGCGTGTCTCCAGGATGAGGTTGCTCATCGGCGCAAGGGTGGGCGCCGGTGGTCCGGTGCCTCTGTAGTGGAGCCAGGAATTTAGGGCCCTGGCGGGGCCCCTCGACAGCGTAAAACCCTTTACGCAGCATTGCGCAAGGGCTAACCCTCGGGCCTCTGTGCCCGGCGCGGCGCGGTGGTTCCACATGACGCCGCATGCGTCTTGCACGAGGCTGACGCGCGGCGACCGTGCCGCGTTCGGGCGAGGGGCCAGGACATGCCACAACGCCGCCTGGACGAAGGCGTGTCACCGGAATCTCCTGCGGGGGAACGATGCTTCTTCCGAACGGGGCGGGTGGATCCTCCGCCGCGTCGCTATGCTGCGCGCCAGCTCAGACACACGCATCCCATGCACAGGAGGTTCCCATGATCCGCTCCGGAAAATTCGCCGCCCTCGGCCTGGCCATCGCCCTGGCTGCCGCAGGCGTGCAGGCGGCCGCGCCGCAGGTGAAGACGCAGGCGCCGGGCTACTACCGGCTGATGCTCGGCGACTTCGAGATCACCGCGCTGAGCGACGGCACCGTCGATCTGCCGGTCGACCAGCTGATGGACAAGGCCAAGCCCGGCGTGGTGGTGAAGGCCTTGAGCAAGAACTACCTGAAGCCGCCGGTCGAGACCTCGATCAACGGCTACCTGATCAACACCGGCACCAAGCTGGTGCTGATCGACACCGGGGCCAACGGCGCGTTCGGGCCGACGACGGGCAAGCTGCTGGCCAACCTGAAGGCGGCGGGCTACCAGCCGGAGCAGGTCGACGAGGTCTACATCACCCACCTGCATCCCGACCATGCCGCCGGCTTGACCAAGGACGGCCAGGCCGTGTTCCCGAACGCCGTGGTCCGGATGGACCAGCACGATGCCGATTACTGGCTGAACGCGGCGAACGCCTCGAAGGCGGCGCCGGGCCACAAGGACTTCTTCGGCGCGGCGATCGCGGCCTTGAAGCCGTACCAGGACGCGGGCCGCCTGAAGCCGTTCAGCGGCGAGACCGAGCTGGTGCCGGGCATCCGCACCCACGCGGCCTACGGCCACACGCCGGGGCACACGGTCTACATGGTGGAGAGCCAGGGCCAGAAGCTCGCGGTGTGGGGCGACCTGATGCACGTGGCGGCGGTGCAGTTCCCCGATCCGTCGGTCACGATCAACTTCGACAGCGACTCGAAGCAGGCGATGCCGCAGCGCCAGAAGGCCTACGCGGACGCGGCGAAGAACGGCTACTGGGTCGCGATCGCGCACGTGTCCTTCCCGGGCCTCGGCCACGTGGCCGCGGACGGCAAGGGCTACCGCTGGGTGCCGGCGAACTACAGCATCAAGCCGTGATCAGCTGAGACCGGCGGAGCCGCCGGCCTCGACATGAGCGTCGAGGCCGGCCACCAAGGCGTCGAACACCGCCCGGCAGCGCGGGCTGTCCCGCAGGTCCTCGTGCATGGTGATCCAGGTTTCCAGCGGGATGCTGAGCTCCTCCGCGAGCACGCGGCGCAGGGCCGGATCGCGCCTCGCCAGTGCGACCTGGCACAAGCCCAGTCCCGCACCCGCGCGGACGAGGGCGAGATGGGCCAGGTCGCTGTCGGTGCGAAGCGCGAAGTGCTCGGGCACCATCACGGGATAGCGTCGCGCCAGCTCGCGCACATAGGGCGCGGGCTGGTCGTAGCCGATCAGCGTGTGGCGGTCCGCCACCAGCGCCCTCATCGAGTCCGGCGTCCCGTGCGCCGCCAGGTAGCGCTCGTGCGCGTGCAGGCCGACGTCGATCACGCCGACGCGTCGTGCGATCAGTTGCTCCTGCTTCGGCGGGGTCATGCGGATCGCGATGTCGGCCTCACGTCGCAGCAGGTCCTGCACCCGGTTGCTCAGGACCAGCTCGACGATCAATGCCGGATGGCGCTCGCGCAGTTCGGCGATCAATGGCGGCAGCACCTCCACGCCGATGACTTCGCTCGCGGTCACCCGCACGATGCCGCGCACACCGTCGCCGTGGCTGCGCGCGGTGCGCTCCAGCGCGGCGGCGGTGCTGTCCATCGCTTCCGCATACGGCCGCAGCGCCAGCGACGCCTCGGTGGGCAGCAGGCCGGCGGGCGTCCGCACGAAAAGCGACTGCCCGACCTGCGCCTCCAGCGCCGCCACATGCCGCCCGACCGTCGGCTGCGTCAGGTCGAGCGCCCGCGCGGCGCCCGACAGCGAGCCCTCCCGCAGCACCCCCAGGAAGGAGCGGTACCACTCCCAGGCGATGCCGACGCTGGAGGAGGGGCCGTCAGCCGCCAGGGCGGCCGTGGATCCGGTGGAGGAGGGGGCCGGCGGTGTTGTCGAGGAGGTCTTCGGAGCCATGCAGAAATGTATAGCCGCCTGGCGATGCTCGGTAATTTTCAGGAAAGCCGCTCTTTTCCAGAATGCGTCCATGCCTTCACCCAACAGGACCTGTCCGGTCCACCAGGAGCTGACGATGGATGCGATGACTTCGATGGATGCGATCGGTGTGCTGGCCGCGATGACGGCCGTGGCGCGGCGGACGGCGCTGGTGCTCGGTGCGAGCGGCGGCGTCGGTGGGGCGGTGGCCCGGGCCCTGCGTGACGCCGGATGGACGGTGCGGGCGCTCAAGCGCGGACTGGCCAGCGAATCGGAACACCGCGACGGCCTGCAGTGGCTGCGCGGCGACGCGCTCGACGCCCAGGACGTGCGGCGCGCCGCGCAGGGCTGCAGCGTGATCGTCCACGCCGTCAACCCGCCCGGCTACCGGCGCTGGAGCGAACTGGTGCTGCCGATGCTCGACAACACCATCGCCGCGGCATCGGCCCGGGGCGCGACCGTCGTGCTGCCCGGCACCGTCTACAACTTCGGACCCGACGCGATGCCCCATCCGACGGAGGATGCGCCGCAGCGGCCCGTGACGCGCAAGGGCGCGATCCGTGTCGAGATGGAGCGCCGCCTGCAGGAAGGCGCAGCACGCGGCGCCTTCCGGGCGATCGTGCTGCGTGCCGGCGACTTCTTCGGACCCGGCGCGGCGAACAGCTGGTTGTCGCAGGGGCTGGTCACGCCGGGCCAGCCGGTGACCCGGATCCAGCAGCCCGGCACCGATGATGTCGGCCATCAATGGGCCTATCTGCCGGATGTCGCGACCGCGATGGCCGCGCTGATCGAACGCTGCGACACGCTGCCGGCGTTCGCGCGTTTCCATTTCGCGGGCCACTGGGACGACGACGGGCGCCAGATGGTGGAAGCGATCCGCCGTGTCGTGCAGCGTCGCACCGGCACGCAGCCGCGTGTGAGCCGCTTCCCCTGGTGGGCGGTGCGTCTGGCGCAGCCGGTGGTGCCGTTGTTCCGCGAGCTCGCCGAGATGCGCTACCTGTGGCGCGAGCCGCTGCGCATGGACGAGGCGCGCCTGGCCGCGGAGTTGGCCGGCCAGGGCGGCGTGCCGCACACGCCGCTGGATCTGGCGATCGAACGCACGCTGGAAGCGCTCGGGTGCCTGCCCGTCGCGCCGGCGGCCGCGAGAACCGCCGCGACCGCGACCCTCAGTCGAAGTAACGCTGCCGCAGGCGCTCGTAGCGCCCATCCCGCCTGATCCGGTCCAGCGCGGCCTGGAGGCGCCGCGCCGTGGCCGGATCGCCCGCCACCGGCAGGCCGTACCAGTAGGACTTGTCGACGTCCATCGGCAGCACGGGCGTCAGCGTCGCATAGGGCAGCTTCAGTTCGCGCAGATGCCAGGCGGCGGCCCAGTCCAGCAGCACGATCAGATCCATGCGGCCGGCCAGCAGCTTGCGCAGGTTGGTCGCATCGTCCAGGCCGAGCTCCAGCTCGGTGTCCGGCCGCAGACCGTCGGCGATCAACTGCTTCGCGGCGGCTGAATCGCGCGACACGCCCAGCCGCCAGCCGTTGAGCTGCTTGAGGCTGGTGGGGCGCACCTCGGTGCGGTGGCTCAGCCGGTAGACGAGGATGCGACGCGGGCTGATGGGCCCGACCCAGCGGTATTGCGTCTCACGCTCGGGCGTGCGCGTCAGCGAGAACAGCACGCTGTCCGCGCGCCGCGACGCCTCCTGCACCGACCGCTGCCACGGCAGCACCTGCATGTGCAGGGTGAGACCGGCGTCGGCCGCCATCGCCTTCAGGAGCTCGCTGCTGAAGCCGCGCGCCTCGCCGTTCTCGGCGTAGTTCAGTGGCGGCAGGCTCTCGGTGAATGCGACCAGCTCCTCCGCTCCTGCCGCTGCGCGTGCGCGCGCCGCCGGCATGGCCAGGGCTGTGGGCAGGGCGCCCGGCAGCAGCCCCGCCGCCAGCAGGACGCAGCACAGACGGCGCTCCGGCAGGGGCTCGATCAGGTGGGACATCGCGGCAGTGTAGGAAGGGGCCATGACAGACAGACAACGGTGTCGTCGCAGATCGCCAACAAGGTCACGGCCTCCCGACTGGGGAAAGCCCTTTCCCTCCAAGGAGGGCGCCTGCCCGAAAGACCTGACCCCAGCCTGTATCCTCCGTCCCCGCGCTGGGACCCCCCCGGGCGTATCGAGCACAAGGGAGCAACAATGAAGAAGTTCTGGAGCGGGGTGGCCGCCGTGATGGCCCTGGCGACCGGCACCGCACAGGCCGCCGACGACACGCTGATCTATGGGTCCGTGGGCGTCGGTGGTGTCGACGGCGGTCAGGAGGCCTACAAGCGGTATGGCGACCAGCTGTCCGTCGGTTATTCGTTCGGCTATTACTTCAACGCGAACTACGGCGCCGAGATCTACACACGCAGCCTCGCGTTCCGGCCATTCGGCCCTCGCCGCGACTACGCGTACCCTGACACGCACGTCGGCGTCGCCGCCGTCTACCGCTATCCGCTGGCCCGGATGTTCAGCCTGAATGGCCGGCTCGGCATCGGCCAGACCAAGATGTCACGGGACGACGGCGGCCATGCGGGCAACAAGACCAGCGTGACGGCCGGTGTCGGCGCGTCCCTGGAATTCAGTCGCCACGTCGCGATCACCGCCGGCTACGAGCGCTACTCCGGCATCAACACCGGCCTGTGGCTGCTCGGCTGGCAGCTCGGCTATTGATCCGGCTGCCGGCCCGCAGGGACGTCGTCAGGCGTCCATCTGCTTCTGGAAGACCAGGCCCGCGTGCTCGCGCAGCGCGTGGAACTTGATCTTGGGCCAGTTCTCCTGCATCGCGCGCAGTTCGCCGGCGTACTCGAGCAGCACCGTCGGCGCATTCACCGCGTCCCAGGCGACGCGGTGCGCGTTGTGGTCGATGAAGCGGCGCAGTTCCTTCTCGCCGCCGTCCGCCTCGTCGCAGGTCACCCAGCGCGCGACGTTGTAGCGCGCCGGCATGACGCGGGCCTTGACGCCGTACTCATGCTCCAGCCGGTGCGCGACCACTTCGAACTGCAGCTGGCCGACCGCACCCAGCAGCAGCACGCTGCCGGCCTCGGGCCGGAAGACCTGGATCGCGCCTTCCTCGCCGAGCTGGCGCAGGCCCTCGCGCAACTGCTTGGTCTTGAGCGGATCCGCCACTTCCACGGACCGGAACATTTCCGGCGCGAAGAAGGGCAGGCCGGTGTACTGCAGCGCCTCGCCCTCGGTGATCGTGTCGCCGAGCTGCAGCACGCCGTGGTTGGGGATGCCGATGATGTCGCCGGCGAAGGCCTCGTCCAGCAGCTCGCGCCGCTGGGACAGGAAGCTCACCACCGTGTTGGGCCGCAGTTCCTTGCCGGAGCGCACGACCTTCAGGCGCATGCCGCGCTCGAAGTGGCCCGAGGCCACGCGCAGGAAGGCGATGCGGTCGCGGTGCGCCGGGTCCATGTTGGCCTGGATCTTGAAGACCACGCCGGTGAACTTGGGTTCCTCCGGCTGCACGACGCGCTGCATCGCGGCGCGTTCGGCCGGCGCGGGCGCCAGCTCGACCAGCGCGTCCAGCACCTCCTGGACGCCGAAGTTGTTGACCGCGGAGCCGAAGAACATCGGCGTCTGCTTGCCGCCCAGGAATTCAGCCTCGTCGAAGGCCGGCGCGGCTTCGTTGACCAGCTCGATCTCGCCTTGCGCGTTCTCGTACTGCAGGCCGAAGCGCTCGGCGTAGGCCGGGTTGTCCAGGCCGTCGAGGACTTCCTCGGTGCCGGCGGCGCGGTCCTCGCCGGGCGCGAAGACGCGCATGCGCTGCTGGCGCAGGTCCATCACGCCGTGGAAGTGCTTGCCCATGCCGACCGGCCAGGTGAACGGCACCACCGTCATGCCCAGCTCGCGCTCGATCTCGTCCATCAGCGCCAGCGGTTCCTGGACCTCGCGGTCCATCTTGTTGACGAAGGTCAGGATCGGCGTGTTGCGCGCGCGGCAGACCTGGATCAGCCGGCGGGTCTGCGGCTCGACGCCGTTGGCCGCGTCGATCACCATCAGCGCCGCGTCGACCGCGGTCAGCACGCGGTAGGTGTCTTCCGAGAAGTCCTGGTGGCCCGGGGTGTCCAGCAGGTTGAT
>CBIHMU010000113.1:0-16260 GCA_966211105.1 uncultured Burkholderiales bacterium
CGCCGTGGCAGTCGCCGACGGCCACGATGGCCACGATGCCGAAGGAGCGGTCCCGAGATGAGCGCCCAACCCCGAGACCTCGCCTGGCCGCCATCGCTGCAGTCGCTGCAGCCGCTGCGCGCGCTGGACCTCGATGAGGTGATGGCCATCGAGGCCGTCTCCTACAGCCATCCCTGGACGCGCGGCAACTTCATCGATTCGATGGCCGCCGGCTACGCGGGGTTCGTCATGCGTGACGAGCAGGCGCGGCTGTGCGGCTACTTCCTCGCGATGCAGGTGGTCGACGAGATGCACCTGCTCAACATCACCGTGACCGCCGCGCGGCAGGGCCAGGGGCTGGCGCGGCGCATGCTGGACGCGCTGGGCCTGCTGGCGCGGGCCCGCGGCTGCCACCAGGTGTGGCTGGAGGTGCGCGAGAGCAACCTCCGCGCACGCCGCCTGTACGAGCGCTACGGCTTCGCGCAGAGCGGCCTGCGCCGCGGCTACTACCCGGGGGCGGATGGCCGCGAGGACGCGGTCCTCATGACGCTGCGCCTGACGGAGCCCGCCGCATGAGCTGGAACGAACGTCAACGCGCGATGCTGGAGGCGATGGGCCTCAAGCTGTGGACGCCAGCGGGGCCGGGCGGATCGCCTGAGACCGCGGCTGCACCCGCCGTGCCCGTCGTTGCCCTTGCCTCCGCCGGACAACGCGCCGCCGCGCCTGCGCGAGCCGTCGAGGCCAGTGCTGCGCCCGCGATGCGCGCGCAAGGTGGCGGTCCGGGGGGCGGTCCGGGGAGTGAGTCGAATGTCGCCGTCGTGGATGCGCCCGCGCCGCGGCGCGCCGCGGAGTCTCCGGCGAGAACGCCCGCCGCGGCGCCGACCGCAGCACCGACCGCAGCACCGACCGTATCGCCCATCGCGGCCCCGGTGACCGCGGCCGCCGCGGCTGGCGCCGCGCTCGCCCAGGCCCGCGGTCTGGCGCGCGAGGCCATCGCCCGGCTCGACTGGCCCGGCCTGCGCGACGAGGTCGCGTCCTGCCGCGCCTGCGGGCTCTGCGAATCGCGCAAGAACACCGTGTTCGGCGTCGGCAACGAACGCGCGCACTGGATGGTCGTCGGCGAGGCGCCGGGCGAGCAGGAGGACCTGCAGGGCGAGCCCTTCGTCGGCGCCGCCGGCAAGCTGCTGGACAGCATGCTGCGCGCGGTCGGCCTGGGCCGCGGCGAGGGGCCGCCCGAACGGCAGGTCTACATCGCCAACACGCTGAAGTGCCGGCCGCCGCGCAACCGCAATCCGGATCCGTCCGAGCTGGCGCAGTGCGAACCCTTCCTGCAGCGCCAGATCGACCTGATCCAGCCGCGCATCATCCTGGCCATGGGCCGTTTCGCGGTGCAGCAGCTGCTGCGCAGCCAGGAGCCGATCGGCCGGCTGCGCGGCCGCGTGCACACCTACCAGGGCGTGCCGCTGGTGGTCACCTATCACCCGGCCTACCTGCTGCGCAACCTGCCGGACAAGGCGCGCGCGTGGGAGGACCTCTGCCTGGCGCTGAAGACGCTGGAGGAGTCGCCGCCACGGGGTGACCCGGGCGTCCCCGCGGGCGCGCAGCCGGCGATGCCGTCGACGGCCGGGACGGACTGAATGAACGCGCCGGTGCCGCCGCTGCCGCCGGCCTGCCCGGCGCCCTCGGCCGACGACCAGGCGGCGCAGTTCCGGCTGCTCGCGGACAACGTGCCGGTGCTGATCGCGGTCTTCGACGCGGCCACGCGCACCTGCCGCTTCGCCAACCGCCAGTACGCGCGCAGCTTCGGCCTGGACGAGGTCAGCGTGCTGGGCCGCACCTTCGCGCAGATCATCGGCGAGGAGGCCTCGCAGGAGATCGAGCCCCACGTGCAGCGCGTGCTGCGCGAGCGGGTCAGCGTCAGCTACGAACGCCGGCTGGAGCGTCGCGACGGCAGCCCGCGCTGGATCGAGGTCAACCTGATCCCCTACGTGCCGCCCGGCGCGGACGAAGTGCAGTCGAGCTTCGTGCTCATCTCCGACATCACCCGCTTCCGCGAGGCCGAACTGGCCGTGCGCGACTCCGAGGAGCGGATGGGCAAGTTCATGCAGGCGTCGATGGAGGGCATCGTCTTCCACCGCGACGGCGTCATGACCGACGTCAACCCGCCGCTGTGCGAGCTGGTGGGCTACGCGCTCGAGGAGCTGGTGGGGCGGTCCGCCCTGTCGATGATCGCGCCGGACCAGGTCGACACGGTGCGCGACGTGATGATGACCGGCCGGGAGACCCGCTACCCGACCGCCATCCTGCATCGCAGCGGCGAACGCATCGACGTCGAATTCATCGTGCGCACCCTGTGGCGCAACGGCGAGCGGCTGCGGATGACCATCGTCCGCGACCTGCGTCCGCACCTGGAGGCGCTGGCGCGCATCCAGCACCTGGCGCAGCACGATCCGCTGACCGGGCTGCTGAACCGCGCGACCTTCATGGAACGGCTGCGCGAGCGGCTGTCCAAGGGCGACGCGCGGCGCGCGGCGCTGCTCTTCATCGACCTCGACAACTTCAAGCGGGTCAACGATTCGCTGGGCCACCTCGAGGGCGACCGCGTGCTGCGAACCGTCTCCGAACGCCTGCGCGGCGGCTTGCGCGGCAGCGACCTGGTGGCGCGTTTCGGCGGTGACGAGTTCGTCGTGCTGCTCGAGGACGTGCATCAGCGCAAGGACGTGCAGACGGTGCTCAACGCGCTGCTCAGCGTGGTCGAGGTGCCGGTGCAGGCGGACGGCCGCGATCTGTCGGTGACGCCGTCGATCGGCGTGGCCATGTATCCGGAGCACGGCGACTCGCCCGAGGAACTGCTGCAGCACGCCGACACCGCGATGTACCTCGCGAAGACCGCGGGGCGGGCGACCTACCAGTTCTTCGAGCACGCGATGGCCGAGAACGCCTATGCGGACCTGGTGCTCGAGACCGAGCTGGCGCAGGCGCTGACGGCCGACCAGTTCGTGCTCTTCTATCAACCGCAGGTCGACGCGCGCACCGGCGAGCTGGTCGGCGCGGAGGCGCTGCTGCGCTGGCAACATCCCGAGCGCGGTCTGCTGACGCCGGACGCGTTCATCGTCGTCGCCGAGCGCCACCGCCTGATGCTGCCGCTGGGCGAGTGGGTGATGTACGAGGCGGCGCGGCAGACGCGCGCCTGGCATGAGCGCGGCGTGGCCGCGATTCCGATCGCGGTGAATTTGTCGAGCATGCAGTTCCGGCTGGCCAGCTTCTCGAAGTCGGTGGCCCATGTGCTCAAGACCGCGGGCGTGCCCGGCGAGTGGCTGGAGCTCGAGCTGACCGAACGCATGCTCACCGAGGAGATCGACCGCCTGCCCGAGCTGCTGCAGACCTTGCGCTCGCAGGGGCTGGCGATCTCGATCGATGACTTCGGCACCGGCTACACGGCGCTGAACCAGCTGACGCGGCTGCCGTTGGACAAGCTCAAGATCGACCAGAGCTTCGTCGCCGTGCTCCCGGACGATCGCGGCGCGGCCGCGATCACGCGCGCCATGGTGCAAATGGCCAAGGGCCTGGGCCTGCGTGTCGGCGCCGAAGGCGTGCGCAACGCGCGGCAGTGGCACCTGCTGGCCGAGTGGGGCTGCGACGAGCTGCAGGGCGAGGTGATCGCGCCGGCGATGCCCGCGGTGGAATTCGAAGCCTGGCTGGCCGCGCGTGGCGGCAAGCCGATGCTTCCCGGAATCGATACATGACTTCAAAGACACCACCTGCCGCCCGCCTGAATGGCGCGGCGTCCGCGCCGAACGGCGCTTCCGGTACTGGGCATCGCGCTGCGGACCCTGCTTCGGGCCATGCGACCGATCCGGCCATGGCCGCGCTGCTGCGCCAGGAGATCGCCGCCGCTGGCGGCTGGTTGCCCTTCGACCGCTACATGAGCCTGGCGCTGTACGCGCCCGGCGTCGGCTACTACGCCAACGCGCGTCGCAAGTTCGGCACGATGCCGCAGCAGGGCTCGGACTTCGTGACGGCGCCGGAGCTGTCGCCGCTGTTCGGCCGGGCGCTGGCGAAGCAGGTCGCGCAGGCGCTGGCGGTCAGCGGCACGGACACGGTGATCGAGTTCGGCGCCGGCAGCGGCGCGCTGGCGGCGCAACTGCTGGAGACGCTGGACGCGGCCGGGACGCCGGTCTCGAAGTACTTCATCGTCGACCTGTCCGGCACGCTGCGCGAGCGGCAGGCGGAACGGCTGGCGCGCTTCGCGCCGAGGATCGAGTGGCTGGACCGTTGGCCCGACGAGATCCACGGCGTGCTGGTCGCCAACGAGCTGCTGGATGCGATCCCGGTCGAGCTGCTGCACTGGGACGGCGCGCACTGGTTGCAGCGCGGCGTGACGATGGACGAAGGGGGCACGCTGTCCTTCGAGGACCGGCCCGGCACGGCGCGCCCGCCGACGCCACCCGAGCACGATGTGGGTGTCGTGCCCGGCACGGTGACCGAGATCCATCCGCAGGCCGAGGCGTTCGTGCGCACGCTCGCGGAGCGCCTGAAGCGTGGCGCGGCGTTCTTCATCGACTACGGTTTCCCGGAGTCGGAGTACTACCACCCGCAGCGTACCGGCGGCACCCTGATGTGCCACCACCTGCACCGCTCCGACCCGGATCCGCTGGCCCTGCCGGGGCAGAAGGACATCACCGCCCACGTGAACTTCACCGGCATCGCGCTGGCGGGGCAGGACGCGGGGCTGATGGTGCTGGGCTACACGAGCCAGGCCAACTTCCTGATCAATTGCGGCCTGGTCGACCTGATGAGCGGCGCCGATCTCGGGCAGCGCGGCATGGCGCATCGGCTCATCGCCGAGCACGAGATGGGCGAGCTGTTCAAGGTCGTCGGCTTCGCGCCGGGCGATGGCTTCGACGCGCTGGGGTTCAGCGCGGGGGATCGGTCGCATACCTTGTGAGCGCCGCGCGACAACAGGCGTGACTCATGTTGGTGGGAATTCAAGCGGACATGACTGCCATCAGTTAGCTGCGGGTCTGGAGGGCGTTCGATTCCTCGCAGGCATTGTTCAATCACCTCTCCATTCGAAGGCGCTGAATCGGCGCGGAGCAGCGAATGAAGCGAGGTGTCATGCAGCCAGAAAAATTTCGGATCGAGGTTCAGTCGAGGATCGCCGGACGTCCGGCGTTCGATCTGAACAGGAGCCACTGTCGTTCGATCGCAGCGCAGGACGCTCGCAGCTTCGTCGCCGAATGGAAGGCGGAGAAGATCTATCCGTTTCCCGACGATGAGCCGGCGACCCAGCTCGAGTTGATCGAGCGACAGGTCTTCGACATCGTCGCCCTCAATGTCGCCCGTTTTCTCCCAGACTTCGAAGGTTCAGCGCCGCGGAGCAAGGCGCTCCACCTCCGGATGCTTCGTCAGGCCATTGAGAAGGGCCCCGAGGATCTGCAACTGATCCTGACCGAGGTCTTGAACCTCCCCCCTCGACAGCAGGAAGTGCTTGCCGAACTGCTGCGAGAGGGCTCGCTGTCCTCGATCATCAACGGGACGAAGGTCATCTCCGATCGGCTCAAGTTCCTGAATGGCCTGGAAGCGATCCTCTTCGACAAGGGGCCGAAGCAACGCTTGAAGGAGCGGTCACAACTCCATCGCATCCTTGCCAGGAATCCCTGGATCTTCGGGGAGGAGTTCCATCTCTCCGTCAGCGACATGTCGTTGACGGAGGTGCTTCGCAAGCACAAGTCGATGCTGGGCGACGAGATCGTGATCGACGCACCGGTCAGGCATGTTTGCCAGACGCGCGGCATCGTCGACCTGATGCTGTCGAGGCAGATCCGGCGCCATCGCGTCAACGATCTGACCCATCTCGTCGTGGAACTCAAGGCGCCTACCGTCAAGATCAGTCGCGACGAAATTTCTCAGATCGTCGGCTACGCCGCCTCGGTGACCGCTGACCAGCGGTTCCGGAACGTCGAAACCCGATGGGAGTTCTGGGTCATTGGCGACGATGTCGACACGGTCGGCAAGTTCACGATTGGCGACAACGCCACGACTGGCCTGATTCACAAGAATTCGAATGTCTCGATCTACATCAAGACGTGGGCCCAGGTGCTTGATGACCACCGGTGCCGCATGCAGTTCTTCCAAGAGCGGCTGGCCTACCAGGCCGATGAGGGCGCAGCGCTCAAGCATCTGCATGAGCGTTACGCGGACTATCTCGAGGGCGTCCTCGACGTCGATGTCGATGTCGACGATCGCGAGTCGCACATCCACGTCGTACCGATATCTCCTGAGGCTGCGGCTCTGCGGTCCCAGGAATAGAGGCGCTCGCGCCTCAGCGCGGTCGATCGTTCTCACACGCGCTGAGCGCCGCCTTGCGGGCCTCATGGATCGCCTGCCCGATGGCCGGCCCCTTCTTGCCGGCGGCCAGCGCGGCTGCGGAGATCGCCGCCTGATCGACGGACTGCACCGCGCGCAGGTCATGCAGCAGCGCCGGTCGTTGCGGGTAGGGACGCTCACGCAAACCGGCGCGGCCACGGGCGTCGCATTCGCAGGCCAGCAACAGCTGCGCGAAGCGCTGCGGCCGGCGCAGCGCGTCGCACCGCTCGATCAGGCGCAGGCGCGCCTCGATGCTGAAGTCCAGGCTCTGATGCACATGCGTGTGCTCGCGCGCGACCAGCTCCGCCAGCTCCTTGCAATCCGACGGCACGCGCCAGCGCTGCGACAGCGCCACCGCCAGCTCGACGCCGCGCGATTCGTGCTTCAGGTGGCGCGGCCACTCCTCCTCCGGCGTCGCGCCCTTGCCGAGGTCGTGGCACAGCGAGGCGTAACGCACCGGCAGCGGCGCCTCGACGCGCGCGCATTCCTCCAGCACCAGCAGCACGTGGACGCCGGTGTCGATCTCCGGGTGATGCGCTTCGGGCTGCGGCACGCCGAACAGCCGTTCGAGCTCCGGCGCGATGCGCGCCAGCGCGCCGCAGTCGCGCAGGATCTCGATCATCCGCGCGGGGTGGCCCTCCATCAGGCCGCGGGAGATTTCCTGCCAGACGCGTTCGGCGACCAGCGCGTCGGCCTCGCCGGCGGCGACCATGTCGCGCATCAGCGCCATCGTTTCCGGCGCCACCGTGAAATCGCCGAAACGCGCCGCGAAGCGCGCCAGCCGCAGGATGCGCACCGGATCCTCCGCGAAGGCGTCCGAGACGTGGCGCAGCACCTTGGCCTCGAGGTCGCGCTGGCCTCCGTACGGATCGACGATCGTCCCGTCCTCGGCCTGGGCCATGGCGTTGATCGTCAGGTCCCGGCGGGCCAGGTCCTGTTCAAGCGTGACATCGGGGTCCGTGTGGAACTGGAACCCGTGGTACCCGGCAGCAGTCTTGCGCTCGGTCCGGGCCAATGCCACCTCTTCATGGGTCACCGGGTCGAGGAACACCGGAAAATCCTTGCCGACAGGCACAAATCCCTTGTCGATCAAGGACTTGGGCGTGGCGCCCACGACCACCCAGTCGCGGTCCTGCACGGGCAGTCCCAGGAGCGCGTCCCGGACGGCCCCACCAACGAGATACATCTGATCACTCATGTTGCGGCGCAGCATCCCTGATTAAGGGGATACCTCAAGTAGTCTCTCTATCCGTATATTCACCAATGCCACCTGCACACCAGTGCCTGTTCAAACGGGCCAGCTACCGAGAGAGACACGTAGTCAGGCAGGCCGGCATAGCAGTAGGGAGTATCTTGATGAAGTCTGTTCTTCTCCTCCTGCTGGGCGGAATTGGTCTCGCCGCCCAAGCGCAGGAGCAGCAAGCGCCGGACACGAACTCCGTGCACGTCGCCGCTGACACCAGTTTCACCCGGCAGAGCCAGCCCGCCCCCGCGCAGCTGGCCGATGTCAACGAACAGGAAGGCGTGGACACCGTGGTCCCGTCGTTCGTTTCCGAGCCCACCAACCAGGCCATGATGCTGGGCGGCCTTCTGGCCGCCGGTTTCATGGTCCGCCGCCGCCGCGACAACTGACGTTGCGCCGGCCCACCTCGCCGCTTTCCGCCGCCTGCCCGCACAGGCGGTCGAAAGCGGTTTTTCATTTCAGGGCTTCAGCACCGGCACCGGTCCGCTGACGTCGCGGTAGGGCTCCTCGAAGTCGAGGAAGTCCTTCTCCGCCATCGCATCGGCGATCCACTCCCGCACCCCGGGCGCCGCCTGAACGGCGTCCGTGTAGGCCCGCAGCGGCGCCGGCAGCGGCAGTCCGTAGCGGGTCACCCGCATCACGACCGGCGCGAAGAAGGCATCGGCCGCGCCGAACTCGCCGAACAGGAAGGGCCCGCCGCTCTGCGTCAGCGCGTCGGTCCACAGGTCGACGACGCGGGCGAGGTCCTTGCGCAGGCCGGCCTCGGTCTGCAGCAGCCGCGCACCGACCGTCGACAGGTCCGCGTCGATGTTCATCATGCAATGGCTGCGCAACTGCCCGAAGCCGCTGTGCATCTCGGCGCAGAGGCAACGCGCCCGCGCGCGCTGGCGCGCATCGCGCGGCCAGACGGCCTTGTCGGGGAAGCGGTCGGCCAGGTACTCGACGATCGCCAGCGAATCCCAGACCGCCAGGCCGTCGTCCACCAGCACCGGGACCTTGCCGGCCGGCGTCACCGCGCCGATCTCGCGATAGAACGCCGAGTCCGGCGTGAAGTCGAAGCGGACCTTCCGCTCCTGGAAGTCGATGCCCAGCGCCTTCATCAGCACCCAGGGGCGCATCGACCAGGACGAGTAGTTCTTGTTGCCGATGATCAGCTGCATGCGGGAGGCTCTCTGCAAAAGGGGGAGGGCGCCGCCTCGGGCGGCAAGAGGGCGGGGTCAGTTCGTGCCGTTGGCCGGGATGTCCGGCGCGGAGGCCGCGGCCGGACCGATCACGCTGCCGAGCCGGTCGCGCAGCAGGATGCCGCGCTCGCGGCCCATCAGCTGGGCATAGATCGTCGCGTTGGACAGCACCTTGCGCACGTAGTCGCGGGTTTCCCAGATGGGGATGTTCTCGGTCCAGATCGCGGCGTCGAGCTGCGGACCGTCGCGCCAGCGGCGCGGCCGGTTCGGGCCGGCGTTGTAGGCCGCCGCCGCCATCGCCTGCGACCCCTCGAAGCTGTCCATCACCAGCTTCAGGTAGCCGGTGCCCAGGCGCAGGTTGGTGTCGCGGTCATGCAGCATGTCGGGCCTGAAGTCGACGCCCAGCTTCCTGGCCGTCCACTTCGCGGTGGCCGGCATCACCTGCATCAGGCCCCCGGCGCCGACGTGCGAGCGCGCATCCATCATGAAGCGCGACTCCTGCCGGATCAGGCCGTAGACATAGGCCGGGTCCAGGCCCACCGCCGTCGACTGCTTCAGCACGTCCGCGCGGTACGGCATCGGGAAGCGCTGGGCGAGGTCGATCTCGGTCCGGGTCCGCTCGCTGGTCTGGATGCAGCGCTCCCAGAGCTCGCGCTCGCAGGCCGCCTGCGCGATCGACAGCAGCTCGCGATCCGACAGACCGCGCAGGCTGAAGTTCCATTCGCGCTGGCCCTCGCTGCGCAGACCCACGGCGAGCAGCATCAACGCGCGCTGGATCCCGGGATTGGCCAGGCCCTGCGCACGCTCCGCCGCGGTCAGGTCGGCGGGCGTCGGCGGCAGCGGCAGTCGCAGCTTCAGCTCATCGGCGGCGAGCTTGCCGTAGAAGCTCAGCGGCGAGGCGATCGCGCGCAGCGTCTCCTGGGCTTCGCGGCGCTGCGCATCGCCGGACGGACCGGTCGGCGCCAGCTGCTGCTGCGCCTTCGCGCGCCAGTACTGCCAGCTGATGTCCTTCTGATCCGACGGCTTCATCAGCGCGATCGCCGACATCAGCTGCTCCGGCCGGCTCGCGCCCGCATCGCCGCGCAACGCGGCGCGCGCCATCCAGCTGATCGTGTCGTCGCTCCACTCGATCGGGCCGAGCCTGGCCTGCAGCTTCACCGCGCGATCGAAATGCTCGTTGGCCTCGTCCTTCAAGCGCAGCGCGGCCTGTCTGCCGTACTGGGCCCAGAGCCACGCGGACAGGTCGTTGGGCAGCTTGGCGGCCCAGCGGCGCACGTCGTCGTCCGCCTTGTCGTAGTCGGTGGCCAGCAGGCGCATCAGCGCGAGCATCGTCAGCTCCGCCTTGGCGCGCGGCGAGGCCGCGGCCTTGCGCTTCAGGTAGCGGTCCGGCTTGTCCATCAGCTCGGCCAGCGCGTCCTGGTCGGGCTTGGAGAGCAGCGCCCCGGCCTGCTTCACCGCGCGCGGCTTGTTGGTCTCGACGACCAGACGCAGCTTGCGCCAGACGTCCGAGTCCTTGAACTGGCCGTTCTCGTGCAGCGTGGTGGCCAGCATATTGCAGCCTTCGTCCGCGTCACGTTGCGCGAACCAGACGGCGCGCGCGGCGTCGCGCAGGTCGCGTCCCGGCGGGTCGGCGAGCAGCGCGTAGCAGGCGACTTCGCGGTCGTCCTGCATCTTGTAGGCGGCATGGTCGCGGCGGAAGTTGGTCCAGTCGCGGCGGTGCCCCAGTTCCAGCAGCCAGTCGTTGCGCAGCCGGTCCTCGACGTAGGCGCCCGGCCAGCGGGCGTAGAACGCGTTGAGTTCGGGCTGCTGGGCCTCGGACAGGCGGGCGTTCAGCTCCCAGTAGTCGAACCACGGGGCGAGCGGGTGCTGCTGGTCGAAGGCGACCTGGCGCATCGCGGCCAGGCGCGAGCGGTCCCGGACGCGCCAGGCCTCGCGGGCGTCGGTGACCAGGTCCGGCAGCGGCGGCAGGGCGTTGGGCACGACGTTGAAGGTCGTGCTCGACTGCGCGAGGGCGGGCAGCGCCGTGGCCAGGGTGGCGAGCGTCGCCACGCCGAAGGTCCCGATGGTCCCGAGGGCGCCGACGGTGGCCGAAACGGTCACGGTGGCGGTGGCGAGGGCGGTTACAGTGATCCGAGCGAACTTCATGCCGACCTGCGATGAGTGACTCTCCCATGGCCCCCGAAGCCCCCGGCACGACCGGCAAGACCTGGCCCCATGAGCGGAGCGAGTTGCGACGCGCCTTGCTGGCGCGCCGCCGCGAATGGTGGGCCGGTGCCGAGGCTCGTCTGGCGGCCGACCGGTTGGGCGAGCAACTGCTGCCGTTGCTGCGCCAGCTGGAGCCGCTGACCCTCGGCCTCTATTGGCCCCTGGAGGGGGAATTTAACGCAGCGGCCTGGGCCTCGACGCACAAGCTCGGGGGGGAAATGCAACTCGCGCTGCCCTTTGCGCGTAAAGCCGGCGATCGGGGACCGGCCTCGATGGATTTCCGGCGCTGGGACGGGCAGGAGCCGACGGTCAAGGATGAATGCGGGATCCCCAGCTCGACCGGCCCGGTGCTCGTACCGGAGGTGCTGCTGGTGCCCTGCCTGGGCTACACGCGTGAAGGCTTCCGGCTGGGTTACGGCGGCGGCTACTTCGACCGCTGGATCGAGGCGCATCCGGGGGTCACGACGATCGGCCTGGGCTGGAGCTGCTGCGAAGCGGCCTTCGAAGTGCAGCCGCATGACCAGGCTCTGACGGTGGTGCTGACGGAGCGCGAACTCATCGCACCCTGATCGACCGGCCCACCTGCATGAGCCCCTCTCCCGCAGTGCGGGAGAGGGGGCAAGTCGAGCGGCGGTGGTGGTACGGCTCAGCCCGAGTTCTCATCCACCGGCGGATCCGGCTCCCCGATCGCGCGGCGCGTGAGCGCGGCGTGCTCGCCGATCCAGCGCGCGAACTCCACGACCTCGGGCCGCGCCCGGCCGTGCTCCGACATCATGAGCCAGTACACCGTCGGGCAGTCCGTGCGACCCGCCTCGCCGAAGGGCTCGACCAGCTCGCCGCGCTCCAGCGCCTCATAGATCAAGGGCAGCCGCGCCAACGCCACCGCCTGGCCGGACACCGCCGCCTGGATCTGCTGATACGTGAAGTTCAGGTACATCCAGCGCCGCGGCTGCAGGTCCGGCGCGCCATGCAGCGCCAGCCAGCGCCGCCAGCTCAGGAACAGGCCGCTGGGCCGCTGGTCGTCCTCCTCGGCCAAGGTGTACTGGCGCAGGTCGGCCGCCTGGCTCAGCGGCGGCCCCTGGCCCTCCTGCGCCTGCTTGGCGACCCAGGGGTTCACCACCGGCGTCAGCATCTCGCCGAACATGCGCCGCGCCGACGGCGCCACGCGGTTGGGCGCGGCGTAGCGCAGGGCGACGTCGAATTCGCTGTCGTCGATCTCGACGAGCTGATCCAGCGCCGAGACGCGGATGTCCATGTCCGGATGCTCGCGCTGGAAGGCCTCCAGCCGGGGAATCAGCCACAGCGAGGCGAACGAGGCGAAGGTCGTCACGTTGACGACGCGCCGGCCGCGCGTCGAGCGGATCTGGCGCACCGTGCTGTCCAGCCGTTCCAGCATCGGCTCCACCGCCGACAGCAGCAGCTTGCCGTCCGGCGCCAGCTCGACATGGCGGGTGCCGCGCAGGAAGAGCGTGGCGCCCAGTTCTTCCTCCAGCGACCGGATCTGGCGGCTGATGGCGGACTGGGTCAGGTAGAGCTCCTCGGCGGCGGCGCTGAAGCTCAAACGCCGGGCCACCGCCTCGAAGGCACGCAGCGGACCGACGCCGAGCGGGCGATGGCGGGGCGTATTCATGCGTGGATGGTATCAATCGACGCGACAAGACTCATTGGACCAAGCTCCGGGTCAACCCTAGGATTGCACCATGTCCACGAGGAAGGCCGCCAGTGCGCGGACCGCCCGGGGGACAAGGAGTCGATCATGAATGTCATGCAAAAGTCATCAATCCAGGTCAGCCGCGACGACGCCGCGTGGACGTTGTCACAGGGCGAGGCCATGAGCCTGCCCATCGGCCCGGGCCGGCGCGAACTGCATGTGCTCGACGGTCGCGTCTGGGTGACGCAGCGCGGTGACCTGAACCTGCCGGCGCAGGACTTCTGGCTGTCGGCCGGCGAAACGCTGGAAGTGGCCAGCGGCACCGAACTCGTCGTCGAAGCCTGGCCGACCGCCCGCTTCCAGCTGATGGTGCCGCCGCAGGCCTGCGCCAAGCCGCTGGCGCGCAGCGTCGTCAGCCGCCTGCCTTCTTTCGGGCAGCTGTTCGGCCAGCGCCTGGCGAACGCCTGACCGCAGGAGCCGCCGCCGTGACCCCCTTGAGCGCCTTGGCCGGTTTCTCCTTCGTGACGGTGCTCGGCTCGGCGCTGGTGCCCGCGCTCTTCTTCGGCGTCCTGGCCTTCGGCTTCGCGTTGGCGGAGCGCAAGGCGGACGCCATCGCCAGCCGCCCCCAGGGCAGCATCAGCGCGGGCGATTCGAGCGTCTCCTCCGGCGGTCGGAAGTAATTCAGGCTGGCGACCTCCTGTCGCCCGTCCTTGGCGGTCTTCTCGTATCGGAACGGCTCGCAGCCGGCCTCCACGTAGCGGGACTGGCTGGCGGCGTCCGCCTTCAGGTAGAGCTCGTCGCGGCTGATGATGGCCACGAACAGGCCGTCCACATACAGCCCGAAGCCGCCGAACATCCGCCGCGCCAGCACCGGCCCGAGCGGCGCCAGCAGCTCCATGCAGTGATTCGCGAAGTCCGCGCCGGCGCCGGTGATGCGGCGGACGGTGCCCGAGGTGGTGGTGCGTGCCATGGCGTCGACTCTAGATCAGCGCTGGCGCCCTGTCCGCGAGGCGGCCACAATGGTCCGCTCCAGGGCCCGCCGGGTCCGCAAGGGAAGGCGAATGGGCTGGATGGATCCGAACGACAAGCTGCCGATCTCCGAAGACCGCCAGGCGCTGCGCGAGCGCCTGATCCGGGAGCGCCTGGACCTGCCGGGCCGCCTCGAGCTCGCCGACGTCCTGCAGCGCGTGCTGCGCGTCTGGCTGGTCGGGCGCAAGGAAAAGCGCATCGCCGCCTACTGGCCGATCAAGGGCGAATTCGATCCGCTGCCGGCGCTGTACCGCTGGAGCGAGGTCGACGGTGACCGCCGCATCGGCCTGCCCGTCGTCGATCGCGAGGAAGGCCGGCTGCGCTTCCATGTCTGGTACCCGGGCTGCCCGATGGAAGAGGACGCCACCGGCATCACCAAGCCCAAGGACACCGAAGCCTTCGATCCGCAGTTGCTGCTGCTGCCCTGTGTGGGTTACGGGCCGGGCGGCATCCGCATGGGTTACGGCGGCGGCTTCATGCTGCGCACGATCTCGCAGATCCAGCCGCAGCCGGTGGTCGTCGGCGTCGGCTTCAGCCACGGCTTCCAGCCGACGCTGACCGCCCAGCCGAACGACGTGCGGCTCGACGCGATGCTGACCGAGATGGGCGTCGTCTGGGAGAATTCCCGCGCATGAATGCCGCCATGAGCTCCGTTGACGCCCACGCCCTGAACGCCCTCTACACCGCCCACCTCGCGGAGCAGCAGCGCCGCACCGACCACGCGCTGCAGCGCGGCGGTTTCGATGCGCTGCTGATCGCGTCGGGCATCGAGAAGTCCGCCTTCCTCGATGACCGCCCCTACGTCTTCCAGCCGAATCCGCATTTCAAGCTGTGGGTGCCGCTGATCCGTCACCCGGACAGCTGGCTGGTGATCCGCCCCGGGCACAAGCCGCGTCTCGTCTACGTGCAGCCCGAGGACTACTGGCACGTGCCGCCGGAAGCGCCGAGCGGTTTCTGGGTCGAACACTTCGAACTGGTCATCGTCCGCAAGCCGGAGGAGGCGCTGCCCTACCTGCAGGTGCCGGGCACGCTGGCGATCGTCGGCGAGGCGGATGCAGCGCTCGGCGACATCGTGCCGAACAACCCGCCCGCGGTGCTGAACCCGCTGCACCACGCGCGGGCTGTGAAGACCGGGTACGAACTGCTGCGGCTGCGCGAGGCGTCGGCGCTGGGCGCGAAGGCGCACCTCGCCTCGCAGCGCGCCTTCCGCGAGGGACTGTCCGAGGCGGCGATCCACAACGCCTACCTCGACGCCTGCGGGTTCGCCGAGCGCGATCTGCCCTACGGCAACATCGTCGCGCTCAACGAGCACGCGGCGGTGCTGCACTACCAGTACCAGGACCAGCGCGCGCCGGCGCAGTCGCTGTCGCTGCTGGTGGACGCGGGCGCGCACAGCTGCGGCTACGCGTCGGACATCACCCGCACGACCGGCAACGGCGACGCCACGTTCCAGGCGCTGATCGATGCGATGGAAGCGGCCCAGCTGCGACTGGTCGACCGCGTGCGCGCCGGCGTCGACTACCGCGACATCCATCTGGCCGCACACCGCGAGACCGCCGGCGTGCTGCGCCAGCTCGGCATCGTGACGATGGACGAGGACGCGATGCTCGCGCAGGGCGTGACGTCGATCTTCCTGCCGCACGGCATCGGCCACCTGCTGGGACTGCAGGTCCACGACGTCGGCGGTTTCATGGCCGGCGAGGACGGCGGCACGATCGCCAAACCCGAAGGCCATCCGTATCTGCGGCTGACGCGCGTGCTGCAGCCCGGCATGGTGGTGACCATCGAGCCGGGGCTGTACTTCATCCCGATGCTGCTGGACAAGCTGCGCGCCACGCCCGCCGCGGCGCACGTGGACTGGGCGCTGGTGAAGCACCTGAGCGCATTCGGCGGCGTCCGCATCGAGGACGACGTCGCCTGCCGCGAGACAGGCGCGCCGGAGAACCTGACGCGGGATGCGTTCGCGGCCTGGATCTGAGTGGGGCTGATCAGAACCGGTAGCCGACGCCCACCCCCACCAGCAGCGGGTCGATCTTGAACTTCCCGAGGCTCGTCCCCTTGGAACGGACCTCGGTGTCCATCTGGATCTTCTTCACGTCGACGTTGATCGACCACTGTTGGTCGAGCATCACGTCGAAGCCGGCCTGTGCCGCCAGACCGACGCTGTTCTTCTTGAGGCTCGGTGCGAGCGCCGCCTGCACCGCGGGTTCGAAGCGGGCGCCGGAGAAGCTCGTGCAGTTGACGCCCGCGCCGACGTAGGGGCGGAAGCTGCCTTCCGGGTTGAAGTGGTACTGCAGCGTCAGCGTTGGCGGCAGGTGCTTCACCGAGCCGATGCGCGTGCCGTTGCTGTAGAGCTTGTGACGCTGCGGCACCGTCAGGACCAGTTCGGTCGCCCAGTTCGGCGTCAGGAAATAGCTGAAGTCGAGTTCAGGGATGGTCTTGCGGCTCAGCGACAGGCCGAGGCCGGTCTTGTCCTTGTCCGCCGGATCGATGTTCACCGCGCGGGCGCGGAACACCCACGGGCTGCCCTGCGCGTGGGCCGACGTCGCCATCGCGGCGAGCACGGCGAGTGCGACAGCGACGGCGATCGCAGGGCGGAAGAG
>CBIHMU010000114.1:0-16182 GCA_966211105.1 uncultured Burkholderiales bacterium
CTCCTCGCATGAGCACCCTCCCCACTCCCGCCCAGGCCCTGTTCGAAGAAGGCCAGGCGCCCGTCGTGCTGCCGGTCGTCGACCACTACTGCGGCGTCGAGGCGCGCATGATCAAGAGCCTGGAGCTGCAGGTGCGGATGGGGCCGGTCTTCGACATCACGCTGGACTGCGAGGACGGCGCGCCCGTCGGCGGCGAGGCCGAGCACATGCTGCTGGTGCTGCACCTGCTGAACGGCCCGCTGAACGCGCACGGACGCGTCGGCGTGCGGGTGCATCCGTTCCGGCATCCGGCCTTCGAAGCCGACGTCGAAGCGGTGATCGCCGGCGGCGGCGAGAAGCTCGCCTTCCTGATGATCCCGAAGCCCGAAGGCATCGAGGACCTGGGGCGCGCGATCGCCTTCATCGACGACTGCCTGAAGCGCCACGCGATCAGGAAGCCGCTGCCGCTGCACACGCTGATCGAGACCCACGGCGCCTTGCGCGACGTGATGGCCATCGCCGCGCATCCGCGCATCGAGTCGCTGTCGTTCGGCCTGATGGACTTCGTCTCCGCGCATCGCGGCGCGATCCCGCGCTCGGCGCTGACGGTCGACGGCCAGTTCGCGCACCCGCTGGTGCAGCGCGCGAAGCTGGCGATCGCGGCCGCGGCGCACGCCTATGCCAAGACGCCGTCGCACTGCGTCGTCACCGAGTTCAAGAGCGAGCGCGCGATCCAGTCCGCCGCCGAGCGCGCCGCGCGCGAATTCGGCTACACCCGGATGTGGAGCATCCACCCCCACCAGATCCAGCCCATCATCGACGCCTTCTCGCCCAGCGTCGCCGAGATCGACGAGGCCATCGACATCCTGCGCGCCGCGCAGGCCGCGACGTGGGCGCCGATCCAACACCGCGACATGCTCCACGACCGCGCCAGTTACCGACTGTTCTGGCACCTGCTGCAGCGCGCCCACGCCACCGGCCAGCACCTCCCGACAGAGGTGGAACAGGCCTGGTTCGCACCGCGCCCATCGCCCCTGTGACCCGGTGAAGACCCTAGCGCCGTTCAACGGTTTGACACATTAAAACGCCGCTTCAGGGGACGCGCCCGCAGTCACAATCGCTCATCGACCAACCCCGGCGCTTCGCTTTTCGGACCGTTGCTTCGGCCGTTGCTTCGGCTGGTGATTCAAGGCCCTTCAGGGGCCCGAGGTCCCCCAGGTCTCCCAGGTCCCACCTTCACGCCCTCCTCATGCGACTTACCGCCCTCCTCCTCTCCGGCGCCGCTGCCGCCGCGCTCACGCTGACCACCGGCATCGCCGCCGCCCAGCCCGCCGCCACCGCGGACACTGCCAAGCCCGCGCCGGCCAAGACGGCCAAGACGGCCAAACCCGCGCCGGCGAAGAGCAGCACGGCCAAGAAGCCCGTCGTCAAGGCGCCGCCGCCGCCGCTGCCCGAAGCGAACGAGGAACAACTGGCCGCCGCCAAGCGCGCCTACCTCGGCCTGTACGAGTGCGAGTTCAAGCAGTCGATCACGATCGAACCGAACACCAAGGACGTCGGCTACATCAACGTGGCCTTCAAGAAGGACACCTTCGTGATGAAGCCCGTGCTGTCGACCACCGGCGCCCTGCGTCTGGAAGACGTCACCGGCCGCACGCTGATGGTCCAGATCGCCAACAAGTCGATGCTGCTGGACGTGAAGGCCGGCCAGCGCCTGGTCGACGAATGCGTCCATCCGGAACAGCGCGCCGCGATCGAAGCCGCGCGCTCGGCGTCGGCCCCCGCCGGCGGGGGCCTGGGGATCACCCCCAGCGCGCAGTAAGCACCGCGCCTCGCGGGACGGAGCCGCCTCTCGAGGCGGCTTTTTCTTGCCCGCCACCCGCTTCTATCCATACCGTGACAGTGGGACTTGGGGCGCCGACGCTGGCTTTCATGGACCGAAAGTACGTACAATTCATGCATACTTTCTGGTTCATACCCACGGTGCGCTGACGCACTGAAGGGTCATGAAGCCGCCAGAACCGTCGACCCTCCCCCGAGGAGGGCCAGGATCGCCAGGAGCCCGCATGGAAGCCACCGTCGCCGAACGAGGTCAGATCACCTTGCCCAAGGCCGTCCGTGACGCGCTGGGGCTGACCAAGGGCACCACGCTCAAGGTCGAGCTCGACGGCGCGCGCATCATCCTGCGCAAGAACGTGGACGACGCCATCTCCCGCGCCCGCGGCCGCTTCAAGCTGCCCGAAGGCACCGCTACCGACGACGTCATGCGCGAGCTCCGCGGCCGTGCGCCGGACGAGTCCACCGACGCCTGACCCGATGATCGCCGTCGACAGCTCCGTCCTCATCGACCTCCTGGGCGACGCGCCCGGCGCGGACGCGGCCGAGGCCGCGCTGCGCCTGGCGCTGTCCAGCGGTCCGGTGGTGCTGTGCGACGTGGTGCTGTCCGAGGTGACCGCCGGCCTGGGCCACGGCTCGGAGGTGATGGACGCGCTGGAGGAGATGGGCCTGAGCTTCCTGGCCATCGACCAGCGCGCCGCGATCCGCGCCGGCGAGATGCAACGCAAGTTCAAGCAACGGCTGGCCGGCAAGGGGGCGGACGCCGCCCCGTCCCGTGCCATGCCGGACTTCCTGGTGGGCGCGCACGCGATGCTGCAGTGCGACGGCCTGATCACCCGCGACCAGGGATTCTTCCGAGACTATTTCAAGGGCCTCAAGGTCATCGTGCCCAGCGCACCGTGACCGACGACAGACCCGTTTTCACGACCCAAGCAAAGACCACAGAGACTGGAGTTCGCATGCTGCAAGCCTACCGCCAACACGAAGCCGAACGCGCCGCGCTCGGCATCCCGCCGCTGCCGCTCGACGCCAAGCAGGTGGCCGAGCTGATCGAACTGATCAAGACGCCGCCCGCCGGTGAAGACGCCTTCCTGCTGGACCTGTTGACGCACCGCGTGCCCCCGGGCGTGGACGACGCCGCCAAGGTCAAGGCCAGCTTCCTGGCCGCCGTCGCGCACGGCGACCTGCAGGTGGCCCTGATCTCCAAGTCCAAGGCCACCGAGCTGCTGGGCACCATGGTCGGCGGCTACAACGTGCATCCGCTGATCGAGCTGCTGGACGACGCCGAAGTCGCCGGCGTCGCCGCCGAGGGCCTGAAGAAGACCCTGCTGATGTTCGACTACTTCAACGACGTCGCGACCAAGGCCAAGGCGGGCAACGCCAAGGCCAAGGAAGTGATGCAGAGCTGGGCCGACGCGGAGTGGTTCACCTCGCGCCCCGAAGTGGACAGGAAGATCACCGTCACCGTCTTCAAGGTGCCCGGCGAGACCAACACCGACGACCTGTCGCCGGCCCCGGACGCCTGGAGCCGCCCGGACATCCCGCTGCACTACCTGGCGATGCTGAAGAACACGCGTCCCGACGCGGCCTTCAAGCCCGAGGAAGACGGCAAGCGCGGTCCGATGCAGTTCATCGACGACCTGAAGAAGAAGGGCCACGTCGTGGCCTACGTCGGCGACGTCGTCGGCACCGGCTCGTCGCGCAAGTCGGCGACCAACTCGGTGATCTGGGCCACGGGCCAGGACATCCCCTTCGTCCCGAACAAGCGCTTCGGCGGCGTGACGCTGGGCGGCAAGATCGCGCCGATCTTCTTCAACACGCAGGAAGACTCGGGCTCGCTGCCGATCGAGGTCGACGTCAGCAAGCTGGAGATGGGCGACGTCATCGACGTGCTGCCCTACGACGGCAAGCTGGTGAAGAACGGCGAGACGGTGGCCGAGTTCAAGCTCAAGAGCGACGTGCTGTTCGACGAAGTGCGCGCCGGCGGCCGGATCAACCTGATCATCGGCCGCTCGCTGACCGCCAAGGCGCGTGAGTTCCTGGGCCTGCCCGCGTCGACGCTGTTCCGCCTGCCGCAGGCCCCGGCAGAAACGAAGGCCGGCTTCACCCTGGCGCAGAAGATGGTCGGCCGCGCGGTCGGCCTGCCGGAAGGCCAGGGCGTGCGCCCGGGCACCTACTGCGAACCCAAGATGACCACCGTCGGTTCGCAGGACACGACCGGCCCGATGACCCGCGACGAGCTGAAGGACCTGGCCTGCCTGGGCTTCTCGGCCGACCTGGTGATGCAGTCCTTCTGCCACACGGCCGCCTACCCGAAGCCGGTGGACGTGAAGACGCACCGCGAGCTGCCCGCCTTCATCTCCAACCGCGGCGGCGTCTCGCTGCGTCCGGGCGACGGCGTGATCCACAGCTGGCTGAACCGCCTGCTGCTGCCTGACACCGTCGGCACCGGCGGCGACTCGCACACGCGTTTCCCGATCGGCATTTCGTTCCCGGCGGGTTCAGGCCTGGTCGCCTTCGGCGCGGCCACCGGCGTGATGCCGCTGGACATGCCGGAATCGGTGCTGGTGCGCTTCAAGGGTGAGATGCAGCCGGGCGTGACGCTGCGCGACCTGGTGCACGCGATCCCGCTGTACGCGCTCAAGGCCGGTCTGTTGACCGTCGCCAAGGCCGGCAAGAAGAACATCTTCTCGGGCCGCATCCTCGAGATCGAAGGTCTGCCCGACCTGAAGGTCGAGCAGGCGTTCGAACTGTCCGACGCGTCCGCCGAGCGCTCCGCCGCCGGCTGCACGATCAAGCTGAATCCGGCGCCGATCAAGGAGTACCTGAGCTCCAACGTCGTCCTGATGAAGAACATGATCGCCGACGGCTACGCCGACGCGAAGACGCTGCAGCGCCGCATCGAGAAGGTCGAAGCCTGGCTGGCCAAGCCCGACCTGCTGGAAGCGGACAAGGACGCCGAATACGCGGCCGTGATCGAGATCGACCTGGCCGACATCACCGAGCCGATCGTCTGCTGCCCGAACGATCCGGACGACGCGAAGGTGCTGTCCGAAGTCGCCGGCACCAAGATCGACGAGGCCTTCATCGGCTCGTGCATGACCAACATCGGTCACTTCCGCGCGGCGGCCAAGCTGCTGGGCGGCCAGCGCGACATCCCGGTCAAGCTGTGGGTCGCGCCGCCGACCAAGATGGACCAGAGCGAGCTGATCAAGGAAGGCCACTACGCCGCCTTCGGCACCGCCGGTGCGCGCACCGAGATGCCGGGCTGCTCGCTGTGCATGGGCAACCAGGCGCAGGTCCGCGAGGGCGCGACGGTGATCTCCACCTCCACGCGCAACTTCCCCAACCGTCTGGGCAAGAACACCAACGTGTTCCTGGGCTCGGCGGAACTGGCCGCGATCGCCTCGCGTCTGGGCCGCCTGCCGACCAAGGAGGAGTACCTCAAGGAGATGGGCGTCATCGACGCGGACAAGGCCAGCGTCTACCGCTACATGAACTTCGACCAGATCGAGGAATACGCGGAAACGGCGAAGTCGGTGGCGTGATGCCAGGGGCGGCTTGAGGGCCGCCCCAAAGAACAAGGGCCCGGAGGTGCGAACCTCCGGGCCCTTTGCATTGGCGACTGCGATGTCGCCGCGGCGCGGGCCTTGCGCCCGAACCTCAATGTTCAGCCGCCGATGACGTCGCAGGCGACGCGCGCCCCGCCACCGCCCAGCGGCGCGGGATGGTCGGAGTGGTTGTCTCCGCCCATGTGGACCATCAGCGCGTGGTCCCTCACCTCGTCGATCTTCTTCAGACGCGGCGACAGCACCGGGTTGGTCGATCCAAGCTCCTTGCGGGGGAACGGGAGAGAGGTCAACGGGACAGTGGGAACCGGCGGCTTACCAGTTGCCCTTGGCCACGTACTTGTTGCCGTTGGCCTGGAAGCGCGCGATGGCGTCCTTGAGTTCCGTGTGCTGCTCGCAGGACGACTTGCACTCGGCGGCCAGCGACGCGAGGCGGGCCTGCGCCTTGGGCAGGTCGCCCTTCATCAGGGAGAGCTCGCCGGAGTACTCCAGCGCGTTGCGGTGATGCGGGTCGATGCGCAGCGCCTCGTCGTAGTAGCGCTCCGACGCGGCCAGATCCGGATTGCCGGCCTTGCGCGACACGTAGCCCATCAGGTTGTTCCAATCGGCGCTGCGGCGGTCGTCGACGCGCTTGAGTTCGTCGCGCGCCGCTTCCCACTGACGCGCCTCGATCAGTTGGCGCGCGGTGGCCAGGCGGTTCGCCGCCGGCGCCGGCACGGCCGCTGGCGGCGGCGACATGTCGGCCGCTTGCGCGGCATGCAGAGAACCGGCCAGCGCGCCGACAGCGGCGACCAGGGACAGCAGCTTCATCGTCTTCATGTGTTGCTCCTCGAGCTTGGTGCAGGACATCCTGCTCCTGGACTTACGGGTTGTCGATGACGGCGGACGCACCGGCTTCGAAAAATCGATGTCGCGGTTCGCCGCGGCGACTCCTCCGGCTTTGAGGCAGGCCTTGAGCCGATCCAGGCCCCGGCTCGACCGCGTGCTCGTCCTCCTGGCGCCGCGCGCGCAGCAGGTCGATCGCCTTGTCGCGGACGATGTTGATCATCCAGGTCATCGGCGTGCCGGCCTCGGGACGATAGGACTGCGCGTGATGCCAGATGCTCATGTAGGCCTCCCGGAGGTTGTCCTCCGCGCGCCTGTTCATGCCTCCACATACGCGTCGACCTTGATCTCTATCGGGCACTGCGCTTCGAATCGCGCGCGTCCGTTGGGCGCGACGACATTCACCCGCGTGCATCCGGGCTCGCTGAAGGCAAGGCTGCCGGAGTCGGTCGGAAACGTTGGGACGGCTTGTGTCAACGCCTCGAAGAGGCCAAGCAGCAGCGAGGTTTTTCCTGTCCCGTTGATGCCCGCAATGACCGACATGCCGCGCGCGAATCCAACGGCCAGATGCTCATGTCCGCGATAGTTATTCAGCTCGATGCGTTGGATATACATGTGCGGCGCCCCTTTCACCGGTCTTCCCACGAGCCGGCACAGCCGCCGAGCAGTGCTCAGAGCCCTCGCACCATCTCCACGTGCGCGATCCCGGCTTCCTCGAACACCGGACCGCGGCGCACGAATCCCGCGCGCGTGTAGAAGCCCTCGGCACTCAGCTGCGCGTGCAGCAGCACCTCGCGGTAGCCCTGCTCGCGGCCGGCCTGCATGAGCGCATCCAGCACCTGGCGGCCGACCCGGCTGCCGCGCATCGGCGACAGCACCGCCATGCGGCCGATCTTGGCAACACCTGGCACGTGCTCCAGCAGCCGGCCCGTGGCCAGCGGCCGGCCCAGCCGGTTGTAAGCCACCGCATGCGTGCAGCTCTCGTCGGCGGCGTCCCATTCCATCTCGGCGGGGATCTTCTGTTCCTCGACGAAGACCGCCTGCCGGATGCGGTGCGCGTCCTCGCCCACCGTCGCCCAGTTGCCCACGCGCGCCTCGGTCATCGCCTCGCCGCGCTCGAAACCCAGCAGCAGATCGCGCAAGGCCTGCGGCACGGCCTTGGGCACGCGCGCGGCGGGATCGGCGAAGACATAGACCAGCTCGCCGTGCACCAGGCACTCGTCGCCACGGAACACCGCGCAGCTCACCGTCAGCGAGCTCGTGCCGACACGATCGGTGCGCACGCCGATGTCGAGCAGCTCGTCGTAATGGGCCGAGCCGAGGTATTCGATCGTCGACTTGCGGACGAAGAGATCGCCCCCCAGCGCCTGCATCGTCGGCGCATACGGCAGCGCCAGCGCGCGCCAGTAGCCGCCGACCGCCGTGTCGAAGTAGGTCAGGTAATGGCCGTTGAAGACGATCTGCTGCGCGTCGATCTCGGCCCAGCGCACGCGCAGGCGTTCGAAGAAGCGGAAACGGTCGCGGCTCATGCCGACGGCGGTGGCGGTGGTGCTCATGCGGAAGCCTGGGGCGATGTCGAAGAAGTCGAAGGCGTTGCGGCGGCGAAAGGCGCCGGCAGACCGAAGGCCGTCCTCAGCGCGTCGGCGCAGGCATCCAGCGCCTGCTCGGCCTCCGGAATGCTACGACCCATCTTGATGAAGTCGTGGGTCACGCCGCGGTACAGCTCCAGCCGGACCTCGTTGCCGTTGGCGCGCAGCAGGTCGGCGTAGGCGATGCCTTCGTCGATCAGCGGGTCGGCCTCGGCCAGGATGAGGGTCGCGGGCGCCAGGCCCTCGTGGTCCTCGGCCTGCAGCGGGGCGAAGCGCCAGTCGTCGCGCTGCGCCGTCGGGATGTACTGGTTGAAGAACCACGCGATCGTGTCGGCGTCCAGCAGATGGCCTTTGGCGAAGCGGCGGTGCGAATCGGTGTCCGCATGGGCGGTCGCGCCGGGCGTGATCAGCAGCTGCATCACCAACGACAGGCCCAGTTGCCCGCGGATGTCGCGCGCATGCAGCGCCGTCACCGCGGCCAGCGTGCCGCCGGCGCTGTCGCCGCCGACGGCGATGCGCGCGCGGTCCAGGCCCAGGTCCGGGGCCGCAGTCGCCAGCCAGTCGAGCGCGGCCCAGCAGTCGTCGACGGCCGCGGGGAACGGATGGTCCGGCGCCAGGCGGTAATCGACCGCGATCACCGCCGAGCCCGTGCGCAAGGCCAGCTGGCGGCACAGGCTGTCATGGGTCTCGAGGCTGCCGATGACGAAGCCGCCGCCGTGGAAATACAGCAGCACCGGCAGCCCGCGCGCGTCCCGCGCGGCGGCGTCCTCGCGCGTGAGCGGCGCGTAAAGCCGCGCGGCGATGTCGCCGGCGGGACCGGGGAGGGCCAGATTCTCGATGCGCGGCAGCGGCGCCCGCGGCAGGTCCAGGATCTCGGCGCCCATGAGGTAGGCGATGCGGGCCTGCTTGGGCGTGAGGCTGTGGAACGAGGGGCGGTTGGCGCGGTGGATGCGCTCGAGCACCGCGGCCATCCGCGGTGTCAACAAGGTGCTACTCAACGGGAACTCCAGGACGTAGGCTCGGCTGCTGCCAAGCCGCAATCGCGGGATTCTCCCAGACCCCGCGGGCGCGCGCCGGCACGCCCCGCCATCACCTGCCCAAGGACTTCGCCCATGGCCCTGATCCAGTACCTCACCCACATCCACCTGGAAGCCGGCGCGCGTCGGCTGATCGGCGCGGAATGCGAACGCGCCGGCATCGCCCGGCCGCTGATCGTCACCGACAAGGGCGTGCGCGCGGCCGGCGTGCTGGACCTGGTCCTCGAGGCCTGGGCCGCGTCGCCCATCGCCGCGACCGCCCTGCCCATCTACGACGGCACGCCGCCCAACCCCACAGAGGCCGCGGTGCGCGAAGCCGTCGAGCAATTCCACGCCCACGGCTGCGACGGGCTGATCGCCGTCGGCGGCGGCTCGAGCATCGACCTGGCCAAGGGCGTCGCGATCGCCGCGACGCACGACGGCCCGCTGACGCAGTACGCCACCATCCTCGGCGGCGCCGGCAACATCACGGCCAGGGCCGTGCCGCTGATCGCCGTGCCGACCACGGCGGGCACCGGCTCCGAGGTCGCGCGCGGCGCCATCATCATCGTGGACGACGGCCGCAAGCTCGGCTTCCACAACGGGGCACTGATGCCCAAGTCGGCCGTCTGCGATCCCGAGCTGACGCGCAAGCTGCCGGCCCTGCTGACGGCGGCGACCGGCATGGACGCGATCGCGCATTGCATGGAGACCTTCATGTCCGCGGCCTTCAATCCGCCGGCCGACGGCATCGCGCTCGAAGGCCTGCGACGCGGCTGGCGCCAGATCGAGCGCGCCACCACGCATCCCGACGACCTCGACGCCCGCCTGGACATGATGGCCGCGAGCACGATGGGCGCGCTCGCCTTCCAGAAGGGGCTGGGCTGCGTGCATTCGCTGAGCCACGCGCTCGGCGGGCTGATGCCGACCCTGCACCACGGCACCTTGAACGCGGTCTTCCTGCCGGCGGTCATCCGCTTCAACGGGATGCACGACTCGATGCGCCGCGACGACAAGATCGCCCGCATGGGCCATGCGATGAACCTGCAGGAGGGCACCCCGGCCGACGAGCTCGCCGGCGCGGTCAAGGCGATGAACCAGCGCCTGGGACTGCCCGCCGGGTTGGGCGAGATGGGCGTGACGGTGGATCTCCACGAGCAGATCGTCGATCGCGCGCTGCACGACCACACCCACAAGACCAATCCGCGCGAGGCCTCGGCGAGCGACTACCGGAAGATGCTGGACGAGTCGATGTGAGTCCGGCCCCTGCCCTTCGGGACCCTCGGTACCTTGGGGACCCTCGGGCAGTTCTTTGACAAAAAACCTACCAACTAGTAGAGTGCAGCCTCATTCCACCGATGAGGCCCCATGACCGTCGAGCTCTCCCCCAAGGCCGCCGAGATCGTCGCGCACACGCGATCGCTGCTGGTCGCGGGCGGCTACAACAGCTTCAGCTACGCCGACCTGGCCGAGCGTGTCAGCATCACCAAGGCCAGCATCCACCACCACTTCCCGAGCAAGGCGGTGCTGGTCCGGACCGTCGTGACGCTGTACCGCGAGGAAGCCAGGAACGGCCTGGCCGGCCTGTCACGGCAGCTCGACGACCCTTTGTCCGAGCTCAACGCCTACGCCGATTACTGGTCGGCCTGCATCCGCAGCGGCGAGCACCCGTTCTGCATCTGCGCGATGCTCGCCACGGAGTTGCCGACCATCCCGGACGAGGTCGCCACCGAGGTCCGCGGGCACTTCCACGACCTGAACGCGTGGCTCGCGTCCGTGCTCAAGCGCGGCGCGGCCGCCGGACAGTTCCACCTGCCCAACAACCCGGCGATCTCGGCACGCGCCTTCATGGCGGTCGTGCACGGCGCCATGCTGATGGCCCGCGCGCTGGACGACCCGAAGTCCTTCGCCACCATCGTGCAGCCGGCCATCCTCAAGCTGACCCAACCCGCCTGATTCCTTGCCTGATACCCGACCGTCCGAGGCGGCACACGCCGCCCTTCTTTTTGCCCACCAACCCTACCAACTAGTAGGTCGTATTTTCATCCGAGGTTCACCATGCCGCATCCCTTGTCGACGCTCGGCGTCATCCACACCGTCATCAGTCTCGTGCCCGTCGTGGCGGGCCTCTACGGCTTCGCCCGCTTCCGCCGCATCGACGCCGCCACGCGATCCGGCCAGGTCTACCTGGCCGGCCTGGCCGTCTCGGTCTTCACCTCGTTCGGGCTCTCCAGCGTCGTCGGCGTGAATCCCGGCCACGTGCTGGGCGTGCTGGCCCTGCTGGCGGCCTTCGGCGGTGCGTGGATCGCGCCGCGGCTGGCGTTCTTCGGCGGTCTGCGTCCGCACCTGCAGACCTTCGGCCTCTCGTTCAGCTTCTTCCTGCTGATGGTCCCGGGCATCAACGAGACGCTCAGCCGCCTGCCCGCCGCGCATCCGCTGGCGACGGGCCCGGAGGATCCGGTGGTGAAGACCGCGCTGCTGGGCTGGGTGCTGATCTTCCTCGTCGGGTTCACGCTGCAGAGCCTCGCGATCCGCGCCGAAAACCGCGCCGAAAACCGCGCCGAAAACCGCGCCGAGAAGCGCGCCGAGCACCGCACGAAGGTCCGCGGCTGAGTCGCCTCGTCAGCGGCCGGCGGCGATCGCCGGCTCGCTGAAGGTCTTCAGCGATCCTCCGGCGCCTTGCCCGTCGTCTTCACGGCGCGCAGGAAGTCGAAGTCGACGCCCTGGTCGGCCTGCGTGACCGTCTGCAGGAACAGCTTGCGGTAACCGCGCTCCGCGGTCGGCTCGACGACCGGGTGCTCCGCGGCCCGCCGCGCGAGCTCCTCCTCGGAGACGAGCAGCGCGATCTCCCGCTGCTTCACGCTCAGCCGGATGCGATCGCCGCTGCGCACGTGGGCCAGCGGGCCGCCCACGGCCGCCTCGGGCGTCACGTGCAGCACGATGGTGCCGAAGGCCGTGCCGCTCATGCGGCCGTCGGACACGCGCACGATGTCCTTCACCCCGGCCCGCGCCAGCTTGCGCGGGATCGGGATGTAGCCTGCCTCGGGCATGCCGGGCGCGCCCTTGGGGCCGATGTTCTTGAGCACCAGGATGTCGTCGGCGGTCACGTCGAGCTCGTCGCTGTCGATGCGCGCGGCCAGGTCCGCGCTGTTCTCGAAGACGACCGCCCGGCCCTCGTGCTCCATCAGCGTCGGATCCGCCGCCGACTGCTTGATGATCGCGCCGCCCGGCGCCAGATTCCCGCGCAGCACGGCCAGGCCGCCCTGCGGATAGACCGGCCGGTCGAACGGACGCACCACGTCCTGCGCGAAGCCTTCACCGGCGCGCTCGATCTCCTCGCCCAGCGTCCGCCCGGTGACCGTCAGCGCCTCCAGGCGCAGCAGCGGCTTGAGCTCGCGCAGCAGCGTCGCCATGCCGCCCGCGTGGTGGAAGTCCTCCATGTAGTGCTGACCCGACGGCTTGAGGTCGAGCAGCACCGGCGTCTCGCGCCCCAGGCGGTCGAGCCCGGCGAGGTCGATGTCGATGCCCATGCGGCCCGCGATCGCGGTCAGGTGCACGATGCCGTTGGTCGAGCCGCCGATCGCGAGCAGCACGCGCAGCGCATTCTCGAACGCGGCCGGCGTGAGGATCTTGTCGATCGTCAGCCCGTTGCGGGCGAGCGCCACCGCCTGCGCGCCGGTCTGCTCGGCGATGCGGATGCGGTCCGCCGTGACGGCCGGCGGCGACGCGCCGCCCGGCACCGTCATGCCGAGCGCTTCCGCCACGCAGGCCATGGTGCTGGCCGTGCCCATCACCGAGCAGGTGCCCACGCTCGCGACGAGCTGGTTGTTGACGTCGGCGATCTCCTGGTCGTCGATCTCGTCCGCGCGGTACTTGCCCCAGTAGCGGCGGCAGTCGGTGCAGGCGCCGACGCGCTCGCCCCGATGGCTGCCCGTCAGCATCGAGCCGGTGATCAGCTGGATCGCCGGGATGCCCGCCGAGGCCGCGCCCATCAGCTGCGCCGGCACCGTCTTGTCGCAGCCGCCGATCAGCACGACCGCGTCCATCGGCTGCGCGCGCACCAGCTCCTCGGTGTCCATCGACATCAGGTTGCGCAGGTACATGCTGGTCGGCGCGGAGAAACTCTCGTGCACCGAGATCGTCGGGAAGTCCATCGGCAGCCCGCCGGCGAGCATGATCCCGCGCTTCACCGCCTCCAGCAGCTGCGGCATGTTCCCGTGGCACGGGTTGTAGCTGCTGCCGGTGTTGGTGATGCCGATGACCGGCCGGTCCAGCGCGTCGTCGGTGTAGCCCGCGCCCTTGATGAAGGCCTTGCGCAGGAACAGCGAGAAGCCCTGGTCGCCGTAGTGGGTGAGGCCCTTCTTCAGGCCCTTGGGGGTGTCGCTCATGAGGGGCTCACTCGTCTGCCTTGATGTTGGCCGCGGCGATGACCTTGGCCCATGTCGTCACTTCGCCCTTGAGGCGCCCCTGCGCGGCGGCCGGCGTCAGCGGCGCCTGCGCCACCACGCCCTGCTGGGCCAACTGTGCCAGCACCTCGGGCTTCCTGAGCGCCTTGTAGATTTCCGCGTTCAGGCGCGACACGACGTCCGCCGGCGTGCCCGCGGGCACCAGCACGCCGAAGGTCGAGGTCACCAGCACGCTGGGGAAGCCGGCCTCGGCCGTGGTCGGCACGTCGGGCAGGTTGGGGTCCCGCGCGGAGGCCGCCACGGCCAGCGGCGTCAGCTTGCCGCCCTTGATGAACTGCAGCACCGCCGGCACCGTCTCGGCCATGAACTGGATCTGGCCGGCGATCAGGTCGGTGACGGCGGGGCCGCTGCCGCGGTAGGGGATGTTGTCGGTGGCGAGCTTGCCCTGGAGCTTCAGCATCTCCGAGGCCAGGCGCTGCGGCGCGCCGGCGCCGGAGGAGCCGAAGGACGTCTTGCCCGGATTCGCCTGGATGTAGGCGACGAGTTCCTTGAGCGACTTCGCCGGCACCGAGGGGTTGGCCACGAAGACCAGGGGCACGCTGCCGACGACGGCGGCGGTCTGGAAGTCCTTGACCAGGTCGTAGCGGACCTTGCCCTTCTCCAGGGTCGCGATGGTCGCGTGCGACGTCATCGCGCCCATCAGGATCGTGTAGCCGTCGGGCGCGGCCTTGGCGACGGCCTGCGCGCCGAGGTTCCCGCCCGCGCCGGCGCGGTTCTCGACGATCACCTGCTTGCCCAGTCCCGTCGACAGCTCCGCCGCGAGGATGCGGCCGATGATGTCGGTGGCGCCACCGGGTGAGAACGGCACGATCATCGTGATGACCTTGTCCGGCCAGGTCGCGGCGGCGGCGGATCCGGCCAGGACGAGCGAGGACGCCGCCACCGCGGCGGCGGCGGCAAGGACCTGGCGGCGACGGACGCCGGAAGTCCGAAGCGCGGGACGGGGCAACGATCGCGGCAATGAGCGCGTTGATGAACGGGGCATGTTGTCTCCTGGCTGTGGTCAGCGGGGTTGTTATGAGTCGTTGTGGGTAGCGATGGTTGGCCAAACACGACCCGAAAACAATTTGCTTCCCATTGCTTCAGAGCAAAAAATTCCTTATGTTCCGGAGCCGCCCGGTCCGGGCGACGCATGAAGGACGCCGGGATGGATCTGCGCTACGTTCAAAGCTTCGTGACGACGGTCGAGTGCGGCTCCATCGCGGAGGCCGCGCGGCGGCTCGACATGACCGCGCCGGCGGTGGCCGCGCGCCTGAAGGCGCTGGAGGATGACCTCGGCACCGCGCTGATCCGGCGCTCGGGGCGTTCGGTGAAGCCGACGGCGGCGGGGCTCAACATCTTCGACCGTGCGCGCAACATGCTGCGCGAGGAGCGCGACCTGCGCGCGCTCGCCAACGAGAAGGTGCAGTTGGGCGAACTGCGGCTGGGCGCGTTCGTCTCGGCGCTGACGACGGTGCTGCCGCCGGTGCTGCGGCGCCTCTACGCGAGCCATTCCGACCTCTCGGTCTCGGTCGTCTCGAACGCGTCGACGGAGCTGGTGCGCATGGTGGCGGCCGGCGACCTGGACGCCGCGGTGGTGGTCGAGCCGCAGTTCACCATCCCCAAGACCTGCGAGTGGCGCGAGCTGATGACGGAGCCGCTCGTGGTCGTGGCCCCCAAGGAACTGGCCCGGCGCGACGCGCACGACCTGCTCCGCACGGAGCCCTTCATCCAGTACGACCGCTCGGTGCTCGGCGGTCAGCTGGCGGACCGCTACCTGCGCCAGCAAGGCCTGACCCCGCGACGCCGGCTGGAGATCAACGGCCTGATGTCGATCGCGGCGATGGTGGACCAGGGGCTGGGCATCTCGCTGCTGCCGGACTGGTCGGCGCTGTGGTCCAGCGGTCTGGCGATCCAGAAGGTGCGGCTCCCCGGCACCGCGCCGGTCCGCAAGAGCGGCTTCGTCTGGAGCGCGCAAAGCCCGCGCGCGCCGCTGGCGCGGATGTTCCTGGAGCAGGCGGAGGCGCTGTTCGCGCCGACGGGGAAGCGCAAGCGGTGATGCGATAAATCCTGGCAAAGCAGGCGGATAGGCATTTCGAGCGTCGGAGACGGCTAAACACCTGGCAAACCATCCTTTTATGGCTTTGGTGCCCATTTCGGCATATAGTCCTGCCAAACCAGGAGGAAAGATGCGTAGAGTCGTTCGCGAGCCCTTTCCCGACCCGAGGGTCAGGGACGCCATGGCCTTCGGGCAGGCGGTCCGCGCTGCCCGCACGGCGGCGAACATCAGCCTGGAAGCCGCAGCGGAAGCACTGGGTATCAGCAAAGCCACCATGAGCGACCTGGAGGGCGGCAAGGGGACGGTGGCGTTGGGAACCGCGCTGCGCGCGGCGCGGGATCTCGGCGTCGCCTGCTTCGCCACCCCGCTGGCGAGCCACCTCGAAGCCTCCCGCGCCCTGCAGGACCTGCGAAGCGGCAATCCGGAGCCATGGGGCGGCACTGGCGCCGAACGCGCCCTCCCGGCTTCGCGACGACAAGACGGGACCGCCGAATGAACCCGCTCGTGATCCGAGCTTCAGGCCGGCAGGTCGGCACGCTGACCCACGACCCGGCGCGGAATCTCTTCGACTTCGTCTACGACCAGGACTGGCGCCGATCGGAAGACAGCTTCCCCTTGAGCCCGCAGATGCCGATGGCATCGGACGCCGCCGAGGCGGACGGAGCCCCCTTAGCCGCGCTGGCACCGGAAACGCGCTCTGCCATCGCCAGGGCGTTCTTTCAGAACCTGCTGCCGGAAGGTCAGGCGCTGGATGTCGCGGCACAGGCGAACGGCCTGTCCAAGGCCAATCTGGCAGGTCTGCTGCTCGCCCTCGGCTCGGAAACCGCCGGCGCATTGAGCGTCAGCCTGGCGGATGCGCCGGCG
>CBIHMU010000115.1:0-16095 GCA_966211105.1 uncultured Burkholderiales bacterium
CCCCCATTCCGCCCCGCGCCTTCCCGCCCGCGACACCTGACGCCGTCTACGCCAACCTGACGTCGAGCGCCGGGACTTCGGCGTGTCCATCCCCGTCCTCGCAAGACCTCTCACGGGCGCCCTATCGCGACGACGCGCCGAGCCTGAACTACAGCCAGATCGAGTTCCTGTCGAAGCCCGGCGCCCGACGCCCTCGCGGCGTCAACCCTGGCACGGTCACGCCGGAAAAGTCCGGGACGATCTATGCGACGGTGGACCCCCTCTCGACCGCCGAGCGTCAGCGATCACCCGGACTGTTCGACGCCAGACAGCAATTCGAGAAGGAAGTGCGGACGCTCGTCCAGGAATTCGCCACCTCGAGAAAGGCGGGCGTGTTCAACAAGCTGGTCGCGTCGAAGGAGACCTACGGCGCGGGCGCAGCGGCCCAAGCGCTGGCGAGCCGCTTGAATGGCGAGGCCTTCGCCAAGTGCGCGGATGACTATTTCAGCGCCTTGGGGACTGTTGAAGGGCACTACCGGCACACGGAACGCGATCAGCTGACTGGAAAAGCCGCCTCGGCGGCGACCCTTCAGGCGATCCAGCAGCTGACGCCGGGTCAGGTGAAGGTCCTGACGCGCCATCTGCGCGACCTCTCGGCCGTGGACACCGTGGTCGCGGCCTCGGAGCCCCACAAGTCCTCGGTGCCGTCCTCGAACGCGCGCGGCGCGGTCCTCCAGACGATGAAGGACTTTGTCGACGGGAAGACCGCGTCGCGCGGCGCGGGCGTTCAGCGCGTCGGCTGATCAGCTGATCAGCAGCTCCTCGGCCGTCTTCCCGGCGGCCAGCGCATCCTTGAACCAGTTGGGCCGCTTGCCCACGCCGGTCCAGGTGCGGCCGGCGCCGTCGTGGTACTTCGGGGCACCGGCGCTGCGCGGCGCCTTGGCCTTGCGCGGACCCGCGGCGGCCTTGCCGGCCTTGGCGACCTTCGCCGCTCTGCCCCGGCCGGCCGGCTTCGTGGCGCCGGTGCCGAACAGTTCCTCGGGGGTGAGCCCGTAATGGTCGATGGCCTCACGGATGCGCTCGACGACGCCGGAGATCTCCTTCGCGCGCAGCGACGCGGCTTCCTTCTGCAGCTTCTCGATCTGGGACAGGACTTGCTTCAACGACTTGGCCATTCAACGGGCTCCATTCGGGTGTTTGACATCGGGCATTCGCCTCTGCGTCGCAGACCTCCCGGCCGCGACTGTAGCGCTTGGTGGCCAGCGATGCGGAAACGACACAGTGCCTTCCTTCGATGCGGCATCGATTCCACTGATTCCAGTAGGGGGCGGCGCGACAAATGCGTGGATGGAGCAGTCGAATCGCCGCCCGATTGCGCATTCATTGCGCTTCGGCAAGAACGCCGCTGCAGAGGTGTCCGGACCGTGCCGGGGACGTCGGCCCCTCCGTAGAGTGCATCGTCATTCACCCCTCTTCACCGGACGGAGTGCCGCGATGGTTCGTTCCACACATCCGATCAATACGCCGACCTATCTGCGGCTGCGCGACCAGATCCGGGCCGACATCGAGGACGGCTGCTGGCGGCTGGGGCAGCACCTGACGCTGCATGAGCTGAGCGCGCATTACAGCGTCAGCAACGTGCCCGTGCGGGAGGCCCTGCTGCAGCTGCAGGGCGACGGCATGGTGGACATGCGGATGAACAAGGGCGCGGTGGTGCTGGCGGTCGACGCGCGTTTCATCGACGAGTACTTCGACGTCCGCGAGGCGCTGCAGGCGATGCTGCTGGCGCGCGCCTGCCGGGGCCCCTCGGCCGGCACGGCGCGGACGCTGGCCGGCGTGACGGCCTTGCTGAAGCCGTTGGAAGAGGCCACGCGCCTGGGTCGCGTGGGGGAGTTGCTGACGGCGGACGATGCCCTGCAGCAGCACCTGGCGCGCCTGGGCGGCAACGACCAGGCGCTGGGCATGCAGGCCTCGCGCGGACGGCTGCTGGAGGCGTTCCGGCGCGCGCGGATGGCGCTCTGGGCGCCAGAGCTGGAGATCCTGGCGGTGCAGGGCGGCGCGATGCTGCAGGCGCTCACGCACGCCGATCCCGTCATTGCCGTCGAGGCCGTGCGCCGGCACGTGGCGGCGTTGCGCACTTACATGATGAGGCTGCTGAAGGTGCCGGAGCTGCCGGTGACGAAGTGAGGCCGGTCCGCGCCGATCCACGCCGGAGGGGTCCTCAGAGCGGCAGCGAACTCGCCTTCAGGCAGCGCAGCACGAAGCTCGACTTGCTGTGCCGCACCCCGGGGATCTTGTAGAGCTTCTCCCGGAGCAGCCGCTCATAGTCGCGCGTGTCGCGGACGGACAGGCGCAGGACGTAGTCGTAGTCGCCGGACACCAGGTAGGCGTCGATCACTTCGGGGATCGCCTCGAGGTGACGGGCGAACTCCGCCATTGCGGCGTCGGTGTGCTTGTTCAGCGTGAGCTGGACGATCAACTGTTCGGGCCGGCCGACCTTCTCCGCATTGACCTTGACGGTGTACCCCTCGATGACGCCGGACTCCTCAAGCCGCTTGATGCGGGTCCAGCAGGGGGAAGTGGTCAGGCCGACCTCCTCGCTGACCTCCTGCAGGCTCGCGCGCGCATTGCGCTGCAGGGCCCGCAGGATGGCGCGGTCGAACTTGTCGAGCTTGATTTCCTGATCCATGGCGCTTCCAGAGGAAAGTTTGCTGCTTGGGTGATTCTAGGAGGCAAGAACGGCAACGCTTCCCGGGGGAGCGCCGGGATACTGGTCCGCATGAACGCACTGATCGATGGCGCCGTGCTGCGCGCCCCTGGGACCCTCTCGCGCAACGGCGCGCAGACGCTGCTCGACACGTTGGTGGCCTGCGGTGTCGACACCGTCTTCGGTTATCCCGGTGGCGCCGTGCTGCCGCTGTACGACGCGCTGCATGGCGAGCCGCGGCTGCGGCACATCCTGGTCCGTCATGAACAGGCGGCGGTGCACGCGGCCGAAGGCTACGCGCGCAGCACTGGGCGGCTGGGCGTGGTGCTGGTGACCTCGGGACCGGGGATGAGCAACACGACGACGGGGCTGCTGGATGCGCTGTGCGATTCGATTCCGGTGCTCTGCATCAGCGGCCAGGTGAACAGCGCGGTGATCGGGACGGATGCCTTCCAGGAGTGCGACGCGCTGGGCATCTCGCGCCCGGTCACGAAGTGGAATGCGCAGCTGCGGCCCGGCGACGACGTGGCGGCGCGCGTGCGGCAGGCCGTGGACATCGCGCGGGGCGGGCGTCCGGGTCCCGTGCTGCTGGATGTGCCCAAGGACGTGCAGCTGGCGCCGGCGCGTCAGACCACGAGCGCGCCGATCCGGACGCTCAGGGAGATGCCGGCGGTGGACGTGCGCGCAGTCGAACTGGCCGCGGACTGGATCGCGAGTGCGCAGCGGCCGGTGTTCTACGGCGGCGGGGGTCTGATCAACGCAGGGGACGTGGCCTGCGCGGCGTTTGCGGCCTCGGTCGCGTTGAGCGGCGCGCCCTGCACGCTGACCTTGATGGGGCTCGGAGCGCTGCCTGCGTCATCGCCGCAGTGGTTGGGCATGCTCGGCATGCACGGCACGCTGGAGGCCAACCTCGCGATGCATCACGCCGACCTGATCGTGTGCGCGGGCGCGCGATTCGACGATCGGGTGACGGGGCGGCTCGACAGCTTCGCGCCCGGCGCGCGGGTGATCCATCTGGACGTCGATCCGGCGTCGATCGACAAGGTCCGCCGCGCGGATCTCGCGTTGTGCGGCGATGCGCGCGTGCTGCTGCCGAGGCTGCGCCACGCGATGGAACGCCGCGCGATGCCGCCGGAGCGCCTCGCCGACTGGTGGGCGCGCATCGACGCGTGGCGGGCGCAACGCTCGCTCGACTTCGAGGACACCCCCGATGTGATCGCGCCGCAGGCGCTGATGTGTCGGCTGCAGGCGCAGCTCGCCGGGCGCGACGCGATCGTGTCGACGGACGTCGGCCAGCATCAGATGTGGGCGGCGCAGCACCTCGCGTTCGAGCGGCCGCGGCGTTGGCTGACCTCGGGCGGCGCGGGCACGATGGGCTACGGCCTGCCGGCGGCGATCGGCGCGCAGGTGGCGCATCCCGACCGGCTGGTCGTCTGCGTCAGCGGGGATGCGTCCATCCTGATGAACCTGCAGGAGATGGCGACGGCGCGCCAGCACCGGGCGGGCGTGAAGGTCGTGCTCTGCAACAACGGACACATGGGCATGGTGCGGCAGTGGCAGGAGCTCCACCACGGCGAGCGCTACAGCCACAGCTACAACGCGTGCATGCCGGACTTCGTCGCGGTGGCGAAGGGGTTCGGGTGGGAGGCACGATGCGTCGAACGGCGGGAGGACCTCGACGCAGCGCTGGCGGAGTGCCTGGCGAGCGACGGGCCGTACTTCCTCGACGTCGCTGTCGCGCCGGCGGAGAACTGCTTCCCGATGATCCCGGCGGGGAAGGGGCATCAGGAGGTGATGCTGGGGCGCTAGTCCCTCCCGATCAACGTCAGCCCGTCCGCCAGCGCGCGAGCGGAAGGCAACCTTGCTCGGGCGCTTTTGTCGCGAGCCATCCAGAAGTCGACAGGGGCCCTGAAAACCGCGTGCAGTCGGATGGCGTCCTCCGTGGAGATCGGTCCTTTGCCATCGAGCAGAAGATCGACTTCCTCCATAGACCGCTCCATCGCGTCCGCGAAGTCTCGACGAGACCAGTGGCGCTCCTCCATCAGATCGAGGATCGTTTCGCTCAATGTGGAGACCCAGTCGGGCCAAAAGGGATCAGGTTCAGCAATTCCTGAGGGTGCGGGAGGGTCGTCGTGGGGCGACGGCACATCGGACTTTCGACTGACCGACCCGAAGTCACCCTCGTAGGGATCCGCGTCGTGGTACCTGAGCCAAGCAAACGTCACCGACTCCCCGCGAAAGAAGTACTCGGGATGCACTCCCAAGGCCTCAGAGAGTTGAAGCACCTGGGCCGAATTGGGAACGACGCTCCCACGTTCGAATCTGCTTAGCGTGCGTCGACTGATGTTGTCCACTGCTCGCGCGAATTGGTTGAGGCTCAGCCCCTTCATGGCACGAGCGCGTCGTAGTCGCTTTTGAATCATTGCGTGCTCCTTCGCGGAGCAGCATTCTGGGTTGGCGCGCCTGGCCAACCAATGACTCATCAGCGCAGTTCTGCTCTGGGCGCATTCCACCCTGGCGGGCGGGGTGGGACCACCCCGCCGCATTCGCGACCTAGGCGGACAAGTTCTTCATCACCGCATACAAATCCGCCTTCCCCTCGAAGCCGATCCCCGGCAGGTCCGGCAGCGTGACGTAGGAGTTCTCCACCTTCACCCCGTCCGGGAAGCCGCCGAAGGGCTGGAACAGGTCCGGGTAGGACTCGTTGCCGCCCAGGCCCAGCCCCGCCGCGATGTTCAGCGACATCTGGTGCCCGCCGTGCGGCACGCAGCGGCTCGCGGACCAGCCGTGTTCCTTGAGCATGTCCAGCGTGCGCAGGTACTCGACCAGGCCGTAGCTCAGCGCGCAGTCGAACTGCAGCCAGTCGCGGTCCGGCCGCATGCCGCCGTAGCGGATCAGGTTGCGCGCGTCCTGCATGGAGAACAGGTTCTCCCCCGTCGCCATCGGGTTGGCGTAGTAGTTGCGCAGCGTCGCCTGCAGCTCGAAGTCCAGCGGGTCGCCGGCTTCCTCGTACCAGAACAGGTCGTACCTCGACAGCGCCTTCGCATACGCGATCGCCGTGTCCAGGTCGAAGCGCCCGTTGGCGTCGACGCACAGCTTCTGCCCGTCGCCCAGCACGCTCAGGATCGAGTCGATGCGGCGCAGGTCCTCGTCCAGCGACGCGCCGCCGATCTTCTTCTTCACCACCGAATAGCCGCGGTCGATGTAGCTGCGCATCTCGTCCTTGAGCTTGCCGTGGTCCTGGCCCGGGTAGTAGTAACCGCCCGCGGCGTACACGAAGACCTTGCGGTTCGGCGTGCCGGTGCCGTAGCGCTCGGCCAGCAGTTGGAACAGCGGCTTGCCCTCGATCTTGGCGACCGCGTCCCACACCGCCATGTCGATGGTGCCGATGGCGACGGAACGCTCGCCGTGGCCGCCCGGCTTCTCGTTGGTGAACATCGCGTCCCAGACCTTGTGCGCGTCGAGGATGCCGCGGCTGTCGAGCAGCGAATCCGGATCCGCCTCGAGGATGCGCGGGATGAAGCGCTCGCGCATCAACGTGCCCTGGCCGTAGCGGCCGTTGGAGTTGAAGCCGTAGCCCACCACCGGCTTGCCGTCGCGGATCACGTCCGTGATGACCGCCACGAGGCTCAGGGTCATCTTGCTAAAGTCGATGTAGGCGTTGCGGATGGGGCTGCTGATCGGCAGCGTCTTTTCTCGGATCTCGACGATCTTCACGGGGAACTCCACTTCGGATTGGCTTCGAACGGGTCGGATGATCCCGCCCGGCCCCCTCGTGAGGCCAATTCAGTTTTCTTAGCTTTTGATGCTTTGCGGGCACCGCCGCGCGCGAACCGCCACTTCCGCCACTTCCGCCGCGACGGCGGCCACCACGACCGCCGCGCCCTCGCCATGACGCTGAACCTGAGCTGGATCGATGACTTCATGGTGCTGGCCGCCAGCGGCAACTTCTCGCGCGCCGCGGAAGAGCGCCACATGACGCAGCCGGCCTTCAGCCGGCGCATCCGCGCGTTGGAGGAGTGGCTGGGCACGGACCTCTTCGACCGCAGCTCGCAGCCCGCGCGATTGACGGAGGCCGGCCTGTGGTTCCGCAAGTCGGCGCAGGAGCTGCAGGCGCACGTCGCCCGCGTGCCCGGCGAGGCGCGCGCCATCGCGGAAGCCAGCGCGCAGACGCTGCGCTTCGCGGCGACGCATGCGCTGTCGTTCTCGTTCATGCCGCGCTGGCTGCGCGCGCTGGAAGCCCGCACCAGCGTCGGTCCGGTGAACCTCGTCTCCGACACCCAGCTGAAGTGCGAGGCGCTGCTGCTGCAGCGCCAGGTGCAGTTCGTGCTCGCGCATGGGCACCGGCAGGTGCAGGGGCCGCTGGACACGGCGGCGATCGCCTCGGTCGTCGTCGGCCAGGATCATCTGCTGCCGGTCTGCGCACCCGATGCCGCCGGCGGGCCGGCGCATCCGCTGGAATCCGGCCAGGGATCGAAGGCCGCCCCGGTGCCGCTGCTCGCGTACAGCTCGGAATCGGGGTTGGGACGCATCCTGCGCGGGGTCAAGGGTGCCGCGCTGGATCGGCTCCACGTGCAGCCGGTGTTCACGGCGCACCTGGCGTCGGTGCTGCGCACGATGGCGCTGGACGGCCGCGGCGTGGCCTGGCTGCCGAAGATCCTCATCGCCGAGGACCTCGCCGCCGGGCGCCTGGTGGTCGCCGGGGGCAAGGACTGGCACCTGGACCTCGACATCCGCCTGCACCGCGACCGCGGGACCATGGGCGCGGCGGCGGAAACGTTCTGGACGGCGGCGGCCGCGGGCGAGGGCAGCACGGCGGCACGGCGGCCTGACGCCGATTGATCAGCCCATGCTGCGGAGCACGTTCTCCGCCGCCTGCTTCACATGCTCGCCGCACAGCCGCGCGGCGAGCTCGCCATCGCGCTGCTCGATCGCGGTGACGATCGCGTCGAGCTCCCGCAGCGTCTCGGGCAGCCGTCCCGGCTGCGCCATCGAGATGCGGCGCAGCACGGTCACGCGGTTGTTCAGCTGCTTCAGCATCTGTCCGGCCACCGTGTTGCCGCAGCCCTCGACCAGGATGTCGTAGAACTGGTTCTTGATCGTGAGGATCTGGGCCCGGTCGCCGGCGGCATGCGCCTGCGCGAGCTGGCTCAGCTTGCCGCGCAACGCCGTCCGCTGAGCATCCGACGCGTTGCTCGCGAAGCCTCGCCCGGCCAGGCTCTCCAGACTGGCCCGGACCTCGTAGATCTCGCGCACCTCCTCGCGGGAGATGCTGGTCACCTCCGGACCGCGGTGCGGAATGATCGTGATCAGCCCCTCCGCCTGCAGATGCTGGAGCGATTCCCGCACGCAGGAGCGGCTGACGTCCAGGCTCTCGCAGAGTTCCCGCTCGGACAGCTTCTGGCCCGGCGCGAGCACGCCGTCCAGGATGGCGGTGCGCAGCGCCTGCGTGGCGCGCTGGCGCAAGGACGTCTCTTCCCGGGCTACTTTCACGAGGCTCATCGGCCGGATCCTACCTGTGGGCGGGCGATGGCCGGACGGCCGGATCCCCCGATATTCATACAGACAGATTGTCCTACAACACGTCGGCGTGGATGGCCATCCATATTTTCCCAATGTCGGATTGTCAGACAATCCGACTACATTGCATCCATCGACGGACCGCAGGCGGCTCGTCCCTTCTCCACCCGCTCTCCACCCCTCACCACCCCCTGACCAGGAGTTTCCGATGACCCGTGCGTACGCCCCGAAGAACCAGGCCCTGTTCGATCAAGGTCTCTCGACCCGGCGCGAGGTGCTCGGCGCCGAGTACGTCGACAACTCGATCAAGAACGCCACGGACTTCAACATCGACATGCAGGAACTGGTCACGCAGTACTGCTGGGGCGACGTCTGGAACCGGCCGGGCCTGGACCGCCGCACGCGTTCCTTCCTGAACCTGGCCATGATCACCGCGCTGAACCGCCCGCACGAGCTGAAGCTGCACGTGCGCGGCGCCATCAACAACGGCCTGACGCGCGACGAGATCAAGGAAGTCTTCCTGCAGACGGCGATCTATTGCGGCGTGCCGGCGGCGATCGACTCGTTCCGGGTCGCCGCCGAGGTGTTCAAAGAGATGGACGCCTGAGGAGCCGCCGCCATGACCCGCATCGGATTCATCGGCCTGGGCATGATGGGCACGCCCATGGCCCACCTGCTGCATGCCGCCGGCCATGAACTGGTCGTGCAGGATGCCCGGCCGGAGGCCGCCCGGGCCTTCGCGGATGCCCACGCCGGCGCGCGCATCGCCGGCGGCGCGTCGGACTTCGCAGGCTGCGAGGTCCTCATCACCATGCTGCCGAACTCGGACATCGTCGACGCCGTCCTGGCGCCGCTGGCCGCGCAGCTTCCGCGCGGCGCGGTCGTGGTCGAGATGAGCTCCGCCGACCCCAACCGCACCCGCGCGCTCGCCGAGCGTCTGGCCGAGGCCGGCATCACACTGATCGACGCGCCGGTCTCTGGCGGCGTGAAGAAGGCGGTCGCCGGCACGCTGGCGATCATGGTGGGCGGCGACGTCCCGGCCTTCGACCGCGTCCGCCCGGTGCTGGAGACGTTGGGCAAGGCCATCACGCATGTCGGGCCGGTCGGCGCCGGGCATGCGCTGAAGGCGCTGAACAACTACGTGTCCGCCGCGGCGCTGATCGCCACCGCGGAAGCGATCCACGTGGGCGAGGCCTTCGGGATCGATCCGGCCACCATCGTCGACGTGATCCAGGCCTCGACCGGACGCAACAACACGACCGAGAACAAGGCCCACCAGTTCATGCTGAACGGCGCGTTCAACTCGGGCTTCTCGCTCGCGCTGCAGGCGAAGGACGTCGGCATCGCCGCGTCGCTGGGGCGCGCGATGGGTCTGCCGATGTCGCTCGCGCAGGACGTGTACGCGATGACCGCCGAGGCCTCCGAATCGCTCGGCGCCGGTGCGGACCACACCGAGCTCTACCGTTTCGTGGGCAGGACCTGACGCGATGAGCGCCGCCTTCGACGTCGTCAATCCAGCGACCGGCGAACGCGTCGCGCAGGTCCGCAAGGACTCGGCGCAGGACGCGCAGGCGGCCATCGAGGTGGCGCGCATCGCGCAGGTCGAGTGGCGTCGACGCGGCGGTCATGCGCGTGCCGACACGCTGCAGCGCTGGTTCGAGCTCGTCGTCGCCCACACCGACGAACTGGCGCGCCTCATGGTCTCGGAGCAGGGCAAGCCGCTGGCCGAAGCGCGCGCCGAGATCGTCTACGCCGCGAGCTACATCCGCTTCTACGCCGAAGAGGCGCGGCGGCTGCACGGCGAGACGATCCCCGCCGCGTCGCCGGATCGGCGGCAGCTGGTGGTGCGCGAGCCCGTGGGCGTCTGCGCCGCGATCACGCCGTGGAACTTCCCCGCGGCGATGGTCACGCGCAAGGTCGCGCCGGCGTTGGCGGCCGGCTGCACGATCGTGCTCAAGCCGTCGGAGCTGACGCCGTTGACCGCGCTTCGACTGGCGGCGCTCGCGCTGGAGGCGGGCCTGCCGGTCGGCGTGTTGAACGTGGTCGTCGGCGACGCGGCCGAGATCGGCGCGGTCCTCACGTCCTCACCGACGGTGCGGATGCTCAGCTTCACCGGCTCCACGCCGGTGGGTCGTCTGTTGATGGCGCAATGCGCACCCACGGTGAAGAAGCTTGGCCTGGAGCTGGGCGGCAACGCGCCGTTCATCGTCTTCGACGATGCGGACCTCGACGCGGCCGTGGAGGGGGCGATCGCCTCCAAGTTCCGCAATGCGGGCCAGACCTGCGTCTGCGCCAACCGGCTCTTCGTGCAACGCGGCGTGTATGACGACTTCGCGGCGCGGCTGATCGCGCGCGTCCGCGCGCTGCGGACCGGCAACGGCCTGGACGAGGGCGTGACGCAAGGCCCGTTGATCAATGCGGCGGCGCGGCGCAAGGCGCTGTCGCACGTGCGCGATGCGCTGGATCGCGGCGCCCGTCTGGGCATCGGCGGCGAGGCGGTCGACGGTCCGGGGTGGTTCATGCAGCCGACCGTGCTGCTGGACGTGAAGGCCGGCATGCGCTGCCTGGACGAGGAGACCTTCGGCCCCGTCGCGCCGCTGGTGGCCTTCGACACCGAAGCCGAGGCGATCGCCTGGGCCAACGCGAGCGAGTTCGGCCTGGCGAGCTACTTCTACTCGCGCGACGTGGCGCGCTGCTTCCGCGTGGCGGAGGCGATCGAGTCGGGGATGGTCGGCATCAACACCGGCGCGATCTCGAGCGAGACCGTGCCCTTCGGCGGCATCAAGCAATCCGGGCTGGGGCGCGAAGGCGCCCGCCACGGCCTGGACGAATACACCGAACTGAAGCTGATGAGCTTCGGCGGCATCGGCGCGGCCTGACGGGGCGCGGCGGACGCACCTACTTCCTGCATCGACAGACACGCAGCGGCCGGCGATGGACCGGTGGCGCACTTCCTTACCCCTTGGAGCGAGACATGCGAAAGATTGCGAAGAAGGTCCTGGCCGTCACGGTGACGGCGGCATCGATGGCGGTGGCGACGGCGGCCTCCGCCGCCTATCCGGACAAGCCGGTCACGATGGTGATCCCGTACGCGACGGGCGGCTCGACCGACGTGATCGGCCGGCTGATCGCGGAAGCGATGACGCGCGACCTGGGCCAGCAGGTGATCGTGGAGAACGCGGGCGGCGCCGGCGGCACGATCGGCACGGCCAAGGTGGTGCGCGCGCCGGCTGACGGCTACACGGTGCTGCTGCACAACATGGGCATCGCGACGGCGCCGGCGCTGTATCCGAAGCTGAGCTTCGACGCGACGAAAGACCTGACCCCGATCAGCCTGGCCGGCGACGTGCCGATGATCCTGGTGGGCAACAAGGACTTCGCGCCGGCGACGGTCGCCGAGGTCATCAAGCAGATGAAGGCCAAGCCGGGCGAAGTGCGCTTCGCGCATGCGGGCGTCGGCGCGACCTCTCACCTCTGCGCGATGCTGTTCAGCCAGACCACGAACACGACCGTGACGATGGTGCCGTACCGCGGCACCGGCCCGGCGCTGCAGGACGTGATCGCCGGCAACGTCGACCTGATCTGCGACCAGCCGGTGGCGACGGGGCCGCACGTGGCGTCGGGGGCGCTCAAGGCGTACGCGATGGCGACCAAGGCCCGCGTTTCGCAGCTGCCCAACGTCCCCACCTTCGCCGAAGGCGGCCTGCCGGGCTTCGAGCTCGCCGTGTGGCATGGCGTGTACGCGCCGAAGGGCACGCCCGCCGCGGTGGTGACGCGCCTGAACACGGCACTGCGCCATGCGCTGGCGGATCCGAACGTCGTGAAGCGCTTCCAGGAGATGGGCGTGGTCGTGCCGCAGGGTGACCGGCTCAAGCCGCAGGCGCTCGGCGCGCAGACCGCGTCGGAGATCAAGAAGTGGGATCCGGTGATCAAGGCAGCGGGCGCGAAAGCGGAATAGCCGCCGAGCGCTTAGAGTGCTGGCCCATGAGCAAGCACATCGCGCCGATCTCCCCCGCATCGACACGTGCCGACGACGCGCCGCTGGATCATGTGGTCTGGCAGGCGCTCACGGATCGCCAGTCCGCGCTCGCCGTCGGCGATGACGAGGCTCGGCGCTTCCTGCCGGACGTCAGCCCCTTCGGGGCGCTGAGACCTCCGACGACGGGCACGGCCGGACAGTTGTCCGATCTGCTTCGCCTCGGGTCACCCGTCGTGCTCGTGGTGGCGGAGGACGAACGTCCGTTCGGCGGGCTCGCGCCGATCAAGCGGGCGCCCGTGGACCAGATGGTGCTGGGGGATCCTGCGGCGATGGCCGCCGTGCCTGACCTCGAGGCGCAGACGCTGGGCGTCGCCGACCTGCCGGACATCCTCGAACTCGTGCGCGCGACGCAGCCGGGGCCCTTCGGGGCCCGCACCCTCGAGTTGGGGCGCTACCTCGGCGTCCGGCTGGCGGGACGGCTCGTGGCGCTGTCGGGCGAACGGATGAAAGTGCCCGGCTTCACCGAGGTCAGTGCGGTCTGCGTCGATCCGTCGTGTCGCGGCCGCGGCTACGCCGCGTCGCTGATGAAGGCGGTCGCGCAGGGCATCCTCGCCCGCGGCGAGACGCCCTTCCTGCACGTGTTCACCGACAACCTCTCCGCGATCGCGCTCTACGAGCGCCTGGGCTTCCGCCTGCGGCGCCGGTTCAGCGTGAACTTCTTCGACGCGTCCAGCGTGCCCGGCACGTCCGGCACGCCGGCCACATCGGACGCGTTCAGCGGGCCATCGGGTCCGTCAGGTACACCCCGTCCGACAAGGCCTTCTTGACCTGGCGCGTCGAGTCGTCGACGGTGATCTCGATGGCGCCCTGTTCGATCCCGTCGAGCGAATCTCGCACCACGTCTTCTGGTCGGGACTTGGCCACGTCGAAGTCCCGGATCATGTCGGTATCGATGAAGCCGCCGTGGAAGCCGGCGACGAGCGTGCCCTGCGGCGCGAGCTCGGCGCGCAGGCTGTTGGTCAGCGCCCAGGCCGCGGCCTTGCTGACGCCGTAGGCGCCAAGCATCGGCGTGTTCACCCAGCTGAGGATGGACAGCATGTTCAGGATCGCGCCGCCGCCGTTGCGGCCCAGGACCGGCGCGAACGCGCGCGCGACGTGGAAGATGCCGAACAGGTTGGTTTCGAGCTGCTCGCGCAGCACGGTCTCGGCGTTGTCGCCCGCGATGCCGCCGACGCGGCCGATGCCGGCGTTGTTGATCAGCAGCGTCACGTCGCCGCAGGCGAGTGCGGCGGCGGCGGCCTGTTCGGGCTTGGTCACGTCCAGCTGCACCGGCACGACGCCCGGCAAGGTGATGGTCGAGACGTCGCGCGCTGCCGCGTAGACCTTCTTCGCGCCGCGGGCCAGCGCCTGCTTGGCGAATTCGAGCCCGAGGCCGCGGTTCGCGCCGGTGATGAAGACGACGGCATCCTTGATCTGCATGGAACTTCCTTCTGCGCCGTGGCGCGTTGGTTTCATATGACGTACGTCATATTGCTGGTGAAAGGGAAGGGGCCCGAAGGCCCCGGATGGAAAACGGAATCAGCCGGCCGGGCGCGCCGGCTGTGCGCCGGAGTCAGGGTGTTGAGCGAGCAGCGCGCGCTTCGTGCTGGCGAGGATGGCGAGCGCCTGTTCGCGATCGCCGATGGCCCGGGCCATCTGGAGCGCGCCGATCAGCGTCGCGGCGATCGGCCAGGCGGACTCCGGCGACGCGCCTTCGCCCAACGCGTCCAGCACAAGACCTTGCATGCCCAACAGCAGGCCATGGCCCTCGCCGCGGACGGCGTCCGACTGGCGCGGCATCTCGGCGACCAGGGCCGCGACCGGGCAGCCGCAGTCGACGTTGTCGATGCCGCTCTCGTGCAGGTAGGTTTCCACCAGCGCGCGGAACGGCGGCACGCCGGCGGCCACCAGCCGATCGGCATGGCTGTGGTGGAGCTGCCGGCTGTCCTGCCCGGCGCGCAGCGCGGCGGCGCACAGCAGCTCGTCGCGAGATGCGAAGTGGGCGTAGAAACCGCCGTGCGTCAGCCCGGCCTGCTTCATCACGTCGGCGACGCCCACGCCGTCGAAGCCGGCGCGGCGGACGGTGCGGGACGCGACATCGAGGATGCGGTCGCGGGATTCTTCCTTGCGCGTGGAGCGGGAAGAAGAGGACGAAGCGTTCATGGGATCGAAGCTTAATATGATGATCATCATACGTCAACGATCCACAGCCGACGTCACCCCGATCCCGGGTGCCGCTCCGTGGCTTATCGCATCAGTTCAGCGAGCGAGGGATCCACGCCAGGCGGCGGCGCGTCGCAGTCGCTGCCGATCCACTTGTGCACGGACGAGGAGTCGTAGCTCAGCGGCTGGCCTTGCACGGTCGAGCCCTTGAACGAGACCTTCACCGTGGCGGTCGACTTGTCCTTGACCTCGTAGGTGCCGACGCCGGTACCCGTGACCATCTCGCTCTTGCAGCTCATCGTGAAGGTGCCGCTCGAGGCGTCGGCGGGCTTGAGCTGCGTGGTGCATTGCTCGACGCTCTCGGGCTTGGGCAGCGCGAATTCGGCGGACTTCTGGCAGTCCAGGTGCGGGCTGCCGCCCGCGGGCAGACCGAGCTTGGCCATCGCGGCGGACAGGCTGCTTTTCTGCTGCGCGGTGAGCGCGCCCTGGATGTCGAAGATCGTCGGCATCTTGCGACCATTGAGCGTGTTGACGCTCGCGCTGGCCCACAAGCCAGGCTTGACGCTGATCGACTGGGCCTGGACAGGCGGGGTTGCGGCCAGCAGGCCGAGCGACAGCGCGATCAAGGAAAGGGACGCGGAACGGAAGGCGAGGGCGCACATGCAGATGATTCTCGTGTGGATGTCCGGGAAGGACGACGGGGTCAGTCTACGGAGCGGTCTCGTGCGCGCCCGGCGCTTCTGAACCCTTCACAGGGGGCGCGCATGACGGAGGTCATGTCGGGCCTGCTCTCCAGGTCACCCGGACAAAGAAGAAAGCCCATCAGTCTTCCAACTGATGGGCCTGACGGTCTGGCGAAACGGCGTCGCCGGACACGACGCTCTGTCGGATGACAACAAATGTGAGACCCGGCGCACTGAGCGGCCGTGGCATTCTCAGTTTCTGTGGCACACGAGCTGCTAATCCTGCCACAGAAGTCGCAAGAGCCCCACACGGCTGCCAGCAAAAGTGACATCGCGTGATCCGGCTGCACGGTGTTCGACGACCTAGACCCAAATCTCTCCAACCGGTCATCAGTCGGCGCACCTATGACGCTATTAGGCGTCGCTTCGCCCGCGCAGGGTTCGCAAGCCTTTTGGATCGGTACGTGAACTGCGTTTCAGCTGCAGCGAACTTTTCGGGTAAAGGTGAAGGCAGCTCGGCACTTCACCTGGTGCGGCGGTGAGCGGCTCGACCTATGACGAGGTATCGCGTGTGACACAGGAGCCGCCATGGCCGAGGCAGTCTGCATTTCGTGCGGCCGGAGCTTTAACGTCCGACCTCAGTCGCCCACACAAAAGTTCTGTTCGGCGGCCAAGTGCCAGCGGGAACGTCGGCGGCGATGGGCTAAGGAGAAGTTGCGCTCCGATCCCGACTATCGCGCTAACCAACTGGCAGCGCAGCGCGCCTGGCACGCCCGCAACCCAGACTACTGGAAATCCTACCGAGGCAGGCGGGTAGGCACGGCCCAACAGGCGGCCTCACCTTTGAAGTGTGCAACAAGTGACGCGTCATTCTTCGGCGTCGATGTCGCGGCAGGACTGTGCTGGGTTGAGATTCATAACGCAGGCGGGAACGGTCGTTCGCGAATATGGCGAATCGAACTTTCGTGGAAGTGACCTGCTCGGCATTTCCGAGACAGTAATTCCTAGAAGACGGCGGGTTGCAG
>CBIHMU010000116.1:0-16013 GCA_966211105.1 uncultured Burkholderiales bacterium
TCATCGCGATGTAGGCGTTGGTGTTGGCCGGGTTGCCGACCACCAGCACCTTGACATTGCGCGAGGCCACGGCGTTCAGGGCCTTGCCCTGCGCGGTGAAGATGGCGCCGTTGATCGACAGCAGTTCCGAGCGTTCCATGCCCGGGCCGCGCGGACGCGAGCCGACCAGCAGCGCGTAGTCGGTGTCCTTGAAGGCGGTCATCGGGTCGCTGTGGGCCTCGATGCCGGCCAGCAGTGGGAAGGCGCAGTCTTCCAGCTCCATGATCACGCCCTTGAGCGCGTTCTGGGCCTTCTCGTCGGGGATCTCCAGCAGTTGCAGGATGACGGGCTGGTCCTTGCCCAGCATCTCGCCGGAAGCGATGCGGAACAGCAGGGCATAGCCGATCTGGCCGGCGGCGCCGGTGACGGCGACGCGAACGGGTTTCTTGCTCATCAGGGTCTCCGAGAAGTGCGAGTGAATGATGCGTGAGGCGCAGTCCGCGCCAGCGGCGGCAAGTGTAGGACAGCGCGGCCCCGGCACGGATCGCGATAGGGTCTTCTTCGCCCACCGGTGTGGGGAGCTGCCCCCAGAAAGAGTGCCCGGACAGATGACGGGCATGGCGCGAAACCGACACTCTTGTGTCTTATATAAGACTAATCCGGTCGGACTCCCGCCGCAGGGTGGACGCTGTCTCCGGGTTTGTGCTCGAATCGCGCCCCATGTCGCCCCCCGCCGCCCCGGTCCACCCCGTCACGCCGCTCAACGAGCTGGCGCGCGTGGAAGCCGCGCCGTCGTTCAGCCCGCTGTACCGCCAGATCAAGGGCTTGATCCTGAAGGGGCTGCAGGCCGGCGAGTGGAAGGCGGGGGAGACCATCCCCAGCGAGATGGACCTGGCGGCCCGCTTCGGGGTGAGCCAGGGCACCGTGCGCAAGGCCGTCGACGAACTCGCCGCCGACAACCTGCTGGTCCGCAAGCAGGGGAAGGGCACCTTCGTCGCCACCCATGCGGAACAGCAGCAGCAATACCGCTTCCTGCGGCTGACGCCCGACGCCGAGGAGGCCTCGTCGCTCGGCCGCCAGTTGCTGGACTGCAGGCGCCAGCGCGCGCCGGCCTTCATCGCGAAGTTGATGCAGCTGCGTGCCGGCGATCCCGTGATCGAGATCCGCCGCCTGCTGCACAGCGGCGGCCATCCGGTCGTGCTGGACGACATCTGGCTGCCCGGCGCGCTGTTCAAGGGGCTGACGACCGAGCGGCTGCTCGAGCATCGCGGTCCGTTCTACAGCCTGCTCGAAACCGAATTCAACGTGCCCATGATCCGGGCGCAGGAAAAGATCCGTGCGGTCGCGGCGGAGGATGACCCCGCCGCGCTGCTGCAGGTGGCGCCCGGCAGTCCGCTGCTGAGCGTGGAGCGGCTCTCGTTCACCTACGGCGACAAGCCGGTGGAGTTGCGCCGCGGTCTCTACAACACTTCCCATCACTTTTATCGCAACAGCCTGAACTGATGCTTTCGCGTTGCGGTGCTGACGTTTTCATGGCAACGCCGGAAGACGACATGCGCCCAGGACACCCTTGAGGGGTGTTGCATTGCCATAAAATCCTCGGGTTTCACATTGATTACAAGGTCGGACATGACGGACGCCACCCAAGCCACCAAGAAGAATCGACCGGTCTACACCAACATCCATGTCACGCAGATCGTCGGGTACCGCCTGCCGCCGGCCGGCATCGTCTCGATCCTGCATCGCATCAGCGGCCTGCTGATGTTCTTCCTGCTCCCGTTCGTGATCTGGATGTTCGACACCAGCCTCACGTCGGAGATCTCGTACGAGACCTTCACCGCGGCCTTCGTCTCGGGCATCGGCTTCCTGCCGGGCTGGTTCATCAAGCTGGTGACGCTGGGCCTGATCTGGGGCTACCTGCACCACTTCATCGCCGGCGTCCGCCACCTGTGGATGGACGCGACGCACAGCGTGAGCAAGCAGCAGGGCCACGTCAGCGCCATCGTGACGCTGGGCCTGAGCGTCGTGCTGACGCTGGCGCTCGGCGCCAAGCTGTTCGGCCTGTACTGATCACGCCGCGACCGGGCGGCGCGGGCCGCGCGGTCGGACTGATTCCCGACGATTGACCCAAGAGGCAAATCAACAATGACAACCTACGGAAGCAAGCGCATCGTCACCGGTGCGCATTACGGCCTGCGCGACTGGATGGTCCAGCGCGCCACCGCGCTGCTCATGGCGCTGTTCACCATCGTGCTGCTCGCGCAGGTGCTGTTCACCAGCCAGGCCATCGGCTACGACCTGTGGGCCGGCATCTTCAGCAAGCAGTGGATGAAGTTCCTGACCTTCGCGCTGATCGTGTCCCTGGCGTACCACGCCTGGGTCGGCGTGCGCGACATCTGGATGGATTACGTGAAACCGGTGGGCGTGCGGCTGTTCCTGCACACGTTCACGCTGGTGTGGTTGACGGGTTGCGCGGGTTGGGCGATCCAAGTGCTCTGGAGGCTGTAAGAAATGCAAATCGGAACCTCGCTGCCCAAGCGCAAATTCGACGTCGTGATCGTGGGAGCCGGCGGCTCCGGCATGCGCGCGTCGCTGCAGCTGTCGCTGGCCGGCCTGAACGTGGCCGTCCTGTCCAAGGTGTTTCCCACCCGCTCGCACACCGTGGCCGCCCAGGGCGGCATCGGCGCCAGCCTGGGGAACATGTCCGAGGACAACTGGCATTACCACTTCTACGACACCGTCAAGGGCTCGGACTGGCTGGGCGACCAGGATGCCATCGAGTTCATGTGCCGTGAGGCGCCCAAGGTCGTCTACGAGCTCGAACACTTCGGCATGCCGTTCGACCGCAACCCGGACGGCACGATCTACCAGCGTCCGTTCGGCGGCCACACCGCCAACTACGGCGAAAAGCCGGTCCAGCGCGCCTGCGCCGCGGCCGACCGCACCGGCCACGCGCTGCTGCACACGCTGTACCAGCAGAACGTCAAGGCCCGCACCAACTTCTTCGTCGAGTGGATGGCGCTGGACCTGATCCGCGACGCCGACGGCGACTGCGTCGGCGTGACCGCCCTGGAGATGGAGACGGGCGAGGTCCACATCCTCGAAGCGAAGACCGTGCTGCTGGCCACCGGCGGTGCCGGCCGCATCTTCGCCGCGTCCACCAACGCCTTCATCAACACCGGCGACGGCCTGGGCATGGCGGCGCGCGCCGACATCCCGCTGCAGGACATGGAGTTCTGGCAGTTCCACCCGACCGGCGTGGCCGGCGCGGGCGTGCTGCTGACCGAAGGCTGCCGCGGCGAGGGCGCGATCCTGCGCAACGCCAACGGCGAGCGCTTCATGGAGCGCTATGCCCCGACGCTGAAAGACCTGGCACCGCGCGACTTCGTCTCGCGCTGCATGGACCAGGAGATCAAGGAAGGTCGCGGCTGCGGTCCCAACAAGGACTATGTCGTGCTGGACATGACCCACCTGGGCGGTGACACCATCGCCAAGCGCCTGCCGTCGGTGCTGGAGATCGGCCACAACTTCGCCAACGTCGACATCACGAAGGAACCCATCCCCGTCGTGCCGACCATCCATTACCAGATGGGCGGCATCCCGACCAACGTCCACGGCCAGGTCGTCACCCCCAAGGGCGACAACTACAAGGACGTCGTCAACGGCCTGTACGCGGTGGGCGAGTGCTCCTGCGTGTCGGTGCACGGCGCCAATCGCCTGGGCACCAACTCGCTGCTGGACCTGCTGGTCTTCGGGCGCGCCGCGGGCAACCACATCGTCGACGCCGTCAAGAACTCGGGCAAGTCGCACAAGCCGCTGCCCAAGGACGCCGCCGACCAGACGCTGTCGCGCCTGAACCGCCTGGAGTCCAACACCGGCGGCGAGTACGCGCAGGGCGTGGCCGACGACCTGCGCGCCGCGATGCAGTCGCATGCCGGCGTGTTCCGCACCAGCAAGCTGCTCGACGAAGGCGTCACCGCCATCGCCGCGATCCGCGAGCGGGTCAAGAACATCACGCTGAAGGACAAGTCCAAGGTCTTCAACACCGCGCGTGTCGAGGCCCTGGAAGTGGACAACCTGATCGAGGCCGCGCAGGCGACGATCGTGTCCGCCGCCGCGCGCAAGGAATGCCGCGGCGCCCACACGGTGAACGACTTCGAGCGCGGCGCGGACGATGCGGAATTCCCGCTGGGCCGCAACGACAAGGAGTGGATGAAGCACACGCTGTGGCACTCCAAGTCCAACAGCCTGACCTACAAGCCGGTCAATCTGCAACCGTTGACCGTCGAGAGCGTCCCCCCGAAGGTCCGTACCTTCTGAGCGCCGCAGGAGCATTCAAATGATCAAGCGCACCTTCAAGATCTACCGCTACGACCCGGACAAGGACGCCAAGCCGTACATGCAGACCATCGAGCTGGAGCTCGCGGGCAACGAACGCATGCTGCTGGACGCTCTGCTCAAGCTCAAGGCCGTCGATCCCTCGCTGTCGTTCCGCCGCTCGTGCCGCGAAGGCGTCTGCGGTTCCGACGCGATGAACATCAACGGCAAGAACGGCCTGGCCTGCCTGACCAACCTGCGCTCGCTGCCGGACGTCATCATCCTCAAGCCGCTGCCGGGCCTGCCCGTCGTCCGCGACCTGATCGTGGACATGACGCAGTTCTTCAAGCAGTACAACTCGATCCGTCCGTTCCTGGTGAACGAGGAAGCGCCGCCCGAGAAGGAGCGCCTGCAGTCCCCCGAGGAGCGCGACGAGCTCAACGGCCTGTACGAGTGCATCCTGTGCGCGAGCTGCTCCACCAGCTGCCCGAGCTTCTGGTGGAACCCCGACAAGTTCGTCGGTCCCGCCGGTCTGCTGCAGGCCTACCGCTTCATCGCCGACAGCCGCGACCAGGCCACCGCGGAGCGCCTCGACAACCTCGAGGACCCGTACCGCCTGTTCCGCTGCCACACCATCATGAACTGCGTCGACGTCTGCCCCAAGGGTCTCAACCCGACGAAGGCGATCGGCAAGATCAAGGAATTGATGGTGCGTCGCACCGTCTGAGCCCGCTCGCGCCGCTTCCGGGCGGCTACACGCACACGCATGAACGCCACCGACATCAACACCCTCATCGATGAGAGGGATCTCTCCAAGCTCAAATGGCGTTGCCGCCGCGGGCTGTTGGAGAATGATCTTTTCATCGAGCGGTTCTTCCGGCGGCACGAAGGCGCGTTGACCGAATTCCACGCGGAAGGCCTGCGTCAGCTGATGGACCTGTCGGACAACGACCTGCTCGATCTGATGCTGGCCCGCAAGGAACCGGCCGACGAGCTGGACCGGCCCGACGTCCATGCCGTGCTCGCGATGCTGCGGACCCCTCAGTAACCAGAACCCCCGAAGTCATAAGGAATGCCCATGACCCCGTCTGACGTCAAAGCCACCCTGTCGTTCTCCGATGGCAGCCCGCAAATGGATCTGCCCCTGTACAAGGGCACCATCGGTCCGGATGTGATCGACATCCGCAAGCTTTACGCGCAGACCGGCAAGTTCACCTACGACCCGGGCTTCCTGTCGACGGCGTCGTGCAACTCCACGATCACCTACATCGACGGCGACAAGGGCGAGCTGCTGTACCGCGGCTACCCGATCGAACAGCTGGCGACCAACTGCGACTACCTCGAGACCTGCTACCTCCTGCTGTACGGCGAGCTGCCCACCCCGTCGCAGAAGGAGGAGTTCGTCAACCGCGTGACCAACCACACGATGGTCAACGAGCAGATGCAGTTCTTCCTGCGCGGCTTCCGTCGCGACGCGCATCCGATGGCGGTCATGACGGGCCTGGTGGGCGCGCTGTCGGCCTTCTATCACGACAGCACCGACATCAATAACCCCGAGCACCGCGAGATCGCCGCGATCCGCCTGATCGCGAAGATGCCGACGCTGGTGGCGATGGCCTACAAGTACACGATCGGCCAGCCCTACATCTATCCGAAGAACGACCTCTCGTACGCCGGCAACTTCATGCGCATGATGTTCGCCACGCCGTGCGAGGAGTACAAGCCCAACGACGTGCTGGTCCGCGCGATGGACCGCATCTTCACGCTGCATGCGGACCACGAGCAGAACGCGTCGACCTCGACGGTGCGCCTGTGCGGTTCGTCGGGCACCAACCCGTTCGCGGCCATCGCCGCCGGCGTGGCCTGCCTGTGGGGTCCGGCGCACGGCGGCGCCAACGAGGCCTGCCTGAACATGCTGAACGACATCCAGGAGATGGGTGGCGTGGCCAAGATCGGCGAGTTCATCAAGCAGGTCAAGGACAAGAACAGCAACGTCAAGCTGATGGGCTTCGGACACCGGGTCTACAAGAACTACGACCCGCGCGCCAAGCTGATGCGCGAGACCTGCCACGAGGTCCTGAACGAGCTGGGCCTGCACGACGACCCGCTGTTCAAGCTGGCGATGGAGCTGGAGAAGATCGCGCTGGAAGACGAGTACTTCGTCGCCCGCAAGCTGTACCCGAACGTCGACTTCTACTCCGGCATCGTGCAGCGCGCCATCGGCATCCCGGTGCCGCTGTTCACGGCGATCTTCGCCCTGGCCCGCACGGTCGGCTGGATCGCCCAGCTCAACGAGATGATCGGCGACCCCGAGTACAAGATCGGCCGTCCGCGTCAGCTGTTCGTCGGCGCCACCAAGCGCGACGTCACGCCGATCGCCCAGCGCTGATCGCCCACCGCTGATCGACGGACGTCGAGCCGGATCGCCGGCTCGCAGCACCAAGCCCCTGCGCAATGCCAGGGGCTTTTTTCATTTCCGCAGTCCGCAGGACCTGCCCCGATGTCAACGTGTGAGGGTGGGGCCGGCGTGATGCTGGGGGTTCGCGGAGAGCCCGCGCTTGGCAATGCGGGGTTGGGCGTTCCTCGAGATGCGACTTTGAATATTTGATGCGCGGGCTTCACCCGGCCGGAAGCGCATCGCCCTTGGGTTATGCTTTGCAAACGTTTGCAATTGACTGAACCAGCCAGTTTGGCACGAGCAGAGGACCGGATCGACCGATGAGCACCATTAAGGATGTAGCCGCGCTGGCGGGGGTGTCCTTCACCACGGTGTCGCATGTGCTGAACAACACGCGGCCGGTGAGCGCCGAAGCGCGGGCGCGCGTGCTGGCGGCGGTCGACGAGATCGGCTACCTGCCCAGCGCGGTGGCCCGGTCGCTGCGTCGCAGCGAGACCAAGATCGTCGGCGTGCTGGTGCCCAACGTGCGCAACCCGTTCTTCGCGGAACTGGTCGTCGGTGCCGAGGAGTGGTGCCGGCAGGCGGGATATTCGGTCTTCCTCTGCAACTCGGACAACGACCCCAAGCACCAGCAGGCGTATCTGCGCACGCTGCTGGAGAAGCGCATCGACGGGCTGCTGCTGAGTTCCGCCGGCGACGCCGAGACCCTGGCGAGCACCTTCCGCCACGCGAGCGTGCCGGTGGTGACCGTGGACCGCCTGGTGCCCGGCGCGCGCGCGGACCGCGTCAGCGTGAACAACCAGCTCGGCGCCTTCGAGGTCGTCCGCCATCTGCTGGAACTGGGCCACCGCCGCATCGGTTGCGTGAGCGGCCCCGCCGAATTCGAAGTGACCACCGAGCGCGTCGCCGGCTGGCGCAACGCGATGCAGCAGCGCGGCCTTGAAGCGCGGCCCGAATGGCTCGCCGAAAGCGACTTCAGCACCGCGGGCGGCTACGACGCCGTCAAGGCGTTGCTCACCCGTCAGCCCGAGCTGACCGCCGTCTTCACCTGCAACGACCTGATGGGCATGGGCGCGCTGCGCGCCGCCGCCGAACTCGGCTTGAACGTGCCGCGTCAACTGTCGGTCGTCGGCTTCGACGCCATCGAACTCGGCAGCTATGTCTATCCCGCGCTGACCAGCGTGGGCTGCTCGATCCGCGAGCTCGGCCGGGAGGCCGGCCGCGCGCTGATCGAGCGCATCGAGAATCCCCAGGCGCCCTTCAAGGATCTGCAACTCGTGCCGCAGGTCGTGCTGCGCGAGAGCACCGCGGCGCCGTCGTCTCCGGAGCTTTCATGACTTCAGCACAGGCTGCCGCCACCGTCGTGGTGGTGGGCAGCGTCAACATGGACCTCGTGGCCCACGCCGCGCGTCTGCCCGCGCCGGGCGAGACCCTGATCGGCGAGGCCTTCGCCGGCACGCCGGGCGGCAAGGGCGGCAACCAGGCGGTGGCCGCGTCGCGGCTGGGGGCGGAGGTCGCGCTGATCGGCCGCGTCGGCATGCGCCAGCACGGCCAGGACCTGCTGAAGGCGCTGGAGGCCGAACGCGTGCACGTGCAGGCGATCCGTCGCGACGAGACCGCCTTTCCCGGCGTGGCCGTGATCATGGTCGCGAGCGAGGGCGGCGAGAACGCCATCGTCGTGGTGCCCGGCAGCAATGCGGACCTGGACGCGGACGACGTGGCGCAGGGCGGGGCGCTGCTGCGCCAGGCGAAGGTGGTCGTGGCGCAGCTGGAGGTGCCGGTGCCGGCGATCCAGCGGGCCTTCGAGATCGCCCGCGAGGCGGGCGTGACCACGGTGCTGAACGCCGCGCCCGCCCAGGACCTGCCGGCCGCGCTGCTGGGCCTGAGCGACTGGCTGATCGTCAACGAGACCGAAGCCCTGCAACTGGCCCGCGCCGTCGCGCTGCCCGGCGATGCCGACGGCATCGCCATCGCGCGCGCGACCGCCGCGCATCTGCGGGCGCTGGGGCCGCGCCACGTGCTGGTGACGCTGGGCGGCGCCGGGGCCTGGCTGCTCAGCGACGAACATCCGGACGGCCTGCACTTGCGTGCTGCCCGCGTGGACGCGGTGGACACGGTCGGCGCCGGCGACACGCTGGTGGGCGGCCTCGCGGTCGGCCTGGCCGAGGGCCTGGTGCCGGCCCGCGCGGCCGCGCTGGGGCAACTGGCGGCGGCGCTCGCCGTCAGCCGGACCGGCGTGCAGCAGGCGATGCCGCACCGCTCCGAGCTGCCGGAATTGCCCGGGCTCGCCGAGTTGATCGCGAACGGGGCACACTCCGCCGACGGCAACCCCTGACCCCCGACCCTGACCCTGGAGCGCAGTACCCCATGGACAGCACGATCCCCGCTTTCCCCCCCTTGTCCGTTTCCGAACGCATTCCCGTTCTCTTCGATACGGACCCCGGCATCGACGACGCGCTCGCGCTCGCGCTGCTGGCTTGCCATCCTCGCTTCGAGCTGGTGGCCGTCACGACGGCCTTCGGCAACGGCCCGGTCGTCACGACCACGCGCAACGCGCGCGGACTGACCGCGCTCTACCGCAACGAGGTGCCCGTCGCCGCCGGCGCCGGAGGTCCGCTGCGCGATGAGCGCCGACGCAAGGACGCCGCGCATGTGCACGGCGACGACGGCCTCGGCGGCGTCGCCGATCGCCTGCCGGCGCCGACGCGTCCGCTCGATCCCCGTCCCGCGCATCGGCTGATCTGCGACCTCGTCAACGAACGGCCCGGCGAGATCACGCTGGTGGCTGTCGGCCCGTTCACCAACCTGGCACTTGCGCTGAAGCATGACCCGGCGATCGCCGGCAAGGTCAAGCGCGTCGTCGTGATGGGCGGTGCCTTCGGCCTGAAGGGCCACGGCGGCAACGTGACGCCGGTGGCCGAGGCCAACATCCTGGCCGACCCCGAAGCCGCCGACCAGGTCTTCACCGCCGCCTGGCCGGTCACCATCGTCGGCCTGGACGTGACGCAGGAAGCGATCATGCGCGAGGCCGACCTTGCCAAGCTGCGCGGCCGCGGCGATGGCGCGGGCGATCTGCTCTGGCAGGCCACGCGCCACTACCAGCAGTTCTACGATGCGCGCGACGGCATCGGCGGCATCTACGCGCACGACGCGAGCGCCGCGGCCATCCTGCTGGTGCCGGACGCCTTCACCCTGCGCTCGGGCCCGGTGCGCGTGGCGCTGGACGGCATCGCCACCGGCCAGACCATCCAGGACTGGCGCAACGAGCATGGCAGCGGCACGCCGTGGAGCGGCCATCCCGCGCAGCAGGTCTGCGTCGAGGTGGACGCGGCGCGGGTGCTGGCGCTGTTCGACGAGATCTTCTGAATCCACACCGTCGCCACGAGGCGATGATGCGGTGACGCCTTCAAGCATCAAGACAATGCACGTCGCGCCGAGCGGCGTGAGCAAGGAGAACCCCATGACGACCCAAGCCGTGAAGCTGCTGTTGCCCCGCTGGCTGATCACCATGACGCCGGACAGCCCGGTGCTGGAGCAGCATGCGCTGGCCATCGAGGGCGAACGCATCGCCGCCGTCCTGCCCCGCGAGGAAGCGCTGAAGCGCTACGCCGACGCCGAGCGCGTCGAGCTGCCGAACCACGTGCTGATCCCCGGCCTGATCAACGCGCACACGCACTCGGCGATGTCGCTGCTGCGCGGCGTCGCGGACGACCTCGCGCTGATGGACTGGCTCAACAACCACATCTGGCCGCTGGAGCGCCAGTGGGTGAGCGAGGACTGGACCTACCAGGGCTCGCTGCTGTCCGCGGCCGAGGCGCTGCGCGGCGGCGTGACCTACCTGAACGACATGTACTTCTTCCCGACCGCGATGGCCCGCGCGGCGGTGGACAGCGGCATCCGCGCCGGCGTGTCGATCAACGTCATCGACTTCCCCACCGGCTACGCCGCCAACGCGCAGGACTACATCGACAAGGGCCTGGCCGCCTACGAGCAGTTCAAGGGCGAGAAGCTGCTGGACTGGACCAGCGCGCCGCATGCGCCGTACACGGTCTCGGACGAGACCTTCATCCAGCTGCGCGAGCTGGCCGAGAAGTACGACCTGCAGATGCACTGCCACATCCACGAGACGCAGGACGAGATCGACGGCAGCGTGAAGCAGTACGGCGAGCGTCCGCTGGCGCGCCTGAACAAGCTCGGCCTGCTGAACGCGAAGATGATCGCCGTCCACATGGTCCACCTGAGCCCGGACGAGATCGACCTCGTGGCCAGGCAGGGCGTGCACCTGGTCCACAACCCGAGCTCCAACCTGAAGCTGGCGTCCGGCGTCGCGCCGGTGAAGGCGCTCGAGGCGGCCGGCGTCAACACCATCCTCGGCACCGACGGCGCGGCCTCCAACAACCGCCAGGACATGTTCAGCGAGATCCGCGCCGCGGCGCTGCTCGCCAAGGGCGTGACCGGCGATCCGCTGACCGTCACCGCGCGCACCGCGCTGGAGATGGCCACGGTGCGCGCCGCCAAGGCCATGGGCCGCGCCAACGACCTGGGCACGCTGGAGGCCGGCAAGCTGGCGGACGTCGTCGCCGTGGCGCTGGACTCGATCGAATGCCAGCCCGTGTACCACGCCGATGCGCAGCTTGTTTATGTCGCCGGGCGTGAACATGTCACGGATGTCTGGGTGGGCGGCCGGCAGGTGCTGTCGAATCGCAACGTTCTGACCTTCGACACCCGCGCCCTGCTGGGGCGGGTGGAGGACATCGTGGCTAAGATGCGCGCGGGGCGCTGATCCCCCCTGAACATGGGGGGTCTCGGCGCCGAGGGGCCGGCGGCGATCTGACCGCCGGCGTGCTGGAGACACAGCCGGCCGCCACCGCGAGCCGGCGGGACAGACCACCATGAGCAAGTCAACACCCCACCGGTCCCTGGGCCGGCTGGCCGCTTCCGCCGCCGCCGCCCTGGTGGCCTTCGGCCTCAGCGCCGCCGCGCATGCGGACATCCTGATCGGCCAGACGGCCGGCTTCACCGGACAGGTCGCCGCCAGCGTCAAGGAACTGACGCTGGGCGCCAGGCTCTACATCGACAAGGTCAACGCCACCGGCGGCGTCAACGGCCAGAAGATCGACCTGCAGTCGCTGGACGACGGCTTCGATCCCAAGCGTGCCGCCGCCAACGCGCAGACGCTGATCGACAAGGGCGCGGTGGCGTTGTTCCTGACGCGCGGCACGCCGCACACGCAGGCCGTGATGCCGCTGCTGGAGAAGGGCCAGGTGCCGCTGATCGCGCCGTCTACCGGCGCCATGCTGCTGCACAAGCCGGTCAACCCCTTCGTCTTCAACGTGCGCTCGACCTACCAGCGCGAGGCCGAGCGCGCCGTTCAGCTGCTGCTGGAGATGGGCAACACCCGCATCGCGCTGGTGCAGGTCAACGACACCTTCGGCGCCGACGGCATCGCGGGGGCGATGGCGGGCTTCAACGACCGCAAGGTCAAGCCGGTGGCCCACTTCACCTACGAACGCGAGAAGCCCGACATCGCCGGCGTGGTCAAGCAGCTCATCGCCGCGGACCCGCAGGTCGTGCTGATGGTCGCGTCGCAGCAGATCACCGCGGACACGATCAACGCGCTGCGCGCGGCCGGTTCGCGCATCCTGGGCGCCACCCTGTCCAACAACGCCTCCAACGGCTTCGTCCAGCTGCTGGGCCAGAACGCCGCCGGCATCATCGTCTCGCAGGTCTTCCCGAGCGAGCGCTCGACCAACGTGCCGATGGTCCGCGAGCTGGGCGACCTGGTGAAGGCGCATCCGGCCGAATCCAACGGCCAGGTCACGCCGGCCATGATGGAGGGCTTCGCCTCCGCCAAGGTGCTGGTCGAGGCGCTCAAGCGCGCCGGCAAGGATCCCAGCCGCGCCGCGCTGCTGAAGGTGCTGAACGGCATGACCCGCTTCGACCTGGGCGGCATGGAGGTGGGTTATTCGCCGACCGACCACACCGGCACCAACTACGCGGACATCGCGATCATCGATCCCCGGGGGCGTTTCCTGCGCTGATCCATTCCGGCAGCTTTTCTTGCGACGGGCGCCTTCGGGCGCCCGTCTGCTTTTCCTGATGCGGCATTCGGCGCAAGGATCCTCCGCCGGGCACGCCATCGCGACTGAGTCGAGGCGTGTCGAACCTGGCCGGTTCCACGTTGCCGGCGCGCCCCGATGGGATGAACGCGTTCCCATCGATATTCGACGGCAGGCTTGAACCGTGCGAATTCGAGGGTCGATCAGATAATTCGCGATTCGAATCGTCGAAACCTAGCAAGTTTGAGTCGATAAATGCATTCATAAGTGAGTGGCAAACTGATCGCAGTCGGTGACACTGGCGCCAATAGTTTGCAAATGGATTTGTGTCATGAGAAATATGTACGCGATCTCGATTGGTTTGGCGCTCGCCGGCGCGGGTTGCCTGCTGGCCGAGAGGACGGAGCCGCCCACCGCCGGCCATCCCTTATTTGAACTTACTGTCATTGGTTATCTGCTGGCGATCGGTGGACTGATGCTGTTGATCGCCTGTCTCGCCGCCAGTGCCGAAGACTGGATCAAAGGCCGATGGCGCCGGGCTTCCCGGCCCGCCGACGGGGAATGGGAGGCGCCGTCGCCGCGAATCCTGGACCACCACTGAATTCAGTAGTCTGGCGTTTTCGGGTTTACTTGCTTCGGTGATTGCTCGTTTCCGCTCGCTCGCGAAACTGTGCCCGCCTCTGGGCAATGGGATAACGAGCGAGAAGGAGTCAGCCAATGAGTATTGCCGTCGTGATCATCGAGGACGACCCCACCGTCATGAAAAGGTTGGTGGACGTGATTTCGAACAGTAGCTTTTGCGAGGTGGTGGGTATCGCCAAGAATCGCGGCGAGGCGGTGGCGGCCATCCTCGCCAACCGCGCGGACCTCTACGTGGTCGATCTGGGCTTGCCGGATGTCGACGGTGTCGAGTTGATCCGGCTGATCCAGGATAAATGCCCGGAATCGCGCAGCGTGGTCGTCAGCACCTTCGGCGACAGCAAGCATGTGATGCGCAGTCTGCGGGCCGGCGCGAGCGGCTACCTGCTCAAGGAGGAGATCCTGCCGGCGATGGTGGACAAGCTGGTCAGCGCGCACAACGGGCAGGCGCCGCTGAGCCCGGCGGTCGCCCAGCTCGTCGTCGAGCGCATCAACATGCTCGAGAACAACGTGCGGCCGCATGTCGACCGGCAGAAGGTGCTGCGCGACCTCGGGCTGGGCGAGCGCGAATGGGAAGTGCTGCGACACCTAGTCGACGGCCTGCCCATCGTCGAGATCGGCCGGCGTCTGAGCATCTCGCATCACACCGTCAACCAGCATCTGCGCAGCGTCTACCGCAAGCTCGGCGTGAAGTCGCGGGCGATGGCGGCCAATGCCGCGCGCCTGCACGGGCTCATCGATGAGTAGCAGTCCGAAGCGGAGTTCGCTGAAGACGGTGTTCTTCTGGCTGACCTTCTTCGTGCTGGCGCTGCTGGTCGTGGCGACCAGCAGCCTGGCGACGCGGGTCTACCGCGTGGAAGGGGCCCAGGACCTGGAGATCGTCGACGCCTCCGCCGACCCGCGCGATGCCGGTCCGGAGACGCCCCGCCTGACCGGTCCGGTCCTCGCCCACGAGGGGACGTTCGCCTTGCCCTCTCTCCATGACGTCAGCCAGTCGGACGGCTTGAAGCGGGCCAGATTCCGCATCGATCTGGACCGCTACCTGGCGCGTCCCGCGCCTTGTTGCGAGCCGCGCGCGGGCCTCCCGATGCGCGGCGACTCGCGGATCCCGGGCACCAGCCTGCTGATCAGCCAGGCGCTGGACGGCATGGACGTCTACCTGAACGGCGTCTGGGTCGCGGGCCTGCCGAAATCGACCGCCGCCGCCCGCTACAAGTGGTACCGCCCGCTCCAGGTGCCGCTGGCGCGCAGCCTCGTGCGACCGGACGGCAACGTGCTGACCGTCGAGCTCACGACCTGGGACCGGCGCGTCCACATCGCGCCGATCTACATCGGCGACCTCGACACCCTCTCCTACATCGGGGAGCTGACCCTGTTCGTCGGCACCTCGCTGGCCAATGCGTCCAACGTCTTCTGCCTGCTGGCGGGGATGTTCATGCTGGGCGCCTGGCTGGCGAACCGGCGGGAAGGGGCCGTGTTCCTGCATGCGGGCGCGACGACGGTGCTGTGGTCGGTGCTGTTCTCGCTGGTGCTGCTGCCCTACCTGCCCGCCGCGATGCTGCCCCTGTGGCTCTGGGCGCAGTACGCCTGCATCGGCGGTGTCGTGGTGGTGCTGACCCTGTTCATCTTCGCCTTCGTCGACGAGCCGTTGGGGCGGGGCGGCACCCTGGCCCTGTTCGGCGCGGCCGCCTTCGCGGCGATCGCCTATCCGGTGCTGGGGCTTCGCGGGCGCGAGTGGCTCGACGCCTACTGGCTGCCCGTGCTGCTGGCCTTCCATCTCTATGCCTGCTCGCGCCTGGCGCTGCATGTCGCACGGACCCGCTCGCGCACGGCCATGTCGCTGCTGTTCCAGTCCGTGCTGGCGCAGGTCTTCGCGCTGCACGACCACAATGCGGTGCGCCAGCTCGTGTCCTTCCCGATGCCGGACGCGGGCTGGTCGCTCTCGCACCTGCTGGTGACGCCCATCTTCCTGAGCCATCTGAGCGTGCCGCTGCTGCTGTTCGTCGTCGCGCAGATCCTGCTGACGAAATTCCAGACGAACGTGAAGCGGGTCCGCGACAACAACCGCATCCTCACCGACACCCTGCTGCAGCGCGAGCGCGAGCTGCTGGTCAGCTACAACCGGCAGCGCGAGATGGAGTCCGAGTCCGCCGCGCAGGCCGAGCGCGACCGGATCTACCGCGACCTGCACGACGGCATCGGCTCCAAGCTGGTCACCACGCTGTTCAGCGTGCGCGACCGCGACATCGACCATGACCGGCTCGAGCGCGGCCTCATGGACGCGTTGAAGGACCTGCGCGAGATCATCTCGGTGACGGAACTCCGCGAGCAGCGCACGATCCACGACATCCTGTTCACCTACTGCAGCAACCTGGACGAGTCGCTCACGCGGGCCGATTTCCAGATCGAGTACGACATCCCCGACGGACCCGAGATCGTGCTGTTGGCCGACCTTTCCAAGCAGGTGATGCGCATCGTCGAGGAGTCCGTCGCCAACACCATCAAGTACGCCAGCGCGAGCCGGCTGTCGATCCGCATGATGGTGCAGCAGGGGGAACGGCTGGACGTCCTCATCGAGGACAACGGTCGCGCTGCTCTGACCCGTGTCGGCGTTTGCCGCC
>CBIHMU010000117.1:0-14835 GCA_966211105.1 uncultured Burkholderiales bacterium
TCGCAAGGGTGAACAGGAGCTCTTCCTGCGCCGAGCGCCGCCGCCCCCCGCGCCTGTCCGCCGCCGCCTGGCGCCAGTTCATGCAGATCGCCAAGCCCTACTGGTTCGGCGACCAGCGCAAGGCCGCCTGGGGACTGCTGCTGCTGATGATCGTGCTGATGCTGTGCGAGACCCAGCTCGCCGTCATGCTCAACGACAAGACCGGCGAAATGACCTCCGCGCTCGCCGAGCGCAACCACTCGCGCTTCTGGTTTGCCGTGCGCGACAGCCTCATCGTCCTGGGCTTCGCGGTGCCGGTGTACGCCTTCTACTACTACATGCGCGACGCCTTCTCCAACCATTGGCGGCGCTGGCTCACCGGCAAGTTCCTCGACGGCTACCTCGACGGCCGCAAGTACTACGAGATCGGCACCGGCGCGGCCGGCGACATCGACAACCCCGACCAGCGCATCTCCGAGGACATCAACACCTTCACCGGTCGATCCACCCACTTCGGGCTGCTGATGATCGGCTCCGTGATGCAGCTGGTGGCCTTCTGCGCCGTGCTGTGGTCGCTGTCCAAGCTGCTGGTGGCCTTCCTCGTGGTCTACGCCACCGTGGGGACCTTCCTCGCGCTCCACGTCTTCGGTTCGCCGCTGATCCAGCTCAACTTCTGGCAGCTGCGCCGCGAAGCCGACTTCCGCTTCGGCCTGATGCGCCTGCGCGAGAACGCCGAATCCATCGCCTTCTACCGCGGCGAACCGCAGGAACGCGCCCACATCGAGGGCCGCTTCGACGCCGTCTACCAGAACTACTGGAAGCTGATCCGCAAGCAGCGCGCGCTCAACCTCTTCCAGCGCGGCTTCAGCCAGCTGACGCTGGTCGTGCCCGCCGTGATCCTGGCCGAACGCGTGCTGTCCGGCCACCTCGAGGTCGGTGCCGCGGTGCAGGCCGCCGGCGCCTTCGCCGCGGTGCTGACCGCCGTCTCGCTGATCGTCGACAACTTCGAGAGCCTGAGCCGCTTCGTCGCCGGCATCGACCGGCTGCACGCGCTCTCCGACGTCATGCACAAGCGCAAGCCCCGCGACGAACGCGCCCGCGAAAAGATCGAGACGAAACACGCCGAGCAGCTCGCGCTGCGCGCGTTGACGCTCTACACGCCGCAGTTCGACCGGCTGCTGGTGGAGAAGCTCGACGTCGCGCTCCAGCCCGGCGAGAGCCTGCTGATCACCGGCGTCAGCGGCTGCGGCAAGAGTTCCCTGCTGCGCGCGATCGCCGGCCTGTGGCGCTGCGGCGAAGGCACGATCGAGCACCCGCCGCTCGAGGACGTGTTCTTCCTGCCGCAGCGGCCCTACCTGCAGCCCGGCACGCTGCGCAGCCAGATGATCTATCCGGACACGACGACCGAGCTGGACGACGACGCGCTGCGCGCCATCCTCGACGAGGTCTGCCTGCCCGAGCTCGCCGATCGCGTCGGTGGGCTGGACGCCGCGCAGGACTGGGAGAAGGTGCTGTCCATGGGCGAGCAGCAGCGCCTGGCCTTCGCGCGCGTGCTGGTGCGCACGCCGAAGATGGTCATCCTCGACGAAGCCACCAGCGCGCTGGACAGCTGCAACGAACGCCGCCTCTACGAGCGCCTGTGCCGCGACGGCATCACGCTGGTGAGCATCGCCCACCGCCACGCCGTGCTGCAGCATCACACGCACGTGCTGCGCCTGACCGGCGGCGGCGCGTGGCAATTGCATCCCGCCGAGGGCTACGACTTCGACGCGGTGGAGGCCGAGGCCGAGGCGGCGCGGGAAGCCGCGCTCGAGGCGAAGCTGGCCGACGGCGCGCGCACGGGCCCGAGCGTCCAGCCGACCGAGAAGGAGACCTCATGAGCCTGGCCCTCGGCACCGCGACCTCGGCAGCGTCCACCGCGTCCGCCGCCTCCTCCGCCTCTGCCGCCGCCCCGACGGCCGCGATCACCGCAAGCGGGTGGACCGACGAGGTCATCGCCACCGTGCGGTCCGAGTTCTCCGACGTCCCCGACGTCGCGCAGATCACCCGCATCGCCGTGCGCCTGCTGCTGGCGGCGCTGCTGGGCGGCATCCTCGGCTACGAGCGCGAGCACCACGGCAAGGCGGCGGGCATCCGCACGCACATGCTGGTGTCGCTGGGCGCGGCGCTGTTCGTGCTGGTGCCTCAGCAGGGCGGCATGGCGCTCGCCGACATGAGCCGGGTGCTGCAGGGTGTGATCGCCGGCATCGGCTTCCTCGGCGCCGGCGCCATCCTTAAGCTCAAGGACGAGGAGCAGGTCCACGGCCTGACCACCGCCGCCAGCATCTGGATGACCGCCGCCATCGGCATCGCCTGCGGCCTGGGCCGCGAGGCGACGGCGGTGTTCAGCATGCTGCTCGCGCTGATGATCCTGGCCGTGCTGCCGCTGCTCACGCGGCCGCATCCCCGGACGGACGAGGACCGGAAGGACCGCGATCCGCAAGATACCGATCGGGAGGACGACGGCCGGGCGCCGTCAGCTTGACCGCATGCGGCACGGGCAGCGGGCGCTTCGTCAGCGCGCTGCCCAGCCGGGTGCTGAGTGTCATCCGGTTGTTGATGGCCCAGCCGCTCGCGTCCAGGATGGGGCCGAGGCTGCGCTGGCGCAGCTTGAGCCAGGCGATCAGCATGCTCGGTCCCGAGATCGACAACACGATGCCGAGCACCGCCAGCGGGATCCACCAGCCCAGATCGACGAAACGCCCGAAGACGCCGACGATCACCGTGCTGATGCTGCCCAGCGCCACGCCGATCGCGGCGACGGTGCCCACGTCCACGCGCCGGCCCGGGACGCCCAGGCCGGGCAGCCCGTTGGCGGCACCCGCAGCACCGGCAGCGCCGGCAGCACCCACTGCGCCGACGGCACCGGCCCCGGCCGGTGCGCCCGCGCCACCGGCGGACAGCATCGGCGCCGCCGCCGCGGCGGGTTGATCCACCGTGGCGAGGCGCCCCGCCAGCTGGCCCATGCGTCCCTGCTGCGTCGAATCGCTCGCCGCGGCCCGCTTGGCCACCTGGTCCTCGACCAGCCGGACCAGCTTCTTGTACGGCGAGAGGAAGGCCTGGCCGACGCTGATCGGGTTCTCGATCACCTTGACGATGCGCGCGTCCCAGTCGCGGCCCTCGCGGTCGTAGAACAGGCCGTTGCGCCCGACGAAGAGGAAGTCGACGTCGCCCGCGCTGACCACGGCGACGATGTGGCGCTTCTGGTTCAGCCGCACGCATTCGCAGTACGCGAGGTAGGCCTTGGCCAGGCCGGCGACGGGCGCGTGGCGGGCGGGGTCGGCGACGTCGACGGTCAAGTCGCAGGCGCGGCCGTCGACGAACAGCGTGCCGGCCTGGAACACCGCGCCGCGGCCTTCATAGAAGTCCTCGAAGGACACGAAGTTGCGCGCCAGCCGCAGCAGGCCGCGCTGGAGCAGCAGCAGCTTCTCGAGGTCGTTGAGGGCGGCATGGCGCGGCGCGGCGGCGCGGTCGTCCGCGACCTGCTTCAGCAGGCGCGCACGCACCTCGTCGAGCTGTCCGCCCGGCTGTCCGGCGGCAAGCGCGGCCACGACGTCGACGCCGAGCGTGGCGACCGGCCCGGTCGGCTGGCGCCGCAGCCATTCCCGGCAGGCGCGCACCTCGTCCTTCAAGGACAGCCAGTCGCGCTCGGCCAGGCTGTCGCCGCTGCCGGGCGGCAAGGCCTGCGCACGCAAGGCGGCGAGCGCGCCGCGCCAGGCGGGGTTGGCGCGCTCGTCCAACGGCAGCGCCGCACCCGGCGACACCGGCGCGATGGGCATCTGTCTGAGCGGACCGGCTTCCAGTGACAGCAGCCCGCTCGCATGGGCCTTCAGCCGTTCGGGATCGGTCGCGTTGAGCGTCGCCGCGGCGGAGGTGTCGTAGCTGGCCAGGCGGCAGCGCGCGAAGAAGTCCTCGACCTTGTCGTGCACCGCCTGCACCGCCATCGCCGCCGCGCGGCGGCCCGCACAGCCCGCCTCGGCCTCGCCCTCGCGATGCCAGGCGAGCAGCGTCGCGGCCTGATCGAAGAAGGCCTGGATGCGGGTCTCGTCGATGCCCGGCTCGCCGCCTGCATCGGCCACCGTGCCCATCGCTTCGCCGATGCGCAGCGCGATCGCATGATCCGCGGGGTCCGCGACAGCCGCCACGGGCACGATGCCGTCCCCGTTGTGCCGCTCCGCGGCGAGGTGGGACTGCCGTTCCCGGATGTCGTCCAGACCGATGTCGGACTGCCCCGCATGCCCCGTCAGGTCGAGCGTGCGGCGGAGTTCCTCCGCCAGCGCGCGGCCCTCGTCGGTGTCGGCCAGCGAGGCCAGCGCCAGTCGCGCGTCGCCGCGCAGCAGCGGCTGCCAGTCCTTCACGCGCCCGCCTACCCATTCGCAGGCGGCGATCAGCTCGGGCGCCCGGATGCGACCGTCGCGATCGAGGTCGATCAGGTCCAGGGTGCGTTCGTCGAATTCGAGGCCGCGGGTGGGACAGGCCAGCGCGACCCAGCGTTTCTGGTCGAGGTCGCGCAGGTGCAGCAGGTCGTCGGCGGAGGAGATGCGCGCCTGATCGGCACCGCCCGCCCGGAAGAATCGCCAGGGATAGCTCATTGGGACGGAGGGCGGCAAGCTGCGTGCCGCCGCCTCCTCCGGCGGGCGAATGGCGGGGATGGCCGACGCTGAGCGGCGTCGGACCCCGCAATCCCGGGCCGTCCACCGCACCGTCCCCCCATCCGCGACGCGGGCATGACAGTTGCCGCTCCTTGGGTTAGGGTCCACGAACCGGCGATGACCCGGAGCTCAGCATGGAACTCGATACCGTCTCCTACGTCTTCCAGAGCCTGGAGGGCACCTTCACGATCAAGCCGCGCCTGTCGCGGCGCTGGCGGGTGAAACACGACAGCATGCCGTGGGGGGATTCCTTCGCCTCGGCGGAAGAGGCGGCCCTGGCGCTGTCCGCGCGTTTCGCCGTGCCCGCCGACCTGAAGGCGTGGACGGAGATCGGCGACTTCCACACCGACGTCGGCGGCTTCAACCTGTAGGGGGCCCGCGTCTCGACGCGCCCTCACCTCAGGACTCACGCCGCTCGCCGGCCTCGGATCGTCGCGCGGGCCACACCGCGCCGCCACCGACCGCGTGACAGCGCGAGCCTTCCGGCAAGCCGACCTGCGTCGTGCCGGTGAACGCGCCGAACGCGGGCAGGATCATGAGACCGTCGGATTCAGCGAAGCATGGCAGCCGATGGCGCTCATGCGCGCGGCCGTGCAGCGTCGTCGCCGGATGCAGATGCCCGGCGAGCACGTAAGCCCCGGCGACGCGGCGCGGATGGTGGCAGGCCGCGAACGGTCCCATCGCATGGGGCTCGTCGACGATGTCGAAGCGCAGCGACGGCGGGGGATCGCCCGCATGGCTGTCGTGGTTGCCCCGGATCAGCAGGCAGGCGAGCTGCGCGTGCCGCTCGCGCCAGCGATGCGCGGGCGCGAGCACCTGCGGCTGCTGCGCCGCGGCCGCGTGGAGGAAATCGCCCAGCACCACCAGCCGTGCCGCGCGCAGTTCGTCGATCACGTTGCTGAGCCGGTCGAGGTTGTCGCGCGTCGTGCCCGACGGCACCGGCTGGCCCAGCGCGCGGAAACTCGCCGCCTTGCCCAGATGGACGTCGGCGACGAAGACCGTGCGTGTCGCCGGCCACCACAGCGCGCGCTCCGGCAGCAGCCAGACGCGCTCGTCGGCGAGCGTCCTGGTCAACGCACCCGGCGCAGGAGCGAGGTCCGTCATCGCCTTCTCCGCCCGCCGGCCTCGCGCCGCCGGGTGGGCGCCTCGCCGCGTGTCTCCAGCGCCAGCGACTCCCGCACCGCATCGACGGCGAACTGCGGCGAATCCTTCTTCGCGAACACCGCCAGCGCGCGCTCCGCCGGCGCATGCGCGGTGCCGACCGCGTCGCCGCCGGCACTGCGCTCCAGCTCGGACACCATCCGCGCGATGCGATCGCCGAGCGGCTCGTTGCTGAGCTTCTCGCGGAAGCGTTCCACCATCAGGGGGAAGGCCAGCGGCGTGGGCTTTTTCAGCGCGTGGATCTGGAGCGTCTGCTGACCCATGCGTTCCAGCGCGGCCGCCAGCTGACGCACGTCGAGCTCCTGGGTCAGCAGTTCCTGCTCCGCCTGCGCCAGCAGCCGGTTGCCCGGATCGTGCTGCTGGAAGACCTCGAAGAACAGCGTCGCCGAGGCCTGCAGCTGCCGGTTGCTGCGGCGCTCGCCGGGATGGCTCTGGAAGATCAGGCCGGCGATGCGCGCGATCTCGCGGAAGCGTCGCCGCGCGAGCTCGGTGGCGTTCAGGCTCGCCAGGACCTCGCGCAGCAGCGTCTCCATCGGCGGCAGCGCCAGCAGGCCCGGCAGCCGCTGCGCCCAGTCGATCGGCTTGGCGCTGAGCAGCTCGATGCCGTAGTCGTTCAGCGCGATCGAGAAGGTGCCGGTCTCCGGCTGCGCCGCGCGCCACGCGATCAGTCCGGCCAGGCCCAGATGCACCTGCCGGCCGGCGAAGGGATGGAGGAAGAGGTGCCAGCCCTCGCGCGACTTGAGCGTCTCCGCCAGCAGCACGTCCGGGCCCGGCATGCCGGACCAGCGCCGCTGGATGTCGATCAGCGGCTTCACGCACTGCATCTCGGGGGAGTCGAAGCGGCCGGCGTCGGCCGCGGCGAACTCGCGCAGCACCGCGTCGGCCAGCGTGCTCGACAGCGGCATGCGGCCGCCGTTCCAGCGCGGCAAGGCCACGCGCCCGGCCGTCGCGCGCCGCACCAGCGCCGTCATCTGCTCGACGCGCACCAGCTCCAGCAGCCGGCCGCCGAACATGAACGCATCGCCCGGCTTGAGGCGCGCGATGAAGCTCTCCTCGACGCTGCCCAGCTTGCCGCCGCTGAGGTACTGCACGCTGATCGACGCGTCGCTGACGATGGTGCCGATGTTGACGCGATGCCGCCGCGCGAGCCGCGCGTCGGGCACGCGCCAGATGCCCTCGTCGTCGGGCACGACGCGGTGGTAGTCCGGGTAGGCCGTCAGCGACGGCCCGCCCTGGCGGACGAAGTCCAGGCACCACTGCCAGTTCGTCTCGCCGAGGGCCTCGTAGGCGACGGTGCCGCGCACTTCGGCGAGCAGCTCGTCCGGGCGGAAACCGCCGCCCAGGGCGACCGTGACCAGGTGCTGGACCAGCACGTCCAGCGGCTCGCGCGGACTGTGCCGGGCCTCGATCCGGCCGGTGCGCACGGCCTCGCGCGCGGCGGCGGCCTCGACCAGCTCCAGGCTGTGCGTGGGCACCAGCGTGATCCGCGACGGCCGGCCGGGCGCATGGCCGGAGCGGCCCGCACGCTGCACCAGCCGCGCGACGCCCTTGGCCGAGCCGATCTGCAGCACGCGGTCCACCGGCAGGAAGTCCACGCCCAGGTCGAGGCTGGAGGTGCAGACGGCGGCCTTGATGCGGCCCTCCTTGAGGCCGAGCTCGACCCACTCCCGCACCTCGCGGTCCAGCGAGCCGTGATGCAGGGCCAGCACGCCGGCCCAGTCGGGCCGCGCTTCCAGCAGCGCGCGGTACCAGCGCTCGGCCTGCGAGCGCATGTTGGTGAAGACCAGGCAGCTCGCGCTGGCCTCGATCGCCTCGACCACCTGCGGCAGCATCCGCAGGCCCATGTGGCCGGCCCAGGCGAAACGCTCGGCGGTTTCCGGCAGCAGCGTATCGATGACCATCGTCTTGTCGGTCTCGCCGTGCACGATCACGGCGTCCTTGGCGGCGGACGCCGTGCCCTGCAAGGCCCGCATCGCTTCGTCCAGGTTGCCGAGCGTCGCCGAGAGCCCCCAGGTCATCAGCGCACGTCGACGGCCGCTGGCCCTCACCCCTGCCCGCTCCGCGCCGTGCGCCTGCCGGAAGCGGCGCAGCCGCGCCAGCGCCAGCTGCGTCTGCACGCCGCGCTTGTTGCCCATCAGCTCATGCCACTCGTCGACGACGACCAGCCGCACCTGGCCGAGCTGATCGCGCGCGTCGGCCCGCGACAGCAGCAGCGACAGGCTCTCCGGCGTCGTCACCAGCACGGTCGGCAGCCGCCGGTCCTGCGCGGCGCGCTGCGCGGAGGTCGTGTCGCCGCTGCGCAACGCGGCGGTCCAGCCCGGACACAGCGCCGCCATCGGCGCCTCCAGCGCGCGCAGCGTGTCCGCAGCGAGCGCGCGCATCGGCGTGATCCAGAGCACCGTCAGCGGCGGCGCGATGGACTTGCCGCCGTGCACGCGCGCCTGCGCGCCGACTTTCTCCCGCAGCGCCGCGAGCGCGCCCAGCCACACCGCCAGCGTCTTGCCGCTGCCGGTGCTCGAATGCAGCAGTCCGCCGCGACCGCGCGCGATCTCCTCCCAGACCCGACGCTGGAACGGGAACGGAGTCCAGCCCTTGGCCTCGAGCCAGGCATCGAGCCCGGCGTCAATCGCCGCCGCGTCGCCGCGCCGGCCGCTCACGCGCCTTCCTCCGGCAGCAAGGCCTGCAGCGACTGCAGCGTGTCGGCCTCCTCGACCGGCTTGTCCTCGCGCCGGCGCAGCATGCGCGGGAAACGGACCGCGATGCCGCTCTTGTGGCGGCCGCTGCGCGCGATGCCCTCGAAGCCGAGTTCGAACACCATCGTCGGCGTGACGCTGCGCACCGGGCCGAAGGTCTCGGTCGTCGTCCTGCGGATCACCGCATCCACCTCGCGGATCTCCGCGTCGGTGAGCCCCGAGTACGCTTTCGCGAACGGCACCAGCTGCCGCGCCGCATCCTCCGGCGGCCCGTTCCACACGGCGAAGGTGTAGTCGGTGTAGAGGCTGGCCCGCCGGCCATGGCCGCGCTGCGCGTAGATCAGCACGGCGTCGGCCGAGAACGGATCGATCTTCCACTTCCACCAGACGCCGACGTCCTTGGTCCGCCCGACGCCGTAGCGCGCGTCCCGGCGCTTGAGCATCATCCCCTCGACCCCCAACGCCCGCGCCTGTTCGCGCTGCCGGGCCAGGTCGGCCCAGTCCTCGCCCGCGATCAGCGGACTCAGCTCGAGCCCCGCCAGCGGATGCGCCGCGACCAGGCGCTCCAGCCGCGCGCGGCGCTCGTGCTGGGGCACTGCGCGCAGGTCCTCGCCGGCCTCCTCGAGCAGGTCGTAGACGCACAGCGCCACCGGCAGCTCGCCCAGCAGCTTCGCGCCCAGCGTCTTGCGGCCGATGCGTTTCTGCAGCGCCGCGAACGGCATCGCGCGGCCCTCGCGCCAGACGAGGATCTCGCCGTCGAGCACGGTGCCGTCGGGCAGCGCCTCGCCCATCGCGCGCAACTCGGGGAAGCGGTCGGTGACCAGTTCCTCGCCGCGCGACCAGATCGCGACCTCGCCGCCGCGCTGGACCAGCTGCGCGCGGATGCCGTCCCATTTCCACTCGACCAGCCAGTCCGAAGCCGGCCCGATCGCGGCGTCGAACTGCTCGACCGGAAGGCTGAACGGATGCGCCAGGAAGAACGGAAACGGCTGCAGGCCGCGCGACACGCCGTCGGTCCCGCCGGGATCGGCCGGCGCGACCAGGGCGAGGTAGTCGGCGGCCGAAGGCGTCGCGCCGATGTGCGTGTAGCCCATCAGCCGCTGCGCCACGATCTTGGCATCCACGCCGCCGACGGCCGCCAGCGCCTGCGTCACCTGCAGCTTCGACACGCCGACGCGGAAGGCGCCGGTGATCAGCTTGAGGTGGACGAAGCGCTGCTCGATCGCCAGCGCGGCCCACTGGGCCTGCAGGGTCAGCGCGAGCGCCTCCGGCGATTTGCCCCGCAAGGGGAGCAGATGCCCGGTCATCCATTCCGACAAGGGGCGCTCGACCGGCTCGGTCGGCTCGGGCAGCAGCAGCGCGATCGTCTCGGCCAGGTCGCCGACGGCCTCGTAACTCTCGTCGAACAGCCATTCCGGCAGCCCGGCCGCGAGCCGGGCCTGCTCGCGCAGCAGCTTCGTGGGCACCAGCTGGCGCGGCTTGCCGCCGGCCAGGAAGTACACGGCCCACGCGGCATCCTCCGGCCGCGCCTGGCGCAGGTAGGCCTGCAGCGCGGCCTGCTTCGCGAGGCTGGACGTCGACGCGTCCAGGTCGCGGAACAGCGCGGCAAAAGCTCTCATGGGGCCGAATGCTAGCGAGCGCGCCGCCCGCGCGGTGTAGGACGCGGGCGCGTTCGCGGGTTGACAAGCGCCGGCCTGCCCTCCAACACTGCGCCGCAATCAAAGACAAGGAACCACGCGATGAGGGGGACACGGGGAGGCCCAGGGAGGCCGGGATGGCGCGACGCCCTGGTGGATCGGCCGCGCGCAGCCTGGGGCCTCATCGCCGCGCTGACCCTGACGGCCGCCTGGACGGCCCAGTTCGGCTATGCGTCCTGGGCCGCGAGCGAGGCGCATCGGGACCTGGACCGCGCGGCGCGCGGGCAGTCCTTCCTGTTGCACCGGGTGACGGTGAGGAGCCTCGGGATGGGAGCGCTGCGCATGCTGGGCCGCGTCGACGACGGGCTCAAGCGCGCAGCGCGCATCGAGCGCATCGAGCGCATCGAGCGCATCGAGCGCATCGAGCGCGTTGAACGCGTCGAACGCGTCGAGGCGGCGCTCGCCGTCCCGCAGGCCCAACGCACGCTCAGCGCCTTGACCCTGAGTCGGGAGGCCGAGGCGGCCTTCGTGGCAAATCCTCGCGGCCTCGTCGTCGCGAGTTGGCACAACGCCGGGCAGGTGTCGCCGATCGGCCAGGACATCGCCTCGCATCCCCATTTCCAACGCGCCATGGCCGGCGAGCCGTCGGTGGGCGTCAGCGTCAACCCGTTCAGCGGAGCGCGCGCCATCTTCCTCTGCGCGCCCGTCTGGCCCGAGGAGGACGCAGACCGGGCCGTGGCGTCCGACCGTCCCCCGGGGCGGCCGATCGGGGTGCTGGCGCTGCGATTCTTCGCGGACCAGGTCGACAAGCTCCTTGCCGACCCCAAGCTCACCGGCGGACCGTCCTCCGCGCCCGATGCCCAGTACGCCGGCGGCCTGCTGATCTCGCCGGACGGGTTGGTGCTGGCGGCCAGCGAGGCCCGCTGGCGGCTGGGCGTCGCCGGTGCGCTCGATGCCGCGCGCGCCGCCGCGCTGACTGCGAGCCGCCTCTACGGGGACACCTTCCTCGATCCCGCCCGGGTGCGCCGGCTGCCTTTCGATCCGGAGCAGCCGCTGATCGAGGTCGACAGTCACCAGTTCCTGGCCGGCCATGCGGACGTCGACTGGAACGACCCGCGCGGCCCCTGGCGCCTGGTGCTGCTGAAGGACAAGGGCCTGGTGGCCCCGATGGGAGAGCGGCTCGCGGCGGCCGGCATCACGGCACTGCTCTGTCTGGCGCTGCTGGTCGCGGTGCAGCGGGCGACGGCCCACGGCGTGGCCACGCGCCGCGCGAAGGAGGCCGCCGAGGAGGCCACGCGCGCCAAGTCGGACTTCCTGGCCAACATGAGCCATGAGATCCGCACGCCGATGAACGCCATCCTCGGCATGTCCGAGCTGGCCCTGCGCACCGGGCTCGATCCGCGCCAGCGCAACTACATCGAGAAGGTGCGACGCTCGGCCGAGCACCTGCTCGGCCTGCTCAACGACATCCTCGACTTCAGCCGCATCGAGGCGGGCAAGCTGACCCTGGAGGCCGTCCCCTTCCGGCTCGACGACGTCCTGGACCACGTGACGGACCTGGTCGGACTGGCCGTCCGGGACAAGGGCCTGGTGCTGCGGCTGGAAGTGGCGCCCGACCTGCCGCCGCTGCTGCGCGGGGATCCGTTGCGGCTCGGTCAGGTCTTGCTCAACCTGGGCAGCAACGCCGCCAAGTTCACCGAACGCGGCGAGATCCTCATCGCCGTCGAACGCGCGCAGGAGGATGAGGCGCAGAAGGAGGCGCAGAAGAAGGCGCAGAAGGAGGCGGCGGACGGCGCCGCGCCCGACAGGACCCTCCTGCTGCGCTTCCTGGTGCGCGACACCGGCATCGGCATGGACGGGGCCACCGTGTCCCGGCTGTTCAGCAGCTTCAGCCAGGCCGACAGCTCGACGACCCGCCGCTACGGCGGCAGCGGCCTCGGGCTGGCGATCTGCCGGCAACTGGTGACGTTGATGGGCGGGGGCATCGACATCATGTCGTCGCCCGGACGGGGCACGATGATCCGCTTCACGACGCGTCTGGGCATCGTGACGGCGTCGGGCGCAACCGCCGCGAGCGCCGCGAGCGCCGCGGGCGCAGCGGGCGCTGGAGGGACACGCCCGCTTGGCCACCGACCGGCACGCGGCGCGATGCCGCGGCTGGCCGGCGCGCGCGTGCTGCTGGTCGAGGACAACGAACTGAATCAGGAACTCGCGGCCGAACTGCTGCAGGACGTCGGCGTGACCGTCACGGTGGCGGGCGACGGCGCGCAGGCGCTCGCCCTGCTGCACGCGTCGCCGCAGGGCTTCGATGCGGTCCTGATGGACTGCCAGATGCCGGGCATGGACGGCTACGAGGCCACGCGGCGGCTCCGCGCCGATCCGCGCTGGCGGACGCTGCCCGTCATCGCCCTGACCGCGCAGGCCATGGCCGGCGACAGCGAACGCATCCTGGCCGCGGGCATGGACGCGCACCTCGTCAAGCCGCTGGACATCGACCTGCTCTACGCCACCTTGGCGCGCTGGGTGGCCGTGTCACGCGATGGCGAGAGCAAGGTCAACGGCAACGGTGCCTGCGCCGATGCCGATGCCGATGCCGATGCCGATGCCGATACCGATGGCGATGCCGATGGCGATGCCCATGCTGGTGCTGGTGCTGGTGCTGGTGCCGATGCCGATGCTGGTGCTGGTGCTGGTGCCGATGCAGGTGCCGCTGGCGACCGCATCAACGACCTGTCACCGGAGGACCGTGACCTCCTGCGTGCCGGCCTGGTCGCGGCGGACCACCGGATGCCGCTGTACCGGCGGCTGATCGCCGCATTCCTGCGCGCGCGCGCAACGGTCGATGCCCAATTGAGCACGGCCCTCGCGGCCGACGACGCGCCGGCGATGGGCCGGGTGGCGCATGCGCTGCGGGGGGCGGCAGGCACGATCGGGGCGCGCGTGGTGATGGCCGCCGCGGCGGAGCTGGAACGCGCCTGCGACGACGGCCTGCAGGCCGACGACCGATCGGCGCAGGTCGTCCGGGTCCAGGTCTTGCTCGAGGAACTGCTGACGGCGCTGCGGCGCATCCAGAGCCAGCTGGACGCCGAGCACGCCGCGCACGCCGCGCACGCCGGCCATGCCGGTCATGTCAATCACGCTGAAGACGCCGACCGCGCGTCGAAGACCACCGGCGCAGCACCGGCGGCACCTGCGGCGCTGGGGGCGGCCGGCAGGACGGACGAAGCCGCCGATCGGGACGAACTGTTGCGTCTGCTCCAGGCCGACGACGCCACCGCCGTCGATGTGGCGGAGCGCATGCGCGCGGTCCTCGCGGCGCGGCGCCCGCTGGACGAGCGCCAGCTCACCCTGATGGCCGCCCTCGACGCCACGCTGCGCTTCGACTTCCCGGAAGCCAGGGACCGGCTGCTGTCCCCGCATCGCTGACGGTCACGGCACGGCGTCGGGGGTGAGGCCGGGCGTGGCCTGGGGCGCGCTGTCCGGGGCCGTGGCGTCCGGGGGCGTGGACTCCGGGGGCGTGGTGTCGGGCGCCGCGGCCGCCTCGCCGCGGTCGTCCGCCTCCTCGTCCCCATACTCGGTCGCGAAGCCCTGCGCCCGCAGCCCCTGCTCGTTGAGCCAGCGCACCATGGTCGACACGCTGCCGTGGGTGACGAAGACGCGCTCGGCGCCGGTGCCGTGGATCGCCGCCATCAGTCCCGGCCAGTCCGCGTGGTCCGACACCACGAAGCCGCGGTCGACGCCGCGCCGCCGTCGCGTGCCGCGCAGCTGCATCCACCCGCTGGCAAAGGCGTCCGCCAGATCCGGACCGAAGCGCTTCAGCCACGGCGAGCGCGCGGCCGACGGGGGCGCGATCACGAGCGCGCGCGACAGCGCGGCCTTGTCCAGCGCCGGATCGCCGGCCGACAGCGTCGGCGGCAAGGCCACGCCCGCGGCGCGGTAGACGGCATTCAGCGGCTCGACGGCGCCGTGCGCGACGATGGGGCCGATCGAGGCGTCCACGCCGTGCAGCAGCCGCTGCGCCTTGCCCAGCGCATACGCATACAGCACCGAGGGACGACCCGCCTCGGCGTTGCGGCGCCACCAGGCGTCGATCTCGGCGAACAGCGCCGCCTGCGACGGCCAGCGGTAGATGGGCAGGCCGAAGGTGGACTCGGTGATGAAGGTGTCGCAGCGCACCGGCTCGAACGGCGCGTTGGTGCCGTCGGCCTCGAGCTTGTAGTCGCCCGAGGCGACCCAGACGCGCCCGCCATGTTCGAGCCGCACCTGCGACGACCCCAGCACGTGACCCGCCGGATGCAGCGACACGCGCACCCCGTGGTGCTCGATGGTCTCGCCGTAGGCCAGCGTCTGCAACGTGATGTCCTCGCCGAGCCGGCGCCTCAGGATGGCGGCACTGTCGCGATGCGCGAGGTAGTGCGCGCTCCCCCAGCGCGCATGGTCGCTGTGCCCGTGCGTGATGACGGCGCGGTCGACCGGCCGCCACGGGTCGATGTAGAAGTCCCCGGGCGGGCAGTACAGGCCCTGCGGCCGGGCGACGACGAGATCGTCCGCTGCCGGCCCGCGCCCGGCCGTGGCGATGTGCGTGTCCATGGGGCCGATGCTAGCCAGGGCCGGCGCCGCCAGGTGTAGGACGAGTCCGCGTCCTGCGGGCGCGACGGCCCTCACCCTCGGTCC
>CBIHMU010000118.1:0-14693 GCA_966211105.1 uncultured Burkholderiales bacterium
ATTTTTTTGCGTTGATCTCCTTGAGGACCTCGATGTCCAGGTCGCGCTCGGCCAGTAACTTCAGGTGCGAGCCATCGGCCAAGTGCGGGCCGACGGCTAGACCTTCTCACTTTTCCGACAAGACGCCGCCCGGGCCGGCCAGCGAGGGCGAGGCCAGCGTAGCGGCCGTAGCCAAGTCCAGCCAGGGCGCGGCTTGCTTGGCCGTTGGGTGGCAGGCGATCGACGATGCCGAGGCGGGCCCAGGGCTTGAAGCGCAGACCGACCGCTCCGCGAGAGCAGGCCCGCGATGTCGACCGACCGCTACGGGTCGGAATTCCCCGTTCGACCCGTCAGGCAGCAGACATTTGTCGCGGTTCGGCGCCGCGAGCTGCCGCCAAGTCACCTAGGTGGCTGCTTCACCCGCGACAGCGGTCCTCGCAGTTGGCAAGTCGACAGGTGAGCCGATGACGGCTTCGTGGCCTGAACCATGTAGCCGGCTGCAGGCCGCGGGAGACAGCAACCGCTGCGTAGCGCTCGGCTGCGTCAGGCTGGGAAAGGGCCTTTGATCATTCAAGTGCCGTCAGCGTTCGCGAGCGCATGACGGCTCCGACATCCAAGCAAGGGTCAGAGCGGCGGAAAGCGATTCGTACCTTTCGCGGGCAACTTGTGCATGCAAGCAACGAAGAGCGGGCTGACGAGCCAGCCGTTCAGCCAAGACCGCACCGCCGGCAAGTCCAGCGTTGCAAACCATTCCGGCTCCACCGCGGCGAACTGGCGCACGAAGGGCAACACGGCCAGGTCCGTGGCACATGGCGTCGTGCCGCCCAGGCAGGGCGCGCTGCTCATTCGCGCTTCCAGCGGTCGCAGAAGCACATCGACCGCGCTGTCGCGGTGCGCGTCCGGCGTGAGGGCCTCGCCCGCGTAGCGCTGGGGGTACTTCCAGCGGTCCAGGTGGCGCTTGAAGTCGCCGTCATTCCGCCGCACGAGGTCCAGGTTCTCGGGCGACTGCGCCCGCGCCCACCAGCCCTGCGCATCGGGCTCGGCCAGTGCCCAGCGCATGATGTCCCAGCTCTCTTCGATCACGCTGCCGTCGGGCAGTTGCAGCACCGGGACCGTTCCCTTGGGAGACAAGGCCAGCAAGCTGGCCGGCTTGGCGCGCAGGCTGACCTCCACTGCCTCGAAGTGCCGCCCGGCTTGCAGCAGCGCCATGCGTGCGCGCATCGCGTAGGGGCAGCGGCGGAAGGTGTAGAGCCGCGGCAGTTGGCTCAACGTACCCACAGGACCTCGAACTGCTGTCGGACGGAAGCGATCTGCATCGACACCTCATCGCCTTCGCTTTTGCCCAGCAGGGCTCTGCACAGCGGCGCTTCGCTGCTGATGACCTGAACACGCTGAGCGTCGCTCATCAGCGTCATGCTGCCTCCATCCGGACCGAGGAAGAGCAACTGCTGCTTGTCGTCGGCATCGACCAGGCAGACCAGCGCGCCGAGCTGTATGCCTTTGCCGTCGTCGTAGGGGCGCGGGCGGAACTGACGCCAGTTGGCGATCGCCCGCCGGATCGCTTCGGCGCGACGAGCCTGGCCGGTGGCCAGGTAGGCGGCTTCGAGGCCCAAGGTGTCGTACTTGTTCTCGGCGATGTTCTCTTCGTGAGTCGCCGTTTCATGCGCCGCGCGCGCGGCCTGTTCGACTTGCAGCAGGTCCTCGGCGAGCCGTTCCAGTACCTGCTGCTGCAGCAAAGTTTTGTCCATGATCAAAGATTGGCGTCTCGAACAAGCGGAGGCGTCTTGATTCTGAAGGCGCCGTGGGCGGTTCTTCCAAACAGCTGAGCAGTCGCTGATGACTCACTGTTTCTCACCCTGCTGTTGCCGACGCTTGAACTCTTCCTTCATCTTCTCGTTGAGCGCGAGGTAGTCGCGAAAGAGCTTCGCAAACGGAGGCTCGGCTCCTGCGAAGTAACCAATCTGACCAATGAAGAGCGAGTCCCCGCGTTGCTCCGGTTTGCGCGCGATCCAAGCGGGATGCGCTGGATGTCCCGGCTTCGTGAAGCCGTAGATCGTGGAGGTCGCTCGATCGGTGTAGACCAAGAGTTTCTGATCCTCCACGTCTTGGACAGTTGCCCCGTGCTTCTCGCGTACCTCATCAAAATAGGACTGCCACTGAGCCTCGGTAATGTTCGCGCGAGGGTAGGGCTTGAACTCTTGCGCGCGGGCTCCCGAGACGAGGAGAAACGCAGTCAGGGTGACGATGTATATCGGTGATCTCATGGAAGCCGGACCCTACACCACTCCGATCGCCCCCAGCACGCCACCCGCCAGCACCATCCACACGATGCCGATCTTGGTCCGCATCGTGAGGACCACGGTCGTGACGATCATCGCGAGCGTGGCCCACAGGTGAGAGGGATCGACCAGGTAGGGCGCGGCCAGCAGCCAGCCCGTCGCGATCATCAGGCCCAGCGTCAGCGGCGCCATGCCGACCGTGAACGCGCGAACGCCGAGGTGCTCCCGGTTGTTGCGCGCCCAGCGCGTCGCCGCCACGACCAGCGTCGTCGACGGAAGCAGGATGCCCGCCATCGCCGCAGCCGCTCCCAGCAGGCCGGACACGTTGAAGCCCAGCACCGCGACGAACAGGATGTTCGGACCCGGCGCGGCTTGCGCCAGCGCGATCGAGCTGGTGAAGCTCTGGTCCGTCAGCCAGTGACGCTCGTCGACCAGATAGCGGTGCATGTCCGGCGCCGTCGTGATCGCGCCGCCGATGGACAGCAGCGACAGCATCAGGAAGTGCAGCATCAGCGCGCCGAGCTCGGGCCAGCTCAAGCCGCCGACCAGCATCTGGGTCCAACCGGCATGAACGCCGACCTGCGCGCCGACCTGGGCGACGGCGCTCATGCGCGGACTCCCGCGCGGCTGCGCTTGAGCGCGATCAGCGCCAGCGTCATGCCCAGCCCGCCGACGCTCAGCACGATCCAGAACAGCGGCAGCTTCAGCCACACCGTCGCGCCGAACACCAGGGTCGCGAGCGCGAGCCCGGGTGCCAGGCCGATCGGGTTCTTCTTCAGCGAGGGCAGCAGCTTGAAGCCCGTGGCCAGGATCAGACCGGCCGATACGGCGCCCATGCCGCGCAACGCGCCGGTCATGCGCGGCGAGGCCAGCCAGGTCGTCGACAGGGCCGCGAGGATCAGCACGATGACGGCCGGGAACAGCATCATTCCCGCCAGCGCGACCAAGGCGCCGCGCAGGCCGAAGAAACGGTCGCCGATCATCAGCGAGATGTTCACGATGTTGGGCCCCGGCAGCACCTGGGCGACGGCGAGCGTCTCGACGAACTCCTCGCGCGTCATCCAGTTCAGGCGCTCGACCAGCTCCCGCTGTGCCACCGCCAGCACGCCGCCGAAACCCTGCAGCGCGAGCCAGGTGAAGGCCCAGAACAGCTGGGGCAGGGACTCGGGTTGCGCAAGCGCGGGTTGGGGCGTGGCGGGCGTAGCCGGCGTGGCGGGCGCGGCGCCGGGCTCGGCGCCTTCAGGGGCAGGGGGCGGCGCGGAGGAGGGCCCCGCGCTCACCGGTGCCCCTTCAGCACATCCGGATTGACGATGTTGGACGGCTTGCCGGCCATGTAGTTCAGGACGTTGTCGAAGGCCGCGTCGAAGTACATCTGGTAGCTGTCCTGCTCGACATAGCCGATGTGCGGCGTGCAGACGGCGTTCTCGAGGCGCAGCAAGGGGTGGCCCTGCAGGATGGGCTCGGACTCGAACACGTCGACCGCCGCCATGCCGGGCCGGCCGCGGTTCAGGCCGGAGACCAGCGCGCCGTCGGCGACCAGCTCCGCGCGCGAGGTGTTCACGAACAGCGAGGTCGGCTTCATCCGCGCCAGATCCTCGGAGGTCACGATGCCGGTGGTCTCGTCCGACAGCCGCAGGTGCAGCGTCAGCACGTCGGCCTGTTCGAAGAAGGCCTCGCGGGTGTCGGCGGCCTGGTGGCCGTCAGCCTGCGCGCGCAGCCGCGAGGCCTCGCTGCCCCAGACGAGCACCTGCATGCCGAAGGCCTTGCCGTACCCGGCGATCAGCTGGCCGATCTTGCCGTAGCCCCAGATGCCCAGCGTCTTGCCGCGCAGCACCATGCCCAGGCCGAAGTTCGGCGGCATCGAGCCGGACTTCAGGCCCGACTGCTGCCACACCCCGTGCTTGAGCGTCGAGATGTACTGCGGCAGCCGCCGCATCGCGGCCATGATCAGGGCCCAGGTCAGTTCCGCCGGGGCGATGGGCGAACCGCCGCCTTCGGCCACGGCGATCCCGAGCCGCGTGCAGGCGTCGACATCGATGTGCTTGCCGACGCGGCCGGTCTGCGAGATCAGTTTGAGTTTGGGCAGCTTCTCCAGCAGTTGGCGCGGGAAGTGGGTGCGTTCGCGGATCGTCACCAGCACTTCGGCGTCCCGCAACCGGACCGACAGCTGTCCGATGCCCTTGACGGTGTTGGTGAAGACCTTGGCGTTCAGCGCGTCCAGCTTGGCGGCGCAAGGGAGCTTGCGCACGGCGTCCTGGTAGTCGTCGAGGATGATGATGTTCATAGGCGTGCGGACGTCGATCCTACTCGCCTGGATCGGTCACCCCAAGGCCATTGGGCGAGCGTCGTGCAACAGATCGGAACAGGGACTAGCATCGCGCCCGCATCGCCCCCCCATCCCAGACAAGGAGACTCCCATGGACATGTACGCCGCCACCGTGCCGGTGTTCGACCGCATGCTGAGCAACATGCAGACCTGGATCCGCACCGCGCGCGATCACGCCCTCGCCAAGGGCTTCGACGAATCCGTCTACCTGACACTGCGCCTGGCGCCCGACATGCTGCCGCTGCCGCGCCAGGTCCAGATCGCCAGCGACGCGGCCAAGAGCGGCGCTGCGCGTCTGGCCAGCATCGAGGTGCCGAGCTGGCCCGACAGCGAAGCGTCGATGGAAGAACTGATCCAGCGCATCCAGAAGACCCGCGACTTCATCAAGACGATCACGCCCGAGCAGATCAACGGCTCCGAGACCCGTGCGGTCAGCGTGCCGCGCCGCGACAAGGAGCCGCTGAAGTTCGAGGGTCAGGACTTCGCCCGGTTCTACAACCTGCCCAACTTCTTCTTCCACGCCACCATGCTGTACGCCCTGCTGCGCAACGCGGGCGTGCCGTTGGGCAAGATGGATTTCCTGGGTCAGCCCAAGTGATCAACCGAGCAGCCGGCGCAGCAGGCTCTTGCCCTGCTCGAGCTGCCGGTTGAGGGCGATCAGGCGGGCCTCGGCCTCGGCCTGGTCGAAGCGCCGGGCCACTTCCGTGTAGATCGCCGTCCGCAGGTGCCACAGGTCCTGCGGATGCCGTGCATGGACGATGTGGCGGAGCAGGGCGGTGACGCGCTCTTGCGCGTCGGTGTCGCCGTCCACGGCCAGATCGTGGACGCTGGCGCGGAACGCCATCCGCAGCCTGGCCATCGTGCGGGCGCTGGCCTGAGGTCGGCGTCCTTCGCCGGGCCACAGCCGCATCAGGCTCTGGAAGATGGAATCCCCGTTGCGCCGCCGCGTCGGCGCATCGTTCATCGCCGCGCCGCCGGCACCGCCAAGGCGGTCCGCCGGTTCCACCCCGGTCCGGGTGTCCACCGCGCGCGTCTCGAAATCGTCCGGCTCGAGGGCTTCCACCGCCTCCGCCGCTTCGACGATCTCATCCCAACGAGACAGACTAGGCATCGCTTTCATGGCTGCGTTCTTCTTGTCCTGGTTGATCGGACGCGCGTCCCTCGACGTCCCTTAGCGGGCTTGCTCCATCGCGCGGCGTCCGGACTCTTGGAGGCCCGGATCGCGAGACGATTGTGGAAGCCGGACTTGTAACAAGAAGCTCGGATAAGGCGGTGACGGCAGGCTCAAATCGTGCTCAAGTTCTCACTCCGGCGGCCGATAAGGGACTGAATGGGCGGGTCGCCGGTGTCCGCGGCGCGTCCAGAGGGGGCTCCCAGGCGGGGAAATAGGCGCCGAATTAGGCGGTCGGCACCGTCCATTTGCCGGGATGCCTCGCGGGAACGCACGGACACAATCCCGTACAGGCGGCCAGAGGGCCCGTGCCGGCATCTCCGGTCGCGCCCGCCGGACCGCGCCACCGCGCCCAGGAAGCCCGATCACATGGACATCGCCCACCCCAGCATGCCGAACTTGAGCGTTCCCGCCCCGCTGGCCCAGGAATGGGAGCAGTTGCTGACCCGTGCCCGCGAGGGCGCGCTCCCGCTGCCGGAGCTGATGGACCGCGGCAACTTCTTCCAGGGCCAGAACCTCGGCGAAGCCGCCGCCCATCTGTACGAGACCTGGCTCGCGCATGAGGGCCAGCCGCCGGCGGCGCGCCTGGTCGCCCTCTACAACTGGGGCACCGTGCTGGGCAACATCCAGCAGCACGAACGCGCGGAGCAGGTCTACCGCCAGGCGCTGGCGATCAGCCCGACCTTCGCCCAGGCCCGCCTGAATCTTGGTCACCAGCTGGAGCATCTGGGGCGCGTCGACGAGGCGCTCGGCGCCTGGCGCGAGGTTTATGAGGGCGCTGGTCCGATGGAGGCGCTCGGTGCCGACCAGACCGGGTTGCGCACCCATGCCTTCAACAACGCCGCCCGGCTGCTGGAACTGCAGCGCCGCTATGACGAGTCGGAAGCGCTGATGGTGCGCAGCCTCACGCTCAATCCGGAGCAGACGGACGTGATGCAGCATTACGTGCACATCCGTCAGAAGCAGTGCAAGTGGCCGGTGTACGAGGCCTTCGGCGAGGTCACGCACAACAAGCTGCTGATTGCGACCTCGTTGCTGGCGACGCTGAGCGCGACCGACGACCCCGCGCTGCAGATGGGCGCCGCCCAGCGCTTCGTCCACGAAAAGGTGACGAAGCAGAAGGACGTGCTCTGGCGCCATCCGGCGTCCGTGGCCGCTCGCGCGCAGGGCGGCAAGATCAAGATCGGCTACCTCTCCGGCGACCTCTGCATGCACGCCGTCGGTCTGCTGACCGCCGAGCTCTACGAGTTGCACGATCGCGAGAAGTTCGAGATCCACGCCTTCGACTGGAGCCGCGAGGACGGCACCGCGCTGCGCAAGCGGATCCTGATGTCGATGGACAAGGTCTGGCGCCTGAACGCGATGGACGACGCCACCGCTGCCAAGCTGATCGCGCAGGCGGGCATCGACGTGCTGGTCGATCTGCAGGGCCTGACCAGCGGCGCCCGCCCCAACATCCTCGCGCTTCGCCCGGCGCCGGTGCAGGTCAGCTACCTCGGTCTGCCCGCGACCTCGCTGCTGCCGGGCGTGGACTGGATCCTGGCGGATCGCTTCACGATGCCGCCGGAATACCTGCCGTACTGCAGCGAAAAGCCCATTTACCTGCCGCATTGCTACCAGGTCAGCGATCGCAAGCGCGACGTCGGCGCCGATCCGACGCGCGCCCAGTACGACCTGCCCGAGGACGCCTTCGTCTTCTGCTCGTTCAACAACAACCACAAGATGAACGCCGAGATGTTCGGTGCCTGGATGCGCATCCTGGGCGGCGTGCCGAAGTCGGTGCTGTGGCTGCTGGCGGACAACGAGTGGGCCAAGGGCAACCTCCGGCGTGAGGCCGAGGCCGCCGGCATCGATCCGTCGCGGCTGATCTTCGCCCCGCGCGTGGCGCCGCCGGACTACCTGGCGCGCTTCAAGCTGCCGGACCTGGTGCTGGACACCTTCCCGTACAACGCCGGCACGACCGCCAGCGACTGCCTCTGGATGGGCACCCCGATCCTGACCCGCTCCGGACGCAGCTACATCTCCCGCATGTGCGGCAGCCTGCTGACGGCGGTCGGTCTGCCGGACCTGATCACCTTCTCGCTGGACGAGTATGTGCAGCGCGCAATCCAGATCGGTCTCAACCCGGGGCGCGCGAAGTCCTACAAGCGCTACCTGAGGGACGAGGGGCGCAACAGTCCACTTTTCGACATGCCGGCCATCGTTCGTGACATCGAGCGCGAATTCGAGCAATTGGCACTCGCACATCGACGCTGAAATCGACAAGATTTGATCAATGAACCGGCCGCACGACCCCTTCTTCGACGGTGACCAGCGCGCCCGCGGCCCTGGCCTGCGCCTGGCCGCGGAAGACGGCCAGCGTGCGCCCGGCATCCCGGATGCGCCGCATGACCCGCTCGCGGACCTGGCGCAGCAGCCGGCCATCGATCCCTTGCTGCAGTGCCTGTCCTGGCTGACGCAGCACCACGGCCGCGCCCGATCGGTCGAATCGCTGCGCGCCGGCGCGCCGGTCGAGGGCGCGCTCAGCCCCGACCAGGCCATCCGCCTGATGCGCGAAGCCGGTTACAACGCCGGCCTGCTGCGCAAGGGCATCGAGGAAATCAACCAGCTGCTGCTGCCCGCGGTGCTGCTGCTCAACGGCGGCGACGCCTGCGTGCTGGTGCGCCGCCTGGACGACGACGGCTCGGGCGCCTTGCGCTACGAGGTCGTGTTCCCCGGCCCCGAGGCCGCCAGCTGTGTCGCCCCGGCCTCGGAGCTGGACCAGGAATACAGCGGCTTCATCCTGGCGGTGACGCCGCAGGAGGTCTCCCAGGCCAAGCCGATCGGCGGCGCGAAGGACGACACGCCGCTGCTGCAGGCCGACTCGCATTGGCTGTTCGGCACGCTCAAGCGCTTCATCCCGTACTACCGCTCGGCGATGCTCGCCGCGCTGCTGAGCAACGTGCTCATGATGGTGTCCGGCCTGGTGACCTCGGTCATCTACGACAAGGTCATCCCGCACCAGGCCTTCGTGACGCTGTGGACGCTGGCGGTCGGCGCCGGCCTGGCGCTCGTCTTCGACCTCTTCGCGCGCCAGCTGCGGGCGCATCTGATCGACCTGGCCGGCCGCAAGACCGACCTGATCGTCGGCGCCAAGCTGTTCCGCCAGACGCTGGGCGTACGGATGGAACATCGGCCGGCGTCGGCCGGCTCCTATGCGCACTACCTGGCGCAGGTGGAGGTCGTGCGCGATTTCTTCACCTCGGCCACGATGTCGGTGCTGACGGACCTGCCGTTCGTGATCCTCTTCGTCGCGATGACCTTCATCATCGGCGGCCCGCTGGGCTGGGTGCTGATGGCGGCGATCCCGCTGATGCTGCTGATGAGCTTCGGCATCCAGGGCTACCTGCGCCGCGCGATGCGCACCAACATGACCGAGGCGGCCGACCTGCACGGCACGCTGGTCGAGGCGCTCGAAGGCCTCGAGGACCTCAAGACCACCGGCGCCGAAGGCCGCTTCCTGCGCCGCTACGAACACAGCACCGCCATCGTCGCCGAGTCCGCGCTCAAGGCCCGCACGATGGCCAGCTGGAGCATGAACATCTCGATGACCATGCAGCAGGCCATCAACCTCGTGATGCTGGTCTGGGGCGTCTACCTGATCAACGAGAGCGTCATCAGCGCCGGCGCGCTGATTGGCGCGGTCATGTTCGCCGGTCGCGCCACGGTGCCGCTGAACAGCCTGGTGAGCCTGGCCACCCGCTACCAGGGCGCCCGCGCGGCGATGCTGTCGCTGAACTCGGTGATGAGCGCGCCGGTGGAGCGCGACGCCACCCGCAACTACGTCCCGCTGAACCAGATCACCGGCCGCATCGGCCTGAACGACATCGGCTTCTCCTACCCGGCGCAGGGCGACGCCCAGTCGCCGAAGGTGCTGCGCAACGTCACCATGCGCGTGCAGCCGGGCGAGCGCCTCGCCATCCTGGGCCGCATCGGCAGCGGCAAATCGACCGTGCTGCGCATGCTGGCCGGCCTGTACCAGCCGACCGAGGGCCACGTGGAGATCGACGGCATCGATCTGCGCCAGGTCGACCCGGCCGAGTTCCGCAGCAAGGTCGGCTTCGTCTCGCAGGAGCCGCGGCTCTTCCACGGCACGCTGCGCGACAACGTGCTGATGGGCCGCCACGTCGATGCGCAGCGGCTCGTCGAGGTCGCCAAGCTCACGGGCCTGGACCGTGTCGTCGCCGGCCATCCGATGGGCTGGGACCTGCCGGTGGGCGAGATGGGGTCGCTGCTGTCCGGCGGTCAGCGCCAGCTCGTCGCGCTCGCGCGCAGCCTGGTCACCAAGCCGCAGATCCTGCTGATGGACGAGCCCACCAGCTCGATGGACGCGCAGTCCGAGATCGCCTTCCTGCGCCAGCTGCGCGACGCCGCCGGCGACTGCACGCTGATCATGGTCACCCACCGTCCGGCGGTGCTGGAACTGGTGTCGCGCATCGTCGTCGTCGACACCGGCCGCCTCGTCATGGACGGACCGCGCGACCAGGTCCTGGCCGCGCTGTCCGGCGCCCGTCCGCCGGGCCAGCCGCAGCAACAGCAGCCCCAGCCGGGCCAGGCCGCCCAGCAGCCGCAAGGCGCGCCCGTCCACGTCCATCCGGCCGCGCAGGCGCTGAACCGCGCGGCGTCCGTGTGACGTCGGCCGGACGTCCGCCTTCGAACCGTCCTCGAACCGCCCTGCAACCGTCCTGAACTCCCCCCTCCCATGTCGCAGTCCCGCACCCTCAGCCGCGAAGAAGGCCTGTTCGTCGGCAGCGTCCAGTCGGCGCTGATCGACGAGCCGCTGCCGCGCGCCGTCTGGGCGCTCTACCTGATGGCGGCGGTGTTGCTGGTGGGGCTGGCCTGGTCGTCGATCGCGACGGTCGACGAGGTCACCCGCAGCGACGCGCGCATCGTCCCCGACGGCAAGGAACAGGTCATCGCCAGCCTGGAGTCCGGCACGCTGGGCAAGCTGCTGGTCCACGAAGGCGAGGAAGTCGAGGCCGGCGAGCCGCTGGCCGAACTGGATCCGACCCGCGCCGAAGCCGCCGAGAACGAAAGCCAGGCCAAGCGCCTCGGCCTGATGGCGCAGGTCGCGCGGCTGCGCGCCGAGGCGCTGGGCGTGCCGCTCAAGTTCCCCGAGGAGGTCAAGGGCGTGCAGCGCCTGGTCGACAGCGAGACCGAGGTCTTCGACACCCGCCGCCGCGTCCTCGAGGAGGCGACCGCCAGCATCAACCGCAGCATCGGGCTGCTGGCCACCGAGCAGAAGATGGCGCAGGACATGGCGTCCAAGGGCCTGATGTCCAACGTCGAGGTCATGCGCGTCACGCGCCAGGTCAACGAGCTGCAGCAGCAGCGCAACGAGCGCATCAGCCGCTTCCGCCAGGACTCCAGCTCCGAGCTGTCGAAGGCGCAGACCGACCTCGCGCAACTGGATGAGCAGCTGGTCGTGCGCCGCGACGCGGTCACGCGCTCGGTGCTGAAGTCGCCGGTTAAGGGCCTGGTCAAGAACATCAAGATGAACACCGTGGGCGGCGTCATCACGTCCGGCACGCCGATCATGGAGATCGTCCCCATCGGCCCGCGCATCCTGATCGAGGCGCGCATCAAGCCCAAGGACATCGGCTACATCCAGGTCGGGCAGACGGCCATCGTCAAGCTCAACGGCTACGACTTCAACGTCAACGGCGGCCTGCACGGCAAGATCGAGTACGTCAGCCCCGACGCGCTCGGCGAGACCGAGAAGAACAACGAAGGCACCTACTACCGCGTCCTGATCACGGCCGAGCGCAACACGCTGCGCGCCAAGGGCGAACCGCTGCCGGTGATCCCCGGCATGACGGCGATGGTGGACATCCGCACCGGCGAGCGCTCGGTCCTGAGCTATCTGCTGCGTCCGATGCTGAAGTCCAAGGAAGCGCTGCGCGAGCGTTGAATCCGTCTGGCGTTGAAGCTGCGTCGCCGCTGAAGCTGCGTCGCGTCACGCCGCCGCCCGCCGCCCTCCGCCCGCCTGCAGCGGGCGGTTTCATTTGTAAGCCCCGTCTGAAGGTCACGAACAGTCCGGTTGCGCGCCGCTTATCGGCGCTTCGATTTCCCACTGGAATGGTCCAGTAGAGCCCATGGGAAATTGCTTGCAGTTCGCGTGACCATGACCGACACCACCCGGCGCCGCAGCCCGCGGCGCGCCTCCGCCGCCTCGTTCCGACTGACCGCCGGTGCCACCGTCGTGCTGACGGCGCTGTGCGCCTTCAGCGCGTCCGCCTGGGCGCAGGATCCGCCGCCCAGCCGCTGCTCCGACGAGCGCACCCTGCCGCCCGCGCAGCTGTCCGCCAAGGACACCGCGCTGCTGGACGTCGCCGACTCGGACCCGCGCGCGCAGCTGCAGGAGCTGGTCAACCGGGCGTTGAACCGCAGCAAGGCGCTGGGGGCGACGCGCATGCTGACGCAGGCCGCCGAGGCCGACTTCGCGGAAGCCAAGGCGCAGCGACTGCCGACCGTGACGATGGGCCTCACCGCCGCTCACACCGGCACCGTCGTGCCGGGCAACGGCTCGCTGGACAACAGCAGCGGACTGCAGGGACGCGGCTCGCTGAGCGTGACGGCGCCCCTGTACGACTCCGGCCGGATCACCAAGCTCACGGAATGGCGGGCGCAACTGCTCGAGGCCGCGCGCTTCGGACAGTCGAGCGCCGAGGAGCAGGTCGCGCTGCAGACCGTGTCGCTGGCGCTGGACCGCGGGCGCTATCAATTGCAGGCGCAGGTCTACAGCCAGTACGTGCGCAAGATGTCGTGCCTCGTCGAGGCGCTGGACATCATCACCAAGGCCGACCGCGGCCGCGCCAGCGAGCTGGTGCAGGCGCAGAAGAGCCTGCAGCAGGCCGACCTCTCCTATGAGCAGACCACCTCGGCGCTGCGCCAGACCGAAGTCCGCCTGAAGCGTTTCGTCGGCGACGAATTGCCGCGCGGCGCGGCGATGAGTTCGGTGCTGGCAAGGCTGCCCGACCTCAACGAAATGCTGGCCGACGTCATGGTGTCGCCCGACGTCTCGGCCGCCGCGGCGCAGGCCCAGGCGCAACGCAGTTATGCGGAATCGGTGCGCGCCGGGCAGCAGCCCAGCGTGAGCCTGCTGGTCAGCGGCAACTCGACGATCGGCCAGGCGCGGCAGACCGACTGGGTCGGCGGCGTCACGGTGAACATCCCGATCGTGCAGCCGGGCGCCGACTCGGCGCTGACCTCGGCGCGGCGACGCGCCCAGGCGGCGTCGCTGCAGCGCGACGAGACGATCGAGGCCAAGCGCTATCGCGTGCAGGAAATGTACGAGGCGGCGTCCTCGTCGCTCGACCGCTCACGCCGGCTGGTCGACATCCTGCGCAGCAGCGAACGCGTCCGCGGCTTCACGCTGCAGCAGTGGCAGCAGCTCGGCAAGCGCTCGCTGTTCGACGTGATGGCCGCCGAGGGCGACTACTACTCGAACCGGATCGCGCATGTGAATGCGCTCTACGACGCGCAGCAGGTGGTGGCGATCATCTGGTCGCAAGGGCGCGGCGTGGTGACGCCGCTGCGCTGAGGCATTCCTCGACTCCGGGTCGGCAAGCGCGGGCTCTCCACGATGCATGAGGGCTTCCTCCAGGACCCTCAAGCATCATTCCGGCCCCCCAGGTGCTCGCTGCCTTCGCGGCTGTCTGGCGTTCGCTGACTTCGCTTCCGTGCTTCCAATGAAAAAAGCCGCCCCGAGGGGCGGCTTTCGCATTCGGGAGAACCGAATTACTTGCGCAGGGCGCGGCGACGTTGGGCGAAGCCCACGCCCGCCAGGGCCAGGCCGACCAGGGCCAGCGTGCCAGGTTCCGGCACGTTGATGACCAGGGAGCCGTCCAGGGTCGACTGACGGATCAGGCCGCTGCCGGAGTTGTACAGCTGCGACGGGGTCGGGATCGGAGGATCGACGTTGGTGTCGAGCACCCAGCTCACCGAGATGTTGTTGTTCAGCCAGTTGCTGTACAGCGAGCCCAGGCCTTCACCGGAGTTGAAGAAGTTCTGGACGAAGGTGTCGCCGCCAGCGTAGCTGTAGTCGACATAGCCGTTGACGTTCAGGTTGGTCAGCTCGATGTTCGAACCCGTGACGATCAGGCGCAGGACTTCCTTGCCGTTGTTCGGGTCCGTCGCGGCGCTCTGGTAGAACACGCTGAAGACGCCGCCGGTGTAAGCCACGTAGTCGGACACGCCGTCGTTGTTGGAGTCCACCGTCTTGCCGACGATCTGGTACGAGTAGGTCAGGCCCCAGGCGCCGCCCAGGCCACCGACGTTGCCGAAGCCGTAGGCCGGGAAGCCCACGCCACCGACGAAACCGTTCAGGTCGGACGGGTTGGTCGGGTTGTTCAGCGAATCGATGTTGGTCTGTGCCGGCGCGTTCGGGTAGTTGAACGAAGCGGAACCGCCCGACAGCGTGGTGTGCGTGCCCGGCGTGAAGCCGTAGAAGTTCATCACCGACGGGATGTTGGTGTCGATCACCGTGGTACCCGGGGTGGACGGCGAACCCAGATAGATCGAGGTCGCCAGGGTGCCGCTGTAACCCAGCTGGTCGAACGTCGTGGTGTTCGTCGAGCCGTTGGGTTCGGGGCGGAAATCTTGCCCGGTGTTGATGTACAGCGGTGCTGCCATCGCCGGCAACGTCGCGGCGGCCAGCGTCATCGCGGCCAGTGCGAGCTTTGCTTGCTTGAACATGTGTCTCTCCTTGAGGATGCGTCTTGCCAGAAGCACGTTAGGAAGCGGCACGTGCCGGCTTCTTGGCGGACATCAAAGCGAGTAGCGTGCCAGCCGACTTTAGTCATTGAAAATCAAAGACTTAACTTTCGGATGCGGGAATCTTCGACGGGTGCTGTCAAGTTTCTCGACAGCGGTCTGGCACGCATATCGGGGGGTGTTG
>CBIHMU010000119.1:0-14446 GCA_966211105.1 uncultured Burkholderiales bacterium
CCGCCCCCCGTCCCCCCGCCACCGACTGGCTGCGTCGCGCGGCCGTCAGCTCGAGCCGCGCCGCGCTGGCCGGCGCCCTGCTCGCGGCGTTGAGCGCCTGCGGCGGCGGCAACGGCGATGAGTCCAGGCCGCAGGCCAACCCGCCGGTCGCCGAGGCGCCTCCGCCGACGACCACGCCGACCACGCCGACGGATCCTGCCGCCCCAGCACCGTCTCCTGCGCCAGCGCCCTCTCCTGCGCCAGCCCCGGCGCCGGCGCCCGCCGGCGGCCCGACCGCCACGACCCCGCTGAGCCTGCCGCTGGAGCTGCTGGGCGCCGGCCTCCCCAGCGCGCCCGCCGTCGCCACCGCCAACCTGACGCTCGACGCCAGCGGCGCCGGCGCCGCCACCGAGCTGTGGCTGCGCTGCCATCGCTGCGGCTTCTTCGGACCGCCCGAGTACGAGGCCACCCTCGAGAAGCCGGCCACCATCAAGGCGAGCCTGCGCATCCTGGGCGGCACTGCCGCGGCCGATGCCGGCGCGATCCCCTGGGTCGACATCACCGACGCCACGATGACGCTCGCCGATGCGGAGCGCGTGCAGGGCGGCCTGCAGCGCGGCGGCGGTCTCTACACCGCCCGCATGGCGCTCACGCTGGACGCCGCCACCCGCGCGCGCCTGGTCAGCGGCGTGAACCTGGTGCAGTTCCGTTTCAACGGCAGCGACGGCGAATCCAACGGCTACCGCGTCATCGATCTGCAGTTCCGCAATGCGCAGGGACGCAGTCTCGCGACCAACGCGGTGCAGCGCGCCGACATCAACGCCGAGAAGGTGGCCGGCCGCACGCTGACCGCCGATGTCGCCGCCGGCGAGAAGCTCTGGAAGGCCGAGAACCGACTGATGAAGTCCACGCTGGTGAACCACCAGCTCCGCGCGGCGTGCGCCTCGTGCCATGCCTCGGACGGCCGCGACCTGCAGTACTTCAACTACTCCAACAACGCGATCGTCCAGCGCTCGCGCTTCCACGGCCTGACCGAGGCCGAAGGCGGGCAGATCGCCGCCTACCTGCGCTATGCGCTGCGCGACATGGCGCATGTCGCCCAGGCCGCGCCGTGGAATCCGCCCTACCAGCCGGGGCCAGGTCTTGACAGCCGACCCATCACGGAATGGGCCGCCGGCGCCGGCCTCGACGCGGTGCTGGATTCGCCCACGGACGCGGTCAAGGCCTTGTTCGGCAAGCCGCTCGACGGCACGGCGCTGGCGCTGACGCAGGCCGACGTGGACAAGGTCATGGACGCCGACGCGACGCTGAACACCCGCGAGGTGCCGCTGCCCATCCAGTTCCCGGACTGGAACTCCTACCTGCCGGCGATGCATCCGCTGGACATCTGGCCGACGGGCGCCAACGCGGCCGGCGCCTTCGAGACCGGCGCGACCTTCAGCGCCGAGAACCGGCGCCTCGATCCGCTGGCCACCTCGAAGAAGATCGCCGCCTGGTTCGAGTCGCACCGCTCGGGCAGCTTCGGCGACTGGAGCCACCTGACCCCGCAGCAGCGCAACGAGATCCAGTCCATGCTCCAGCCCTCCGGCTTCGAGCTCTATGCCTTCCTCGGCGGCGGGCGCGGCAACCATGTCGCGGCCACCGGCCAGTACGGCGCGCAGGTCGGCGCGGCGCAGCTGATGAAGTCCGCCTCGCCCGCGCGCATCGCCTCGGAGCCCGCCGCCTTCACGACCAACGCCTTCATCGAGCGGGTGGTGGGCAGCGCGCTGCAGTGGAACCTCGTGCAGCAATGGGAATGGGCCCAGCGTTACGGCCTCGAAGGCGACCAGCGCTGGTTCATCGGCAACTACGACGCGACCGCCAAGACCTGGGCCGGAAGGGGTGAGCGACGCGGCTGGCCGTTCAACACCGTCAGCGCTTTCTTCCTGGCGCCGCACATGGTCTACCAGCAGGACACCGACGCCGCCGGCAAGATCACCCGCGAGTGGCTGCTGGCCTGGGAGACCGGCAACAAGTCCGGCTCCTACACGCGGACCAACGCCTGGTACCAGATGCAGGTCACGCTGAACCCCGGCGCGCAGAGCGACTGGGTGAACTTCTCGGTCGACTGGCCTTATCTGACCGGCTTCGACGCGCTGCTGTCGGAGACGCTGGGCGACGCGACGCCGGCGCGGTCCACGGCCGCGCTCATGAGCGACATCCGCCTGCTGCAGGCACGCATCAAGTCGGCGCAGTTCGTCAACAACAGCATCCCGCTGTGGGTGCCGACGGACACGCGCGCCATCATCAACAACCGCGGACGCTTCAGCAAGGCGGCGGTGGTCAAGCACCTGAACCCGATCAACTTCATGGAGGCGGTCTCCACGCAGGCGACGCAGGCCTCGCCGTTCCGCCGCCTCGACCAGCTGCAGGCCGGTCTCACGCTGAAGCTGCTCAACGGCGCGTTCAAGCAGTTCAACCAGCTCTACACCGTCACCGATCCGGCCGTCTGGCGCCGCTGCGACCCGAACAACATGGACCTCGGCGAAGCCGAACCCACGGCCGGCTTCTCGTTCTGCCTGGACCGGACCAAGCAGCCGCTGACGCTCAGGTCGCCCGGCGTCTACGTGATGGCGTCCACGGACTACCGCAGCACCGCGGAGCAGAAGCTGCAATACGCGGTCTGGAAGGCCGGCACGCTCGGGGCCGATCCGGACCGCGTCAAGACGCTGAACGACTGGCTGCTGCGCGCCTGGCCCTGAGCCGGCTCAGACGCTGCAGGCGGCGGTGCGCGTCGGCGCCCGGCGAGCTGTCGACCGTCACCGACATGCAGCGGGGTACAGGTCTTGCCCCTGGTGGAGGAGGGGCAATAATCCTTGTCACCCCGTCGCCGGAGATCGCGTCGATGCCGAAGATGCCGCGTTGCCTGTGTCCGCTTGCCCTGGCCGCCCTGGCGATGTTGACGGCCTGCGGGGACGAGCCGCCGCCGGCCTGGTCCGGCTACGCGGAAGGCGATCCGGTCTACGTCGCGGCGCCGGTCGCGGGACAGCTGGTCGACCTGCAGGTGCAGCGCGGCGACAGCGTGGACGCGGGTGTGCCGCTGTTCAGCATCGACGTCACGCCGGTGAGCGCCGCGCGGGCCGAAGCCGACGCGCGGCTCGCGGCGGCCCAGGCCGAGCAGGCCGACGTCGCCAAGGGCCGCCGCCCCGACGAGATCGCGGTGAGCCGCGCCCAGCTGGCCCAGGCGCGAGCACAGTCGACGCTGGCGGACGCCGACCTCGCGCGGCAGCAGCAACTGATCGGACAGGGCTTCATCTCCGCCTCGCGGCTGGACGACGCCCGCGCCACCGCCGCGCAGGCGCGGCAGCGGGTGCGGGAGCTGACGTCCTCGCTGCGCGTGGCCGAGCTGCCCGCGCGCAACGACCAGCAGGCCGCCGCCCGCGCCAACACGGCAGCGGCGTCGGCGGCGCTCGCCCAGCAGCAGTGGCGCGAGTCGCAGACGCGCCAGCGCGCGCCGGCCGCGGGCCTGGTCGACGACACCTTCTATCGCGTCGGCGAGTACGTGAACGCGGGGCAGCCCGTCGTGTCGCTGCTGCCGCCGACGCAGCGCAAGGCGCGCTTCTATGTGCCGGAGCCGGCGCTGGCCTCGCTGCAGCAGGGGCAGGCGGTGCAGCTCAGCTGCGACGGCTGCGGCGCGCCGATCGCGGCGCGCGTCAGCTACATCTCGCCGCAGCCGGAGTACACGCCGCCGGTCATCTATTCCAACAGCCAGCGGTCGCGGCTGGTGTTCCTGGTCGAAGCGCGTCCCGAACCGGCGCAGGCGCTCAGGCTGCATCCCGGTCAGCCGCTGGAGGTCCGCCCCCTGGCGGTCGCCGCTTCTGGCTCGTCGACGGGACGCCCATGAGCGACACCGCCGGTGAACTCGCCATCGACGTCCGCGGCCTGACCAAGCGCTACGGTCAGCGGACCGTCGTCGATCATGTCGACCTGCAGCTCGGCCGCGGCCGCATCTGCGGTTTCCTCGGCCCCAACGGCAGCGGCAAGACGACGACGATCCGCATGCTCTGCGGGCTGCTGACGCCCGACGAGGGCGAAGGCACCTGCCTCGGCCTCGACATGCGCCAGCGCGCCGGCGAGATCAAGCGGCAGGTCGGCTACATGACCCAGCGCTTCGGCTTGTACGAGGATCTGTCGATCCGTCAGAACCTCGATTTCATCGCGCGGCTCTTCGAGCTCGACGACCGCGCGCGCCGCGTCGACGAGGCGCTGGAGCGCCTCGGCCTGAAGACGCGCCAGGACCAGCTGGCCGGCGCGCTGTCGGGCGGATGGAAGCAACGCCTGGCCCTCGCCGCCTGCCTGCTGCACGAGCCGAAGCTGCTGCTGCTCGACGAGCCCACCGCCGGTGTCGATCCCAAGGCGCGCCGCGACTTCTGGGACGAGATCCATCGCCTGGCGGCGGACGGCATCACGGTGCTGGTCTCGACGCATTACATGGACGAGGCCGAGCGCTGCCACGAGCTGGCCTACATCGCCTACGGCAAGCTGCTCGCGCGCGGCACGCAGCGGGAGATCATCGACCAGGCGAAGCTCACCGTCTGGGCGCTGCATGCGGACGATCCCAGGCGCCTGGCCGAGCTGTCGACCGCGCTCAACGGCAGGGAGGGCGTGCTCAGCGTCGCCGCCTTCGGCAACAGCCTGCACGTCGCCGGCCAGGACGGCTCGGCGCTGGAACGCGCGATCGCACCGCACCGCGCCGGCCCGGGGCTGCGCTGGGAACGCGCCGGGGCCAACCTCGAGGACGTCTTCATCAGCCTGATCAGCAAGACGCCCGACAACTTCGAGGTTGCGCGATGAGGACGAGCCGGTTCAGTCCCGCGCGCGTGCTGGCGATCTTCATCAAGGAGGTCCAGCAGATGCTGCGCGACCGGCCGACCTTCGCCATGGCCGTGGGCGTGCCGATCCTGCAGCTGCTGCTCTTCGGCTACGCGATCAATACCGATCCGAAGGGCCTGCCGACCGCGGTCGTCACCCAGGACCGCGGCCCGATGGCGCGCAGCCTGGTCGCGGCCCTGGAACAGAGCGGCTACTTCCGCGTCCAGGCCCGGCCGGCGTCGGAACGGGAAGGGGACACGCTGGTCGAAGACGGCGAGGTGCAGTTCCTGATCGTCATCCCGCCGGATTTCAGCCGGCGCGTCATCCGCGGCGAGCAGCCCGCGGTGCTGGTGAGCGTCGACGCGACGGACCCGTCGGCATCGAGCAACGCGCTGGGGGCGCTCGCGCAGCTCGGCGCGCAGGCGCTGCGCCGCGACCTCGTCGGCGCGGCACGGCCGAATGGCGCCTTCGCCGCCACGAACGCGGCGGCGGCCTCGACGTCGGCCGCGCCCGGCGGCGCATCGCCGGCCCTGCCCTTCGAATGGCGCATCCATCGGCGCTACAACCCGGAGGGGCTGTCCCGCTACAACATCGTGCCCGGCCTCATCGGCACGATCCTGACGATGACGATGGTGATGTTGACGGGACTCGCGATGACGCGCGAGCGCGAGCGCGGCACGATGGAGAACCTGCTCGCGACGCCCGTGCGTCCGCTGGAGGTCATGATCGGCAAGATCCTGCCCTACATCGTGCTGGGCTATGTGCAGCTGGGGATGATCCTGCTGGCGGCGGCGCTGCTGTTCAGGATCCCGATGGCGGGCAGCTTCATGCTGCTGCTGACGATGATCGGCGTGTTCATGCTCGCCAACCTCGCGGTGGGCTTCACCTTCTCCACGCTGGCGAAGAACCAGTTGCAGGCACTGCAGGCGACATTCTTCTTCTTCCTGCCGTCGATGCTGCTGTCGGGATTCATGTTCCCGTTCCGCGGCATGCCGCGCTGGGCCCAGGTCATCGGCGAGGCGCTGCCGCTGACGCACTTCCTGCGCATCGTGCGCGGGATCATGCTCAAGGGGAACTCGTTCCAGCAGCTCGTGCCCGAGCTCTGGCCGATGCTCATCTTCCTGCTGGTCGCGGGGACCATCGCGCTGCTCAGATACCGGCAGACGCTCGACTGAACGCTTCAGTACTGCCGCCGCCGCTGGCCCTCACCCCCACCCTCTCCCGCAGTGCGGGAGAGGGAGCCACCCCGTGGTCCTGCGGCGAATGCCCCGGTGCATTCTCACTCCCTCTCCCGCTTGCGGGAGAGGGTGGGGGTGAGGGCCAGCACACGCGGCAGTCCACGGGAGCCCCCATGCCTACGAGGGAAAGTCCTGCCCTCGGCTTCAGCCGCGCTTCAGCCCCCGCGCGCACCGTGAGGATTCGCGGGTTGGAGGTTGGAGGATCACATGGGGCACGCCACACACAGGACATGGCGGAAAGTCGTGGGCATGGCGGCGACGCTCGGCGTCGCCGGCATGGCCGTCGCCGCGCCAACGGCCGCCGATCCGGCGTCTTCGGCGTCGGCCCCCTCGGTGGTGACGGAAGCATCCGCGATGGACGCGGCCACGCCGGCCGAACCGGTTCGCCGCCCCCTTGCGCTGCAGGCGTCGCTCGCCGCGTTGCGGACCCGGCTCCAGGCCTCTCCCGCCGCCAGCGTCGAAAGCTCACGATCCCACGTGATGCTGAGCCGGGGCCTCGACATCCAAGTGGTCGAACTCCCGCGCGAGGGTGCGCCGATCGGCCCGCCCCCCAAGCGTGCGCATCATGCGGTCAGCATCGGCATGGAAGGCCCGAAGCAGATGCTGCGAGGCCTGGGGCTCGACGCCACCGAATGCGCCGCGCGATTCCGGATGCCGTCCAAGCTCAACCGCAAGGCGGACGGATCGGCTCAGATCGATGTGATGGCCCAGCTCGGCATGGGCTGCAAGTTCTGAGGCGTTCAGACGTTCAGGCGTAGAGCGTCGCCCGGCCTTCCCGGACGAAGCCCGCCAGCCGCAGCCCGCAGGACTGCGCCGTGCGGATCGCCAGGTGCGTGGGCGCGCTGACCGCAGCCAGCATCGGCATGCCGGCGATGGCGGCCTTCTGGACCATCTCGAAGCTGGCGCGGCTGGTGACCGCGGCGAAGCCTTGCGACGCATCGATGCCGGCCTTGGCCATCGCGCCGATCAGCTTGTCGAGCGCGTTGTGCCGGCCCACGTCCTCGCGCACGAGGACCACTTCGCCGTCCGGGCGGCACCAGGCGGCCGCGTGGATCCCGCCAGTGCGTTGCTGCAGCGGCTGCGCCGCGGCGAGCTCGCGCATGGCGCGCGACAGCGCCGGGACCAGGGCGTCGCTGTCGCCGAGCGCCGCGGGCAAGGGCGGCACCGGTCGATCCGGCACGCGGAAGACCTGATCGAGCTTGTCCGTGCCGCACAGGCCGCAGCCCGTGCGGCCGGCCATGCTGCGACGACGCTCCTTCAGCAGCACTTCGCAGCGTGCCGTCACGCGCAGTTGGAGCGCGACGCCGTTGGGCCGCGTCCGCACTTCCACGTCGAGCAGATCCGCCGGCGAAGCCAGCAGGCCTTCGGTCAGCGAGAAGCCGAGCGCGAAGTCCTCGAGCTCCAGCGGCGTCGCCAGCATCACCGCATGCGACAGGCCGTTGTACTCGAGGGCGATCGGCACTTCCTCGGCGACGAACTCCTCGTCCGCCGCCCGTGCGGCGCCGAGCCGCTCCGGCCGCACCGCGATCAGCGCGGAGGGCAGCGGCGCGTCGTCATCGCCGGGCAGCGCGCAGGCATCGCTCACTGGATCGCTCACTGGATCGCTCACGGCATCGGTCCCGGCATCGCCCATCCCGTGGCTTCTGGCGTCGCCCGAGGTCTTGCTCATGGCGCCGTCTCCGCGGCCGCGTCATCCGCGCCGTCGCCGCGACCCGCCGGCGTGAGGCGGGCGATCCAGCGACCGTCCTCGTCCACGTGCAGGCGCACCCAGCCGGGTCCCTGCGCGTCGCCGACGCGCGCGTCGCTCATCAGGGTGTAGAGCCGCAGCAGCACGCTGACGCGCAGCCCCGTGCGCTTGGCCAGCCGCGGCAGCGAAACGCCATTGCCGCCGTCCAGCTCCGCCAGCGTCTCCAACGCGAAACGCGCCTGCGCGGCCACGTCGCCGTCGTCCTCGACCTCACCGACCTCATCGATCGAGGCCGCGATCGATTGCCCGGCCTCATGGCCGGGGTCGTCGCGGGCCTTGGCGGCGGGCGCGCCGGCAGCGCTCATGGTCGCGTCCTCAGGCGCTCACGCCCGCCACCGAGCGGGCCTGGTCCTGCGGCAGCGGCGCATCCTGCTCGCGCAGCGTCAGCACCACCGGGATGGACTTGGACGTCGGCGTGCCGGCGCCGATGGACACGCTGCTCAGCGGCACCAGCGCGTTGGTCTCCGGGAAGTAGCTGGCCAGGCAGCCGCGCGGGATGTCGTACTCGATCAGCACGAACTTCTCCGCGCGACGCGTGTCGCCGTCGCTGTAGACGCTGGTGATGTCGACCCACTGGCCGGCCTTCATGCCGATCGCCCGCAGGTCTTCCTTGTTGATGAACACCACGCGGCGATGGCCCCAGACGCCGCGGTAGCGGTCGTCGTTGCCATAGATCGTCGTGTTGTACTGGTCGTGCGAGCGCACCGTCGCCAGGTTGAAGACCACCGTCTTCTCGTCGCCGCGCATCCGCGCGCGCGCCTGATGCAGCGGCGTGTCCGTCGGCAGCGCGTAGGGGATGAAGTTGGCCTTGCCGGTGGGCGTGTTCCAGACCCGCTCCGACGCGGTGTTGCGCAGCCGGAAGCCACCCGGCGTCTTGATCTTCTCGTTGAAGCCGGCGAAGTCGTCGAAGACCGCCTCGATCTTGTCGCGGATGCGCGCGTAGTCCTCCACCAGCCACATCCACGGCGTCTTCGAGCGCCCCTTCAGCGTGGCGGCCGCCAGGCGCGCCACGATCATCGGCTCGGACAGCAGGTGCTCCGACGCCGGCGCGTTCATGCCGCTGGACAGGTGGACCATGCTCATCGAGTCCTCCACCGTCACGCCCTGCGGGCCGCCGGCCTGCATGTCGATCTCGGTGCGGCCCAGGCAGGGCAGCACCAGCGCCTCCTTGCCGTGGATGGTGTGGCTGCGGTTGAACTTGGTCGTCACGTGCACCGTCAGGTCGGTCGAGCGCAGCGCCTTCCAGGTCGCGATCGTGTCCGGCGTCGCCGAGGCGAAGTTGCCGCCCAGCGCGAAGAACACCTTGCCCTTGCCGTCGAGCATCGCCTGGATGGCCTCGACGGTCCCGTAGCCGTTCTCGCGCGGCGGCTCGAAGCCGAAGACCTGGCCCAGGCGGTCCAGCAGCGCCTTCGGCGGCTTCTCGTAGATGCCCATCGTGCGGTCGCCCTGCACGTTGGAGTGGCCGCGCACCGGGCAGGCCCCCGCGCCTTCACGGCCCAGGTTGCCGCGCAGCATCAGCAGCGCCGCGATGTGCTGGATCGTCGCGACCGAATGCTGGTGCTGGGTGATGCCCATGCCCCAGCAGATGATCACGCGCTTGGCCTGCGCGTACAGGTCGCCGGCGGCGCACAGCTGCGCCTGCGACAGGCCGGATTCGGCTTCCAGCGCTTCCCAGCTTTCGGCCCGGATGCTGGCCTCGAAGGCTTCGATGCCGTGCGTGTGCTCGGCGATGAAGCCCAGGTCCAGCACGCGCTCGCCGCCGGCGGCGACCGCCGCGTCGTCGAGCTCGAAGACGCGCTTGCACAGCGCCTTCATCACGGCCATGTCGCCGCCGATGCGCAGCTGGAAGTAGTTCGTCGAGATGGGCGTGCTGCCCAGCGTGGCCATCTCCAGCTTGTCCTGCGGATCGGCGAAGCGCTCCAGGCCGCGCTCGCGCAGCGGGTTGAAGCTGACGATCCTGCAGCCGCGCTTGGATGCCTCGCGCAGCTCGCCCAGCATGCGCGGGTGGTTGGTGCCCGGGTTCTGGCCGAAGATGAAGATCGCGTCCGCCTGCTCGAAGTCGTGCAGCGTCACCGTGCCCTTGCCGATGCCGATCGTCGGCTTCAGGCCCTGGCCGCTGGGCTCGTGGCACATGTTCGAGCAGTCGGGGAAGTTGTTGGTGCCGAACTCGCGCACGAACAGCTGGTAGAGGAACGCAGCCTCGTTGCTGGCGCGGCCCGAGGTGTAGAACATCGCCTCGTTGGGATCCTTCAGCGCGTTCAGGCGCGCGGCGATCAGCTCGAAGGCGTCGTCCCAGGCGATCGGCCGGTAGCGGTCCGTGGCGCGGTCGTAGACCAGCGGCTCGGTGATGCGGCCCATGTTCTCGAGGTCGTAGTCGGACCACTCGGCCAGTTCGCTGACGGTGTGCGCGCCCAGCACCTCGGCCGTGGCGCGGTGCGCGGTCGCCTCGGCGGCGATCGCCTTGGCGCCGTTCTCGCAGAACTCGAAGGTCGAGCGGTGATCCCGGTCGGGCCATGCGCAGCCCGGGCAGTCGAAGCCGTCCGCCTGGTTGGCCGACAGCAGCGTCTTGGCGCCCTTCACCGCGACGCCCTGCTGCTGCAGGTGCTTCGCGACGCTCCTCAGCGCGCCCCAGCCGCCCGCCGGGCCCTTGTAGAAGTGGATCTTCTGGTCGCTCATGTTTACCCCCGGTTGGATCGGGCCACGGCCCGTTCAAAAACACCCCCCGTGGGGGTGGCGGGCCGGCTTGGGGCGGCCCGGCGCTCGGCCCGCCCCTCGCTAGGAAGGAAGAATGGCAGACCGAGGCCTGCCATCGTGTTCACAGTATCGGCGCTGGCAGTCAGCGCCGTGCCGTGAGGGTCAAGAGAAGAACTTCGCGGCGCTCAGCAGCGTGCGATAGATGCCCCAGGCCAGCGGGATGCCCACGGCCAGCCAGGCCAGCGCGACCAGCGCGGTCGGCGTGGCGCGGCCGGCGCCCGGGCCGCTGCCCACTTCGGCGGCGGCGGCCTTCTCGTGCGCCAGCTTCTTCTCGACGGCCAGTTCGGCGTCGGTCATGAAGTGCTTGTCGGCGACCGGACGGATGGCCAGGTTGGCCAGCAGGCCGACGACCAGCATGCCCACCAGGATGTACATCGTCTGGTTGTAGACCTGCTCGCGCGGGATGCCCAGGCCCAGCTGGTAGTCGCGCATGTAGTTCACGACGATGGGGCCCAGGATGCCGGCGGTGGCCCAGGCGGTCAGCAGGCGGCCGTGGATCGCGCCCACCATCTGCGTGCCGAAGAGGTCGCCCAGGTAGGCCGGCACGGTGGCGAAGCCGCCGCCGTACATCGACAGGATGATGCAGACCGCACCCACGAAGGCCAGCTTGTGGCCCGCGGCCGCGCTGCTCGGCAGGCTGGCGTACAGCAGGCCGCCCAGCACGAAGAACACGGTGTAGGTCAGCTTGCGGCCCAGCTTGTCCGACAGCGACGCCCACACGAAGCGGCCGCCGATGTTGAACAGGCTCAGCAGCGCGGTGAAGCCGCCGGCGATGGCCGCGATGGCCGCGAGTTGCGTCTTGTCGAGTTCCGCGAACTTGGCTTCCACGCCGATCAGCGAACCGCCGAAGATCTCCTGCAGCATCGGGCTGGCCATGCCGATCACGCCGATGCCGGCGGACACGTTCATGCACAACACGATCCACACCAGCCAGAACTGCGGGATGCCCCACACCTTCTTCACGTGCACGTGGCGCTGCGTGATCATGGTGTTGGCGGCCTGCGCCGCCGGCGGGGTCCAGCCTTCGGGCTTCCAGCCGGTGGGCGGCACGCGGTAGCCCAGCGCGCCGGCGACCATGAACAGGAAGTACACGACGGCCATCACGACGAAGGTCTGCATCACGCCCGCGTCGGTGGGGGTGGCGAAGTGCTTCATCAGTTCGACGGCCAGCGGCGAACCGATCATCGCGCCGCCGCCGAAGCCCATGATGGCCATGCCGGTCGCCATGCCGCGGCGGTCCGGGAACCACTTGATCAGCGTCGACACCGGCGAGATGTAGCCCAGGCCCAGGCCGATGCCGCCGATCACGCCGGAGCCGAGGATCATCATCCAGAACTGGTGGGTGTGGATGCCGATCGCGGAGATCAGCATGCCGCCGCACCAGCAGACGGCCGACACCAGGCCGGCCTTGCGGGGACCGGCGCGTTCCAGCCAGCCGCCCCAGATCGCGGCCGCGCAACCCAGGAACACGAAGAACAGCGTGTACATCCAGCCCAGGGTCGCGACGCTCCAGTCGCACTGGGTGGTGAACAGCTGGGCGAAGAAGCCCACATCCTTGCCGCACGCGGCGCCGGTACCGGCGGTCTGCAGCATCTTGGACAGCGGCAGCCAGAACACCGAGAAGCCGTAGGCCATCCCGATGCACAGGTGGATGGCAAGCGCGCTCGGCGGCACCAGCCAGCGGTTGAAACCAGGAGCGGCGATCGTGCGCTCCTTGTCCAGCCAGCTCGAGCCGGCGGATCCGCCGCCCTGATCGGTCAGCACAGTAGACATGGGTCCTCCTCAAACAATGAAAGGCGGCCGCGACGCGGCCCGCTGATGACGATCGGTACCGAACCCTCCAACGGCACCGTTCGGCCGCGTCCCGTGTTCCGACCTCCCTCGTCCCTTTCGGCATCAAGAAACCGTTAGGAAACCGATTTCTGGTGACGGGCTGAAAAAGTTGGCGCAGAACGCTCGCGGCGGGCGCGATCTTGACGCATGTCACTGACATCCAATGACAACCACACGTAGCGGGCGGACATCTATCGCACGAAACCGACAGCCGGCAGCTGTGAAATGCCGGGCGGTAACGGAATGTGGCAGCGGGAGTTCGGGCGATCAACGCACAACACCCCCTGTCGGCGGTGGGATCCCCAGGCGGTATGGGGCGGCCCTGGCACCAGGGCGGATTGTTGAGGCCCCCACAACGGTGCGTTGCGCGGCGCAGCATTTATGCGATCGGGGTGAATGCCTATTGTTCGGAGATCTCCTGTCTCCGAAGGCGTCCATCAGCGCCTTCTTCACCGGACCACCCGTCCTGGGTCGTCCGGTTTTTTCTTGGGCGCGAGCCGCCGGCGGAGGGGCCAGCGCCTGTCCAGGGATCGCCGTTTGCCCCGATGAACACGCGGATGTATCGGGGTGCAACCTGCCGGTTGTCCTACAAAGCCTCGCGACTTCAGCCCACTGCCGACGCCCCTTCGACGGTCCAAAGTTGGTCCTAACCGATCTCCACCGATCGGCCCCTCAAGCCCAAAGGAGAGACTCAAATGAACGCAACCAAATCCCTCGTGACCGGTGCCGTCGCCCTGACTGCTTTCGCCAGCGTGCTGGGCCTGGCTTATGCGCAGGTCGAGAACACGGCCGAGTCCGCCCCGACGCAAGCGACACAGGAACAGTACCCCGCCACCCAGACCGAGCAGCAGGCACCGGCCGACCAGAGCATGACGCCGGCTGACCAGTCGAACACCGCGACCACGCAGCAGAACCAGACGACGCCTGAAGCGCAGTCGCAACAGACGCAGCCGTCGTCGACGGACCAGTGGCAGAACCAGCAGCCGCAGTCGCAGCAGGATCCGCTGCCGACCGAGCCGACCAGCGCCGGCACGCCGGCTCCGCGCGCCGACCGCAACTGATCGGTGAGCGCCCTCGGCTGCCACGCCCGGATCTGACCTCTCCCTGAAAGCCCACCATGCTGCGCGCCTCCAGCGGGTATTTCTTCAGCGATCCTCCTCCGAGGCCGCCCTCGAAGCGGGTGTCGGAGTGGATCCCGGAGCCCCTGCGTGAGCGCGCGGGATGGGCGGCACAGGGTCTGGCGCTGGGCCTGGCCGGCGCGCTGCTGGCCTGGCCGGCGGCGACCTTCCTCATGAAGCAGCTGCGGCCGGCTCCGCCCGTCGTGGCCCGTCATCTTCCTTCAGCCCCGGTCCAGCCGGTCGTCCACGCCCCCGCACCAGTGCTGCGGACCGGCACGGCCGATTTCGGCAAGACCAAAGTTTCCAAGCAGGCCCGCCAGCTCGCCCAATGGGTGATGGCGGGTTGGGATCACAACGGTCGACCGTTCGCGATCCTCGACAAGCGTCAGGCCCAGGTGCTGGTGTTCAGCCCGGACGGCAAGCTCCAGGCGACCACGCCGGTGCTGCTGGGCTACGCCGCCGGCGACGACAGCGTCGCGGGCATCGGCCTGCGGCCCATCGCCGAGGTGCGCCCGAACGAGCGCACCACGCCGGCCGGCCGCTTCGTGGCGCAGCCCGGCAAGAACGCCGGTCACGAGGACGTGCTCTGGGTCGACTACGACGCCGCCGTGTCCATGCACCGCGTGCGCCCGACCAACCCCGCGGAGCGTCGATTGGAGCGGCTCGCCTCGCCGACGCCCAAGGACAACCGCATCAGCTTCGGCTGCATCAACATGCCGGTGAAATTCTTCGAGCAGACGCTGTGGCCGACCTTCGGCAAGCGCGGCGGCATCGTGTACGTGCTGCCTGAAAAGAAGGCGATGGAACAGGTCTTCGCGGAGCAGATGCGCCGCGCCAAGGCCGGTCCCTCCACCTGACGCGCGGTCGATGACTGCCCCGCGTCCGCGGTCGACGCCCGCTTCCCGTCGCCCTCCCTCCTCCCCCAC
>CBIHMU010000120.1:0-13825 GCA_966211105.1 uncultured Burkholderiales bacterium
CCGCTGCACAGGCCGTAGCCGTTGTCCTTGAGCCCGCGCAGCAGGCTGCGGGCGAAGAGTGCCAGCACCGTGCCGACCACCGCGCCCGTCACCAGCGCGACGATCGCCGCCAACCCGGCGACCGCGGCCAAGGTCTGCCAGGGTCCGGTCCCGGCGTCCGGCGTGAGCAGGCGGACATAGGGCACGAGCAGCGCCGCACCCACACCCGCGACCGCCAACGCGGCCAGACCATGCATCGCCACCATGCCGCCGATGACCGACGCCGCCGCCGCGCCCGCGGGCTTGCCGAGCGCCCGCGTCAGCACCTCGAAGTGCCGGCGCAACGCGGGGACCGGCTGGAAGAGCGTGAACAGCCGGTGGCGATCGGGGCCAGGTCTTGCGCCCGGGGTCTCCGCACCGAGTTCCTCCGGCAGGCGGGCCAGCCGATCGAAGGCGCCGACATGACCGCGCTGGCGGCCGAGCTCCGCCGCGGCGCTGGCGCCGGCCGCGATCGCGCCCGCCGAGGTGCCGCCGATGTTCTTGAACCGGTATCGCTCGGACAGCCCGGCCACCAGCCGCGGGTAGATCACGCCGCTGGTGACGCCGCCCTTCATGACCAGGTCGCAATGACTGACCCCGCCCGCCTCCGTCCCCGCTTCCGTCCCCGCTTCCGGTCTGGGCCCGGTGCCGGGGCCTGCCTCTGACTGCCGCATGTCGTCGCTCTCCATGACGCCTGATTCTCAGGGGCCCGGCGACAACCGTTGTCAGGATCCTCCGGACTCGATACCGCGGACGACACCGTCGCGCAGCATCACGCGGCGGTCCCCGAAGCGGGCCAGGTCCTCGGGGTCGTGCGTGATCATCAGCATCGGCACGCCGACGCGCTCGAGCAAGGTGTCGAGCTCCGCGCGCATGCGGCCGCGCAGCTCCGGATCGAGCGCGGAGAACGGCTCGTCGAGCAGCAGCGCGCGCGGCCCGTTCACCAGCGCGCGGGCCAGCGCGGTGCGCTGGCGCTGGCCGCCGGACAGCTGGTCCGGCCGCTGCTGCGCGACGCGCTCCAGCTCGAAGGCCTGGATCCAGCGGTCAACCGCCTCGCCCCCCTCGTGGCGCGAGGGATTGCGCCAGCCGCGCTTCAGCGCAAAGGCGATGTTCTGCCGCACCGTCAGCCGCGGGAACAGCGCGTAGTCCTGGAACAGGTAGCCCAGCCGCCGCTCGCGCGCCGGCACGTCGATGCGCGACGCGCTGTCGAAGACCGGATGGCCGTCGATGGAGATCGTGCCGTCGTCGGGCTTCAACAGGCCCGCGACGGCCTGCAGCGTCAGGCTCTTGCCGGCGCCCGACGGCCCGTAGATCACCGTCCGCCGCGCGTCGGTGCTGAAGCTGACGTCGAGCTCGAAGCGACGGCCGCCGCCCTGGACGTGCTTGCGGATGCGGACCTCGAAGCTCATGCGGCGCTCCTCGGGCCGGCCAGCCGGCCGGCGGCCAGCAGCACCACGATGCAGGTCAGCGACACGATCAGCACCAGCAGGTTGGCGGTGTCGTCCTGGCCCGCCTGCACCGCCTCGTAGACGGCCACCGACAGCGTCTGCGTCTTGCCCGGGATGCTGCCGGCGACCATCAGCGTCGCGCCGAACTCGCCCAGCGCGCGGGCGAAGGCCAGCAGCACGCCGGCCAGCACGCCGCGCCAGGCCATCGGCAGGGTCACGCGGAAGAACAGCGCCCCTTCGCCGAGGCCCAGCACCCGCCCGGCGCGCTCCAGCTGCGGATCCACGCCCTCGAACGCGGCCCGCGCCGACTTCATGACGAGCGGGAAGGCGACGATGGTCGCCGCGATCACCGCGCCCTGCCAGGTGAAGATCAGGTGGATGCCGAAGGTGTCCCAGAGCCAGGCCCCGAGCCAGCCGCGCTTGCCGATGACGACCAGCAGGTAGTAGCCGAGCACTGTCGGCGGCAGCACCATCGGCAGCGTCAGCACGGCGTCCAGCAGCTCCCGCCCGGGGAAACGCAGGCGCGCGAGCGCGAAACCGGCCGCGACGCCGAGCACCAGGTTGAGCGCCGTCGCCCAGCCGGCGACTTTCAGTGAGAGCGCGAGCGCGATCCAGGCGGATTCCACGGGGGATGGCGCTCCTCGGCCAGACGTCGTCGGACGATCAGGGCTTCTGGAAGCCGTACCGGGCGAGCACCGCCTGGCCGGCGGCCGAGGCGACGAAGTCCAGGAACTGCTTGCCGCCGTCGACGTTCGAGCCGCCGTTGGTGACGGCGATCGGGTAGGCGATCGGCGTCCCGGTCGGCACGCTGAACAGGATGCGGACCTTGTCCTTCAGCACGAAGGCGTCGGTCGCGTACACGAAGCCGGCCTCGGTCTCGCCGCGCGAGACGTAGTCCAGCGCCTGGCGCACGTTCTGCGCGTAGACCGCCTTGGGCTCAAGGGCCGTCCACAGCCTGGCCTTCTCCAGCGCGCCCTTGGCATAACGGCCGGCAGGCACGCCCTCGGGCTTGCCGATGGCGATGCGCTTCACGATCGGCTGCTGCAGGTCCGCCAGCGACTTCAGCGCCACGCCGTGCTCGGCCGGCGTGATGACGACCAGCGCGTTGGAGACGAAGTTGCGTCGCGTGCCGTCGACCAGCAGCTTCTGCTGCTGGGCCTTGTCCATCGTTTCCTGGTCGGCCGAGGCGAACACGTCGACGGGCGCGCCCTTGGCGATCTGGGCGAGCAGCGCGTCGGATGCAGCGAAGTTCAACTGGACCTTGGTCCCCGGATGTGCCGCCTCGAAGGCCGGCGCCAGTTCCTTGAACGCGTTGGTCAGGCTGGCGGCGGCGGAGACGGTCACCTCCGCGGCCTGCGCGAGGCCGGCGGCCATCAACGCGAGGGTCAGCACGGCCGCGCGACGGGCGATCTGGACGGGGCGAATCGAGCGCATGGCGAGTCCTTCGACGGGCGGACACAGAGGAGGAGAGGAGGCTCGCAATATATCCCAGGATATTGCGCGAACGACGCTGGAACGATGGCCGCCTCGCTTTGCGCACGGCCAGGGCCCGAGGATCTCGGTGCTTCGACGCCGGCGCTGCCGGCGTGCGCGCCGATCTCAGGACGCGAGCAGTTTCAGCAGCTGCTTGATGTCCGACTTGCAAGCTGCGAGCGCGGTGTCTTCGATCTGACGATAAAGCGAGATCAACGCCCGTCCGGAGTCGGTGAGTACGCTGCCGCCGCCCTTGGCGCCGCCGGCGGCGGTGGTCACGGCGGGTTCCTTCAACGCCTTGTTGGTTTCATCGATGAGGAGCCAGGCGCGGCGATAGGACATGTCGAGCGATTTGGCTGCCGCGGTGATGGAGCCGGTGTCGTCCAGCGCCTCCAGCAGCGCGATCTTGCCCGGTCCGATGGCGATGACCTCGCCGACGGTGACGCGCATGCGGAGCTTGAGCGTCGGCTTGAGCGCGGAAGGGGCGGGAGTCGTGCGGGCAACCATGGGTCGCATTACACCCGAAGCCGCCCGATGCCACCCGACGCCGCCGTCCCTCAATCCGCCAGACGCCAGCAACCGCGCCCGGCCGCCTTGGCCGCATAGAGCGCGTCGTCCGCGCGGCCCAGCAGCGCCACGTCGTCCTCCGCCCCGCCGTCATGACAGGCGATCCCGATGCTGGTCGACATCCGCAACGCCTGACCTTGCAAGGTCAGCGGCGCCTGCACCACATCGAGCACCTTCTGGGCCACGAGCGTCGCCTCCTGCGGCGTGTTCAGGTTCTCGAGGATCAGCACGAACTCGTCGCCGGCCAGCCGGCAGAGCTGGTCGGTCTCGCGGAGCGTCCCGCGCACCCGGTCGGCGAAGGCCCGCAACACCACGTCCCCGGCCGCATGCCCCAGCGAATCGTTGATCTGCTTGAAGTGGTCCAGGTCCATGAACATCAACGCCATGGTCCGCTGGACGCGCCGCGTGCGGGCGATCGATTCGGACAGGCGGGACTCGAACTGGCGCCGGTTCGGCAACCCGGTCAGCGGGTCGACGCGGCTGAGCTGGTCCAGCTCCCGCTCCACCTGCTTGAACGGCGTGATGTCGGTCGCCAGCGTGTAGACGCCGGCCACGCTGCCGTCGGGGCGCAGGTCGGGCACGTACTCGGCGAGCATGTCGCGTGCCACGCCGTTGCTCTCCGAGCGCGTCTCGAAACGCTGACGCACGCCCGCCAGCGCCGCCTTCAGGAAAGGCTCCCGCTGCGCATACAGCACCGGCCCCACCACCTCCAGCAAGGTGCGGCCCAGCGCGTTTTCCATCTCCGTGCCCATCCAGGTCCGGAAGGTCGCGTTGAGGAAGCGCAGACGCTCCTCCGCGTCGATGTAGGAGATCAGCACCGGCAGGTTGTCCGCGATCGTGTGCAGCCGGCGCTCGCTGGCCTCCTGGCGCACCAGCGCCTCGTGCAGCTCCAGCGTGCGCGCTTGCACGCGCAGTTCCAGCGACGCGTTGAGTTCCGCCAGCGAGCGGTCCTGCTCGGCCTGCCGGTGGGCCAGGTCGGTCAGCGCGTGAGACAGCATCGCCGCCTCGCGATAGCCGCCGACGGAGGGGAGCGCGTCCTCGCTCAGGTGACGCCGCTGCGCGATCGCGTCGGCCAGCTCGTTCAGCGGGCGGCTCATGCGCCGCGCCAGCCACCAGCTCAGCGGCACCGCCGCCGCCAGCAGCAGGATCGCGCTGAGTGCGATCTGGCGGCGCAGGCCGTAATAGTCCGCCAGCGCCACCGCCACCGGCTGCCGCACCAGCACCGTCCAGCCGAGACCGGGATACGGACCGTAACCCTGGCTCGGCACGCTGACGGCGAAGTACTCGACGCCGTCGACCTCGTGATGCCGCAGGCCCTGACCGTTCTCGTCGCCGATCGGCATCGGCTTGCCTTCCCGGTCCGAGGGTCCCAGGATCACCACGCCGTCCTTGCCCAGCACGAGCGCGTCCGCCTGGTGGGACGACATCGTCGCGTCGATCAGCTCGCTCTTGATCTGGCGCGCCCAGCCCCAGCTCAGGTGCACGCCGAAGACCCCCTGCAACTGGCCGCGCTGGTCGAGCAGCGGGATCGCGAAGTCGACGAAACGCCAGGGTTCGTTCTGGCGCGGCAGCAGCTTTTCCAGCAGCAGCGCCGCGTGCACGTCCCCGACGAAGGGCTGCCCGCCCTTCGCGCCCTGCCACCACGGACGCTTGGAGACGTCGACGCCGTCCAGCAAGCCGCCGGCCGAGGCCAGCACCCGGCCCTGCCCGTCCGTCACGCCCAGCCAGGCGAAATGGTCGAAGCCGACCTGCACCTGGTCCAGCGCGCGGCGCATCGCCTCGGGGTCGTCGAAGCGCCGGAAGGGCTCCAGCTGGGCCAGCACCCGGACTTCCTTGAACTGCTGGGCCATGCCGCGGTCCAGCGCGTCGCGGAAATCGACCGCGACCTGGCGCAGCGACCCGACCGCGCGGCGTTCGGCATGGGCGCGGGCGAAGTTCTCGATCAGCAGGGCGGAGGTCAGCAGCGCGACCGCCACGGCCGCCAGGACCATCATGGTCAGCCAGCGTCCGAGGGAGGCGCGCGAGCCGCGCGGCGGGAGGAAACCGTCGGCGCTCTCGCCCGGTCCGGGAGGACTGCCGGGCGTGGGAGGGGACGGCAGGACCTGGGCGTTGTCGTGCATCACCGCAGTTGTAGCGAGAGCGGGCGCAAGCCGCAACGCGGGATAGTGCCACTGCACCAGCGGCGGGCAAAGCCCGACCCTGTCCGGGCACCGTCGCGGGGCGGGCTGTGCAGGCGCACCAAAAGCGATCAAGCTGGCGGCCTTGCCGGCCCGTCCGCCGGACGGGGGTGGGCACGGCGCTTGCAACCGGCCCCTTCTGACCGCCACCCGGAGGCGGTCCGTCCCTGGAGACCTCATGCATGCGTTGACCCTTCCGGCCCCCGGCCACTATGACGAGATGCTGCTGCAAAGCGGCGCGATCCGGCCCAGTTACCAGGACTTCGCGGACTGGCTGCACGCCCAGACCCCCGACGCCCTCGCCAAGAAACGGTCGGAAGCTGACCTGCTGTTCCACAAGGTCGGCATCACCTTCGCCGTCTACGGCGACGAGGCCGGCGCGGAACGCCTGATCCCCTTCGACACCGTGCCCCGCATCGTTCCCGCCGACGACTGGCGGATGCTGGAACGCGGCCTGCGCCAGCGCGTCACCGCGCTCAACCGTTTCCTGTGGGACATCTACCACGATCATGAGATCGTGAAGGCCGGCCTGATCCCCGCCGAGCAGGTCTTCGCCAACGCGCAGTACCAGCCGGCGATGCAGGGACTGGACCTGCCGCTGGGCGTCTATGCGCACATCACCGGCGTGGACCTGATCCGCCATTCCGACGGCGGTTATTACGTGCTGGAGGACAACCTGCGTGTGCCCTCGGGCGTCAGCTACATGCTGGAGAACCGCAAGATGATGATGCGGCTCTTCCCGGAGCTGTTCGCGAAGTATCCGATCGCGCCGGTCGCGCACTACCCGGCGCTGCTGCTGAACACGCTGCGGCAGGCCAGCCTGGCGGACAACCCGACCGTCGTGGTGCTGACGCCGGGACCGTTCAATTCGGCCTACTTCGAGCATGCCTTCCTCGCCCAGCAGATGGGCGTGGAGCTGGTCGAGGGCCAGGACCTGTTCGTCAAGGACGGCTTCGTGTTCATGCGGACCACCGTCGGACCGAAACGCGTCGACGTCATCTACCGCCGCATCGACGACGCCTTCCTCGACCCGCTGGCCTTCCGGTCCGATTCGATGCTGGGCGTGCCGGGGCTGCTGTCGGTCTACAAGCAGGGGCATGTGGTGCTGGCGAACGCGGTCGGCACCGGCGTCGCGGACGACAAGTCCATCTATCCGTATGTGCCGGACATGATCCGCTTCTACCTCGGCGAGGAGCCCATCCTGCACAACGTGCCGACCTGGCAGTGCCGCGAGGCCCAGGACCTGGACCACGTGCTGGCCAACATGGCGGCGCTGGTGGTGAAGGAGGTCCACGGCGCGGGCGGCTACGGCATGCTGGTGGGGCCGGCCTCGACGGCGGCCGAGATCGCGGACTTCAAGGAACGCGTCAAGGCGGATCCGTCGAACTACATCGCGCAGCCGACGCTGTGCCTGTCGAGCTGCCCGACCTTCGTCGAGCGCGGCATCGCGCCGCGCCACATCGACCTGCGGCCTTTCGTCCTCTCGGGGCGCGAGGTCAACATGGTCGCCGGCGGCCTGACGCGCGTGGCGCTGAAGGCGGGCTCGCTGGTCGTCAATTCGTCCCAGGGTGGCGGCACCAAGGACACCTGGATCCTGGAGAACTAAGCCCATGCTCAGCCGTACCGCCGCACAGCTCTACTGGATGAGCCGATACATGGAGCGCGCCGAGAACCTGGTGCGCATGCTCGACGTCACGCACTCGCTGTCGCTGCTGCCGCAGTCGCGCGGCGCCGCGACGGAACTGGCCGCGCCGCTCGCCGTGACCGGCACGCTCGAGGCCTACCAGGCGCGCCACCCGCAGCTGAGCGCCGCGCAGCTCTTCCGTTTCATGGGGATCGACCTGGAGAACCCGGCCTCGGTGCTGTCCTGCATCCGGCAGGCGCGCGAGAACGCGCATGCCGTGCGCGGCCAGATCACCGCCGAGATGTGGGAAGCCATCAACACCAGCTGGCTGGAAGCCCGCGAGCTCGCGCGCAAGGGCGTGGCCGAGCCGTCGTCCTTCTTCGACTGGGTGAAGGAGCGGTCCCACCTGTTCCGCGGCGCGACCTACGGGACGCTGCAGCGCAACGACGCGTACTGCTTCATCCGGCTGGGCACCTTCATCGAACGCGCGGACAACACTGCGCGGCTGCTGGACGTGAAGTCGCAGCTGATCGCCCCGGCGGTGGACACGCTCGCGCCGGTCGACGCGCCGAGTGAAAGCGCGCCGGACTTCTATGCGTGGAACGCGCTGCTGCGCTCGCTGTCGGCCTTCGAGGCCTACCACGCGGCCTATCGCGACAGCCTGAACGGCCGCCGCGTCACCGAGCTGCTGATCCTGCGACCGGACGTGCCGCGCTCGTTGCGCGCTTGCTGCGACGAGATCCGCGCCGTCCTGCCGCAGATCGAGGCGCGCGAAGGCGCCGAGGACGCAGGGCGCAATGTCAAGCAGAGCGCCGGTCGCCTGGCGCTGCGACTGGAGTATGGTGCGGTGGACGAGATCCTCGAGCATGGACTGCATCCGTGGTTGACGGGTTTCCTGCAGGACTCGGCGCGGCTCGGCCGCGACATCCAGCAGGCCTATTTCGAGGCGCAGTGAAACCAGGGACAGCGCCATGCATCTGCACATCTCGCACGAGACCGTCTACGCCTACGACTCACCCGTGGCGCGCAGCACGCAGTACCTGCGGCTGACGCCGCGGCCCGCGCGCGGTCTGCGCGTCCTGCACTGGCAGCTGGAGCTGCCGTCGCCCGCGAGCGCCTGCAAGGACGCCTTCGGCAACACGATGCACGTGCTGAGCCTGGACGGCCCGCGGCGCGACATCGTCCTGCGCGCGATCGGCGAGGTGGACACCGACGACGCGCCGCCCACGCCGGACCCGGAAGAGGAGCTGCCCTCCCCGCTGTTCCTGCGCGACAGCCCGCTGACCCGGGCGGACGACGCGCTGCGGCAGTTCGCCAGCGGCTTCGCGGCGGCGGCGAAGGCCGATCCGCATGGCGCGCTGCTCGCGATGATGGCGGCCATCGGCGAGCGCATGCCCTACGTGCGCGGCTACACCGACGCCGCGACGCCGGCCGCGGAGGCCTTCCAGACCGGCCACGGCGTCTGCCAGGACCACGCACAGGTCTTCGTGTGCTGCGCGCGGCTGCTGAGGCTGCCGGCGCGGTACGTCTCGGGTTACCTCGCCACGGACTTCGAGCATGTGGCGAGCCACGCCTGGGCGGAGGTGCGCCTGCCCGCGGCCGACGCCGGTTCCGCCGCGGCGCACGGCATGGCGGGCGGCTGGCTGGGGTACGACATCAGCAACCAGTGCCTGGCGGACGGGCGTTACGTGAAGCTGGCCACGGGGGCGGACTATCTGGACGCGTGTCCGGTGCGCGGCGTGCGCACGGGCGGCGGGATGGAGACGATGCGGGCCCAGGTGCACGTGAAACCCGGCACGACCGGCCAGCAATGAGCGTGCACCACGACGGCGCGCCGCCAGCCTGATGCGATAACCTTCCGCTCCATGACTTACTGTGTTGCCATGCGGCTGCGTGCCGGCCTGCTGTTCGCGTCGGATTCGCGGACGAATGCGGGCGTGGATCACATCGCCACGTTCCGCAAGATGAACCTGTTCGAGCAGCCGGGCGAGCGCCTCATCACCCTGCTCACGGCCGGCAATCTGGCGACCACGCAGAGCGTGGTGAGCCTGCTGCGCCAGCGCGCCATCGCCGACGGCCGGCATCTGATGAACCTGAGCTCGATGTACGACGTGGCGGAGCTGGTGGGCAAGACGCTGAAGGAAGTCGTGGCGCGCGACAGCGATGGTGTCGGCCAGTTGAACCAGGGCGTGGACTTCGGCGCCAACTTCATCGTCGGCGGGCAGATCCGGGGCGAGGCGCCGCGGGTCTTCCACGTCTATCCGCAGGGCAACTTCATCGAGTCGACGGAAGACACGCCCTACGTGCAGATCGGCGAGTCCAAGTACGGCAAGCCGATCATCGACCGCGTCATCGACTTCGACAGCTCGCTGGCCGAGGCGACGAAGTGCGCGCTGATCTCGTTCGACTCGACGATTCGCAGCAACCTGTCGGTGGGGCTGCCGATCGACATGCTGCTCTACAAGACCGACAGCTTCGCGCCGGCCGAGCCGCACCGGATCACGAAGGACGATCCCTACTTCAAGACGATCAGCCAGGGCTGGGGCGGCGGCTTGAAGCGGGTGTTCGAGCAGTTGCCGGACGAAGACTGGTTCGCGTGAGCGGACGGGGCCTGGTCGATTGAACGGTCCCGATCACTTGTCCTTGCACTCGCAGACCTCGCTGCCGTTGTCGAAGACGACGCGCCAGCGGCCGTCGGGGTCGAGCCGCCACGTCGACGCGAACCGCGCCACCAGCTTGTCCTTCACCAGCACCGGGCCGGTGGAGTAGCCAAGCTTGCCGTCGGGCAGCACCTCGACAAGATCGGGTGCCCAGGAGAACGGTGCTTCGGCGCCGTCGAAGAAGCGCTTCCAGTGCGCCAGCACCGCGGCACGGCCGCGCAGCGGCTGCTTGCCGTCGATGAAGACGGCGTCCTCGGCGACGAATTCGGCGAAGGCCTTGAAGTCGCGTTTGGCCATCGTGGCGGCGAAGGCGATCTCGGCGTCGCGCACAGGATTGCTGTCGCCTGCAACGGATGGCGCCACAGCCTTCGATGAGGTCATGGCAGTCGCACTCAATGCGCCGGACGTCAGCGCAAGCGTGGATCGGAGGATCGAGCGGCGGTCGGGCATGGCGGGGCTCCTCGGAGTGCATCCCAGTCTAGATCGCACCCCGGACCCTGCCATCAGTCATCCAGCGACTTCAGGAACTGCTTCAGCTCCGGCGTCCTCGGCGAGCCGAACACATCGGCCGGCGTACCGATCTCATGCACGCGTCCCTGGTGCATGAAGATCACCCGATCGGCCACCTTGCGCGCGAAGTTCATCTCGTGCGTGACCATCAGCAGCGTCATGCCCTCGTCGGCCAGCGACTCGACGACGCGCAGCACCTCGCCGACCAGCTCCGGATCGAGCGCTGAGGTGATCTCGTCACAGAGCAGCACCTGCGGCTCCATGGCCAGCGCCCGGGCGATCGCCACGCGCTGCTGCTGACCGCCCGACAGCTGATCGGGCATCGCATCGAACTTCTCCGCAAGACCTACTCGCGCAAGCAGTGCGCGCGCCTGCTCGGCCGCATCCTTGTCGGCGCGCCGCTTCACCAGCGTCGGCGCCAGCATCACGTTGCGCCCGACGCTCAGGTGCGGGAACAGGTTGAAGCTCTGGAAGATCATCCCGACCTGCTGCCGCAGCGCACGCATCGCCATCGCGCTGTCGTGCAACAGCGGCTTGTCGGCCACGCGCAGCGAACCGTCCTGGAACTGCTCCAGCCCGTTGATGCAGCGCAGCAGCGTGCTCTTGCCAGAACCGCTCTTGCCGATCAGCGCGATCACCTCGCCGCGCATCACGTCGAGGTCGATGCCCTTGAGCACCTCGTTCGTGCCGTAGGACTTGCGCAGCGCGGTGATGCGCACGATGGGCACGCCCGGAGCGGGCATCGTCGGCGGCGGCGTTCCGTCGGCCACCGGGTCGGCTATCGGGTCGTCAATCGGGGCGTCGATCACGTGATCGATCGCCTTGTCAGGCAGTGCGGCCATGCTGCTTCCTTTCCAGGTGTTGGGCGGCCAGGCTCACGGGGAAGCACAGCACGAAATAGAACAGCGCCACGCAGCCGAAGACCAGGAAAGGCTTGAAGCTCGCGTTGGCGATCATGCCGCCGGCCTTGGTCAGTTCCACGAAGCCGATCACCGACGCCAGCGCGGTGCCCTTGATGACCTGCACCAGGAAACCGACCGTCGGCGCGATCGCCAGGCGCGCCGCCTGCGGCAGGATCACGTGGCGCAGCTGCTCGCCGAAGCTCATCGCCAGGCTGCGCGCGGCCTCCCACTGGCCGCGCGGCACGGCCTCGACGCAACCGCGCCAGATCTCGACCAGGTAGGCGCTCGTGTAGAGCGTGAGCGCCAGCGAGGCCGCCGTCCACGCCGACACGTCGATGCCCAGCAGCGACACGCCGAAGTAGGCCAGGAACAGCTGCATCAGCAGCGGCGTGCCCTGGAAGATCGCGACGTAGGCGCCGATCACGCGTTGCGTCTTGCGACCCAGCCCGATGCGCAGGCACAGCAGTGTTCCGCCGACCAGGCCGCCGCCGATGAAGGCGATCAGCGACAGCGCCACGGTCCAGCGCAGGGCGAGCGCGAGGTTGCGCAGGATGTCCCAGAGGCTGAACTCGATCATGAGCGTCTCCCGCCACCGAAGAACCACTTCGGCCCCGCCCAGAGCAGGAAGCGCCGCGTGATCAGCGACAGCGCCAGGTAGATCGCCAGCGCGACGAAGGTCGCTTCGAAGGCGCGGAAGTTGCGGCTGTGGATCAGGTTGGCGGCGTAGCTCAGCTCTTCGGTGGAGATCTGGCCGCACACCGCCGTGCCGAGCATCACGATGACGATCTGGCTGGTCATCGCCGGCCACACGCGCTTGAAGGCCGGCGGCAGGATCACGCGCGTGAAGACCTGCGTGGGGCCGAGCGCCAGGCTTTGCGCCGCCTCCCACTGGCCCTTGGGCGCGGCCTGGATGCCGGCGCGCAGGATCTCGGTGCCGTAGGCGCCCAGGTTCAGCGTCATCGCGATCAGCGAGGCCGCTTCCGGCGACAGCTTCACGCCCAGCGCCGGCAGGCCGAAGAACACGAAGAACAGCTGCACGATGAAGGGCGTGTTGCGCAGCAGCTCGACGTAGACGCCGACACCGCGCCGCAGCGCGGCGGAGCCGCAGGCGCGGGCCCAAGCGCCCAGCGTCGCGATCAGCAGGCCGAGCGGCACGGCGATCACCGTGAGGCCGACCGTCCACGCGAGGCCGCGCAGCAGCAGCGGCCATTCGGCGAGGACGGCGCCGAAGTCGAACTCGATCATGGGCGGCTCCCGGGGTGCCTGCTGGGCGCGATCAATGCCGAGGTGCAGCGAGATCGCCGCTCACAGCGGCAGCTCGCCCGCGCCGCGGCCCAGCCACTTCTTGGAGAGCGCCTCGAGTTCACCGCCCTGCTTGGCCGCGGCGACGATCGCGTTCACCTTCGCGAGCAAGGCGTCCTCGCCCTTGGCCACGCCGATGAAGCACGGGCTGTCCTTGAGCAGCAGCTTGTATTCGATGTTCAGGCCGGGCTGGCGTTGCATCAAGTTGCCGGCGACGGCGGCGCTGGTGGCGACCACCTGCGTCTGGCCCGCGGCGAACGCGGCGATGGTCGCGTTGTTGTCCTCGAAGCGCTTGAACTCCAGGGTCGACGGCGCGACCTTGGCGAGCTCCTGGTCTTCCATCGCGCCGCGCGTCACCGCGACGGTCTTGCCGGCGAGGTCGGCAAAGCTCTTGATCGCCAGGCTCTTCGGCGCGAAGACCGCTTGATAGAACGGCGCGTAGGCCGAGCTGAAGGCGATGACCTTCTCGCGCTCCGGGTTCTTGCCCAGCGTCGAGATGACGAGGTCGGCCTTCTTCGTCTGCAGGTACGGGATGCGATTGGCGCTGGTGACAGGCACCAGTTCGACCTTCACGCCGAGCTTGGCGGCGATCAGTTCGGCCATCGCCACGTCCAGGCCTTGCGGCTTCATGTCCGGACCGACGAAGCCGTAGGGCGGGTAGTCGGTCGGGATCGCGATCTTGATGGTCTTGGACTTGGTGATGGTGTCCAGCGCGGTCTGCGCCTGCGCGCCCAGCGACAGGACGCCCAGGGTGAGGCCGAGGCCGGCGGCCAGCAGCAGGCGGCGCGGCACGGGCGAGCGGACGGAGGGGCGGACGGCGTGGCTCATAACAAGGCTCCTAGGTAGGGGGCGGGGACGGAATCGGGGGCGTTCGCGGCCACCGTGCGGGCGCGCGAGCGGCGCGCCGGCGCGGCGGGGGACGTCGTGGTGGACCGCGCGGTGGGGGACGCGGTGGAGGCCGCCGACGCGGCGGCACCCGACGCCATCGGCGTCAGCGCCTGGCGCAGGTGATGCAAGGGGTCGTCGGTCTGCGTCTCGAGCTGCAGACCCGCCTGCACGCTGGCGAGATGCTCGGCCATCAGCGCCTCGGCGCGGCCGGCGTCGCCCTGTTCGAGCGCGGCCACGATGGCGACGTGCTCCTGGC